>DATJVI010000052.1:0-28364 GCA_035501875.1 Burkholderiales bacterium
GCGCAACGCCGTCCACGTCGGAGTCGCAGTTGTCCTCTGCAGCACTCTGCTGGCATACATCCTCTCGGTCTCCCAGACGCGCAGCGGAGCAGAGCAGGTCATCCCGATGACGGTGAAGCGCTTCGAGTATCGGCCGCGGGAGGTGCACCTCAAGCGGGGCGTTCCCGTGATCTTCGAGATCACGTCGCTGGATGTCCCGCACGGGTTCAACCTGCCGGACTTCGGAGTACGCGCCGATGTGATCCCGGGACGGCCTGCCCGCGTGCGTCTGGTTCCGGACAGGATCGGAACATTCACGTTCTGCTGCGATGTCTTCTGCGGCGGCGGTCACGAAGAGCTGGACGGCACGATCGTAGTGACCGAATGACAGCCAGCGATCGCCCAGTGCGATCGCTTCCCTCCTTCCAGTCAAGCGTAGAGGCGAAGTGTCAACCCGTTCCCGGCAGGCCGTGCTTCAGCGGCAACTCGCGTGATGCTCTAGAAAGTGCTTCAGGCATAGCTTCAGCGTGAGCAAGCGCTCACGATTGTGTTCCCGACCCGCCTGCGCGATGTCGTCTTGGATCATCGCTTTGATCCGCATCTCGCCAGAGGGCGTCTGAACCAGGTAGTTACCCAGTTCCACCGCCGCCATCTCCGGGATGTGCTCGTGCTCGGCAATAGCGAGGATTTCCTCTTCCGTCAGCTCCGATAACGCGATGCAGTCTTCGATGGTCAGCATGCCCACCCCTTCCCGATTCCGGAGAATGCAGTTAACCCTAACTCCCGCTGAGCCGCCTTGATCTAGCGCAAGCGCGGCGTATGCGGTGGCGCCGATGCACGCACCCTGGTAAGACCAGCGGCGCCTGCCCAGCCGCCGGCGTTCGACAGTCCAGTAGCTTGCACCACGTTGCCCTTATGGCCACGCCCGGATCCTGGCCCCTACTGCGAACTCCTGCCCTGTCGCAGACGTCCCGGCGTTTGCGATGCTGGTCCTCGCCTCGCTTATTGCGATCCAAAGGTGTCCCGCAAGACACGAAGACTCAAGTTGCTAGGCGCGGAAGCTAAGGAGCGACTGAAGAAGTTCGGCGACCTATAACTTTGTTGGTTAGTTGACGAACTAGAACGGCAGGAGCAGCATTGGCTCGTCAAATGATAGGCGCCTACCGCTGTCGCATAGGCGCTGGGGCATCAGAGGGTCTAAAGGGAGGAACCACCGATGCGCCTTCTGCTGCGCGCAGTCGCGCTGCTGCTCTTTGTCACGCCTCTGCACAGCGCGGTCTATACGCCCGGTCAGTTCAGCGTCTCGGACACCGGGGCTGCGGTCTACACCATTCCCATCCAAGTGCCTCCCGGCACCGCCGGGATGAGTCCCGAGCTCGCGCTGGTCTACAACAGTCAAGTCGGGAACGGGCTGCTTGGGATGGGCTGGTCGCTGAGCGGACTGTCGGCCATCACGCGTTGTCCAAGAACCGTCGCGCAGGACGGGGTGCGGGGCGGGGTCAATTACGACGCCAACGATCGCTTCTGTTTGGATGGTCAGCGGCTGGTGTTGATCGCGGGCACCTACGGAGCCGATGGTGCCGAGTACCGCACCGAGCGCGAGAGCTTTGCCAGGATCGTCTCCTACGGTACGGCGGGCAATGGTCCGGCGTGGTTCAAGGTGTGGACCAAGTCAGGGCAGATCATGGAGTATGGCAACACCGCCGACTCGAGCATCCAGGCGGTCCCGGCGAGTCCATCGGTGCCCTGGCCCGCCGGGACAGTGCGCGTCTGGGCATTGAACCTCGCTAGTGACACTAAGGGCAACTACTTCGGCGTCAGCTATACCGAGGCCGCCACCAACGGACAGTACTATCCAAGCCGCATCGACTATAGCGGCAATCTCTCGTCCACACCGGTACCGCTACCGTACAACCGAGTGGAATTCCAGTACGAAAGCCGTCCAGACTCGGTTGCGTCAGTACCGCACAAACAGAGATAGCCTGCCACTCTGCGCCTGGGCAATCTGGGTGCACGCCGGTCGGAGGCACCGATAGTTCCTACACGCTGACCGGTGGGAATCCTATTACGCAGTACCGTCCGAACGCTGACATCATCATCAATGGAACATCCCAGGGTCACATCCTTAACGATGGCTACGTCATCCGTTGGTTGGCAGTTGACGCATCCGGAGATCTTCGAATCTGGACGTTTGGCGTCGGTGTCAACACAAACGTATTCACCTGGGCTATTAACCAATACTACGGGCCGCGAATCTTCCAGAACATTCAAGACCAGAACGTCAGCAACATTCGACAAAAGCTGGGGTTGGGAAGCCCATAGATGCTGCCTTGGGTCAGCGCAGCATTACTTTCGCCTGCGCTGGCCTTTGGCGTGCTTTCGTTAGTCCTGCTGGCCACTGTGGTGCTTTATCTCATCGCTAAGGAAGCGGTCGCAAAGCTTGGACCACAGCGCATCATAAGTGGATATCTCGCGGCGTTCGCGGTTGCGGCTGCTGTTGCCGGAGTAGCCAGCATCTCTTTTTCGTTAACGCTGCACGAATTTGTCGCTCTCCTCGCATTGTTCACCTATCCGGCGAGCATTTCATTGGCAATGCTAACGGTCCCAGTCGTTTGCATAGCTTCGACACGCGGTCACGGATCCGCTCCATTGGCAATCGCTGCCACCACGCTGGCTGGGATTGCAGTCGCCCTAACTGCCTACGTCTTGCGACCGCAGGGCCTGGAGGCATCACAAGAGCATCGTCTGCTGTTTGTAGTCCTGTGGTTTGTGCCCTTTGCCGCGATGGTCGGCATTGGCTTTTCAATTGGGGCACGTCTGCCCTGGAGTATTCGCATGCGGGCGGGATGACACGCCCGGGGTGCCCGCTGCGGGCCGCTCGCGACGGCGTCTGCCAATCGATGCCGCGTCGATCTCGGACGCTAGCGGCGACGTCTGCTGCCAGGGCCGAGAGAGACCAAGCTCGACCCATCGCGTGTAACGGAGGTGCCAAGCGCGGAATCAGGATGACCAGCGCCATCCCGAGCGCAGGCGGTCCCGTTCCAATCTGGCCGACCTGGCCCTTGCGCTTCACTTGCAATGCACCACTCATCCACCAGAGACCGCCTCTGCGATCGGCGATGGATCCCGGTAGGCTGACGCCGCTCGAGCGCGCGGCGAGGTTCTGCTGCGTGACCGGTTCATCCTGACGGCACTGGTATCGCCAGAGAGGAGGGCAACGCCGTTGCCCATAATCGGCAGGTCGCCAGCCCCATGTCTGCTTTCCGGGCGCCGCTCAGGCTGCGGAGACTGTGGCATAGATCCGCTATGCTAAAATTTCCGCTTAATCGGTAGTCGCTTACGCGCCCAGTCGGCACCGTCCGACGCTTCACAAGCGCGGGCTTGAGCTAGGCGCAAGAGGAAGTTATGGCCGGTCACAGCAAATGGGCCAACATCAAGCACAAGAAGGCCGCACAGGATGCCAAGCGTGGAAAGGTGTTCACGCGGCTCATCAAGGAGATCACGGTCTCGTCGCGCCTCGGCGGGCCCGATCCGAACAGCAACCCGCGCCTGCGCCTGGCGGTGGACAAGGCCTACGAAGCCAACATGCCGAAGGAGAACGTCGAGCGTGCGATCAAGCGCGGCAGCGGTGAGTTGGAGGGTGTGAGCTACGAAGAGGCGCGCTACGAGGGTTACGGCATCGGCGGAGCAGCGGTCATGGTCGACTGCATGACGGACAATCGCACGCGCACGGTGGCCGATGTCCGGCACGCCTTCGCCAAGTACGGCGGCAACCTCGGCACCGACGGGTCGGTGGCGTTCCTGTTCAAGCACTGCGGCCAGTTTGTCTTCGCGCCGGGCACCAGCGAAGACAAGGTGATGGACGCGGCGATCGAGGCCGGTGCCCAGGACGTCGTCACCAACGATGACGGCAGCATCGAAGTGATCACCGAGCCAGGCGACTTCCTGAGCGTGAAGCAGGGGCTGGAGACGACGGGGCTCAAGCCGGAGCTGGCGGAGGTGACGATGAAGCCGACCACCGAGCACGTGCTGGCCGGCGAGGACGCCGCCAAGATGCAGCGCCTGCTCGATGCGTTGGAGGGCCTGGACGACGTCCAGGAGGTCTATACCACCGCCTCGCTGGAGGAGTAGGCGAGGCATGACCGCCCGGCAGCTCCCCGCCCGCTCTCAGTCAGCGCTCGGCGGGTCATCTCCGCGCACACGCGTCCTCGGCATCGACCCCGGTCTGCGCGCGACCGGCTACGGCGTGCTCGAGCGCGTGGGACAGCAGCTAGTGTATGTGACTAGCGGCGTGATCCGCACTCCCGACGCGGACCTCCCCGCCCGCCTCAAGTGCATCCTCGACAACCTCGGAGAGGTGATCGCCGAGCATCGGCCCGAGCAGGTGGCGGTCGAGAAGGTGTTCGTCAACGTCAACCCCGAGTCCACGTTACTTCTCGGGCAGGCACGTGGCGCGGCGATCTGCGCCGCCGTCACCTGCGGATTGCCGGTGTCGGAATATACGGCGCTACAGGTCAAGCAAGCGGTCGTGGGCAACGGCCACGCCGCAAAGGAGCAGGTGCAGGAGATGGTGAGAAGGCTGCTCAACCTGGCGGCAGATCCCAGTGCCGATGCGGCCGATGCCCTGGCCTGCGCCATCTGTCATGCGCATGGCGGCCAAGGGCTGGGCCGGCTGGCGACCGCCGGCTACCGGATGCGCCGCGGCCGCCTGGTATGAGCGCCGGATGATCGGGCGCATCAGCGGCACCATCCTGGAGAAGCACCCGCCCATGGTGCTCGTGGATGTGCAAGGTGTGGCATACGAGCTGGACGTGCCAATGAGCACCTTCTATCAGCTTCCAGCCACCGGAGCGAAGGTCACGCTGCACACGCATCTCATCGTCCGCGAGGATGCGCATCTGTTGTTCGGCTTCGCCACGGACTCCGAGCGCGAGGCATTCCGCCAGCTGCTCAAGATCAGTGGCGTGGGTGCACGCACCGCACTGGCTTTGCTATCGGGACTCACCGTGGAAGAGCTCCGCCACGCGGTTGCGAGCGAGGACAGTGCGCGGCTGACGAAAGTCCCCGGCATCGGCCGCAAGACCGCCGAGCGGCTGGTGCTCGAGCTGCGCGACAAGCTCGACCATGTGGCCAAAGGCCCAGCGACCGGCGCGGCCGGTTCCACGCAAGCCGACGCGCTCAATGCGCTTATCGCGCTGGGCTACAGCGACAAGGAGGCACGAGCGGCGCTCAGCAAGCTTCCCGTGGACGTTGGCACCTCGGAGGCAATCCGGCAGGCACTGAGGCTGCTGTCGAAGGTGTTATGATCGAAAGGTTTTGGATGAGGTTTGCAAGTGTCGGCTGCGCACTAGCCGTGCTCGTTGGAGTGGCGAGCTCGGGCTGGGCACAGGACGAGGAAGAGCTCAAGCGCGACGCGGTATCCCGCATCATCGAGAGCCACGACACTACGTTGTCGGTGTACATCGGGCGTGTGTATGTCAAGCAGGCGGCACTGAAGGCCGCGCGCGAGCTGTTGGAGGAACGTGGCCGCGCCGCCGGGCTGGGCAAGCAGTGGAACCTGCAGGACGCCGACTGGCAGGGCGCCGAGCGCGAGCTGATGCAAGGCGTCGACGAGCGGATTCAGCGCGAGGTCGCGAACCCCGCCTGGCTAAAACAGGCGTGGTCGGGCCTGGTGTCGCAGACCCTCAACGCCGAACAGGCCGATGAGATCGCCGTGCATTTTCAGAGCGAGGGCGGGCAACTCCAGCGGCGCGTCATCGAATGGTTCGTCGGCGAGCTGACGCTGCAGACTTACACCTTCACCGACCGTCTGAAGTACGGGGTGCCGGGCTCGGAGCAGGAGATGCACGATCTGCAAGTCGTCACCTACGAGCGCATGTTCCACGGCATCCACGACTTCACCCATTACCCCGACGCGGTGCGCTTCGCCTCCACCGACCCCGGGGTAAAGTACTTCAAGATGATGGTGATGCAGGGGGTGCATGCGGTGCATGAGCATCTCGAGCAGGTAGCGAACGAGGCGCGTGCGGTGATCCGGTCACGCGCGGCACTCGCGGATCCCTACATCGCCCGCGCAAAGGGTGCAACCGCCAGCGGACAATGAGGCCGTTCGTGTTCGTTGCGCTGGCGGCGCCGCTGATCGCAGCCGCGGGCGACCCGCTCCAGGAGGATGCCGTGACGCGGCTGGTGGCGAGCCACGACCCGGCCATCCCGATCGCCATCGGCCGTGTCTATGTGAAGCAGATGGGGCTGCAAGCGGTGCGTGACCTCCTGCTCGAGCGTGGCAAAGCGGCGAACGCGGGGCCGGACTGGGGTCAGAAGGCACCCGAGTGGCAGGCGGCGGAAGCTAGGCTGACGGGGGTTGTGGACCGGATCATCGCGCGCGATGTGGAAGACCCGGCCTGGTTGCGCGAGGCGTGGGCGCATGAGGCGCAGCGGGTGCTCAACGCAGAGGAGGCGGACGAGATCGCGTCCCACTTCGCCACGCCTGCCGGAAGCGCGCAGCGTGAGGTCATCGAGTTGCTCGTGGTCGGCGAGACCCTGATGGCCACTTACACGTTCACCGACCGCATTCGCTACGACGTGAAAGGCTCGGAGCGGGAGATCGGGAACCTGCAGGAAGTCTGGTGGCACCGCGATCCCTTTCGCGTGCGCGATTTCACCGGGGATGCCGCAGCGATGCGCTTCGCCAGCCTCGACCCCGGCGTGAAATATTGCCGGATGCTCGCCATCCAGGGCATCGAGCGGATCAACACCCATTACGACGATGTCGTGCGCGAGGTCCACGCCGAGCTGACGCGGCAAGCCAACGACATCGATCCCTACGTCGCACGCTTCCGCCGGCGCGTGGAGAAGAACTGATCCGAAGACCCGGAACCACGACATGAGACCCCATAGCTTGCTGCGCAGCCTCCCCGGTGTCGCAATCCTGGCCGCCGGCCTCGCGTCGGCGGCACCGGCTCTTGACTCCAAAGCCGAGAAGATCGAGGCGCTGGTAAGCCTGCACGATCTGAAGACAGCGGTGGCGATCGGCGACTACTATCTCAAGCAACGAACGCTGTTCGCGGTCCGCGACCGCCTCGCCGCGATCGGGCGCGAGCAGGAGCTGGGGCCCCAGTGGAACCCATCCAACCTGTACTGGAAGCAGGCTGAGCAGGCGTTGTACGCCGCGGCGGTGAAGCAGGTGATCCGGGATTTCTCCGACCTGGAATGGCTCTCGGTGGAATGGGCGCAGTTGGACGATCGCGACTTCAGCGAACCGGACATCGATCAGCTTCTCGCGCACTTCAACACCGGCTACGGGCGCAAGCAGCTCATGATCGTCGATCACGGGGTGGCGATACACGTGCAGGGCGCGCTCGCCTTCAGCGGCAAACTCGTCTACGACGTGCCGGGGCTGGAAGCGGATCGGAGCCGCATGCAGCACCTCTACAGCGACGAGGACGACGAGATGCGGTTCAATATCCACGAGAGCCCCGAAGGCCAGCGCTTCGCCCTCTCGCCGGTGGGGAAGCGCTACTTCGTGAACGCCGTGCTCAACGTGAGCGGCATGATCAGCCGGCGGCTCGACCAAACCGCGGGCTCGGTTGCGCAGACGGTCAAAGGCCTGAGCGACAAAGCCCAGCCGGCGGTCGATGCGTTCCGCCGCGGGAGCCAGGGGTGAGCGCGCGTCGATGATCGAGACCGACCGACTGATCGCCGGAGCCGGAACGCCGCAGGAAGAGGCCATCGAGCGGGCGTTACGCCCGAAGCAGCTCGAGGAGTACATCGGCCAGGAGAAGATCCGCGGCCAGCTCGCGATCTTCATCGAGGCGGCGCGCAACCGTGGCGAGGCGCTCGACCACGTGCTGCTGTTCGGCCCTCCCGGACTGGGCAAGACCACGCTGGCGCACATCATCGCCAGAGAGATGGGGGTAAACCTGCGCCAGTCTTCCGGGCCGGTGTTGGAGCGCCCCGGCGACTTGGCGGCGCTGCTCACCAACCTCGAGCCTAACGATGTTCTGTTCATCGACGAGATCCACCGCCTCTCGCCGGTGGTCGAGGAGATTCTGTATCCGGCCCTGGAAGACTTCCAGATCGACATCATGATCGGCGAGGGGCCCGCAGCGCGCTCGGTCAAGCTGGACCTGCCGCCGTTCACCCTGGTAGGCGCCACCACCCGCGCCGGCATGCTGACCAACCCGCTGCGTGACCGCTTCGGCATCGTGTCTCGCCTCGAGTTCTACTCGGCCGAGGAGCTTGCGCTCATCGTGGAGCGCTCGGCACGTCTGCTGAAGCTCAAGGTCCTGCATGAAGGCGCGGTCGAAATCGCGACGCGCTCGCGGGGCACGCCGCGTGTAGCCAACCGCCTGCTGCGCCGCGTGCGCGACTATGCGGAGGTCAAGGCGCAGGGCACCGTCACGCACGCGATCGCAGACGAGGCGCTGCACATGTTGGACGTGGACGCGATAGGTTTGGATGTGATGGACCGCAAGCTGCTGCTCGCCGTGCTGCACAAGTTCGGCGGCGGCCCGGTGGGGCTGGACAACCTCGCGGCGGCCATCGGCGAGGAGCGCGACACGATCGAAGACGTGCTCGAGCCGTATCTCATTCAGCAGGGTTATCTGCAGCGCACTCCGCGGGGGCGGCTGGCGACGCTGTCGGCCTACCGTCACTTCGGTCTGTCAGCCCCGGCCGAGAAGGGGACAGGCGATCTCTGGGATGCACCCGCCGGCTCGTAGGCGGCTGCGCCGGAACGAACCGGACGCTGAAGGCCTGCCGCCGGCTGTCCCCTATCGCCTCGACCTGCGCGTGTACTACCAGGATACGGATGCCGGCGGCGTAGTGTTCCATGCGACCTATTTGAACTACTTCGAACGCGCGCGCACGGAGTGGCTGCGCGACCTCGGCTTCGGCATCGGCGAGCTGACCCGGGAGCCGGGCGTGCTGTTCATCGTGCGCGAAATCCAGATCAAGTACTTCCGACCGGCGCTGCTGGACGACAGGCTCACCGTCACCGCGGGCATCGAGGAGCTGGGCCGGGCGCAATTCACGCTGGACCAGCGCGTGCTGCGCGGGGAAGAGCTCTTGGTCCAGGCACACGTGAACCTCGCCTGTGTGACGGCGTCTGAGCTGAAGCCGGCACGCGTACCTGCGGACATCCGGGCTGCGCTCGAGCGCAGCCAGGGCTGGCCGATAACCGAACAGGGGGAGGTGTGAACGTCACGCAGGACCTGTCGATGATCAGCCTGGTGGCCAACGCCAGCGTCGTCGTCAAGCTGGTGCTGGCGCTGCTGCTGGCCCTGTCGTTGCTGTCCTGGTGGTTCATCTTCCGCAAAGCGTTCGTGCTGCGCGAAGCGCGCAACAGGGCGGAGGACTTCGAGCGCACCTTCTGGAGCGGGTCGGATCTCAACTCGCTGTACCAGGCGGTAGCCAGCTCGCGCCGTGCCTCGGGCAGCATGGAGCGGATCTTCGAGGCCGGGTTCCGGGAGTTCATCAAGCTGCGCAAACAGACCACGCTGGCGGTGTCCGTCGTCATGGACGGAACGCGGCGGGCCATGCGGGCCGCTTACCACCGCGAGATGGACTATCTGGACTCGCACCTGTCGTTCTTGGCGACCGTGGGTTCGGTCAGCCCCTACATCGGGCTGCTCGGCACCGTCTGGGGGATCATGAACGCCTTCCGCGGGCTCGCGAACGTGCACCAGGCGACGCTCGCGCAGGTCGCGCCAGGGATCGCCGAGGCGCTGGTGGCCACCGCCATCGGCCTGTTCGCCGCCATCCCCGCAGTGGTCGCCTTCAACTACTACTCGCGTGGCATCGACAGCTTGTCCACGCGCTTCGAGACGTTCATGGAGGAGTTTTCCAACATCCTCCAGCGCCAGGGCGGAGGTCCCTAGGCCGTGGCCGAGTACGCGCGGCGCAGAGGCCGGCGGCTGCTCAGCCAGATCAACGTCGTCCCCTACATCGACGTGATGCTGGTGCTGCTGGTGATCTTCATGGTCACCGCGCCGCTCATCACGACCTCCATCGTCGACCTGCCATCCGTGAGCCGCAGCAGCACTCCGCCGGTCGTGCCGTTGCAGATCCTGATCCGGAACGAACGCGCGGTCCTGCTCTGCGATCCTGAATGCGCAAGGACGGACCGTCCTGTCAGCCTCGACGAGCTGGTGACGCTCGTGCGTGAGAAGCAGCAGGAGACACCCGATCGGCCGGTGGTGATCGCCGCAGGCAAGGACCTGCCCTACGGGAAGGTCGTCGAGATCATGGATCTACTGGAGCGGAACCAGATCACCCGGATCGGGTTGCTGGCCAAGCCCAACCCGTGACGCAGCACCCCGAGCCTGGCCGCCTCGCCTCCGGCGTCCTGGCCGTGGGGGTGCATCTGGTGTTCATCGCGCTGCTGGTGCTCGGAATCAGCTGGCAGCGACGGCCGCCGGAGCCCATGGTAGCGGAGCTGTGGCGCGAGATCCCGCGCAAGGCCGAGCCCGTGGTGCGGCCGCCGGAACCTCCGCCACCCCCACCCCCTCCAAGGGTTGAGCCGGCACCTCCACCGCCCGAACCCGCGGCGGCGCCAGCGGCCGAACCGGCCCCGCCGCCGCCCGCGCCGCAGCGCGCCGAGATCGAGCTCAAGGAAGCGCAACGCAAGCTGAGGCTGCAAGAGCTGCAGCGCAGGAAGGAAGAGGCGCGCAGGGAAGCGCTGGCCAGGCGCCAAGAGGAGTTGCGCAAGAAGGAAGAGGCGCGCAAGGAAGCGCTGGCGCGGCGCCAGGAGGAGCTGCGGCAAAAGGAGGAGGCGCGCAGACAAGCGGAGGCCCAACGACGCGAGCAGCTGGCGTTGCTGGAGGAGCAGAAGCGTCAGGCGGAAGCGCGCCGGCAGGAGCAAGAGCAGCAGTTGGCGGAGGCGCGGCGCCAAGAGGAGCGCAAGTTGGAGCAGGAGTCCGAGGCACGGCGCGCTGCAATCCTCGAGGAACAGCAGAAGCTGGCGCAAGAGGCGCGGCTGCGGGCGGAAGAGCAGGCCCGCAAGCGTGCGGCGGCCGAGGCGGCTGCCGCGAGGCAGCGCCAGCTCGAACAGTTCATCGCCGGGATCAAGCAGAAGATCCGCAGCCGCGTGGTTCTGCCGCCCGGGATGTCCGGGAACCCGGAGGCGGTCTACAGCGTGACTCTGCTGCCTGGAGGCGACGTGCTCGATGTCAGGTTGGTGAAATCCAGCGGAGTGCCGGCGTATGACGACGCGGTCGAGCGCGCGATCCACGCCGCCGAACCGCTGCCGGTGCCCGGCGACCCGGACCTGTTCCAGCAACTGCGCGAGGCCAAGTACAAGTTCAGACCGACGGAATGAGCGGCCCCCATGCCTACATCTTGCTCCTATGACTAGCATCTCCCCCAGCCGGCACCGCACCGCTTCCATCCAACGAGGCCTCGCACGCGCCGCAGCGCTTGCGATGCTCTGCCTCGGTGCAGCCAGCGCGCGCGCACAGCTCACCATCGAGATCATCGGCGGTGGTGCCGACCAGCTCCCGATCACGGTGCTGCCCTTCGCGTCGGAAGACAAGTACCAGCACCGCATCAGCGAGGTCGTCTCCGCCGATCTCGCGCGCAGCGGCCGCTTCCGGCTGCAGGAGATCGGCAGCGTGCGCCCTCTGCCGTCCGAGCCGGCCGAAGTCAACTACCGCTACTGGAAAAACCGCGGCAGCCAGACGCTCGTAATCGGCAGCGTGGCCGAACGGTCCGACGGCAAGGTCGAAGTGCGCTTTCGCATGCTCGACACGTCCAAGGAAGTCCAGGTGTTGGGCTACGCCTACACCATCGTGCTGCCGCAGATGCGCGCCATCGCGCACAAGATCGCAGACATCATCTACGAGAAGCTCACCGGCGAGCCAGGCGTGTTCAGCACCCGCATCGCCTATGTGGCGAAGATGCCGCGGCGCTTCGAGCTGCACGTATCTGATGCCGACGGCTTCAACTCGCAGTTCATCCTCGCGCACCGGGAGCCGATCATCTCTCCCGCGTGGTCGCCGGATGGCACGCGCATCGCGTACGTGTCCTTCGAGCAGCGGCGCTCGATCGTGTTCGTGCACAACCTGGTCGACGGCACGCGCCGCGTGCTGGCCGCTTTCGATGGGATCAACAGCGCTCCCTGCTGGGCGCCCGACGGCAAGCGCCTCGCCATCGCGCTGTCCAAGGATGGGATCTCGCAGATCTACCTCATCGACGCGGACGGCGGCGGGGTAACGCGGCTCACTACCAGCAACGCCATCGACACCGAGCCTAGCTTCTCACCCGATGGCAAATCGCTGCTCTTCACCTCCGACCGCGGCGGCAGCCCACAGATCTACCGCATGAGCGCGGCGGGCAACAACGTCGAGCGCATGACCTTCGAGGGCAGCTACAACGTCACGCCGCGTTACAGCCCGGACGGCAAGGCGTTCGCATTCATTCAGCGCAATCAGGGACGATATCGCCTGGCGATCATGGATCTCGCCACGCGCCAAACGCAGATCCTGACGGACACCTCTCTCGACGGCTCGCCGGCGTTCGCGCCGAACGGGCGCATGATCCTGTACGCGTCCATCGTCGGGGGGCATGGTATATTAGCCGCCGTTTCGAGCGATGGGAGGATCAAGCAGAAGATCACCGCATCGGCGCAGGATGTGCGCGAACCGGCGTGGGGACCGCTTGTGGGAAGCCGCTGATAGGGAGTGATGATGAAGAAGATCCTGCTGGCCTGTTGTGTCGCTGTCCTGGTTGCCGGTTGCGGAACAAAGGGTGGAACGCAGAAGGCGCCCATCGAGCAGCATGACGTGCTCGAGCCGCAGAAGCAGCAACAGCAGGCAGACGAAGCGGCCAAGCAAGCGCGTATCCAGCAGGAGCAGGCGGAGCTCAAGCGTCAGCTCGACGAGCAGAAGCGCAAGCAGGAAGAGGCGGCGCGCCAGGCGGAGGCGGAGAAGCCCGAAGTGAAGCCGCTGCCCGCCACCTCCATGTCGGAGAAGGCGCTGGCGGATCCCGCCACGCTGCTCAAAGAGCCGGGCAGTCCATTGTCCAAGCGCAGCGTCTACTACGACTTCGACGCGTTCAACATCAAAGTCGAGTTCCAGCCGATGGTCGAAGCGCACGCGAAGTTCCTGCTCGAGCATAAGGACTTCAAGGTGCGCATCGAGGGCAACTGCGACGAGCGCGGCAGTCGCGAGTACAACCTCGCATTGGGGCAGCGGCGCGCCGACTCCGTCAAGCGCGCGATGACGCTGCTGGGCGTGCCCGCCAAGCAGATCGAGACCGTCAGCTTCGGTTCCGAAAAGCCGAAGGCGCTCGGGCATGACGAGGAAGCATGGGCCGAGAACCGCCGCAGCGATATCGTCTATCCCGGCGTCGACACGCCGCAGCAGTAGCCGCTGCTCAGCGCCGGGCCGGGCGCGCGCGCACTGGCGCGGCGCCTTACGTCGAGCGATGAGCGCGCGTCGTTCCCTTTCCGCGGCAGCCGCCGTGCTGTCGTGCACCTTACTGGTCTGCGCCATTCAGCCCGTGCACGCCGCGGAGCCGGATCGCGAGCTGATCGCGCAAGCTCAGCCGGGCGATGCACGCAGCCCGGGCGTGATCCAGCTCCTGAACCAGGTCGACACCCTGCAGGCCGACATCAACAAGCTGCGGGGCCAATTCGAGGTGCTGAACAACGCGCTCGACAACGCGCAGAAGCGGCAGCGCGATATGTACCTCGACCTCGACACGCGGCTGCGCCGCATCGAGCAGCAAATGGGCAGTGCGGCTCAGAAGAACGAGTCGGCGGGTGCCGAACTCGATTCTCGCATCAAGAAACTCGAGCAACGCAGCAGCGCCGAGGAGAACAAGGGCCGCGACGAGCAGCTGAGCGAGCTGGAGACACGGATCAGGAAGCTGGAACAGCAGCTCGCCGTGCCGTCAGGCGCGACCGCTGCGACGGTAACAGCTCCAGCCGCCGCGCCGAGCGCCGCCACGAGCACCCCAGCGGGTCCGACGCCGCCCGCCAAGCCAACACCGCCGACCCCGCCGGCGGCCGCCGCGCCCGCTCTGCAGGAGCAGAACCCGGTCCGCAGGGCCTATGACAACGGCCTGATCTCCTACCGCAGCGGAGATTATCAAGGCGCCATTGTCGCTTTCGACGGCATCGTGAAGCGCTACCCGCGCGATCCGCTGGCGCCCAACGCCCAGTACTGGGTTGGCGACTCGTGGTTCAACCTGCGCGACTTCAAGTCGGCAGCCGCCGCGCAGCAGGCGCTCATCTCCACCTATCCCGATAGCCCTAAGGTGCCCGACGCCATGCTGATCCTCGGCAGTGCGTACGCCGCGATGGGAGACAACGCGAACGCACGCAAAACGCTGGAGGACTTGATCGCCCGCTTCCCGCAAAGCGAGGCCGCCGAGAAGGGGCGCCAGCGCCTGCCGAAGCTGAAGTAGGTTCGCATGCCTGCCGCGGCCCGCTGCGCTCGTCCGCACGCCGGTTCGCGACGCTGACCGGATCCGGCCTATGCCCGTCTGGCTGCGCGAAACCCTCCTGCCCGTGCTTGGCGTCGTCGTTCTTGGCGCGACCCTGCTCGGACTGCTGCTGTTCCTGATCCAGGATCGCCTGATCTTCTATCCTCAGCCGCTCGATGCTCGCGCGGCGGAAGCGTTGCAGCGAGCGGTCGCACGGAGCGAGCCGTTCGCGCTCGACACCGACGATGGGGTGCGTCTGCAGGGATGGTTCATCCGCGGCAAGGGCAGCGCACCCTGGCCGCTCGTTATCTACTTCGGCGGCAACGCAGAGGAAGTGTCCTGGCTGGTGCCCGAGTGGCCTCGCGTGTCCGAGTGGGCGCTGCTGCTGGTGAACTACCGGGGCTATGGGTTGAGCGGGGGTCGGCCGTCCGAGCAGGCGATGTATCGGGACGCGCTCGCGCTGTACGATCGGGTGCTCCGGCGGACAGATGTGGACGGCACGCGAGTCGTCGTGTTCGGCCGCAGCCTCGGCACCGGGGTGGCCACCTACCTGGCGGCTCAACGCTCGGTGGCGGGCGTGGTTCTGGTCTCGCCCTACGACAGTCTGGTCGAGTTGGGGCGGGGCGTCTATCCGTTCCTGCCGGTGGGCCTGCTGCTGCGGCACCGCTTCGACTCCGCGGCCCGTGCACCGCAGATCACGGCGCCGCTTCTCGCCATCGTAGCGGCGCAGGACACACTGATCCGCCCCGAGCGCTCGCGCGCACTGGTGCAAGCGTGGGGCGGCCCGGCTCGCCTGGATGTGTTGAGCGGCGTGCAGCACGACGACGTGCACTTGCATCCGGCATACTGGAGCACGATCGTCGCTTTCCTGCGGGAGCTCCCGAGACCGTAGCCGCGCTGGGTCGGCCGATGTTCAAAGGCGGGTGAGCGTGGCGCCGTGCGTTTGGCTGCGGCGCGACCGGCAGCGAGCATTGCTGCAGCGGCGCGCTGCGCGTTTGACCGATGCCGCGGCGCGCCAGTAGAATTCGCCTTCCTTTTTTGGGCGGTTAGCTCAGTCGGTAGAGCAGCGGACTTTTAATCCGTTGGTCGGGGGTTCGAGTCCCCCACCGCCTACCAACGGAGGCGAGAGCTCAGTCCGCGAGCGACGCGCTTCTCTGTTCTCGCACTTCCCGCAGAACAGCAAGCGCGGCCGCGGACGCTGGCCACGGCCCCGCAACCGCGCATCGCAGCCCCCGAGTCAATCCAGCGGGTAGTGATGACCGTACGCGTACCCGCCGGGGATGCCGCCCTTTGAGAAGACAAGCTGCCAAACGCGCATCCGGTCCGCGCGAAACGCGCCGGCACAGCCCTGCAGATACAGCTTCCACATCCGGTAGAAGACTTCACCGTAGTTCTGCTTGAGCTCACCCCATCCGCCGTCGAAGCGCTCGAACCACGCCATCAGCGTCTTGTCGTAATGCCCGCCTTCCCAAGTATGAAAGTCCTCCAGGAGGAGGTTGCGGCCGGCGCTGTCGATGATGTTCGCGACCGTGGGAAACTCCACGCCGGGCATAACGTATTTGTCGTACCAGGGATTGATCGCCTCTTCCTTCAGATACCCGACGGTGTGCAGCAGCATGATCCCGGACGGCTTGAGACAGCGGTCGCACGCGGCGAAGAAGGCCGGATAGTGCCGGCGCCCGACGTGTTCGAACATCCCGACGGAAACCACCCGGTCGAACGTTTCGTCGACGTCGCGATAGTCGACATAGCGTAGCTCTACCGGGAGGCCGGCGCTGAGCCGTCGGCCCAGCTCGATCTGCTCCTGCGAGACGCTGATGCCGACCACGGTCACGCCGTACCGCTCGGCGGCATATCGGGCGAGACCACCCCAACCGCACCCGATGTCCAAGACCCGCATGCCCGGCTGCAGCTGAAGCTTGCGGCAGATCAGCTCGAGCTTGTCGCGCTGGGCCGCGTCCAATGTCTGAGCGCGATGCCAGTAGCCGCACGAGTAGATCATGTACGGGTCGAGCATGACCTGGAACAGATCATTGCCGGTGTCGTAGTGGTACTCCCCGATTTCGAAGGAGCGGGAGCGGGACCCAAACGGGTTGAGCCACACTTTGAGCGCGTGCAGGAGCGCCGTCTTGACCTCGATGCGCTCGAGGAGCGCAGTGCGATACACGCGCTCGGCGAGCAGGTCGACGCGCTCGCAGTTGAGCGAGCCGTCCATGAACGCTTCCCCGAAGCCGATGCTGCCATGGCGCAACAGGCGCTCGTAGGCCCTGGGGTCCGTCACCTGCAGATCCCAAGGCTGACTCCCGTTGAGCTTGATGCCGGCCTGCGCGAGCAGGTCGCGGAAGAACGTTTCGGCCGACGTTTGGCCTTCGCGCGGCCGGGGCGACGGTGCAGGCTCAGCCTTCCAAGTTCGAGAAATCCCCATGTCGGCCCACTCCCTTTGCGAAGCGTCCTGCGCCATGCACACCCTCGGCCTCCAGGACAGCGATCCCGTTGTTCCATTCGTTTTTCATGGCCTCCTGCTCGCTCAAGCCATGTTGCAGATAGACCGATCGCCGGTCGGCCCGTACGCAAGCTTGGGGAAAGCGTGCGATCTCGTGGGCGAGTGCCTCGGCCTCGCGCCGCGCCGCGCCGTCCGCCACCACGCGCTCGCAAGCGCCGATTCGCAGGCATTCCTCCGCCGGCACCTTACGGCCCGTCAGGATGATCTCCATCGCGCGGCCCTGCCCGACTAGCCGGGGCAATCGCACAGTGCCGCCGTCGAGCAGCGGGATTCCCCAGCGCCGGCAGTAGACGCCGAGATAGGCACTCTCCTCCATGACCCGGATGTCGCACCAGAGCGCGAGCTCCATGCCGCCGGCCACTGCAGGCCCTGCGACCGCCGCGATCACCGGCTTGTCCAGCTGCAGCCGCGTGGGGCCGAGTGGCCCGCGCGGGGGAGCGCTGCCGTCCGCGGGGAAATCGAGCTCGCGCAGCGGGCCGCTGAGCCCTTGCAGAGAAGCGCCATATTTCAGGTCCCACCCGGCGCAAAACGCGCCGCCTTCGCCAAACAGCACGGCTACGGCGGCGTCCGGGTCGGCGTTGAAAGCAAGGAATGCTGCCACCAACGCATCGGCGGAGGGCGGATCCATCGCGTTTCGGGACTCCGGCCGGTGATGGATCACCGTCGTGACGCTCCCCGACCTTTCCACTCTGACTGTCATGGCGCCACCCGTCTCGTTCCGTGGATGCCTCCGCGCGCCGAAGCATTTTGATCTGGCGCTTCCCGCGCGTCCAGGTTATTCTAAATCGAAGGGGGAGCGAAGCTGAAGCCGCAGCGGAGCGACTCGACCACGCGCCACGGAATGGCCTTGAGGACGGGACATCGCTCTGCGCCGTGGGCCCAGCGATACGCATCGCCGTCGCAGCCCTTGTACGCAACCCTTCGTGTCGTCGTGCGGCGACGCATCGCCGGTCCCGCCGATGCGCCATCCGACCATGCTCAGCGCCTTCCAAATCTCGCAGCGAGAGAAAACAACTATGGCGGCTGGTTCCGATCCTGCAGCAGTCTGTCGTTTCTCGCCGCGGCATGTCGCGTTCCTCGTGCCCTTGCTCCTGCTGCATGGCGCATGCGGGCTGGTTTTCGTCGTCGGCTCGAGCTCCGTCGCCCTGGCGGTGTTCCTGATCACCGCCATCGTGCAGGTCTTCGGCATCACGGCCGGGTATCACCGCCTGCTCGCACACCGCTCTTTCAAGACCAGCCGGCCGTTCCAGTTCATCCTCGCTGGGTTCGGGGTGCTTGCCGGTCAGAACGGGCCGCTGTGGTGGGTCGGCCACCATCGGCACCACCACCAGTATGCCGACCGCCAGGGAGACACGCATTCGCCGCGCGAGGGCTTTTTCTGGAGCCATATGGGTTGGCTGTTCTCCACCCGCTGCGTGCCGGTGCGCAACGAGCGGGTGCGCGACCTCGCACAGCTGTGGGAGCTGCGCCTGCTGGAGCGCTATTACTACGTGGTGGCCCTGGCGTACGCGCTCCTGCTGTATCTGATCGGTGAAGCATGGCGCAGCGCCGACGTCGAGGCCGGAACCAGCGGACTGCAGCTCGTGGTCTGGGGCAGCGTAGTGAGCACCGTCTGCGTGTACCACATCATCTGGTCGGCCAACTCCGTCTGCCACCGCTATGGGACGCGCCGCTTCCCGACGCGGGACAACAGCCGAAATAACCTCGTCGTCTCCCTGCTGACGCTGGGGGACGGTTGGCATCACAATCATCACTACTATCCCTATTCCGCGCGACACGGGCTGCGCTGGTGGGAACTCGATCTCAATTACGCTATCCTGAGGCTGCTCGCGTGCGTCGGGATCGTCTGGGATCTCAAGGTGCCGCCCAAGGATGCACGGCGGTAACCCTGTCCATCGGGGGACATGGAGTAGACAGCGGAGCCCCGACACCATGAAGTGCGACAACTGCCAGAGCGAGAATCCCGCTGGCAACAAGCTCTGCTCGGTGTGCGGCATGCCGCTTGCCCTGCTGTGTCGAAAGTGCAATCACGCCAACAGCCCCGGCAGTAGGTATTGCAGCATGTGCGGGCACTTCCTGGCGGATGCACCCGCGACCGACCGGCCTGCCTCCCCCGATCCGCCGCCTGCGACCGCGCTCATGGGCGAGCGCCGCCAAGTCACCGTGATGTTCTGCGATCTCTCCGGCTACACCTCGATGACCGAGCGGCTGGATCCCGAAGAGGTCGATGACGTGTTGAGCCGAATCAAGCGCGCTGCGGCGCGAGTCATCGAGAGGCATGGCGGCACCATCAACCAGTTCATCGGCGACGAGGTGATGGCCCTGTTCGGCATCCCCCATGGGGAAGACGACGATCCGGTGCGTGCCATCAAAGCCGCGCTGGCACTGCATGCGGAAATCCGAGACAAGATGGGCGATCTGCGGGCCCGCATCGGCGAGCACCTCGCGGTCCACACCGGGATCAGCTCCGGGCTGGTCGTGGCCCATTACCGGAACGATCGCGAGGGTCTCTACCAACTGACCGGCGACACGGTCACCTCAGCGGCGAGGCTGCGCTCGCTCGCGGGCACGGACGAAATCTTGATCGGTCCTTCGACGCAGCGCCTGGCTCGGCCCTACTTCGCGCTGGAGCCGCGCCCCCCGGTCTCGGTCAAGGGTAAAGCCTTGCCGCTCGTCCCGTATCGTGTGGTGGCGGAATCCCGGATCAGCTCGCGCTTCGAGGCGGCACGCGAGCGCGGCTTCAAGAGCTATGTGGGCCGGGTGCGGGAGCTGGAGATGCTGCGCTCCTGCCTCGGTCGCGCGCTCGCGGGCGAGGGCCAGCTCGTCACGGTCGAGGGCGAGCCCGGCATCGGGAAGAGCCGGCTGCTGTACGAGTTCTTGCACGGCGTGGATCTGGAACAGATCATCGTCTCGCGCGCCGCATGTCAGTCGCATGGCAGCGAGACGCCCTACTTCCCGTTTCTCGACAGCATGCGCCGCGGCCTGCAGCTGAGCGAGCATGACAACCAAGCGGACACGCTGCGCCGGGCGGTCGCCAACATCAAGTGGATCGACCCGTCGCTCGAGAGCTCTTTGCCGCTGCTTCTGCACCTGCTGTCGATCCCGAGCGACTACGCGCTGCCGACGCAACTGACAGGAGAAGCCCTGCGGCATGCGCTGGAAGAGGCGTTGGTGGGCATCATCACGCTCACGACCAAAGTGCAGCCGATGGTGCTCCTGATCGAGGATTGGCATTGGAGCGATGCGGCATCGCAGTCGGCATTGCATCACCTGCTCCGCCGGCTGCCGGCCTGCCGTCTGATGGTTGTGGTCTCGTATCGATCGGGGTATGGGTTCGACTTCGGCCAGATCGGCTGCCACACAGCGATCCGGCTCGACCCCTTGAACGAAGCCGAGGCCGAGGACCTCATCCGCACCGTGACGGGCGCGACATCATTACCGGCCGGGCTGGGCGCGCTGATCTGTCAGAGCACCGATGGGAACCCGCTGTTCGTCGAGGAGGCCTGCTACTCCCTGCTCGAGTCGGGGACGGTCTCGCTGGTTGACAGGCGCTTGATCCTGCACCAGCGGCTGGACCAGCTGCTTCTGCCGGACACTGTGCAGGCGGTGATTCGCGCGCGCCTGGACCGGCTGGACGACCACGCAAAGGCCGTGGTCGGATCGGCTTCCGTCATCGGGCGCGTGTTCAACCAACGGATCCTGGCGCGCATCGATCCCGGCAGGAGCTCTCTCGAGCAGTCGCTCGAGGTCTTGCAGGCGCAGGAGATCATCCGCCAGACCAAGGCTGCGCCCGAGCCGGAGTACAGCTTCCGGCACGTGCTCACGCGCGAGGTGGCCTACGACGCCCTGCTCCATCAACAACGCAAGCAGTTGCACGAGGCGGTGGGCCTCGCCATCGAGGAGCTGTACCCGGATCGGCTAGGCGAGAACGTTTCGATCCTCGCCTACCATTACGCACGCAGTGCACGGGCGGACAAGGCGGTTCAGTATGCGCTGCTCGCCGGGGAGCGAGCGGCGCGCCTTTACGCCAATGCGGAGGCCGCCGCTCACTTCGACGACGCACTCGCGATCGCGAAGTCGGTCCCCGAATCGCCCCAGTCGCAGAGCTGGCAGATCGACGCGATCCTGGGACAGCTCGCGGTGGGCACCGCACCCCGGGACATGGAACGCGACCGCAGCAACCTCGAACACGCCTACGCTCTCGCGCAGAAGCTGAACGATCGACGCCGCCTCGCGCAGGTCTTGTATTGGCTCGGCCGACACCATTACGTGCTCGCCGAGCTCGAGCGCGCGATCGAGTACGCGGGGCGCAGCCAAGAGATCGCGGACGAGCTCGGCGATGCGGCGCTGGCGGCGCCGCCGATCAACTTGATGGGACGCGCTTACTGGCAGCTCTCGGATTTCGTTCGCTCGGCGCAGATGATGGAGCGCAGCGTCGAGCAGATGCGATTGCTCGGGAACAAGAGCGAGGAGTCGACAGCGGCCGGGTTCGTGAGCGCGCTGTTCGGGTACATGGGTGAATTCGACACCGCCTTGTCCTACTCCAACCGCAGCATCAAGCTCGCTCGGGATCTCAAGAACCCGTACGCGGAGGCCGCGAGCTTCCATTATCGAGGGATCATCCGCGATCAGCAGGGGCAATGGGACCTGGCGCTGGCCGATTACGCAACGGCCCTGAAGATCGCCGAGGCGGCTGGCGATATGTTTCGGGTCTACATCGTCAAGTTCATGCAGGGGCGGGCGCACTACATGGATGGCGACCTCACGCGAGCTCGCAGCCTGGTCGAGGACAGCATCGCGCTTGCGAGCCGGATCGGGACCACCTTTCTGCTCGGACAAGCGAAGTGCTTTCTGGCTGCATGCTGCTTCGGCCAGGCCGGCGCCGAGGATGCCCGCTCATTGTGCGCCGAAGCGCTGAGTCTGGCCGAGAAGGCGGGCGACAAGTTCACCGAGGCTCTGGTCCTCCGGACGCTGGCAGAAGGCGTGAGTCTAACCGGCGTGCCGCCGGTGAGCGATGAAGCGAGACGCGCGATCCTCACCGCGATTCAGCTTCAAGAGAGGATCGGCGCGACCCCTGAGCTGGCGCGCAGCTACCTGAGCCTCGCGTGCATCGTGAAGGCCGCAGGGAACAGCGGTGAGGCATCGAGTTATCTGGGGAAAGCGATGCACATGTTCAAAGAGCTGGAGATGAGCTGGGATATCGCTCGGGCCACGGAAGCCTTCGAGCGCGACGCATGCCAAGGGACCTAAGACGCGCTGCTAAACCAGCGCTTCCGGTGCGGCGGACGCAGAGTCGAGCGAGTGCATCTCTCCCAGCGACAATCGACAGCGGCTGAGTCCCGCGAAAAGTAGCGCGGCGCCGCAACCCGCCGCCATTCCTTCTCTGCCTCTTCATTTCCCTTTTCCAGAGTCGCTCATCGTCCCCCTGCCCAAGCGGCTCCCAGTCCGATTCGGCTGCTGAGCGTCCTGTCGCACCGCGCGTGGATAGCTCTTCGAGCGCAGCCAAGGAGCGTCTCCCTGCTGGCGCGCGGACCCGGACCCGCCATGACAGCAGCCGCGGCGAGTGAATCCGAGCTGCACCGATGAACGTACGTAGCGATAGCGGTCGTGTCGGGCGCATCGCGGTCCCGTCCTGCATGCCCGCGTCGCATTCGCGTTGTTCCCGACCGGACCGCACGTTCGTGGGAGAGTAAGCGATGAACCAGACGTCGAAGTTAAGTGGCATGGCGATCGCCGTGGCGGCCGCCAGCCTGTTTCTCGCAGGCTGTGCATCGCAGGAAGGTGGAGCTGCGCAGAGCGCGGACAGCGGCACCGTCAAGGTGAAGTGTTACGGGGCCAACGCCTGCAAAGGGCAGGCCGAATGCAAGACGGAGATGAACTCTTGCAAGGGCCAGAACTCGTGCAAGGGGAAGGGTTTCCTCAGCATGACGGACAAGGAATGCGTCCAGCGGCTGGGCCGGGCTGGCTGACAGGACGTCAGGGTGGGGTGCTCCGGCCCCCTTGGGCACGCACCTGGTGTTCCGCCATCTCTGGAGCGGTCGGCGTTCGCGCCTATCGCAGCTCTCGCCGCCAGACACGCTGCGCCGGAACGGGGACAGCAGCGAAGTGAATCCGACTGGGAACGAGGGACGTATGTCGCAGGTGACGGTCGTGCCGGACGTATCGCGGTCCGGTCCGGCACGGCCGCGGCGTTTTCTGTTGTTTCCCAACCGGACCGCGCTTTCGTGGGAGAGTGAACCAATGAACCCAATCTCGAAATTGAGCGGCATCGCGATCGCCGCTGCGGCCGCCACCCTGTTCTTGGCCGGCACTGCAGCGCAGAGCGCAGATGACGGTACCGTCAAGGTGAAGTGTTACGGCGCCAATTCATGTAAGGGCCAGGCGGAGTGCAAGACCTCGATGAACTCCTGCAAGGGCCAGAATTCCTGCAAGGGGCAGGGCTTCATGAAGATGTCCGAGAAGGCGTGCGTAGAACGCCTGGGCCGCCAAGGATGACGTAAACTCTAAGGCGTGGTGCCCCGTTTCTGCGGGGCACCCGCCAGCCTCCTCGGAACGACACAGCCGATGGCCGCGACGGCAACCCTGCCACCCTTGGGCTTCGGCCTGGGGCTGCGCACTGCACATTACGAAGAGATCCTCGGGAACCACCCCGAGGTCGACTGGTTCGAGCTGCTGACCGAGAATTACATGGTGGCGGGCGGCAAGCCGCTCCACTACCTCGACCGCATCCGCGCCGATTATCCCGTGGTCCTGCACGGAGTGTCGCTGTCCATCGGCAGCACCGACCCGCTGGACAGACAATACCTCACGGCGCTCAAAGCGCTCGCACAGCGGGTCGAGCCGCGTTGGATCTCCGACCACCTCTGCTGGACCGGCGTGGGCGGGCACAACACGCACGACCTGTTGCCTCTGCCGTATTCCGAGCCGGCACTGGAGCACGTGACTGCACGCGTGCTCGCGGTACAGGATTTCCTCGGGCGCCGCATCCTGCTCGAGAACGTGTCGAGTTACGTGAGCTGGCGAGACTCCGACCTTACCGAGTGGGAATTCCTGGCCGAGGTCGCACGGCGTGCCGATTGCCTGATCCTCCTCGACGTGAACAACGTCTACGTCTCGGCCTACAACCATGGCTTCGACGCCGAGCGCTATCTGGCGGGCATTCCCCCGGAGCGCGTGCAGCAGATGCATCTGGCCGGACACAGCAACTGCGGCGATTGCATCATCGACACGCATGATGCAGATATCATCGATCCGGTGTGGGACCTGTATGCCAAAGCCGTCCAACGTTTCGGCGCCGTATCCACGATGATCGAACGTGACGACCAGATCCCGCCTCTCTCAGACCTCGTGGCGGAGCTAGGCCAGGCGCGGCGTGTCGCCACCGTCGCACGCCGGAAGGAAGCCGCATGACCCGGCTGCGGGAGCTTCAGCACGAGTTCCAGGACTACATCCTTCACGGGCTGGCGAGCGTAGCCGAGAAGATGGAGGGTGGCGGCACAGCGGATCCGCATCGGCGTCTGCGCATCTATCACGACGGCTACCGCCTGCGTCTTGCGGAGGCGCTCGCCACCGACTACGAAGCGCTACGAGCGCTGCTGGGAGCGGACGACTTCAACGTCGTGTGCGCGAGATACGTGCAGAACATGCCCTCGGTTCACCGCAACGTCCGCTGGTACGGGCAAGGGCTGCCGGCCTTCCTGCAGGAGACCGAACCCTGGGCGCAACGGCCGGAGTTGTACGAGCTGGCCCTGTTCGAGTGGACGCTGACGCTGGCCTTCGATGCGCGCGACGCGCCCGTCGTGCGCTTTGACGAGCTCGCGCAGACCCCCGCGGAGACCTGGCCGGAGCTCAGGTTCGTGCTTCACCCCTCACTGCACGCCATCACGTTGTCGACGAACGCACCGGCGCAACGCAAGGCCGCGGACGAGGGGCGGCCGCCGCCGCAGCCTGTCATCTCCTCCCAGCCCACGCCTTGGATCGTCTGGCGCAAAGCGCTGAGCGTGTGCTTCCGGTCGCTGGAGGAGCCGGAGCATAGCGCCCTGGAAACGATTCGGGACGGAGCGGACTTTACGCGCCTGTGCGAAGAGCTGTGCCGGTGGTATGCCCAGGAACAGGCGGCGTCGCAGGCGGCGCAACTGCTGCGGCGATGGGTCGATGACGAGCTGATCACAGAGCTCGGCTCCGCACGATGAAGGGCGACGCGGCTTCACTCGTCACTGCCCGATTGGCCGGACCTCCGCGATGACCGGTACCGACTTCTTCTTCCCTGCCTGCTCGACCAGCAGCGTCAGGCGCACGTGCTCGCCCACCTTGAGCTGCCGGTGGATGTCGAGCAGCATGATGTGATTGCCGCTAGGCTCTAGCTTCACGACCGTGCCCGCCGGCAGCTCGAGCGCGTCTAGCCGGCGCATCTTCATCACCCCACCTTCCTCCTTCATGGAGTGGATCTCCGCCGTCTTCGCCACCCGCGTGGTCACGCCGATCAGGCGTGCCGGTGCCGCGCTGCGGATTTGCAGATAGACGCTGGCCACCCGCTGTCCCGGCACGGTCTCCCGGGCCCAGGCATCGCTCGCTTCGATCCCGGATGCGGCCCACCCAGGAGGCGGCGCGAGCGCCAGGAGCAGCGCCAGGAAGCGGGCCCAGCGCGAAGCGGCAGGAGCCAATCGGTCGGGCATGGTCCGTTCGCTCGACGCCATGGTGGATCGGGATGGGTATGGATGTCGCTCCGCTATAATCTTCATTTTGGATCGCGCATGGTTCGATCGGTTCTGTTCGCCTTGCTCTGGATCGCATGCAGGGCCTCCGCCGGCGCCCCTGCAACGGGGGAAGATTCGGCCGCCGTGGCTCCGCCGCCTATCGCCGCGAGAGCCTGGCTGCTGCTCGACTACCAGAGCCAGCACGTGATCGCGGCACACAACGTCGATGAGCGGGTCGAACCGGCGTCGCTCACCAAGCTGATGAGCGCCTACGTGGTCTTCGAGGCGCTGAAACAGAAGCAGATCACGCTAGAGCAGAGTGTACCGGTATCGGTCAAGGCATGGAGGATGCCGGGCTCGCGCATGTTTCTCGAGCCCAACAAGGCGGTCACGGTCGACGAGCTGCTGCACGGCATGATCGTGCAATCCGGCAACGATGCCACGATCGCACTGGCCGACGCGGTCGCCGGGAGCGAGGAGGCGTTCGTAGAGCGTATGAACCAGCGCGCGGCCCATCTGGGTCTGACCGCTACGCACTTCACGAACGCTACGGGACTATCCGATCCGCATCATTACTCGACGGCATCCGACCTCTCGGCGCTGGCGGTTGCGGTGATGCGGGACTTTCCGGAGTATTTTGCGCTGTACTCGATCCGCGAATACACCTACAACGGCATCACCCAGCGCAACCGCAACGAGCTTCTGTTCCGCGACCCTTATGTGGACGGCCTCAAGACGGGTCACACCGAAAGCGCCGGCTACTGCCTGATTGCGACGGCGCGCAGGGCTGAACGGCGCTTGCTTGCGGTCGTCACCGGCGCCGCCTCGGAAAATGCGCGCGCGATCGAGGCACAGAAGCTGCTCAATCACGGGTTCCAGTACTACGAGACGATGAAGCTGTATCCCGCGGGCACGGCCGTGGCAGAGATCCCGGTGTGGAAGGGGTCGGACAAGCGCGTGAAGGCCGGGTTCCGCGAGGACCTCTATGTCGCTATCCCCAAGGGCCAAGCTCGGCTGCTGCAGGCCAAGCTGGCCAGTCTGCAGCCTCTGATCGCTCCCGTAGGCCTGCAGCAGCAGGTGGGAGTGCTGCGGCTCACCTTCGACGGCAAGCCTTACGGCGAGTATCCGGTCTTCGCGCTGGAACAGGTGGACGTGGCAAATGCTCTGGTCCGAACCTGGGACAGCCTGCAGTTGCTGTTCAAGTAAACGCCCCATCCAACGTCGCAACCGAGCCGTCCATTCATCTCGCGTCGAGACCTCACATGAACAACACCGCTTCTACGGCCGACCAGACGCCAGCCTATCTCAACGGCAGCTACCTCCCGCTTTCGCAAGCCTCCATCTCTCCGCTCGATCGGGGGTTCATCTTCGGCGACGGGGTGTACGAAGTGATCCCGGTGTACGGCCGCAAACCGTTCCGGCTGGAAGGGCATCTCCAGCGGCTGGACAGCAGTCTGCGCGGGATTCGCTTGCCGAATCCGCACACCCAGGAGCAGTGGGCGCAGATCATCGACGGAGTCATCGCCCGCTGCCCCCACGAGGACCAGAGCCTCTACCTGCAGGTCACGCGCGGCGTCGCCAAACGCGACCATGCGTTTCCCAAGGACACGGCGCCGACGGTGTTCCTCATGGCGAACGCGCTGGCCACACCCGGCGCCGAGTCGGTCCGGGAGGGAGTAGCGGCCGTGACAGCCGCAGACATCCGTTGGCTCCGATGCGACCTCAAGACCATCGCACTGCTGCCCAATGTATTGCTGCGGCAGCTTGCGGTCGACGCCGGAGCGGTGGAGACGGTGCTGCTGCGCGACGGGTATCTCACCGAAGGCGCGGCGAGCAATATCTTCGTGGTGAAGGACGGGGTGCTGTTGATTCCGCCCAAGACTCACCTGATCCTGCCGGGGATCACCTACGACGTGATCCTGGAGCTGGCCGAGCAGGACGGGATGCGTTGCGAGGTGCGCGAGGTGACGGAAGCGGAAGTGCGCAGCGCGCAGGAGCTGTGGCTCAGCTCGTCGACGCGCGAGGTGCTATCCATCACGAAGCTGGACGGCAACCCGGTCGGCGATGGGCGTCCGGGCCCCCTGTTCCGGCGCATGTTCGCCCTGTTCCAGGAGCTCAAGGCACGCCTGCGGCATTCGCCCGGGGCTCCTGCGCATGCCTGAAGAGCGCGTATATGCAGCCCGGCCAAAGCAGCCCCGGTCTAATCGACTATCCGCTGGACTTCCCGCTCAAAGTCTTGGGCAAGAACGAGCCCGGTTTTGTCCACCGCGTGACGTCGATCGTACGCCGCCATGCCCCCGGCTTCGACGCGGCCACCGTGGAGCTGCGCCCGAGCAGGAAGAGCGCTTACCTGAGCGTGACCTGCGTGATCCGCGCCGAATCGCGCGAGCAGCTCGACGCGCTGTACCGCGAACTCAACGATCATCCGGACGTGGTGATGGTTCTGTGAAGGCCCGTGATTCGTGACTGGTGACTCGTGACTCGCAGCTCGTGGTGTGCAGCGACCCTTGGCGCGAAGCGATGCGCGAGGTATGGCTTGAGGTGGAACCCATGACGGCACACATGGACTCTGTCGTCGATGGCGACTCGCGCGCCACGAAGCACGCATCACGGATCACCATTCACGAGTCACGAATCACGAGTCACGAATCACGAGTCACGATCCGCTACCTGGGCCTCGTACCCTACGAGCCAACCTGGCGCGAGATGCAACGCTTCACCGAGCAACGCACGGCGGACACGCCCGACGAAATCTGGCTCCT
>DATJVI010000053.1:0-60267 GCA_035501875.1 Burkholderiales bacterium
GCAGTCGCATAGTCTCATCCGACTCTCGTCGGGCCGTGGCTCGCGCCGGTGCGGCACGATCAGCAAAGTCTGCCTACGGCCCGCGCCAGGGGTGCGGGGGCTTCAAGGGCGCCCGCTGCTCTGGCCGCGGGCGATCCCACCTGCGATCAGGTGAGCCACACGCAGCGGTTCGGGCAGCGTGCCGTGGATGGCCAGACGCTGGAGCAGCCCGCGTGCCTGCTCGGGTGTCATCCCCGCGCGCTGCGCGTAGAGGCCGGCTATCGGCTCCATGGGTCCGGCGGCCTCGATGAGCTTCCATTTACGCGCACCGCCGCGGACATGGTCAAGCAGTGCGGCCCGTATCGCGCCGAGGCTCGGGCGCTTGCGCGACACCACCAGCACGGGCAGCCCCACCGACGCATTCAATGCCGACAGGTCCACCACGTTGAACCCCGCGAACGCGATTCCTTGCAGCAAGACCGCATGCAGCTGCCGGAAATAGCGTGAGTTCCGGATACAGTCGCGCAGCGCCGCCGTCGCGTTGGCGCCGTCGCGCCGCACCTTGCAGGACACCACCCCGTCCAGGCGCTGACCAGCAAAAACCGCACCGACCACCAACACATCGCCACGATGCCCGGGAGCGAAGGGGGCATCGTCGAACCCGACGATATGGGATAGACCGCGTGTCACGGGAGACTGCGCATGGGGTTCAACATCGCCTTGTGTGCGCGTCCAGCCGGGTGGACTGGCCGCGGACGCATGCTCCTCGATCGGTGGCGTCACCCACCGCCGTCGCGCAGCCGGCGCAGTTCGCGCAGCAGCGGCATCTCGTCGAACGAGCGTTCGGAGAGCATGTCCCAGTAGATGCCGGCGGGAACCGGGAGGGGCGCCGATACCTCGATCAGCGTTTCGGGTGTGGCGATCAGGGCCACCGGCACATCATGCGGCTGGGTCGGGAAGTCCTCCAGCACCTGGAGCGCATGCACCGTGGTGCACACCGGAACCGGCGCATGGCCCAGCTCGCGCAGGATGGCAAACTCGAGGTCTGCATACCCGTGCCCCTTGCCCAGGCGCTTGCCGTGCGCCGTGACCGCGACGCTTCCCATGACGATGACATCGAGGGCGGGGAGCTCCTCCAATGCGACCGGCTTGCCGAAGTCGCCTCCCATCTTCAGGCTCGCCGCGTACCAGTAGTGCTCCTTGGGAATGCGCCTGGGATCGAGCAAATAGAACCCGCCCTGCAGACGGGGGGTGGGCGTGAGCACTTCGATGCCGCGTTCGAGCAGCGCCTTGCGGACGTAGCGCTGCGGAGAATCGGGGTTGACCTTGACTCGGGTGGCCCGCTCGAACAGCGGATGGGCGAGCAGCCGGGCAGCCGCCGCTTCCGCGCCCGCGAAGTTCGGAATGCGCCCTTGGATCGGGAACGGGAAGCGCGCAGCCCGGAAGTCGACCAAGGCCTGCCAGACGGCGCGTCGGGCTTCCATCTTGTCCGCGTAACGGGGGGCGGGAGGTGTGGGCGGCTGCCGGGTGGACCTCCGAGGGCGACGCTGCTGCATGTTCGCTGCGACGGGCGCGCTGTTCGTTCCGCTCATGGTAGCAGCATGCGGCGCTAACCAGCCCCGTGGCACCGGCGGGCGGGGCGGGCGTGATGCGAGCCAGGCCCGTCCCGGGGTCGTCCTTTCGATATATGGCGCGGGCGCCTCCGCTGGGGGAGACTGCGTACATGGCGGACCGAACTGGCGCCGCCGGATGGCGAAGTTACGCTGGTACGCCGGATTCGACCATTCGTCGACAAAACGTTAAAGCACGCCAGGAGCTTGCCGATATGAGGGCCGATAGCTGGCAGAGAGGCCGGCCGGGCGCACCCCAGGCGAGCTTCGCGGACGAAGGAGGGCACATGATGCACTCGTACTCGAAGTCACTGTTGGGCTGGTTCTTCGGTCTTGGCATCGTGCTGTGCGCCGTGCCGCAGGCGCGTGCCGAGCAGATCCCCGGTTACGGGTTCGAAGCCGCTGCACGAGAGATTACGCAGCTGTTCTGGCTGGCCGAGACGGCCAACGCTTGCGGTTGGGCAAGCGAAGAGGACGCGATGAAGTTCAAGCACTTCTCGGTGCGGTTCCTCTCCGCGCACTTGTCGGACATTCACCGACTTGCGCTGGTCTCGATGGTCACCGAGGGCGGCTATGAAGACCAGGTGCGGCGGGCTGCGCGGGACAGCATTCCGAGCAACTGCGACAGCCCGCGCTGGCGGTCCGGCTGGGTGGCCTACAAGGCCGCCGCCGACGAGCGCGATCGGGATTTCTAGGGTTTTCTCAGCAGTCTCCTCCCTTTGTCCGGGCGGTCCACCAACTGCCCGGACTCTTTCTTTTTGAGATCCGCTGCAGGCGCTTCGATCGCCTCGAGGCAGCGCTGAGAAAGTCGCGCTCGCCGCGCGGACGGAAAATGCGCGCTGCCCCTGGTCAGGCAAACACGGGGAACGGCTCGAACTGCGTGCGTAGGACCTCTTGCGTGCGGCTGAACCCCAGCCAGCCCTGCATCATCGTGGCATAGACGCGCCGGAAGTCCGTGGTGTAGAGCAGGTTGTCGCCTGGATCGAGCTTGGTCAGGCTGGGGATCTCGCCGTAATGTCCGCCCTTGACTGGCTTGCCGACTACGAACATGACGTTGGCCGCGCCATGGTCGGTGCCGAGGCTGGTATTCTCGGGCACGCGCCGCCCGAACTCGGAGAAGATCATCATCGTGACGTCGTCGGCGCGTCCGATGCGTTCCATGTCGCGCGAAAAGCCGTACACCGCATCCGAAACGTAGGTCAGCAAGCGCTGGTGCAGGTCCGCCTGCTGGACATGGGTGTCGAATGCGTTGTTCCGATAGGCCACGTAGTACAGGCGCGTGGGCATGCCTGCCGCGATGAGCGCTGCCACCTTGGGCAGATGCGCGGGCACGATCCCATAGTCGACCGGTGACTTGTAGCTCTCCCAGGCCTTGCGCACCAGCGCGGACGCGTCGCGCGCGCTGTGCGCGACATCGAGCAGATAGCGGCGCGTGGCGTTCGTTCCCGGATCCGCATCGGCGACCTTGTCGAGCACCGTCTTCTCGTCGAAGAATGCGTTGCGCGTGAACTTTTCGGGATCGTCGAACACCACAGGAGTGTGCACGCGGCTACGCACCGCCAAGGACTGCGTCGCGTCGACGTTGACGATGTAGTTGGGCTTGGGCTCCGGCTGCATCGCGTCGGCCAGCCTGCCCACCCAGCCGTACTCCTCGCCGCTGTTGGGCGCCGCCGTGTGCCAATAAGCCATCGACGTGAAGTGCGAGAAGGACGGGTTCTCGTAGCCGCAGCCGTGGACGATCGCCAGCCGGCCCTCCTTGTACAGCTTCTCGAAGCCGGCCATGCCGGGGCTGAACCCGAAATGATCGTCGATCTTGCGCACCTTGCTCGGCCGGATCCCGATCTGCGGGCGTTGGCGATAGTACGCGTCGTCGCCGTAAGGAACCACGGTGTTCAGCCCATCGTTCCCGCCGGAGAGCTCGAACACGACCAGTATGCGGTTGGAATTGCGATCCTCCGCGGCGCTCGCCAGCGCAGCTTGACTGAACAGCAGCGGCAGGCCGAGCCGCCGGGCCATGCCCAGACTCGCCCCGCCCAGCGCTCCGCGCAGCAATCGGCGCCGCGCCGCATCCGGCTCCTGCACTTGCCTATAGCCGCTCATTCCCCGCCTCCTGTGCCCGCTTGCCATCCACCATTCACGATCCACGAGTCACCATTCACCGCTTTAGCCCAGCTGGTACTCCGGCATGCTCAGCATCACATGCAGCAGCAGGCGCAGCGGGTCCTCCATGTAGGTGACCGCCTGGTCCACCTGATCGGTGCCCATTTCCAGGGTCAGGAATTCCGCAAGCCGCGCGCGGCGTGGCGCGTCGAGCGGCACGCTCAGGAAGCGCTGTGCGAAGTAGTCCACGACGTCTGTGGAAGTCTTGCAGCCATGCGCGGTCACCAGCGCCGTGAGGTCGATGCCGGCGGTCGTGCGTGGGATCGGCTTGACCTTCTCCACCGCCATCTGCCACCCGCGATAGCTGGCGTATCGGGTGTTGAAGTCTTCGTCGCGGTCGGCCATCACGTTGGACATGGCCATCCCCGCCTTGTCGTCCTTGCCTGCCGGCTTGGTTGCGGTGGAGATGTCGTATCCGGCGCGGATCTTCTCGTGGACCGCACGGATCTCCCCGCCGGTGGGGTAGACCGGGTAGCGGTCTGCGGGCAACGCGGTGATGTCCGGGAAGAGCACGTCCTGGACGAAGTTGCCGCGCTCGATCAGCAGGCCGGGAGTGATCCAGGCACGGCCCTGGGCCCAACCGGCAACCGTCGGCGGATGGAATAGATGCTGGCCCAGCGACTCGGTGACGTCGTTGAAGTCAGGCATGCCCGGAATCTCGCTCACCCCCAGCTTCTTGTACGTGGACACCACCAGCTCCACCGGGCTCTTGACGCGGGTCGCATACGAGGGTGGGCTATAGAAATCCTTGGACAAAAAGATGGTTTGCATGAACGGCGCAATCTCGTACCGTTCGCCCCTGAGAAGAACGCCGAGGCGCTTGCGCATCTGCGGCGACAGGTCCTGACGCACGAAGTAGCGGTAGATCTTCCCCGCCAGAAACTCCGCGGTGACCGGCTGTTGCAGGATGACGTCGATCACCGCGACGCCGTCGAAATCGCCGGTCTGGCCGAGCACGGTCTTTTGCGCGTCGTCGTGCTGCTCCGCATTCACCTGGAAGCTGAGGTTACGGAAGTTCCACCCGGTGAAGGCGCGGGCCGCTTCGCGGATATCCTTTTCCGAATAGTTCCCCACGCCCATGGTGAACAGCTCCATGATCTCGCGTGCGAAGTTCTCGTTCGGAGCGCCCTTCACATTCACGCCGGCGTCGAGGAACGCGAGCATCGCCGGGCCCTGCGCGACGCCGATTGCCAGCGCCCGGAAATTCCCTGTCCCCTGGGCTTGGAACAGCTGGAGCTGCTGCAGCATCTTGCGGTAATCGCGGACCTTGTCCTCGTTGGTGGCGAAGTGCCCATGCCAGAACAGCGCCATCTTCTCCCGCAGCGGGCAATTGCTGTTGAGCATCCGATCGGCCCACCAGTAGGCGAGGCGATCGGTCTCGAGCCGGCTTGCGCGGAGCCAGTAGAAGAACTTGTTCACCACCGGTTGCATGCGCCGGTTGCCTGCCGGCTTGACCTTGACGCCGAGGGCTTCGCCGTCGGCCTTGGCTTGGTCCGTGGTGGCGGGCCGGCTGGGCGGGAAGGGGTCGATGCCCGGGTCGAAGATCCCGGACTCGTCGAACGCCGGCAGCGCGCAGCTGCCTTTGCTCTGGAAGTGGACGAGCTCGTCGACGGCCTGCTCCGGGGTCATCGCCGCGAGGCGTTGGATCTGTTCCGGGGTGCCGCCGAAACCCGCGCGCTCGAGCAGATGCGCGGCTCGGTCATAGCTCCAGTCCTGAACCGTGATCGGGCTCAGGTCGTTCGTCCAGGCGGATGGACCAGGGCCGGAGGGCTCGGAGGCCGCATGTCCTGTGCTACTGAGCCCCAGAACGAAGGCGGATGCGTACAGCGTGGAGGTGAACCGAGATGGATTGCTCATCGTGCCGTCCTCTCACTGCCGAGCTGGCGGGTCGCCAGAGACTCATCGGAGAAGCTAGCAGAACACCGGCGGCGAAGGAATACGGAAATTCTTGAATCCTGCGGGCGGCCACGCCCGAACGGCCTGCACCGCAAGGCGAACCCAACATCGTGAGCGCGAGCCGTCTGCAGCCCCGCTCGCGAATCGCTACATCAGCGAGGCGAGCCCTTCGGGTGCGGCGGTCCGCAGCACGAGCTTGCCGATCTCCCACGCCTGCTCGGGCTCGAGCCGCTCGAAGTACTGGACTTCGCCCGAGATCAACGCGGCAAGCGGGATGCCGTCGCGGTACACCAGGCGGTTGGAGTAGAGCGCCGCGACCTTTGGCCCTGGGACCAAGATGCCGGAGAGATTGAGCGGGTCCGCCCCGCAGAGCACGACGAGCTTGCCGGCCTTGTCCTCGTTGCGTGTGCCACGCAGCACGCCGATGGCCTCGGGCAAGGCGAACTGCTCACCGGAGAAGCCGGCGACGAAGCGGCCCCCTCGGATCTCCCCGCGCGTTTCCAGCCGGCGCAGCGCCGTCAGCAGATCCCGCCACGGCGGCAACCACTGGGCCTCGCGCGCCAGCAGGCGCCAGAACACGACCCCATAGCGCTTGAGCAGCGTGCGTGCGATTTGGTCCAACGTATCGCGCGGGAGCGCTTTCGCGTCGCGACCGGCAGGCGAATCCCGCCGGATCAGCGCCCAGCGTCCGGCATCCTCGATGCCGAACAGCGCGGTCCGCCGCCGGCGGCTGCCCGACAGCGGCTTGCGCCGGTCCGATGGCAGCAGCAGCGCGCGTAACCCGCTGAAGCCGTCCGAATTCACCAGGCCTGCGGCGACCAGTTCCCCGAGCGATTCCTCGATGAAGGTGCGCGGCAGATTGAGCGCCTGCGCGAGCTCGTCGAAGAAGGAGGCGCCGTAGCGCGCGAGGTGATCGTGGACGGCCTTGGCGCGCGCGGACAGCGGCAGATCCTGTGCGCCCGCGGGCTGCACCAGCGCCGTCCATACCGGCATGTTCTTCCGGGTGAGCAAGGTGACGGGAGTGCTGCGCAGGGGCCCGGGTCCGTGGCTGCGCTCGGGATTCAGCCGCGGCGCCTCGAGGCGGGTCCAGGCCACGCGCCCGGAAAGGCACAGGTCATCGAGCCAGGCCGGCTCGTAACCCGCTACGCGCGCAGGCAGGATCTCGGCTTCCCACGCGGCGGCTGCGGCTTCGAAGCCCTCCAGCTGCGACACGACGGCAGCGACTGCATCCGGGCCTTCCATGCGCTCGTCCGGCGCCGCGTGTTGCCAGTCGAGCAGAAAGCGCATCAGGTCCGCTGCGGATACCGGCTCGATCTCCCGGCGCAGACGCTTGACCGTATAGCGGTTGATGCGGGCCAACAAGCGGCGCTCGCACCACTCGATCGCGCTCGCCCCCGGTGAGAAAGTCCCGCGCATGGCGAAGCCTTCGGCTTCCAGCGCAAGCAACGCCTGGCCGATCCGTGCGCCGTCCAGTCCCAGTGGGCCGGCGAGCGCCTCTTCCGTGGTGGGACCCAGCCCATCGAGGCGACCGCGCAGGATCTCAATTAGCGCTTGCTCCCGACTCCAGACTTTTGCCGCGTACTCGGGTGGCGCGGTGACGGGCGGCTCCGGCGTGGCGCCAGGCAGCGCTGCGCGGAATTCCGGCAGCCGCTCCGCTGCGATCCAGATGCCGGGGGTGGGAGTGGCTCCGGAGAAACAGGCCGCGCGACCTTGCGCCGCCAACTCCGCGAGCAGGACCTCCCATCCTGGGACGGCGGCGGCTTCTTGCGCCGTGAGATAGCCGAGCCATGAGAGGGCGTCGTGCAGCTCGTCGGCGTCGCGAGCCTCCGGCCAGGCTTCCTGCCTCACTGCCGCGATGGCTTCGGGATCCAGGCGCCCGATGTCCGACGCGCTCTCCGCATCGAGCCAGCGGCGGCTCACCACAGCCTGCGTGCGGCGTTCTTCGAGCGGAGCATCGTCCAGGAACGCGTACGGCCGTGCAGCCAGGATTTCCATCGCGAGCGGCGAGGGGACCGTTACGTCCCGAGCGGTGACGCGGACCTCCCCGGCTTCGATCCGGTAGAGCAGCCTCTCCAGAGCGTCGATGTCCATCGCCACTTGCAGGCAATCGGCGATGGTCTGAGCGACTAGCGGATGGTCGGGAATCTCGCGGTCGCCCACGACGTTCTCCAGGCAGGCGAGCTGATCCGGGAAGACGGCGGCGATGAGGTCCTCCGCCTCCATGCGCTGGAGCTGCGCCGGCACCTTGTTCCCGCCGCGGAAGCGCAACAGAGCGAGTGCAATCGATGCGTTCCAGCGCCACCGGGTCATGAACATCGGTGCATCGAGCAGTGCCTGCACGAGCAGCGGGCGCACGGTCTTGGCGTTGAGGTAGCGCGACACCTCCTCGAGCGGAAAGCTGTGGGCGGCGGTGAGCGAGAGGACGATCGCGTCTTCGGTCGCGGCCGCCTGCAGCTCGAAGTTGAACTTGCGGCAGAAACGCTTGCGCAGACTCAACCCCCACGCCCGGTTGACGCGGCTGCCGTATGGCGAGTGGATCACAAGCTGCGTGCCGCCGGTCTCGTCGAAGAAGCGCTCGAACACGAGGTTGTGCTGGGTCGGCAGCAGGCCCAGCGCAGCCTTGGCCGCGGAGAAGTAATCGATGATCTGCACCGCTGCGTCCTGGCCCACGCCCACTTGGTCGACCAGGTAACGGAGCGCTCCGGTGGGACTGGACAGGCGTGCCTCGACCTCCTCCCGCAGGCGCGAGACGGCGGCGGACACTTCGTCGCTGCGAGCCGGGGCCTCCCCCAGCCAGAACGGGATCGACGGAGGCACCCCCTGGGCGTCTTCCACACGCACCTTCCCGGCTTCGACGCGCAGGATCCTGTATGAGGTATTCCCGAGCTGAAACACGTCGCCGGCCATGCTTTCTACCGCGAAGTCCTCGTTCACCGTCCCGATGATCTGCTCTTCGGGCGCCAGCACCACGTTGTAGTCGGCGGTGTCGGGGATGGTGCCTCCGCACGTGACGGCAGTGAGCCGCAGCCCCTGGCGTGGGCGCAACCTGCGATGCACGGCATCGCGGTGCAGGAGACCGTGACGGCGACCGCGGCGCGTGGAGAAGCCCTCCCCCAGCGTCTGTACTACGGCGGCATAGTCCTCGCGCGTGAGGTCTCGATAGGGCCAGGCGCGCCGCAACAGGTCGAGCAGCTCGTCCTCGCCCCACTCTTCGCAGGCCACCTCGGCCGCGATCTGCTGGGCCAGCACGTCTTGCGGTTTGTGCGGCATATGCAGCCGGTCCAGCTCCTGCCTGCGCACCGCGTCGAGCAGCGCCGCGCACTCCACCAGATCGTCGCGCGAGAGCGGAAAGATGCGGCCTTTGGGCAGCCCGCCCACCGCATGCCCCGAACGGCCGACCCGCTGCAACAGAGCCGAGATGGAGCGCGGCGTGGAAATCTGGCACACGAGGTCCACATGACCGATGTCGATGCCAAGTTCGAGCGACGAGGTCGCGACGAGCGCCTTGAGTTCGCCGCGCTTGAGGCGCTGCTCCGCGTTGAGCCGCTGCTCCCGGGCGAGGCTGCCGTGGTGGGAGGTGACCTGCTGCTCGCCCAGGCGCTCGGTGAGCGCGCGTGCCAGCCGTTCGGCCAGCCGGCGCGTGTTCACGAACACGAGCGTCGAGCGGTGCTCTCGGATCAGCTCCGTGAGGCGGTCATAGAGCTGTCCCCATACTTCGGCGGACATCACCGCCTCCAGCGGACCAACCGGCACCTCGAGCGCCAGGTCGCGCCTGCGTACATGTCCGGTGTCGACGATGAGGCACGGCGCAGCGTCCGGCGATCCCGCATTGGCGTCTGCCTGAAACAGATCCTTCGCTCGGCGTCCGCCGGTGCCGGTCAGGAAACAGGCGACCTCCTCGATGGGTTTCTGGGTTGCAGACAGCCCCACGCGGCTGACCGAGTGGCCCGTGATGTGTTCCAGGCGCTCCAGAGATAGGGCGAGATGCGCGCCGCGCTTGTTTGGCGCGAGGGCATGGATCTCGTCCACGATCACGGTGCGTGTGCTCGCGAGCGCCCTGCGGCCCGACTCACTCGTGAGCAGGATATACAGCGACTCCGGTGTGGTGACGAGGATGTGAGGCGGCTTGCGCCGCATGCGCTCGCGCTCGGCCTGCGGGGTGTCGCCAGTGCGCACGAGCGTGCGAATCTCCACCTCGGGAAACCCCAGCGCGGCAAGCTCCTGGCGAATCCCCAGCAGCGGTTCCTCCAGATTCTTGTGGATATCGTTCGACAGCGCCTTCAGCGGGGAGACGTACACCACCTGTGTCTCGTCCTGCAGGCGGTGACGTATGCCCTGGCGCACCAACGCGTCGATCGCCGCGAGGAAGGCGGCGAGCGTTTTCCCGGAGCCGGTCGGGGCGGCGATCAGCACGTGCTGGCCGGACTGGATCGCCGGCCAGGCATCGACCTGTGGCTGAGTCGGCGTGGCGTAGGTGCGGCGGAACCAGTTGGCGACCGCCGGGTGGAAGCTGTCGAGGACGCTCATGGCAGGCAAGATTGTCGCATCCACCGGCTCACCACGTGAGCCGGCTACGGCCATGCCACGACCAGCGGTACGATCATCTCGTCCGCGCTGACCCCGCCATGCACGCCCAACTGCGTGTGCCGCTTCTCGCCGGGCAGCCAATCCTTGACCGTCCAATCGTCCCTCGCGACCAGCGTGTAGTCGCCAACGCGCTCGTTCAGCTTGGGGTGCGGTGTGCCTGGGCCGAACCAACCCTGCTCGATTAACGCGGCACTGGCAAACAGCCAGACCTGATCGCTTAGCCGGTCGGTGACGTAGGCCTCGAACTCGTTGACCATTCCCGGCCTGACGTAGCAGTAGGCGGCGCGCCGCTCGCCGCACAGTGGAAGCAGGAGCATGGCCTGCAACGCCGGGTGATCTTCGAGCAGGACTGAGCGCTGCGGGGGCGAGTCGATAAAACCATGGTCGGCGGTGACCGCGACGACGGTGTTCAGCCGGGCAGCCGCCGGAAGGAAGTCGCCGAGCGCTTCGTCGAACCGCTGCAGAGCGCGCAATGCCGGCGCGCTGTCCGCGCCGTGCTCGTGCGCCATCGCATCGAAATCCGGGAAGTAGGCATAGACGAAGCAGGGCCCGCTCTGTCGGTCCAGGCAGTTGACCAGGGCTTGGAACAGGTGCTCGAGCGAGCGATAGCCGATGCGCTCGGCGCTCCCGGTGTGAGCGCGGTTGAACTCCGAGCTCACGATCCGCTCGGGGGCGAGAGCGAAGCTCGCGACCGGTAGCCGGTCGAACAACGGCCGTTGGTTGAACACCTGCGCCGGAGGCAAGCCGAGCGCAGCGATCGGCCTGTCGGATGCCCGTGTGCGAAACGGCAGTACCGCGCCCACCGCGGCGATCTCGGGGAAGTACATATGCCACCCCGTCAGTCCATGCTGCGAAGGGGGTAAGCCAGTCATCAAGGTCGTGATGGCGGTGGCGGTCGTGGAAGGAAACACCGAGGTGAGGGTGCCTCGTACATGGTGCGCTAAGGCGCCGCGCCAGGGCGCGCGTGCGAGTTGAGCCTGTCCCATCCCATCCACGACCAGCAGCGCGATGCGCTTGGCGCCATCCAGCGAGCCGGCCAGCGACGGCTCGGAGAGCCGGGCGACAGGCCAGTCCCGAGCGCCGAATGCGCAGGCTATGCTGGCGATCAGATTGACGATGCTGCCGCCGCCATAGTCGGGGAGACAGGGCGCCGCACGCGCGGGAGTTGCCAGAGATAGGGGCACGGACGCATGCTATTGAAAATCGGCGAGCGGATCAAAGGGCCGGCCGGCAGGAAAGCAGGACGGGCAAATGGCGGTTGAAGACATCTTCGGGGCGATGCGGGAGCAGATGATCGCGGAGATCACGGTGGAGACCGACCTGGTCGCGCCTCAACTGCCGCGCGCAGCGCTGGATGAACGGGTATTGGAGGTGATGGGGCGGGTGCCCCGGCATGCCTTCGTGCCGGCCGAAGTTCAGCCGTTTGCCTACATCAACTCGCCGTTACCCATCGGCTACGGCAAGACGATCTCGCAGCCGTTCATCGTGGCGCTGATGACCGATCTGCTGGACGTCGGGGCGGAGCACGTGGTCCTGGAGGTCGGCACGGGATTCGGTTACCAGGCCGCTATCCTGGCGGAGCTGGCTCAGCGCGTCTACTCGGTGGAGATCATCCAGGAGATCGCGGACCAGGCGCGCAAGCGCCTCTCCGCCATGGGATATCGGAACATCGATCTGCGCCTGGGCAACGGCGCGCTCGGTTGGCCCGAGCATGCGCCGTTCGATCGCATCATGGTGACCGCTGCGCCGGACCTGATTCCGGTGGCCCTGATCCAGCAGCTTCGAGACGGGGGCAAGATGGTGATCCCCACCGGCATTCCGGACCACCAGCAACTGCTGCTGGTGGAAAAGAGTCTCCAGGGGCGGATCTCGACCCGGGAGATCCTCGCCGTGCGCTTCTCCGAGCTGGAGGAGCCCGGGGGACTGTCCGGTCGAGGGTAGCAGCTTGGCGCGCAGCAAGTTCTCGGCTGGAGTGGTCGTGGTGCGGCTGGTGGACGACACCTGGCGCTATCTGCTGCTGCGCGTGTTCCGGACCTGGGACTTCCCGAAGGGCGGCCTGGAGCCAGGGGAGAGCGCGTTACAGGCCGCGGTCCGCGAGGTGCGCGAGGAAACCACGCTCACTGACCTCGAGTTCCGTTGGGGAGAAGCGTATCGCGAGACCCCGCCCTACAGCGGAGGGAAAGTGGCGCGCTATTACGTCGCCGCGTGCCCGAGCGGGCAGCCCGCGTTGCCGATCAGCCCCGAACTTGGGCATCCGGAGCACCACGAGGTGCGCTGGGTCCGCTACGCGGAAGCCCGCCGCCTCCTGCCGGAGCGCCTGCAGCCGACGCTGCAGTGGGTCCACGAACTGGTGGAGCAGAGCGGCGCGGCATCTACGAGGCAGGCACCCGGCACGAGCGTTTGACTCAGTCGTTGCGCTCCGACTTCGACCGATCGATCCGGCCGGTTTCGGCGTTCACGTCCACCGTGGCAGCGCGCCCGTCGTTGAGCGACATCTCATACTCGAAATAGGGGCGGCCGCGCCAGGTCAACCCGTACTGCATCTTCTTGAGCTCCGCGATCGGGTAGGCGGTCGCGGCGGTGAAACGCGCAGAGAGCTCCGGCACCTTGACCCGGCCGCTCAACATCTTGTAGCTCTTCGTGCCGGTCTTGCGGTTCACATCGCTCACCTTGCCGCCCGAGCACTTCATGTTCCAGACTCGGTCATTCGACGCGAGCACATCGATCTCGAAGCCGTAGGGGTCCTCGTTCCCGATGAGCTCCCAGCGAATCGCCAGGCCCTCCTGCTGTTGCTTGGCGGCGTCAAGGCAAGCGTCGAGCTGCGGGTACATCTGGTCCGGTTCCACGGCGAGAAGACTCGCCGGTATCAGGACCAGGGCGATCGCGACACAGGTCCTGCTCGCTGCAATGGTCATGGACTTTCTCCTTGTTCGATCTTCGGGCCGTGCGGCGTTCTCGCCGGAGCCGGGTGGCTGCGGGGAAGCGTAGGTTGGAAAGCGGCCGCCCGCTGGAGGTTCCCGGCGCACCCGCGCCGAGACCGCCTGTAGACGACCGCGCCGGGCGTGTACCATAGGGGCGTGCCGTTTCAGTATTTTGATCGCCTGTCGCCGGCGCGCAAAGTGATCTATCTGCGCAGCGACGCCATCGAGTCGATTCCGCTTCCACCCGGCCCGCCGACCGAAGCGATTGTCGCGCGCCTGCAGGCGGCCCTCAAGGGGGAGCGCCGCAAGGAGGTCGAGGACTCGAGCCAGTCCCTGGTGTCCAACCTCGCCGCGCGCCTCAACGTGCCGCCGGTAAAGGTCAAGGTCTTAGCCGTGCGGCCGAGCGGCAACTGGGGCGAGCTCCATGGCCTGTACGAACCGCCAGAGGAGCGCAGCATGGCGCTGATCACGGTATGGATGCGTACGGTCGCGCGCAAGCGGGTCGTCGCGTTCCGCACGTTCGTGCGCACGCTGCTGCACGAACTGTGTCATCACTTGGACTACGAGCTGTACAAATTCCCGGAGACGTTCCACACCGAAGGCTTTTACAAGCGCGAGTCGAGCCTGCTGATCCAGGTCGCGGGTCGGCCAACGAAACAAGCCGACCTCGCCTTAGGCTAGTGCCGGCGCGGGCGCCTGTTTCAGAGCGGCGAAGACGGACCGTGTTGGTCGAGCACGACGAAGCAGGCGTAGCGTGGAGCCGGAGAGGCGACGCAGACCGAACCGGCCAGCCCATAGTGCATCGAGAGTGCGGCAGTAGTGAGGATTCCCGCGCGCACGGATATTGCCTAGAATAACAACGAGCCGATACAGCTGAGCGCCGTGGGGCTCGAAAGCGGGTGGACGGAAAGGAGCGCTGAAGTGGCCTTTATTCTGGCGTTGGACATGGCGGGCATGCCCAACCGCTGGCTCGTGATCGAGCAGGCCATCACCTATCATGCCCGTGAGATGGTTGCATGGTCGCTGGGCGGGACCGTCTGCACATTTCGCGGCGGCATCTCGCGCATCACCGGTAAGCGCTCGAGCCTCTCCACCAAGAGCATCATCGCGATCCGAGGACATGCCGAGTTCGTGCGTGACCACCACGCCGAGCCGCACCTCACCAACCACGCCTTGTACCGCCGCGACCGCCACGTCTGCGCCTATTGCGGGGGCCAGTTCCGCGAGGGCGATCTTTCGCGCGACCACGTGATCCCGCTGCACCTGGGCGGACGCGACCGCTGGATGAACATCGTTACGGCATGCCGCTCCTGCAATACGCTCAAGGGGGGCCGTACTCCTGAAGCCGCACGCATGCCACTGTTGTACGCGCCCTACATCCCCAGCCGGCATGAGCATCTGATCCTGCAAAACCGCCGTATCCTGCAGGATCAGATGGAATACCTGATGGCGCGCGTTCCCAAGCACAGCCGGCTGCATCTGAGCTGAGCCCCGTGGCCGGCTCGATCGGGGTCGGCGAGAGGACAGCGAACACGCCTCGGCGCACTCGCGGCCCAGTGCGCGACCTGCGCCTGGCTTGATTTCCAACCCCGGCGCCCTCACTCCTTCCTCTGCGCCATACCCTGTCCGCAGCAGAATCGCGGCGCCGGTACGTGTATGCTCGTGACGCCGGAGGGAGGCGCTCACCTCCGCGCTCGCAGATCTCCACATGAAATACAAGGACTACTACAAGACCCTGGGTGTCGAGCGTTCGGCCGACGCAGAAGCGATCAAGAAGGCCTACCGCAGGCTCGCGCGGAAGTATCACCCCGACGTGTCCAAGGAGAAGGACGCGGAAGAGAAGTTCAAGGAGGTGGCCGAGGCGTATGAAGTCCTGAAGGACGCGGAAAAGCGCAAGGCCTACGACGAGATGGGTTTCTACCAGCCCGGGCAGGACTTCCGTCCGCCGCCGGATTGGGAGAGGCAGTTCCAGTCCGGCGGGTTTGGCCATTTCGAGGATCTTGGCGACCTCGATCTGTTCGATCTGCTCTCCGGACTGGGTGGGGGGCTGCGCGGCGGACGCGGCGGCGCAGGATTCCGCATGCCGGGACAGGACTACGAGGTCACGGCCCATCTGAGCGTGGAGGAAGTGGCGCGAGGCGTCGAAATCGAAGTCCCGCTGTCTGTCACCGAGCTGTCGGAGGATGGTACGCTGCGCCGCACGGCCCGGAGCGTGACCGTGCGCATTCCGAAGGGCGCGACCGACGGGCAGCGCCTGCGGGTACCGGGCAAAGGCGGGCGCGGGCAGGGCGGACGGGATGGAGATCTCTACGTCAACGTTCAACTCCGGCCGCATGATCTGTTCCGTGTGAGCGGCCATGATCTATACCTGGAGCTCCCCGTTGCGCCATGGGAGGCCGCCCTGGGTGCCGAAGTCCAGATCCCGACGCTGGAGGGGCGCATCAGCGTCAAAGTTCCGGCCGGCTCGCGCGCCGGGCAGAAGCTGCGCGCGCGTGGCAAGGGGCTTCCTCGGCCCGGGGGCGGCGAAGGGGATCTGTACGCCGTGCTGCAGATCGTGACGCCGTCGGTGCTGAGCGAGCGGGAGAAGCAGTTGTACCGTGAGCTGCAGAAGGCATCGACCTTTGACCCCCGCGCCCACTTCGAGTAGCAGAGGACCGCGATGACTTGGCCGCTGGACGAAGCATTACCGCTGGAAGAGCATGTCTTGGTCGCGCTCGAGGAGCTTGCACAGGCTTCGGGCCTGTCCGCGCAGGAGATCATCGAGCTCGTCGAATACGGGGTGTTCGAACCGGTGGGCGCAGGCGTGGGCAGCGCTGGCGAGGCGCAAGCCTGGCGCTTCGCGGCGCGTTGTATCGTCACCGGAAGAACGGCCAGCCGCCTGCGCAAGGACTTCGACCTGCCCACCTCGGGGCTGGCCCTGGTGCTGTCGCTCATCGAGCGGATTGAAACGCTCGAGCGCCAGGTGCGCGTGCTCGAAGCGCAACTTCTGCGCGGCTGATGCGGCTGTCCGCTCCTGCGGCGGCCCATGCAGCGTCGGAACTTCCCCAATCACACAAGGCTGGTGCGTGCATTGAAATGCCCGTTTCGGCCCCGATATCTGCTGCCAGGCGGCAGCGCAGCCGCAAGTCTGTGGCCGGAGAGGAGAGCATGAGACCCCGCGATACCCGCAACTGGATGTGGGACCAAGCCATCGAGATGCTCGACCAGGTCGACCGGCTGCACCGACAGTTCTTCGAGCTCGGCCATGCGGCCGCCGGAGTGCCTTCGTGGCAGCCCCCGGTGGACATCATCGAGACCGACAGCGTGTACTGGATCTTGGTGGCTTTGCCCGGCGTGGCGGCGTCCCGCGTGCGCGCCTTCATGGACGGGGCGACACTCGTCGTGGAGGGCCAACGTCCGATGCCTGCCAAGGCGTTTCCCGGCGCCATTCGCCGGCTGGAAATTCCCTATGGTCGGTTCGAGCGACGCATCCCGATCCCCTCCGGCCGCTTCGAGGTGCGTGAGCAGCGGTTCGAGAACGGGTGCTTGGTGATCGGCCTAGAGCGGCTTGCGTGAGGAGAGGGACATGACCCTGGATACGGAAAGCAATCAGCCGGCGTCCGCGCCGGGCGCGGGCTCGGCGCTCAGTCCGAGCAAGCAAGGCGAGGCCGGGTCGGTGGCGTTGCCCGAGGATCTGCTCATCATCCTTCCGGTGCGCAACCTGATTCTGTTCCCCGGGATGATCCTGCCGCTCAGCATCGGCCGCGAAGCATCGATCGCCGCCGCGCAGCAGGCGGTGCGCACCGAGCGTCCGATCGGCCTGCTGCTGCAGAAGGACCCATCGGTAGACAGCCCGGGGCCGGATGATCTGTATCGCGTGGGCACGCTGGCACAGGTGCTGCGGTACGTGACCAGCCAGGATGGCGGGCATCACCTCATCTGCCAGGGCGAGCAGCGATTCATCGTGCGTGAGTTCGTGTCCGGCTACCCGTTCATGGTGGCGCGCGTGGATCGCATCGCCGACGGTCAGCAAGCTAGCCACGACATCGAGGCGCGCTTCCTGCAGCTCAAGAAGCGGGCGAGCGAGGCGCTCGCGTTGCTGCCGCAGACGCCGCAGGAGCTGGTGTCCGCGGTGAGCAGCTTCACCTCGCCGGGCGGGCTCGCCGACGTGGTCGCCGGATTCCTCGACATCAAGCCCGAGGAGAAGCAGCAGATTCTGGAGACCTTCAGTCTCGAGAAGCGCCTGGACAGCGTGCTCAACCTGCTCGCCCATCGCATCGAGGTGCTCAAGATCTCCAAGGAGATCGACGAGCGAACCAAAGCCAGCATGGACGAGCGCCAACGCGAGTTCGTCCTGCGCGAGCAGCTCAAGACCATCCAGAAGGAGCTGGGCGAGGGCGAGGAAGGCGGGCACGCCGAGGTCGAGGAGCTCAGCAAGACGGTCGCCGAGGCCGGCATGCCGGAAGAGGTCGAGAAGCACGTGCGCAAGGAGCTGAAACGACTTGCGCGCATGGCCGAAGCATCGACCGAGTACTCCATGGCGCGCAGCTACCTCGACTGGTTGATCGAGCTGCCCTGGAAGGTGCAGACCGAGGAGCGGATCGACCTGGCGGAGGCGCGCCGTATCCTGGACGAGGACCATTACGGGCTGGACAAGGTGAAGAAGCGCATCCTCGAGTTCCTCGCGGTGCGCAAGCTCAACCCGCACGGCCATAGCCCGATCCTGTGCTTCGTCGGCCCGCCGGGAGTGGGCAAGACCTCCCTGGGCCAGAGCATCGCGAAAGCGCTCGGGCGCAAATTCGTGCGCGTGTCGCTGGGCGGGGTGCATGACGAGGCGGAGATCCGTGGCCACCGCCGCACCTATGTCGGCGCGCTGCCGGGCAACATCATCCAGGCGATCAAGAAGGCGGGCAGCCGCGACTGCGTGATGATGCTCGACGAGATCGACAAGCTCGGACAGGGCTTCCACGGCGACCCGTCGAGCGCGCTGCTGGAGGTGCTCGACCCGGAGCAGAACGCGACGTTCCGCGACGCGTACCTCGGCGTGCCCTTCGACCTGTCGCGCGTGACCTTCATCGCCACCGCGAACATGCTGGACACGATTCCAGGCCCCTTGCGCGACCGCATGGAGGTGATCCCTCTGCCGGGCTACACGCAGGAGGAGAAGCTGCAGATCGCGCGCAAGTACCTGGTCAAGCGCCAGCTCGAGCAGAACGGGCTCTCGCCCGAGAAGTTCGAGGTCACCGACGAGGCGATCAGGGCGATCATCCAGGACTACACACGCGAGGCCGGAGTGCGCAACCTCGAGCGCGAGATCGGCGCCGTGTGCCGTGGCGCTGCGGTCAAGATCGCCGCGGGCGAGGCGCAGAGCGTGCGTGTGGAGCGCGGCGAGCTGTCCGACTTGCTCGGCCCCGCGCGCTTCGAGAGCGAGGTCGCGGAACGCGTGCCCCTGCCCGGTGTGGCTACGGGCCTAGCCTGGACACCGGTGGGCGGCGACATTCTGTTCATCGAGTCGAGCCGCACGGCAGGCAACGGCAAGCTCATCCTCACCGGGCAACTGGGCGACGTCATGAAGGAGAGTGCACAGGCCGCGCTCACGCTGGTGAAGGCGCACGCCGATGCGCTGGACATCGATGCGGGGGCGCTGGAGAAATCCGATATCCACGTGCACGTCCCGGCGGGAGCGGTTCCGAAGGACGGGCCGAGCGCGGGCGTGGCGATGTTCATGTCATTGGCTTCGCTGCTCTCCAACCGCGCCGTGCGCACCGACACCGCCATGACCGGCGAAATCAGCCTGCGTGGCTTGGTGCTGCCGGTGGGCGGGATCAAGGAGAAAGTCCTGGCGGCGATGCGTGCCGGCATCACCACGGTGCTGCTGCCCAAGCGCAACCAGAAGGACCTGCAGGAAGTGCCCGAGGAAGCGCGCCAGCGCCTGCAGTTCGTCTTCCTGGACACGGTGGACGACGCTGTCCGCGCCGCGCTCCCCGAGCGCTCGCCGACGGCGGAGGCAGTGCTCGCCGACTGACTCGCCCAAGCGCTGACTCCCGACAACGCCCCGGGGCCGCCCGCCGGGGCGTTGTCGCTCTGGGAGAGCGCTCCCACGAGCTCCACCAATGCGATCGGCTCCCGAGACGGTGCGTCTGCTCGGGCACCACGCAGCCCTGCGCCGTTGAGAGCGAGCAAGCCAGCGGCCTCAGCCCGCCGCGCGCCGACTCCGCAGCTCGAAGGCGGCACCTGTGCATGCTATAGTTCCTCGCCGCCGCCGCGTCACCGTGCAGCCGGACAAGTAGACACCGCCTACGATGATCCTCTCGTTCCGGGGCTCGCCTCCGAGCGCCAGTGCACGACAAAGCGAGGAACTCTCACCACGGCACTGCTGGCGCATTGGTCGCGGCCGACGGCCCGCACATCAAGCTCTACGGTCAGTTCTGATCGGTTCAACGCGCTGTATTCGAAGACGGGCAACCCAGCCCGCTTGTTAGGAGCCGCAACACACGCAGTCCACGAACTCGTTCAGGACAACGAGGCAGGGGCGGTGCTCGGGGCAACTTTGCGTCGCCGAGCCGGTGGTGGCCCGAAAGTGGAGTCTGCGGTCAGTGCATCAGAGGCTTTTCAACGAGCCGCGGAGGCATCGCCGGCGCAGGACGATCGCTCCGGCGGCGCTTCTGCCGAAACCTGAAGGAGGAGCACGCATGGTAATTCGACGTCCCGAATCTTTCCGTCACCGCGAAGCGAGTCTACCCGGCGTCAGGATCCACTATGTCCGCGAAGGCTCCGGACCGCCGCTGTTATTGATGCATGGATGGCCGGGCTTCTGGTACGAGTGGAACAAGTGCATCGAGGGACTGGCGAAGCACTTCGACGTCATCCTTCCCGACTTCCGGGGCTACGGCGACTCGGAGAAACCCAACCTCGAGGATATCTCGAAGTTCCACCTGGACCTGGTGACCGAGGACCAAGCCAATCTCCTGCACCATCTCGGCATCCAGAAGGCCTACGTCGTGGGGCACGACTACTCGGCGCTCGTGATGCACAAGTTCGTCCGCAAGCATCGAGATATGACGATCCGCGGCCTCACGATCGACCCGATCGTGCCGGGATTCGAGAGCCGTTACCTGAGCGTGGGACACTTCCCCGAGTCGTGGTATTCGCAGTTCCACCAGCTCGACATGGCTGTGAAGCTGGTCTCGTCGAGCCGGGAGGCGTGCCGAATCTACTTCGAGCACTTCCTCTCGCATTGGTCCTTCAACAAGAACGCGTTCACGGAAGAAGAGCTCGAGATCTATACCGACAACTTCATCAAGCCTGGCAACATCCACGGCGGGTTCAACTTTTACCGCGCCAACCTGTCGCTCACGAGCCAGCCGTGGACGGCGCTCGACCGCACGATCTCGGATGTGCCGATGACTTTCCTCCAGGGGATGGGCGATACCGTCGTGCCCTCTGTCTGGACCGACCTCGTCGCAGGCTGGTACAACAACTACACCATCGAGTATGTTCCCGACGGCGGCCATTTCTTGATGTTCGAGAAGCCCGATCTCGTGGTGGACCGCATCAAGAAAGCGTTCCTGACGAGCTGAGTGCTGCGCGGCATTCGACGCGGCGTCGTGCTGTAAGTGCGGGGCATCCCGGGGAGCGCTCCCGGAGCGATCACCGCGGACGGACCCACCGACGCGACAGCCTCAGCTCGCGCCAACGCCCCGGCATGTTCCGGGGCGTTGGCGTCTTCCAGCACCGACGACTGGCGGCAGGTATGCCGATTGGGCTGCGGTGGAAGTTCCACTCTGCGGGGAATCTCGGCAGCGCTGATGCGTGACCCTGCCGGCTGTTCGTCGAGCCAGTATTCGCCCTTTCACTGTACTGACGGCCAGCTCGCTCCCGGCGCTGCCGGCTGGAGACAAAACCGGGAAAGCCTTACAGTGTCGAGTCTGCCGATACGGGCCTCGGGCCCGACGCCGGACCACTTCTGGAGGAGGAACGCATGGAAGAGCAGCTCAAGACCGCTGCGCTCGAATATCACCGACTGCCCACGCCGGGCAAGATCTCGGTCGTCCCGACCAAAGGACTGATCAACCAGCGCGACCTGGCGCTCGCGTATTCGCCGGGCGTGGCCTACGCCTGCAAAGCAATCGAAGCGGACCCCAATCAGGCCGCCGAGCTGACCTCGCGCGCCAACCTCGTGGGTGTGATCACCAACGGCACGGCCGTGCTCGGGCTGGGCAACATCGGTCCGCTGGCCGGCAAGCCGGTCATGGAAGGCAAGGGCTGCCTGTTCAAGAAGTTCGCCGGGATCGACGTGTTCGATATCGAGCTCAATGAGCGCGACCCGCAGAAGCTGGTCGACATCATCGCCGCACTGGAGCCGACATTGGGCGGCATCAATCTGGAGGACATCAAGGCCCCCGAGTGCTTCTACGTGGAGCAGAAGCTGCGCGAGCGCCTGAATATTCCCGTGTTCCACGACGACCAGCACGGTACGGCGATCATCGTCGGTGCGGCGGTGATCAACGGGCTCAAAGTCGTGGGCAAGCAGATCGACAAGGTGAAGCTTGTCTGCTCCGGTGCCGGCGCCTCCGCGATCGCCTGTCTGGATCTGCTCGTGCGTCTGGGCTTGAAGCGCGAGAACACGTTCGTGTGCGACAGCAAGGGTGTGTTGTACGAAGGCCGCGAAGCGGACATGGAGCCGAACAAGGCGCGCTACGCCCGCCGCACGGAGGCGCGCAAGCTGGCCGATGTGATGCCGCGCGCCGACATCTTCCTGGGGCTGTCCACCGCGGGCGCACTCAGACCCGAGTGGGTCCGGGACATGACGCCACGCCCGCTCATCCTGGCGCTTGCCAACCCCACGCCCGAGATCATGCCGGAGGAGGCCAAGGCCGTACGCCCCGACTGCATCATCGCCACGGGGCGATCGGACTATGCCAATCAGGTGAACAACGTGCTGTGCTTCCCGTTCATCTTCCGCGGCGCGCTCGACGTGGGCGCCACCCGCATCACCGAAGAGATGAAGCTCGCCTGCGTGCATGCCATCGCCGAGCTGGCACAGGCCGAGCAATCGGATGTCGTCGCCACGGCCTACCAGGGCCAGGAGCTGAACTTCGGCCCCGAGTACATCATCCCCAAGCCGTTCGATCCCCGGCTGATCACCAAGATAGCGCCGGCGGTCGCCAAGGCGGCGATGGAGAGCGGCGTGGCGCAGCGGCCCATCGCCGACCTGGACGCCTACCGCGAGCGGCTGCTTCAGTTCGTCTACCACTCCGGGTTGATCATGAAGCCCGTGTTTGCCCTGGCGAAGCAGCGACCCAGGCGCGTGATCTATGCGGAAGGGGAAGATGAGCGCGTGCTGCGCGCGGTACAGGTCGTCGTCGACGAGCAGCTTGCACGGCCGATCCTCATCGGCCGGCCCGAGGTCGTGGACATGCGGGTGAAGAAGTTCGGCCTACGCCTGCGGCCCGGTGCCGACGTCGAGTTGGTGAACCCGGAGAGCGATCCCCGCTACCGCGAAGTGTGGACCGAGTACCACCGGATCATGCGCCGGAAGGGCGTGACACCCGACGATGCACGATCCCACGTGCGCCAATCCACGACGCTGATCGGCGCGATGCTGCTGCGCCGCGGGGACGGCGACGCGATGCTTTGCGGCACCTTCGGCCGCCACAAGGACCATCTGCGGCACATTGCGAACGTCATCGGTTTGGAGTCGGGCGCCTCGATCTTCGCCGCGATGAACGTACTGATCCTGCCCAAGCGCACGCTGTTCCTCTGCGATACCTATGTGAACGAAGATCCCAGCGCCGAGCAGCTCGCCGAGATGACCATCATGGCGGCCTCCGAGGTCAAGCGCTTCGGACTGGCGCCCAAGGTGGCGCTGCTCTCGCACTCGAACTTCGGCAGCGACGATTCGGCCTCGGCGCTGAAGATGGGGCGAGCGCGTGAGCTGATCGAGAAGCGGATGCCCGACCTGCAGGTCGATGGAGAGATGCACGGTGACGCCGCGCTGTCGGAGGAGATCCGCAATCGAGTCTACCCGGAGTCGCGGCTCAAGGGCGAGGCGAATCTGCTCATCATGCCCAACGTCGATGCGGCCAACATCGCGTTCAACCTGCTCAAGATGATCGGCGGCGAAGGTGTGACGATCGGCCCGATCCTGCTGGGCGCGTCGAAGCCCGTCCACATCGTGACGCCGAGCGCCACCGTGCGGCGGCTCGTGAACATGACTGCGCTCTCGGTGGTGGACGCCAACGCGCACCGGTAGAAAGCGGTTGGCGACCCGCGATCCGCGAACGCTGAACGGCGGGAACGGCGTTAGTCGCAGACGGCGACCAGGATGCTGCAGGGGGAGCGCTCCAGTAACGAAGCGCCGACCGAGCTGCCCCACCAGCGCGCGGCGAGGGAGCTCTGGCGTTTGTGCCCCACCACGATCAGGTCCGCAGGCAGTTGCCGGGCGAGGCGGACGATCTCCTCGATCGGATCGCCGAACTCCAGATGCGAGGTCACACGGTACCCGCGCTGCGCCAGCAGTTGCGTGCCTTCCTGCACGATTTCCTGGTAGCGCTGCTTCTCCTCGTCGATCACCGCTTCCGGGATATATCCCTCCGCGAGGAATGCGCCCGACGGCAGGCGGATCACCGCGAGCAGATGAATCTCCGCGTCGGTCTGTGGGAGCGTTTCGGTGAAGCGGAACAAGCCGGTGCGTCCCTCGCGCGTGCCGTCGTAGGCGACCACAATCTTCTTGCCCATTGTCATCTCCGATCCGATGCCATGCGCCAGGCGGGCACGATCGCGAGCGCGAACACGCCGGCGACCACCAGAAAGCTCTCATGGAAGGCGGCCACGCGCTGCGGCGACAGCAGCATTGCGGAGCCCGCCAGACCCGCTGCCCGCTCGTGTACCAGCGTACGCCATTCCAGGAAGGTGGCAAGGAGGTTGACGCCGAAGGCGCCGCCGAGCTGGCGGATGAAGTTGATGGCGCTCGAGGCCTGGCCCACGTGCTCTGCGCTCAGCCCGTGCATGGCGCGGGCATTGAGCGCCGGGATGATCAGGCCCAGCCCCACGCGGCCGATCAGCAGCCACACGGCCAGGGCCCAGAATCCGGTGCCCGAATCGAAGTACAGAAACAGCAGCGAGGAGAGACAAAACAGAAGCAACCCCGACACGATGAGAGGGCGCGCAGGCACCCTGTCGGTGAGCCAGCCGGCAACCGGTACGGTCACCGCCAGCGCGAGGCCCGCCGGCAGCAGCAGCGCCCCTGCATCCGAGGCACTGTAGCGCGCCACGGTCTGCACGAGCAGCGGAACCAGATAGGTACTGCCATACAGCCCCAGCCCATAGGCGAACGCCACCAGCGCGGCCGCGGTGAATTGCGGGCTGTGGAACACGCCTAGGTCCAGCATCGCATGCCTGCGGCCGTGTTCCCACCAAACAAAGGCTGCGGTGGCGGCTCCGGCAACGGCGAGCAGCGCGACCGTCCGCCACGCGAGCCACCCGACGCGGTGGCTGAGGTTGAACGCGTAGAGCAGGCAGGCGGTGAACACGGCCAGGAAAACCAAGCCGCCCCAGTCGAACGCGCGGCGCTCAGCCGTGGCGGGCCGCCCGACGATGAACCAAGGCGCAAGGGCCAGGGCGGTCAGGCAGAATGGAACGGGCAGGAAGAACAGGACCCGCCAACTCAGATGGTCCACCAGCCAGCCGCCCAGCGGAGGGCCGAGCGCGGGCGCGAGCACGACGCCCAGGCCATAGATGCCCATCGCTCGCCCGCGCCGCTCCGCCGGGAACACCGAGAAGATCGTGATCATTGCCAACGGCTGAATGATCCCAGCGCAGGCGCCTTGCAGAACCCGGGACGCGATCAACAGATCGGCGCGGGTCGCCAGCCCGCCGGCGATTGCGGCCGCGACGAAAGCGGTCAACGCGGTGACATAGGTCGCGCGCTGGCCAAACCGCTGCACGCACCACGTGGTGGCGAGCATGGTCGTCGACATGGCTGCGAGAAAGCCGGTGGAGAGCCACTGCACGGTATCCTGGCTGAGCGCGAAGGAAGCCATGATGTCCGGGATGGCGACGTTGACCACGGTGGTGGCGAGCACCATCGAAAACGTGCCGAGCATCATCGTCGCGGTCGCGTACCAGCGGTAAGCGGGACCGTGCCGGGTGAAGGCGGCGTCGACGAGTTCAGCGGTCAAGTGAGACCGGTCGGGGGGCGATGCCAGGTCCCATAGCATAGCGCGGACGCCTGCATTACTCGTTACTCTTTCACTTTACCCGCCACGGGTTTGCCTATGCAGCCCCAGATACGTCTCGACCACCCGAGGGTCGGCGGCCAGATCGCGCGCCGGTCCTTGGAGCGAGACGCTGCCCGTCTCCAGCACATAGGCATAATCGGCGAGCTCCAGCGCCGCGCGGGCGTTCTGCTCGACCAGCAGGATCGCTACGCCGCTGTCCTTGAGCGCCTCGATGATATGGAAGATGTCGCGCACGATGAGCGGCGCGAGTCCCAGGCTCGGCTCGTCGAGCAGCAGCAGCCGTGGCTTGGACATCAGAGCGCGACCAAGCGCAAGCATCTGGCGCTCTCCGCCCGAGAGCGTGCTGGCGAGCTGAGACCGGCGGTCCCGTAGCCGCGGGAAGCGCGCATAGACGGACTCGAGATCCCGCGTCACCTGCCGGTCGCGCCGGCGGTGGAAAGCGCCGAGCAGCAGGTTGTCTGCGACGCTCATATCGGCGAACAGCTCGCGGCGCTCGGGCACCAGCGTCAGCCCCCGCGCCACGCGCTCCTCGGGCGCCTCCGCATCGAGCGGCTGCCCCAGATAGCGTACCTCGCCCTGGGCCGGGAGCAGGCCCATCAGCGCCAGCAACAGAGTCGTCTTGCCTGCCCCGTTGGCGCCGATGACCGTGACGATCCGACCCGGTTCCACATGCAGAGACACGCCCTCCACCGCGCGCACCCGGCCATACGCTACGCTGACGTTCTGCGCGGAGAGCAGCGGCGTTGCGCTCACCTCACGCCCCCGAGATAGGCCTCGAGCACCAGTGGGTGCGCTTGGATGTCGCGCGGCAGGCCTTCGGCGAGCTTGGTGCCGAAGTCGAGCACGACCAGGCGATCTACCAGCCCCATCACGAAGTCCATATCATGCTCGACCAGCAGCACGCTCATTCCTTCGCCGCGCAACTGGCGCAGCGTTTCGGCGAGCGCCTGCTTTTCCGCGTAACGCAATCCGGCCGCCGGCTCGTCGAGCAGGAGCAGCAGCGGGTCCGCGGCGAGCGCCCGGGCCACCTCGACGACGCGCTGCTTGCCGAGCGGCAGGCTGCCGGCTGGACGGAACATCTCTTGGGCCAGGCCCACCCGGCGGATCTGGCGCGCTGCTTCGGCGCGCAGCCTGTGTTCTTCCGCCCGCTCCAGGTGGAGCAGGCAGCGCAGGAACCCCGCGTGTCCGCGCTGGGACGCGCCGATAGCCACATTGTCCAGCACGCTCATCTGCGGCAACAGCTTGACGTGTTGGAATGTGCGAGCGATGCCCAGCCGCGCAACCTGTCTGGGCGCCAGCCCGGTGATGGCTCGGCCACGAAACAGCACCTTCCCGGAACTGGGAGCGAGCAGGCCCGTGATCAGGTTGAAGGTCGTGGTCTTGCCCGCTCCGTTGGGCCCGATCAGCCCAAGGATTTCGCCAGCGCGCAGCTCAAAGCTCACCTTGTTGACGGCCATCAGGCCACCGAAGGCGCGACTCGCACTCGCGACTGCCAGCAGCGGTTCTCCCGACTGCGGGCGCGTCCGCGCCGGTAGCGCTTCAGCCGACGGAGTCTTCGGTTCTGGACGCAACCGGCTCAGCCCGGGTGCGATCCAGGCCCACAGCCCGGAGGGAGCACGCTGCAGCATGAGCACGATCAGCACGCCGAACACGATGATTTCGAACTCGCCGCTCGCCCCGAGCAACTTCGGCAGCCAGCTTTGCAAGACCTGCTGCAGCAGCGTGATCAACGCTGCACCCAGCACGCCGCCCCAGACGTAGCCGGCACCGCCGACCACCGCCATGAAGAGGTACTCGATGCCCATGTGCAGGCTGAAGGGCGTGGGGTTGAGGAAGCGCTGGTAATGGACATACAGCCAGCCCGACAGCGCTCCCAGGAGAGCCGCGAACACGAACGTCTGCAGCTTCAGCAGCATCGTGTTCTCGCCGAAGCTCTCCAGCAGCTGAGACCCTCGGCTCAGCGCGCGCACCGCTCGACCCATGCGCGAATCGAGGAGCAGCGTGACCAGCGTCACTGCGCCGAGCACGCAGCCCCAGATGAGGTACACATACGCGCGGGTGGCCTTCAGCTCGTGGCCGAAGAGGGTGAGCGGCGGGATTCCCGAGAGGCCCGTATACCCGCCGAGGAACCCGACGTTGCCGAAGCAGTAGTACAGGCTGATGCCCCAGGCGAGCGTGCATAGGGGCAGAAAGTGACCCGATAAGCGCAGCGTCACCGCACCGAGGATGAGCGCGAACAGCGCAGTCACGGCGATCCCGGCGAGCAGTCCGACCCAAGGCGAGAGCGCGTACGCCGTGCACAGCCAGGCGCTGGTGTACGCCCCCAGCCCGACAAACGCGGCTTGACCGAAAGAGACTTGGCCCGCGATGCCGGTCAGCAGGCACAGGCCCAGGACGACCAGACTGTACAGCCCGACGTATGCGAGCAAGGTGACCCAATAGTCCGGCAATGCGAGAGGGGCGAGGGAAAGAAGCGCGAGCCCCGCAGCCTGCAGCGCCCTGTGCTTCATTCCTCCTCCGCGGTGAGCAACGCGAGGGACCGCCAAAGCAGCACGGGGATGATGAGCGTGAACACGATCACCTCCTTGTAAGCGCTGGCGTAGAACGACGCGTAGGACTCGAGCATGCCGACCAGAAGCGCGCCTGCGGCGGCGAGAGGATAGGAGACCAGGCCGCCGATGATCGCGCCTACGAACCCCTTCAGGCCGACGAGAAAGCCGGTGTCGTAGTAGATGGTGGTGATCGGCCCGATCAGCAGCCCGGATATACCGCCCAGCAGCGCCGCGAGCAGGAAGCAGAGCTTGCCGGCCAACGTGGTGCTGATCCCGGACAGCCGCGCGCCCACGCGGTTGCTGGCGGTAGCGCGTAACGCCTTACCGTAGAGGGTGCGCTCGAAGAACGCATACAGGGCGGCTACCAGGACGAGCGTGGTCGCGTAGACCCACACGCTCTGCGCACCGATGCGCAGCCAACCGAGCGTGAGCGCGCCTTCTCCGAACGGCGGCGTGCGCGAGCCCTCGGCGCCGAAGAAATACAGCCCCAGTCCCGACATCGTGAGCTGCACGGCGACCGATACGATCAGCAGCATGAGCACCGGCGCATCTGCGATCGGCTGGTATGCGACACGGTAGAGCATCGGACCCATCGGTGCGACCAGCAGCATCGTCAGCACCAGCTGAACGCCGAAGGGAGGATGGCGCGGTGCGAGCCACACCGTGCAGATCGCCAATAGCGCGGGGAGCGCGAGGTTCGCTAGTCCAGACCGGAACAGGCCGCGCGCACGCGATTCCCGCAGAGCTGCGGCCGCATCGAACAGGAAGCTCAACACCCCCAGCCCGAGCAACAACCAGGCGATCCCCGGCGCGCGGCCGGCCTGCAGGCTGCTCAGCGACAGGGCGCCATAGGCGAGGAACTCCCCCTGCGGTACGAAGATGACGCGGGTGACGGCGAACACCATGACCAGCGCGAGCGCCATCAGCACGTAGATCGCGCCGTTGGTCAGGGCGTCCTGGGCGAGCAGCGTGGCGATTTCGAGGTTCATCGCTCGGCGCGGGGGAAGGGTGAGGGGTGGAGGGTGAAGAGTGAACAGGCGAAGAGGTGAAAAGGTGAAGAGGTGAAAAGGTGAAGAGGTGAAAAGGTGAAGAGGTGAAGTAGTGAAAAGGCCAGAGGCCCTAAGCGCTAGGGTTCCGACTTTTCCGATCGCTGCGGCCCCTCTGCCCCGGCGGGGGAGAGGGTCAGGGTGAGGGGGATCACCTCATTCACCTCATTCACCTCATTCACTTTTTCCACTTCTTCACCTCATGCACCTCCTGAGGTCACTCCGGCGGCACATACTTCACCACCTCCTGGTCGATCGCGCCGAAGATGGATTTGCCGGCGGGGTCGAACATCTCGATACGCACCCGGTCGCCGAAGCGCAAATAAGGCGTGGTCGGCTTGCCGTGCGCGGCGCTTTCGAGCATGCGTTTCTCCGCGAGACACGCGCAACCCACTGCGGGGTCGGGGTTGGAGACGGTGCCGGAGCCCACGATCGAGCCGGCTTCGAGCTCACGCGTGCGCGCGGCATGGGCGATCAGCATGGGGAAATCGAATGTCATCCCCGCTCCGGCGTCGGGGCGGCCGAAGAGCTGACCGTTGATATGCACTGTCAGCGGGCCGTGCAGCTTGCCGCCGTCCCACGCTTGACTCAGCTCGTCCAGGCTGACCGCCACTGGGGAGAACGCTGCCGCGACCTTGCCCTGGACGAACCCCCAGCCTTTGGTCTGCTCCTTCGCGATCACCTCGCGCAGACTGACCTCGTTCGCGAGCATGACCAACCGGATTCGTCCTGCCGCGGCTCCCGCCGTCGCGCCCATCGGCACGTCGTCGACGATCACCGCCACCTGGCCGCCCAGATCGATGCCCCAGTCTTCGCTCCGAGCGCGGATCGGGTCGCAGGCGCCGCTCAAGCTGTCCGAGGCACCTTGGTAGACGAGCGGATCGGTCCAGAACCAAGGCGGAAGCGGCGCGCCGTCGGCCTTTCGCAACAATTCCTCGTGATTTGCATAGGCCGAGCCGTCCGCCCATTGGTAGGCGCGCGGCAGCGGCGCCGCACAGCGGGTGGGATCGAAGGTGAACGCGTCGGCGGCTTTGCCGGCGTTCAAGATATCCGAGAGGTGCGCGAGCCTAGGCGCCTTGCGCGCCCAGTCGTCCAGCGCCGCTTGCAGCGAGCGTGCGATGTTGGTCGCCGCGACCGCCGTCTTGAGGTCCCGGCTGACGACGATCAGTGCACCGTCGCGCCCGCCCGATCTTAGCGTCGCGAGTTTCATGCCGCGTCACCAACGCAACGTCGGTACATGGCATACGCAGGCAGACGACGGTGGTCTCGCATCGGTCGGAATCTAAGCTCGATCGATGTAGAGCTGAGGTTGGGCTAGAGCGCGGACTCGAGTCGTACGCGCTCTCGCTCGCCTCCGGTGGATTGGTATGGTGGCAGCCTCCTGCGCGCTACTGCGGCAGTAACTCCCAGGCTCCGTTGCGGATCCGGACCATGACTGCGGCGCGCTGGTCGAACCCCAAATGATCTTGGGGACTCGTGTTGAACACGCCGTGCGCGCCAGGCACGTTCTGGAGATGCTCCAGGGCGTCGCGGAGCGCAGCGCGGAACTGCGGCGTGCCCGGTTGTGCCTTCTTCAGCGCTTCCGGGATCGCATGTTGTAGCAGGATCACCGCATCCCAGGCGTGCGCACCGAACGTCGAGACGCTGCCCTTGCCGTAGGCGGCCTCGTACTTGGACACATAGTCCATCGCGGTCTTCTTGCTGGGGTGGGAAGAGGGCAGCGCCGCCGCCACCAGTACGGGACCAGCCGGCAGCAGGGTTCCCTCCACGTCCTTGCCGCCGACGCGGAGAAAGTCGGCGTTGGCGACCCCATGCGTCTGATAGATGACGCCTGCGTAGCCGCGCTCCTTCAGCGTCTTCTGTGGCAGGGCAGCGGGGGTGCCCGAGCCTGCGATCAGCACCGCATCGGGCCGGGCCGCGAGGATCTTCAGGATCTGGCCCGTCACCGAAGTGTCGGTGCGGTTGTAGCGCTCATTGGCCACGATGGAGATGTTGCGCGCCTGCGCCGCCTGACTGAACTCGTTCCACCAGCTTTCACCGTAGGCGTCGGCAAAGCCGATGAAGCCCACCGTCTTGATGTTGTTCTTGCTCATGTGGGTGGCGATCGCGACGGCCATCTGCGCATCGCTTTGGGGGGTCTTGAACACCCAACGGCGCTTGGCGTCCAGCGGCTGGATGATGCGGGACGACGCAGCCATCGAGATCATCGGGACCTCCGCTTCCGCAACCGCGTCGATCATGGCGAGCGAGTTGGGCGTGATGGTCGATCCGATGATGACGTCGACGCGGTCCTCGCTGATCAGCTTGCGCGTGTTCTTTACCGCGGTGGTGGTGTCCGACGCGTCGTCGAGGACGATGTAATTCACCTTCTGCCCGGCGATGGTGCCCGGCAGCAGCGCCAAAGTGTTCTTCTCCGGGATGCCTAGCGAGGCCGCCGGGCCGGTCGCCGACAGCGTTACGCCCACGTTGATATCGGCCCGCGCTCCGATGGCTGCGATCGCCACTGCAGCCCCGGCCAGTCCGTGCCAGAAACGCATGGTTTCTCCTCCTGTCGCTATTGTCGTCGTTCAGCGCCGCGACGCGCTCCACGTTCGGGCGCCGAGGCAGCCTTCACGCAACCCAACGATATCATGCCGGAGCGCCGTTCCGGGAGACCACACGGCGGCGTACTGGATCCGTCTCGCTCTGCGCCCGTGGCTCGGCCACCCCGTGGAGGAAGATCTCGGCGACGATGTCGGCCATGTCGGCGTAGGTGAGCGGTCCTTCAGGCCGCAGCCACGTGAAGGTCCAGTTGATCATGCCGAACAGGATCATGGCTAGCGGGGCCCGCAACGCCTTGCCGCGCAGACGCGGCTCCAACGCCGCGATGGCCTGGGCGAACGCCTTGACCACGCGGCGCTGTTTTGCGATTACGTGCGCCTGCTCCGTCGAGCTCAGGTGCTTCACGTCCTGCACCAACACCATGTGCTGGGCCTGCGAATGCTCATACTCCTGCATGAAGGACGAGATCAGCGCACGCAAGTGCTCGTCGGGGGGCAGCTTACGGTCGCGCACCTCGTCGGCGACCGTGATCAGCCGGTCGAGGTAGCTGTCGGCCGCATCGAGAAGCAGGTGGCCTTTGTCCCGATAGTAGTGGTACAGCAGCGCCTTGGACACGCCGCAAGAGCGCGCCAGATCGGCCATGGACGTTTGCGTGAAGCCCGTCTGTGCGAACAACTGTACGGCCGCGCGCAGGATCGCCGCCCGTTGCCGGTCGAAGCTGGGGGCTTTGCCTCGTGGCATTGCGGCTCAGTCAGGCTGTCGACGCAGCGCCGGGACGGGGGAGGCAGCGCGTAGCACCAGGTGCGGCTGCGTCATCGTTCGTCGTAGCTCACCACCACGCGCTCGGTCAGCGGGTGCGCCTGACAAGTGAGGACGAAGCCAGCGTCCAGATCGCGCTTCTCCAAGCTGTAGTTCTTGTCCATCCGCACGCGCCCCTCGAGCAGCTTGGCCCGGCAGGTGCAGCACATGCCGCCGCGGCAGGAATAGGGGAGCTCGATGCCGGCCGCCAGAGCGGCATCGAGTATCGATGGGTCGCTGCTGTGGAACTCGACCTCGCGCTGCACGCCATCCAGCACAAGCGTGATGCGCGCGTGTGGCGCATCGCCGGCCTCTACGTGATGAGCGGTCTCCGCTTGCGGGACCCCGAATCGCTCCACGTGGATGTGTTCGGCGCTCAGCCCGCAGGACTGCAGTGCAGCCTCCACCTCGTCGATCATGCCGCCCGGGCCGCAGAGGAACGCCTCGTCGATCGTATCGACCGGCAGTAGCGTGTCGGTGAATGCCCGGACCTTGGCGCCATCGAGCCGGCCGTTGAACAGCGCCAGCTCCTGCTGCTCGCGGCTGAACAGGTGATAGATCACGAAGCGCGCCAGCCAGCGGTCTTTGATGTCCTCCAGCTCCTCGTGGAACAGCACGCTCGCCTGCCGGCGGTTCCCGTAGATCAGGGTGAACCGACTCGCCGACTCGCGCGCGAGCGTGGTCTTGATGAGTGACAGCACCGGCGTGATGCCGCTGCCGGCCGCGAACGCCACATAATGCTTGCGCTGGTTTGCCTCGAGCGGGGTGTTGAACCGTCCCTCGGGCGTGAGCACGTCTAGCACATCGCCGGCCTTGACCTCGCTGTTGACCCAGTTGGAGAACACACCGCCGGGAACGCGCTTGACTGCGATGCACAGTTCCCCGTCGTCAACGCCGGCGCAGATGGAGTAGGAGCGACGCAGGTCCGCGCCGTCGATGCGCGCTTTGAGCGTGATGTGCTGCCCTTGGACGAACGCAAACTCGTGCGCCAACTCGGGCGGCACGGCAAAGCGCAGGCTCACCGCCTCGGGCGTCTCGCGCCGCACCTCGGCGATGCGCAGGGGGTGGAAGCGTGGGGTCATGCGTCAGCTAGCGACGTGAAGAGTGAAGGGTGAGCCCCCTCGCCCCGTCCCTCTCCCCCGGTGACGGCGAGAGGGTGTCTTTCCACTTTTCGCTCTTCACTCTTCACCCTTCACTTGGCTCATAAGGGCTTGAAATACTCGAACGGCTCCTTGCACGATTCGCAGCGGTACAGTGCCTTGCACGCAGTGGCGCCGAACTCGGAGATCCGTACGGTGCTGCGCGAACGGCAGCGCGGGCACTCTGGTGGCGGGGGCACGAAGCGCAGAGATTGCGCGCTGCCCGACTGCCTGGGAGCAGGCGGAGCGATGCCGTAGTCGCGCAGCTTTTCCCTCGCTGCGGGAGTGATCCAATCGCTGGTCCACGCGGGCGAAAGGCGGGTCTGGATCGTCACCTTAGCTGCGCCCGCGGCGGTGAGCGCCTCGCGGATCGTGCTCTGGATCATCTCTGTGGCGGGGCAGCCGGAATAGGTCGGGGTGACGATGACGGTCACCTCATCTGCCGTGGCCTGGACATCACGCACGATGCCCAGCTCGCAGATCGACAGGACCGGCAGCTCGGGGTCGGTCACCTTCGACAGCGCGCTCCACGCCTGTTCGATGCTCAGCATGCTCTCACCATCGATTGTCCGGATATGCGCGCTGCAGATATTGCATCTCTGCCAGCAGATGACCCAGGTGCTCGCTGTGCACGCCCAGCTTCCCGCGCGAGCGGAACCCGGTGCGCTGCGGGATGCTCAGAGTCGCCTCCTTCAGCACCGGGACCACGGCCGCTTCCCACGCAGACTCGAGCGTGTGCCAGGCCGGTCCGATCCCGACGGCAGTCACCTCGTCGTCCACCGTATCGGCGGTGAAGAACTCGGCGGTGTACGGCCAAAGTTCGTCCAAGGCTGCTTGCATGTGCTGATGTGACTCTTCGGTGCCGTCTCCGAGTCGCACGACCCAGTCGGCGCTGTGGCGCAGGTGATAGCGCGTCTCTTTGAGGCCCTTCTCGGCAATGGCTGCGAGGTCGCGGTCTTGCGAGTCGAGCAGCGCGTGCCACAGCTCTTGCTGAAAAGCGCTGTACAGCAGGTTGCGTCCGACCGTGTGGCCGAAGTTGCCGTTCGGCAGCTCGACCAGGGTCACGTTGCAGTATTGGTCCTGCTGGCGCAGGAACGCGAACTGATCCTCGTCTCGCCCTTGACCTTCGAGCTGTCCGGCATGCGTCAACAGGAGCCGCGCCTGGCCGATCAGATCCAGCGCGATGTTGGCGAGCGCCAGGTCCTCCTCCAGTACTGGAGCATGCCCGCACCACTCCGACAGCCGCTGCCCGAGCACGAGCGCGTTGTCGGCGAGGCGGAGCACGTAGTTCAGGTGGGCGGTGGGCATTGTCTCTAAAAACCAGTGAAGGAAGTGAAGGAGGTGAAGGAAGTGAAGGAGGTGAAGAGGTAAATGGGCGGTAGCGCTGCGACTCCTACTCCTACTCTTCCACGGGCCATGTTCCCTCTCCCCCGCCGGGGGAGAGGGTCAGGGTGAGGGGGATCACCTCATTCACTTCCTTCACCTCATTCACGCTTCACATGTGATCCACCTCATCCGGCAGCTTGTAGAAGGTCGGGTGGCGGTAGATCTTGTCCTCCGCCGGGTCGAACATCTCGGGCTTGGCATCGGGGTCCGAGGCCACAATCTGGTCGGCCCGCACCACCCAGATGCTCACGCCTTCCTGCCGGCGCGTGTACACGTCGCGCGCTGCCTGCAAAGCCATGCGCGCGTCGGGCGCGTGCACGCTGCCGCAGTGCTTATGATCCAGCCCGCTGCGGCTGCGGATGAACACTTCCCACAGCGGCCATTCCTTGCGTTCCATGGGTGCCCTCGTGATTCGTGACTCGTGATTCGTGGCTCGGGAGACCGTTAGGCGGGTCAAGCCGCCTTGTCGCGCAAGCGCGACTCCTGCTTCCTGGCGTACGCGACCGCCGCTTCCCGCACCCAAGCACCTTCCTCCCACGCCGCGACGCGAGCCGCGAGACGCTCGCGGTTGCACGGGCCGTTGCCGTTGACCACGTTCCAGAACTCGTCCCAGTGGATCTCGCCGAAGTCGTAGTGCCCGCGCGCCTCGTTCCATTTGAGCTGAGGATCGGGGAGCGTCACGCCGAGGACACGCGCCTGCGGCGCGGTGGCATCGACGAACTTCTGCCGCAGCTCGTCGTTGGAGATGCGCTTGATGCCCCACTTCGTGCTCTGCTCGGTGTGCCGCGACTCACTGTCGTGCGGGCCGAACATCATCAGCGAGGGCCACCACCAGCGATCGACTGCGTCCTGAACCATCTCGCGCTGGGCCTGGCTGCCGCACATCATGGTCAGCAGCAAGTCGAACCCTTGGCGTTGGTGGAAACTCTCCTCCTTGCAGATGCGCACCATGGCGCGCGCATACGGGCCATAGGAGCAACGGGTGAGCGGAATCTGGTTCATGATCGCGGCGCCGTCGACCAGCCAGCCGATTACGCCGATGTCGGCCCAAGTCAGGGTGGGGTAGTTGAAGATCGAGGAGTACTTCGCTTTGCCGGCGTGCAGCGCTTCGATCAGCTCGTCGCGCGAGACCCCTAGCGTCTCCGCCGCGGCGTACAGGTACAGCCCGTGTCCGCCCTCGTCCTGGACCTTGGCGAGCAGGATCGCTTTGCGTTTGAGTGTGGGCGCGCGCGTGATCCAGTTGCCTTCCGGCAGCATTCCCACGATCTCCGAGTGCGCGTGCTGCGAGATCTGGCGTACGAGCGTCTTCCGGTACGGCTCCGGCATCCAGTCCTTTGCCTCGATGAACTCGCCGCGCGCAAGCTTGGCGTCGAACTCGGCCTGGTAGTCCGAGTTCTCAGCCGAGCCGGCTGGAGACTGTGTATCCTTCGGTTGAGGAAGGTCGATCGCCTGTGTGTACATTCGGATTCCTCAGCGCCGGCTGCTCCCGGCTTAGATCTGCCGCTTGTCGATGACGCGCTTGGCCTTGCCCAGCGTCACGCGCTCGATAGCCATGGGTTCGACCACCTCGACGTGAGCCGAGATGCCGACGTAGCTCTTGATGTGGTGGTGCAGCTCACCGGCCACGGTGTCGCGGTCTGCATAACGCATGCCGGGGTCGAGCTCCACCCGGACCGTCAAGCTGTCCAGGTGTCCCTCCTTGTCGACCACGAGCAGATAATGCGGCGCAAGCGCCGGCAGCTTGCAGATCAGCTCCTCGATCTGCGAGGGGAACACGTTTACGCCGCGGATGATGAGCATGTCGTCGGAGCGGCCAGTGATCTTCTCGATGCGGCGCATGGAGCGTGCTGTAGGCGGCAGCAACCGGGTGAGGTCGCGCGTGCGGTAGCGGATCACCGGGAGCGCTTCTTTGGTGAGTGAGGTGAACACCAGCTCGCCCGGAGTGCCCTCGGGCAACACCTTGCCGCTTCCCGGATCGACGATCTCGGGATAGAAGTGGTCCTCCCACACGACGGGGCCATCCTTGCTCTCGATGCATTCGTTGGCGACACCCGGCCCCATCACCTCCGACAGCCCGTAGATGTCCACCGCGTCTATTCCGGCGCGCCGCTCGACGGTCTCGCGCACGCCGTGCGTCCATGGTTCGGCGCCGAAGATGCCCACCTGGAGCGAGCTGCGCACGGGGTCCATGCCCTGGCGCTCCATCTCGTCGATCAGCGTGAGCATGTAGGAGGGCGTGACCATGATGATGTCGGGCCGGAAGTCGTGGATGAGCTGCACCTGCCGCTCGGTCTGTCCGCCGGACATCGGCACTACGGTGCAGCCCAAGCGCTCGGCGCCATAGTGGGCGCCCAACCCGCCTGTGAACAACCCGTATCCGTATGCCACGTGCACGATGTCACCGGCGCGTCCGCCCGAGGCACGGATCGAGCGCGCCATCAGGTCGGACCAGGTGTCCAGATCCTTCCTGGTATATCCGACTACCGTGGGCTTGCCCGTCGTGCCGCTGGACGCGTGCACGCGAACCACTTGCTCGCGCGGCACGGCGAACATGCCGAACGGATAGTTCTCGCGTAGGTCCTGCTTCGTGGTGAAGGGAAACCCGGCGAGGTCGTCGAGGGTGTGCAGATCGCCCGGGTGCACGCCGTGCGCGTCGAACTTCTTCCGGTAGTGCGGCACCTTGTGATAGGCGTGCTGCAGGCTCCAGCGCAGGCGCTGAAGCTGCAGCGCCCGCAGCTCGTCCTGGCTGGCGCGCTCGATCGGCTCCAGATCGGCGGCGGACGGCGTGCGTACAGGCATCCTGTTCTGCTCCGACTCCGCCTACAGGGACACGACCGGCTTGCCCTTGAGGCGGTGCGACCGGCCCCGCAGCACCGCCACCAGCTCGCCGCGCTGATTCGTGACGCTCACGTCGTAGACGCCGGTGCGGCCCGAGAGGGCAACCTCCCGCGCCTCGGCCGTCAGCACGTCGCCCTCGTTGGCGGGAGCGATGAAATCCACCACGATCCCGGCCGCGAGCGTGAGCTCGTTGTAGCTGTTGCAGGCGAACGCGAATGCCGAGTCGGCGAGTGTGGCGATGAAGCCGCCGTGGCAGATCTTGAAGCCGTTCAACATGTCTGCGCGCACGCACATCGACACGCGCGCAGAGCCGGGCCCCATGCTCTCGACGTGCATGCCCAGAGCGCGGGAGGCGGCATCCTCTTTCATCATGCCGTCGCCAACCGCGTCGGCTAGCGCCTGCGGATCGAGCGTCGCTGGCTGGTCGTTCATGGCGTGTGCGGCGTCAGAAGAGGGAACTGGATCGCCAAGCGCGGCCGCGCTCGGGCTATTCTCCGCGAAAGCGTGGCGGGCGCTTCTCCAGGAACGCGCTGACCCCCTCTTTGAAATCGAGCGTGCGCCCGAGCTCCCGCTGCAGGTCGCGCTCGAGGTCGATCTGTTGCTCGAGCGCGTGCTGTTCGGCCGCATAGACCGCCTGTTTCGTGCGCGCGTACCCTTGAGTGGGGCCGGAGGCGAGTTGAGCCGCGAGCTTGCGTACTGTCGGCATCAGCTCTGCGTCGTCGACGCACTTCCAGATCAAACCCCAGGACTGCGCCTGCTCGGCTTCGAGCCGCTCGCCGAACAACGCCAGACCCATGGCGCGCGCCGAGCCCAAGATGCGAGTGAGGAAATAGGTGCCGCCGGCGTCCGGGACCAGGCCCAACCGGCAGAAGGCCTGAATGAACGCCGCGGAGCGAGCGGCGATCACGATATCGCAGGCCAGCGCGAGACTCGCCCCGGCGCCCGCTGCGACCCCGTTGACGGCGGCGATCACCGGGATCGGCAGTCCGCGCAAGGTCAGCACCAGGGGTTTGTAGTTCTTCTCGAGCGACTCGCCGAGGTCGGGCGGCGCCTCGCCCGGACCGACGGCGCGATCGTTGAGGTCTTGCCCGGCGCAGAACCCGCGACCGGCGCCGGTCACGATCAGTACTCGGATCGACCGGTCGCCGCGTATGCGCCCGAGCGCGTCGCGCAGATCCGCGTGCAACCCCTGGGTGAATGCGTTGAGCCGCTCGGGGCGATTGAGGGTGATCGTGGCCATCCCCTCGTTCAGCTCCAGCAGGATGTGCTGGTAGTCCGTACTCATCGATCCTCCAAGGTCGTGCTGCCTGGCATCAGGTGACGGGGGAAGGAAATCATTGACCGACCGGTCGATCAAGAGTAGCCGCACGGGCCAGGGAAGGCAAGCGCGCTTCGAGACGCCGAAACCCACCCCGCCACAGCGGGTTCGTCTTGCTTCGCACCCATCCAGCCACCCTTCTGGATCCCTCCCGATAGTCCGGCGGGAATTGCCCGCGTATCCACTTGGCCCGCTCGGAGCACAGACTCGGACCGTTGCCGGCGCAGCTTGTGCGCCCTAAGCTCTTGAGAGGTAACGCGATAAGCGCATGGCCATCGTCCGGTGAAAGTCCTTGGCGCTGGGTTGGCCTCGTGAGCCGCGAAATCGGCCCGCGCCTCGGGCACCGCGCCTGGGGGCCAGTGAGATCGGCCTCCGTGCTCAGGGAGAAGCCTTTCGGGGCAGTCCGTCCTCCGACGGGCTGGGGCGGCTAGAGGGGCGAGCCGAGAGGCACGGCTTCGCACCTTCGGGAGAAGTGCCGGCCTAGACGGGAGTCCCGCTCCGGCGACTCGCGCGATCGGCTCCGGTCTAACGTTGAGGCGTAGGGCGTCGGTCGATCGGCTGTCGTCACGTCGCGCCATTGGCATGCAAGCTGCTGCGGCGGTGCTGAAATGCAGTCCGCCGAAGAACAAGGTCTCCCCGCTCTCGGATCGCTTTTAACCAAGCGGACACAATCCGTGATGCAGTCGGTTGACATCCCGCCAACCGCGGGCCCATTCGCCCGGGGGCTTCACTGGCTGCGCAGGAGCAAGCGGATGCTCCTGATCATCTCTCCGTTCCTGACCATCGTGGTCGTGCTGGTCTGGCTCGCCACGGTGAGCATCGACATCCTGGCCGCCGGACGGGCTTACGTGGAGGGAGAGAGCCTGTGGTCGAAGAACCAGAAGGAGGCCGTGTTCTACCTGCTGCGCTTCGCCGAGACCGGCTCGGAGTCCGACTTTCAGAACTATCAGAAAGCGATGAAGGTCCCGCTGGGGTTTCGCAAGGCGCGCCTCGAGCTCGAGAAGCCGGACCCGAACTATGCCCTCGTGCGTGAGGACTTCCTGGAAGGCGGGACCCATCCGGACGATATCCCCGGCGTCATCCACCTGTACGAGCGCTTCAAGCACGTCAGCTACATGATGAGTGTGCTCGCGATCTGGCGAACCGGCGACGCATTCCTCGCCAGACTCGGCAACGCGGCCGATCAGCTCCACGCACTGTATTCGTCCGGCGCAGCAAGCCCGGAGGCGCGTGAGGAGATCCTGAGCCGCATCATCCAGATCAACGAGGAACTCCGACCCTGGCAGAACCGGTTCTCGACCACACTGGGAGACGCCACGCGCTGGATTCGATCCACGCTGCTCGTGGTTCTCCTGGCCGTGGCCGGCGCCTTGATCCCGGTCGGAGTCGTTCTCACCCAGCGTATGGTCAGTCGCATCGACCGGGCCGAACGGGAGCTCAAGGAGCTCAAGCTGCGGCAGGAATATGCCGCTAAGCTCGCTTACCACGCAAGCCACGATCCTTTGACTAACCTCTTGAACCGCCTCGAGTTCGAGAACCGTCTGCGGCTGGCCCTGCAGACGGCGTCGACCCAGGGTCGCCAGCACGTGGTCATGTTCATGGATCTCGACCAGTTCAAGATCGTCAATGACACTTGCGGGCATGCGGCGGGCGACCGGCTGCTCCGGCAGGTGAGCACGTTGTTGAAGCAGCAGGTGCGCGAGGGCGACTCTCTTGCGCGCTTGGGCGGCGACGAGTTCGGCGTGCTGCTCGAGAACTGTCCCATGCAGGACGCCATCCGTATCGCCGATGAGCTGCGCCAGTGCATCGCCGACTTCCGCTTCGTGAACGACGACCGCTCGTTCAGCATCGGTGCAAGCATCGGTGTGGTCCAGGTTGCCGACGGCATGCTGAACCTCACCGAGGTGCTTAGCGCCGCCGACGCCGCCTGCTACATGGCGAAGGAGAAGGGCCGCAACCGGGTCCAATACTTCCGGCCCCATGACAGTGAAGTATCGGTGCGCCGCGGCGAGATGGAATGGGCGTCGCGGCTGCAGCGGGCGCTCCAGGCAGGGCAGTTCGTGCTCTATGCACAGCCCATCATCTCGGTCTCCGGGGAGTTTCCCAGGGAAAACCATTATGAGCTGCTTGTCCGCATGGTCGACGATCACGGGAGGATCATCCTTCCGATGGCCTTCATCCCGGCCGCGGAACGCTATAGCCTGATGGCGGCCATCGACCAGTGGGTGATTCAGCGCGCGTTGGCGACGATCAAGTCGCTCGGCGCGAACTGCGGCACCTACGCGATCAACGTCTCGGGGACATCGATCGCGGACGAACGGTTCCTCGAATTCGTCCGGGAGCAGTTCCGGCACTGCCTGATGCCGCCTCGCACCATCTGCTTCGAGATCACGGAGACGGCCGCGATCGCCAACTTCGACAAAGCGGCCCGCTTTCTCGGGGAGATGAAATCGCTCGGCTGCTTATTCTCCCTGGACGACTTCGGCGCCGGGATGTCCTCGTTCGGGTACCTGAAGCACCTGCCCGTGGACTTCATCAAGATCGACGGCAGCTTCGTTAAGAACGTGGCCTACGATCAGGTCGATCGCGCCACCGTGCAGGCGATCAACGACGTGGGCCATGTCATGGGCAAAAAAACCATCGGCGAGTTCGTGGATGGAGAACTGGGATTGGCCGCACTGCGCGAGATTGGAGTCGACTTCGCTCAGGGCGACTGGATCGCGCCGCCGGCCCCGTTCGTTGGGCAACCGGTTGTGCCCGTCCGGGGAGGCGTTGCACCCAGCATCAACGCCAGCGTGCGCAGTTGAACACCCGTGTCCGCAACTGTTTCTTCCTAGACCAAGAGAGCGACGTATGAATCCTACCGCAGTACGAAAGGTCTCTACCCCCCCGTTGTGGGTTGCCGCGCTGTACGAGTATGTGGCTCCTTACTGGGACCGGCTGGTAAACGGCGCCTGGGCCGAGGCCGTCGCGACGTCGCAGCTGAGCGTGGAGCAAATGCGGGGCTGGATCCTCGAGCTCTACCCGTTCATCTACGACTTCCCGAAGTTCCTGGCCGAGGGTTTGATCAAGGTCGAGGACGAGTTTTCACGCACCTTCTTGATCGAGAACATCCGCATCGAGAAGGCGCACGCCGAGCATTGGCTGTGGATGGGGGAGGGGTTCGGCTTGGGCCGCCAGCAGATGCTGGACCTGGCGGAGGGAAAGACACCGGTTCTGCGCGACGTGCAGTCGCTGACCGACTGGGTGTGGCGCGTGAATGCCAAAGGAACACTCGCCGAGTCGGTGGCGGCGACCAGCTTCGCCATTGAGGGAGTCGCGGGCGCGCTGGCCCGCAAAGTCGCAGCCGGCTTCGAGGCCTACCGGGGGCAGCCCGGCGTGGACATGAACCCGAAAACCTACAAGTGGATCCGCGAGCACGCCCACTATGACGACGAGCATCCGAAGTTCGCGTTGGAGATCGTGAAGCGTTACGCGCTCACCGAGCAGATGCAGCGTCAGGTCATGCTTGCAGCCAAGCGGAGCTTGGAATTGCTCGACCTCGCCCTGTGGACGTCGAGCAAGATGTCGGACTCCGGCGCCTACGACGGACGCCCGAGCGGCGCACGGCCGACGGCCGAGGCGCAGGTGTGACCGGACCCGAATCGCCTGGGCCACCTATGGCCGTCACACTCAAGCATTTGCGACCCGCCCCATGAGCGAGCGCCGCTCGCTGGCGCCGGTGGAAGGGTTCGCACTGTCGTAGCCTCCAACTGCTCCGCTGGCGCTGCGCTCCAGTGGGACTCAGGTAAGGCAGAACAATCCCCTTCCCGGGCGCTCGCCTGACCGTCCCGCCTGCGTCGAAGAACGAGCCGCAGATGCTAGCGTCGGAGGGCGATTTCATCGTCCGTCCGGCGCATCTTGCTTGCCGGTGCGCAGAGGCCCGGGACATCCGTGTACTGGCTTGCTCCACCAGGCCGAACTCTCCCCTCCGGTTACCCAGCACGCCTGCGAAACTGCTGTACCATGCCGCCTTTCCCCACAAAGGAAGAGCCATGAAAGCTGCTGTGTATTGCCTTTCGGCCCTGCTGGGTCTGCTCGTCGTCGGCCCACGTGTAGTCGCGGCGGAGCTCACGACGGACGAACAGAAGACGCTGTATGCACTGGGCGTGGCGATCAGCCAGAATCTGAGCGCGTTTTCGCTCAACGAGGCGGAGCTCGCGCTCGTGCAGTCCGGCCTCTCCGACGGCACGCTCAAGCAACCGCTCAAGGTCGACATGCAGACCTATGGGCCAAAGATCCAGCAGATGGCGCAGGCTCGCTTGGCGCTCGCCGCGGAACAGGAGAAGAAGGCCGGAGCCGAGTTTCTCGCCAAAGCCGCCGCGGAGCCGGGAGCCGAGAAGACCGAGTCCGGTGCCGTCGTCACCACGATCAAACAAGGCACTGGCGCCATGCCCACTGCGACGGACAAGGTGACGGTCCACTACCAGGGAACGTTGCTCGATGGCACGGTGTTCGACAGCTCGATCAAGCGCGGCGAGCCGGCCACGTTCCCGCTGAACGGCGTGATCAAGTGCTGGACCGAGGGCGTGCAGCGAATCAAAGTAGGCGGCAAGGCTCGGCTGGTATGCCCGGCCAGCACCGCATACGGCGACCGCGGCTCGCCGCCGTTGATCAAACCCGGTGCCACGTTGGTCTTCGAGGTGGAGCTGCTCGACATCGCCAAGTAGGTCGCTTGCCTGGGCTGGCTATTCTCTGCCCGGCTCGTTCAGAAAACGCAGCACGATCTCTGCGTAGCGCTGCGCCTCGACAATGGGCAGGAAGTGCCCGCCGCTGTCGAGCAAAACCAGGTGCGCTCCAGGAATCGCCCGAGCCAGCGCATGGGAGAAATACGCGGGCGTGACCCGGTCGTCGCGTGCAGCGATCACCAAAGTCGAACAGCGGATACGCGGTGTAAGCGCGCGGCCATCGAAGCGCAGCAACGCACCGATGCGACTCAGCATGATTTCGGGAGAGGATGCGCTGCCAATCGATCGTGCTTCGGCGTCACCCACTTCTTGCGCGTGCTCTCGCAGCCACTCCGGCGGGTACAGGAGGAGGCTGCCTTCCCGTGTGTACAGCTCGAGCCCTCCATTGCGCAGCACATCTCGGCGCAGCTCGAACAAGCGCTGGAAGTAAGCGTCCGCGTGCGTCCAGGTGGACGAAAGCACGAGTCGCGAAATGCGGTGCGGCTGGGTGGCCGCGAGGTGCTGAGCGATGGCGCCACCGGTGGACTGCCCGATCAGCGCAGCACTGCCGATCCCGAGATGGTCCATGAGCGCCAGCGTGTCGCTCGCCATTTGCTCGATGGAATAGACGATCGTATCGCGGCTGCTGCGGTCCACGCCCCGATGGTCGTGGACGATCACGCGGAAGTGCTCGGCGAGCCGCGCGACTTGTGGCGACCAGAAGCGCGCCGACCCACTTAAACCGGACACCAGTAACAGCGGCGGCCCCGAGCCGCTCGTCTCGAAGTACAGTTGGCCGTCGGATATCGACGCGAATGGCACGCTAATCTGACTCGGCCGGCTTGGGCTACGCGCCGAGGGGAGGTCCGAACCCGGTACGCCCCTCCACCGCGGGGGCGTCCTGCGGACGGTCGAAGGGCTCGGGTGCCGGCTCACCGGCATGGCGCGGCCGGCCAATGCCCGCGAAGAACTGATCGAGCCCGGGTGGGAGGAAGGTCCAGGTAAACTTGAGCGGGCCGCTCCCCTCGTTCACGATCTTGTGCTTGACCCACCGTCCCAGATACGCCGTGGTGCCAGGGATCAAAGTATGGGACTGACCGTCGACGAGGATTGATCCGCAGCCCTCGAAGCAAAACAGGATCTCTTCGTTGCGCGAGTGCCAGTGCTCGCGAACGTACCCGCCGGGCGCGACCACCTGAACCCCCATCGTCACTTGATTGGAGGAGCAGTTGTCCGGATTTACCTTGACGATCGCATAGCCGTTGGCCGGCTTGGGTTGCCAGTAGCTCACGCCCTCGTCTGGCTGGAGCACGAAGCCGGAACCCTTATCTGCGGGCGTGCCTCTAGAGCGAAGTTCGCTCCTGGAGTCCATCTGGCACCTCCTCTGGGTGAGTTCGCACTCATCCTAGCGGAAAAGCGGGGGCCGCCGGAGAGCCCGGCTTCCCTTGGTTTCGGCCTCGCGGCGTACAGCTTGTTCGACATCGACCGCCAGAACATCAAAATTGGCGACGTTTGGTCGGCAGCGAAGAGCCGCCCTCAGCGCGCAAGTGTGCCTGCTCTAACCTGCTCCGCGGACGCGCGCTAACGCGCCCCCGCGTTTGCTCGTCTGATCGCGGATGTGACATCGTGGCCAGTAAGCGCCAAGCACGCATCAGGATCGAGGCGTGCTCCACGACTGCTCGCGAAGCTACGCCTCGCGCGGTGCCCATCTCGGAATGCGCCTCGGTACCCGGCTTTTCGGATGCGATGGACTGGACAGATCCGCCTGGATGTTGCATCGAGGCTTGGTTGACTTGCGCAGCCGCTCGGTCGAGCATAGGTGCAGCCACCGACGGGCGTGGTAGCGCGCGATAGCTGCTCAGGTAGCTTGGGCTGCGGGCGGTCCGGCCGCGAGGATGCTCTGCGCAGGCCGCAGCAGATCGTGGCATGGACGACCTCCCCGGGGGACCCCGAGAGCTCAGACTTCGCCGAGCTGGTCAAGGAAGAGTCATGCACGCGTTCGGCCATCCCGGCATTCCTCCTACCTGGACGAGCAGCGCGAAGGATATGGTCGGCTGCGCGCTCGGGCCGCCGCGCCTGTGGTTCACCACCGGCTACGGGATCCTGAACGAGGTTTACTACCCGCGCGCGGACATTCCGCAGATCCGCGACCTCGGCTTCATCGTCGCGGACGGGGATGGCTTCTGGGTCGAAGTGAAGCGCGTCAACAACTATCGCGTGCAACGGCCTGCAGCCGGGACCCCGGCGATCGAGTTCATCCACGAGCACGATCGATTCGAGCTTCGTCTGCGGATCGTGCCTGATCCGGAGCGCGACGTGCTCCTAGTCGAAGTCTCGTTGACGGGCGACGCGGGCTTGCGGCCCTACGCATTGTTGGCGCCTCATCTCGGCGGGACCGGCAGCGACAACTTCGCCGAAGCCGGCATCCACCACGGCCGCCGGGTGCTCTTGGCGGAGCAGGGGCCTTTCGGTCTGGCACTAGCTGCGGCAGATGCGCAGCACGGCGACGCCTGGCGCGCCGCGAGCGCCGGCTACGTCGGGGTCAGCGACGGTTGGCAGGACTTCGCGCACAACGGCATGTTGCGCTGGCGCTTCCACACCGCAGGCCCGGGCAACGTAGCGCTGATCGGTGAGCTTCCTAGCGCCGCCACGCTGGCACTGGGGTTCGGCACGAGCCGTGAATCAGCGGCGACGCTTGCGATCAGCTCGTTGAACCAGCCCTTCTCCGACGTCTGGGATCGCTACGTCGCGCAGTGGCGCACGTGGTCCTCGGCGCTGAACATTCCCGGAACCCTGCCGCCATCTGTGCAAGCACAGGTCGGCATTTCCGCGATGGTGCTGCGCGTGCACCAGGACAAGACCTATCCCGGGGCGATGGTGGCGAGCTTGAGCGTGCCCTGGGGCAATGCGCACGACGACATCGGCGGCTATCACCTGGTTTGGCCTCGCGACTTGGTGGAAAGCGCGGGCGCGCTCTTGGCGCTGGGCGCGGTGGACGAGGCGCGCAACATCCTTCGCTATCTGATCGCCACCCAGCACACCGAGGGCGGGTGGGCACAGAACCAGTGGCTCGGCGGCAAGGCGTTTTGGGTCGGCCACCAGTTGGACGAGACCGCATTCCCGGTCTTGCTGGTGGCGGCCCTGGCTGAGCACGATGCTTTAGACGGCATCCAGGTTCGCGACATGGTGCGCCGAGCCTTGAGCTCGATCGCGCGCCATGGCCCGGCGACCGAGCAGGACCGGTGGGAGGAAGACGCGGGAATCAACGCCTTTACCCTGGCGGTTTGCGTCTCCGCGCTGGTCTGCGGAGCGGGCTTCTTGGATGGACCGGCTCGCAGCTTCGCGCTGGAGCTTGCCGACTACTGGAACGCTTGCACCGAGGAGTGGACCAGCGTGCGCGATACGGCGCTCGCTGGAGCCGCGGGCGTTGCGGGGTATTACGTGCGCATTGCTCCGCCGCCCGATGCTCTGGGCAGCGGCGGCCTCTCACGCATCCTCCCGATCAAGAATCGGGCGTGCGACCCGGGCCTCGCGGCGGAAGAGCAGGTCGCCACGGATTTCCTGCAGCTCGTGCGATTCGGCCTGCGGGATCCGCACGACCCGCTGATCGTCGCGACGATCGAAGTGATCGACCGCCAGCTGAAGGTGGAGACGCCGAACGGCCCGGCCTGGCGCCGCTACACCGGCGACGGGTATGGAGAGCAGCCGGACGGCGGTCCCTTCGATGGCGCGGGGCAGGGCCGGGCATGGCCGCTGCTGGCAGGCGAACGCGGCCACTACGAGCTCGCGGCCGGCGGCGATCCTCTGCCTTTCTTGCAGTCGATGGCAGCGATGACCGGACGCGCCGGCCTCATCCCTGAGCAGGTGTGGGATGCGGACCCGATCCCCGAGCGCGGGCTCTACCCCGGCCAACCGAGCGGCTCGGCCATGCCATTGGTCTGGGCGCACGCCGAGTTCATCAAGCTCGCCATGAGCTCGGTGCTGGGGCACCCGTGCGACCGCCCGGAAGCTGTCTGGCAGCGCTACGGTGGCCGGCGCCCAGCGGCGGAGCATGCCGTCTGGACGCCGCGATTCCCCGCGGGCGAGTTGCGCCCCGGACAACGGCTTTGCGTCTGCCTGCCCGCACCCGCGCTCGTACACTACGGCGTCGACGGGTGGCAGCAGGTCGGCGATGTCCTTACACGCGACACGGGGCTTGGCATCTACCGCGCCGAGATCCCGACGGCGCAGCTACGCCCAGGACAGCGCGTCGATATGACGTTCTACTGGACGGAATCGGCGTCCTGGGAAGGACAGGACTATCGCGTGGTGATCCGCGAGGCGGTCGCCTCGCGGACGTAGTCATGACCGGCTCAGGGCGAGCGGTTCCGTCGGGAGGTCACTGGGCCTCGACGCCGGCACGGGCGTGGCGCATGGCGGTACGCAGCACGTCGGGATCGCCGATGTGATTTGCGAGCAGCAGGATCAGGCGCGCGTTGACCACCTCGCTTTGAGCTTCCGTGAGCCCGCGGTGCAGCTCGATGAGCTGCTCGTAAAGATCGTCGGGCGCCTTCAGGTTCAGGGCGGTGTTGAATTCGGTCATGCCGTAACCTCCGACGTTCTCGTCGCCCGCTGCACAGCATCGCGGGTCGCGTGGATATCGAAATGGCGCCAGCGCGCCGCCACGTGCTGATCCGGCCGGATCAGGTACAGCGTGCCCGGCGTCGCATCGTAGCGTTGCACGGCGAGGTCCTGAGCGTCCTCGAACATGGGCAGATCGGACCACCGCTCGGTCGGCGTCTCGCCCATGGGGCAGATGACGACCGGGTAGACGGGATCGGGCAGGTTGACGAGCGCCTGCAGCCGGGAGCGGGTCGTCTCGTCGATGCCGCTCCCGGCGAAGTACAGCCCCACGAAGCGCCCGCCGAGCTGATCGATCAACCAGGCGTGCCCGCCGGGAGCGTGTAGGGGAGCGTCCGCGGCCGGCGCGCCCGGAGCCATGGTCCCGGCGAAGGGATCGTGGTCCGGAGTGTTGAGCGGCGTACTCGTGTAGCTGAAGGGGAGCGACAAGCGCCCGCTGTTGACCAGGGCTCGCGCGAAGTCATGGTCCTGCGCCAGGTGCAGCGTGGCGTCGCGGAAGATGCGGCTCGCATGGCTCTTCGGCGTGATGAAATCTGTGCTGCGCGTAGAGTTCAGGATGTTCTCGTCGGCGGCCGGCACGCGCTCGGCATCGTAGGTATCGAGCAGGCTCTCGGGTGCGCGCTTCCTCACTACGCGCGCGAGCTTCCAGATGAGGTTGTCCGCATCCTGGATGCCGCTGTTCGCGCCGCGCGCGCCGAACGGCGAGACTTGGTGCGCGGCATCGCCGACGAAGAGCACACGGCCGTGACGGAACTTCTCCATGCGCCGGCACTGGAACGTGTAGACGCTCACCCACTCGAGCTTGAATGGGCGTTGCGGACCGAGCATCGCCTGGATGCGGGGGATCACCCGTTCCGGTTTTCGTTCTTCTTCCGGATCTGCGCTCCAGCCGAGCTGAAAGTCGATGCGCCAGACGTTGTCCGCTTGCCGGTGCAGCAGGACCGACTGGTTGGGGTGGAACGGCGGGTCGAACCAGAACCAGCGCTCGGTGGGGAAGTCGGCGTCCATGGTGACGTCGGCGATCAGGAACCGGTCGTGGAACACCTGGCCCTGGCTCTCCAGCCCGAGCAGCTTGCGCACGCTGCTGCGTGCGCCATCGGCCGCGATCAACTGGCCGCAACGCGCCTGGTAGCGGCCATCCGGCGTTTCGACCTCGACATCGACATAGTCGGCCGCGGGCGCGACGCCCACGACACGATTGCGCCAGCGGGCATCGACGCGGTCGGACTGGAGCATTCGTTCGATCAGGAACTGCTCCAGGTGATACTGCTGAAGATTGATGAACGCGGGCCGCTTGTGTGTGGACTCCGGGAGCAGATCGAACGAGTAGAGGAGCCGGTCGCGCAGGAACACCTTGCCCGTATTCCACAGGATCCCGCGTGCGACGGCCCGATTGCCGCAGCCGAGGCGATCGAGGATCTCGAGCGTGCGCTTGGCAAAGCAGATGGCTCGGCTGCCTTCGGACAGGGCGGCCTCATCGTCGAGCAGCACGCACTCCACGCCGTACTGCGCGAGATCGATCGCGGCGCACAAGCCCACGGGGCCGGCGCCGACGATGATGACCGGATAATCCCCGCGCCGCCCGGTCATCAGCTCGGGGGCTTTGCGATACGCGAACAGCTCGGGGGACACGGCGTGGGGGATGCGGCGAACGAGTGCGCCCGATCGTAATCGGCTGCACGTGCCGCGTCAATCGGGCATCGCTTAGAATCCAGACATGGACCGCACCGAGCGCTTCTACCGGATCCAGCAGCTTCTGCATCAGCAGCGGGCGGTGCCCGCGGAGCGTTTCTTGCGCGAGTTGGAGATCTCGCCCGCGACGTTCAAGCGCGATCTCGAGTACATGCGCAGTCGGCTGAACATTCCGATTGTCTGGGACCGCGAATCGGGCGGCTATCGGTTCGAGACCGACACGGGTGTGCGAGAGCTCCCGGGCTTGTGGTTCAGCGACGCGGAGATCTATGCGCTGCTCACCATGCAGCGCTTGCTCGAGGGCCTCGAGCCGGGTTTGCTGGAACCGCATATCGCGCCGCTACTCGAACGCCTGAAAGCCGCCATCGGCAGCGGGGAGCACTCCACGCAAGAAGTACGCAAGCGCATCCGCATCCTGCAGCAGGCGAAACGCACGCTGCCGCTCGCGCACTTCCGCATCGTGGCAAAGGCATTGCTGGAGCGCAAGCGCCTGCGCATCGTGTACTACAGCCGCGCTCGCGACGAGCAGACGCGCCGGGACGCTTCGCCTCAGCGGCTGGTGCATTACCGCGACAACTGGTACCTCGACGCGTGGTGCCATCTACGTCAGGACATCCGCAGCTTTTCTGTGGACGCGATCCTGGCTGCCGAAATGCTCGACGAGCCGGCACGCGACGTGCCGGAGCAGGAGCTCGATGAGGTCCTCGCCGCGGGCTACGGCATCTTTTCCGGGCGGGACGTTCGCTGGGCCCGGCTGCGCTTCACGCCCGAGCGGGCGCGGTGGGTTCGCGCGGAGCAGTGGCATCCGCAGCAACGGGCTTGGACGGAGGACGGCGGCGCCTACGTGCTGGAGGTCCCTTACAGCGACCATCGGGAGCTGGTCATGGACATCCTGCGCCACGGGGCCGAGGTCGAGGTCTTGGAGCCTCCCGAGTTGCGCGAGCAGGTGAAAGCCGCACTACAGGGCGCGCTCGCGCGTTACATCGGATGACCTGCCACGAGGCCGTCGATTGCGGTGTGCGGCCTCTCCAACGTGCGGGCTCACGTCCTGAGCTACCCACCGTCGCAAGCTTCAGTGCGAAAGGCAAATCCTCACACCAACACAGGAGCATACCATGGCTTCAACACAGACGGGTTCGCCGCTCACGGCGTCGTCCCGCGCGACTTCGACACGCATGCCACCAGTGCGGCCGGGACAGCAGGTTCGTCTGACACTGCGCACGCGCTCCACGCCGGGGCGTCTGCGGCACACGCGTGTGCGCTCGCCTCGCGCCGCGGCACCCGGCGCGGGTTGATTCGTGGTTACAGCTCCCGCTGCGCGGCGAATCTCCCGGCACGGCGCCCCGAGACGAAGGCCCAGGCCAGGTGATGGCCGTGACCCTTCAGCAGCAGACCGCCTTGCCCCGTGGCGCCCGCGGCGTATAGGCCGGAGATCGGCTGCCCATCCACGCCAAGCACGCGATGAGTGCGGTCGACAGCGAGACCGCCTTCGTTGTGCACGAACACGGATCGAACCGGCCCCAACGCAACGAAGGGTGGCTCGCACAGCGCCGGTCGTCTCCGGCCCTGGGCGGCTCCTGTGCCCCGCGCGTCGTTGTCCTCGCTGAGCGTCTGCAGCAGTACCCGTGCGTCCATCCCCAGCTTGTTAGCGAGCGCGGCCAGGGTCGGCGCCTGCACATAGACGTCGGGGCGGTTGCGCCGGTAATCCGGCAAGTACGCGTAGGCCACGCCGGGCGCGGTCGAGATGAAATGCGGCCAGGCGCCGAAGAGGCGCGCCAGGCGACCATCGAGCAGGATATAGCCGATCTTGCCGGGCTGGTCGGGCAGCGCGAGGGCCGGAGCGACCAGCTCGTCGCAGAACCGACGTCCTTCCCGGTCGATCAGCACGGCGCCCTCCTCGAACAGCTTGGGTGACGGGGCCAGCGCGGTGGTGACGAAGCTCATGACGAAGGGCCGCAGCAGCCGTTGCGGGACATGGTCCATCGCCCACTGCATGGCGGACGCGAGTCCTCGCCATGGCGGCAGCCGCCGAAGCAACGTATCCCGGTTCGGAGGGATGAATCGGATCTCAGGGCCGAGCGCGAGGTCGCCGTTCACGATGCGCGCCCCGAGCGCCAGCGCGAGCTTCTGGCCGTCTCCCGTGGCGGTCGCGTTCACACCCTCCACTCTGGCCTGCTGCGCGCCTAGAAAGCGGAACTTCAGCTCGGGATCGTTCGTGAAGTCGCCTGCGGCGAGGACCACGCCGCAGCGCGCCCGGAGCCGGGCTTGTTCGCCGCATGCAGCACCCACGACGGCACCGGCCTCGGTCAGCAGGGCCGTCACGCGGAGACCGACCCGGATGTCGACTCCGATCCGCCTCGCATGGCGCTCCAGGTGGTAGATGTACGAACGCGAGTTCGGCAGCACGTTGTGCATGCGCGGCTGCCGGTGCGGCGGCTCGGGCATGGGACCGTGAAAGCGCACGCCGAGGCGAAGCAGCCAGCGGAAGGCATCCGGCACCTCCTCGCACAGGATGCGGCGCAACTCGTCGTTCTCGCGGCCGGCCAGCTCACCCGCGAAAAGCGGCATGTCCTCGAAGTGATGCTCGGGCCGATCCTGGATCCTTCGGCGTAGCTGATGCGGCGTCCCGGTCGCGGTGATCGAGCCGACCGACCACGCGGTGGACCCACCGAGCTTTTCATTCTTCTCGAGCAAGACGACGCTTGCACCGGCGCTACGCGCCTCGATTGCGGCGGCAAGCCCGGAGCCACCCCCGCCGATGACGACCACGTCGACGCGCTCCTCGACCACTGTGCTTAGGCCTGCTTGGCGGCTTGCCCAGCGCTCTCCCCGGCGATGCGGCCGAAGACCGCGCCCGACATGAGGCCGCTACCGCCGGGGTAGTTCAGGTAGAACAATCCGCCCACCAGTTCGCCGGCAGCGTACAGCCCGGGGATCGGCGTTCCATCCGTGTCGACGACCTGTGCGTTCGTGGCGATGCGCAGTCCCCCGAACGTGAACGTGACGCCGCAGGATACTGCATAGGCCTCGAACGGCGGCGTATCGATCGGATTGGCCCAGTTCGATTTCGGCACAAGCAAGCCCCGCGTGCCTCGACCGTCCTTGACGTTGGGATTGAACGCCACTTCGGTGCGCACAGCGGCGTTGAACTGACGGATCGTATCCAATGCTCGTGCGCCGTCGACGTCGTCGAGCTTGCCGACCAGATCCTCGAGTGTGCCGGCGGTCGCCTTGGTAACCTGGCGGATTCGATATTCGTCGCGCAGCAGGTGAGTCACCTTCTGATCGAAGATCTGCCATGCGAATTGGCCGGGCTGGCTGAGGATCACCGCGCCGTATTTCGCGTAGGTGTAGTTGCGGAAGTCGGCGCCCTCGTCTACGAAACGCTCGCCTCTGGCATTGAGCATGATGCCGAACGGGTAGGAGTGCTTCTGGAACCCGTCGCCCACCGCGAGGTCGCCGAACTCGGGCGCGTTGCGGTCCCAGCCGACGGCGTGGCAGCCCGACCAATTGCCGCAGGGCGCCGCGCCGATCTCGAGCGCCATACGGATGCCGTCGCCGGTATTGAACCGGGTGCCGCGCACCTTCGCCAGGTCCCAGCCCGGCCCCAGATAGCGGGTGCGCCATTCGGGATTGGATTCGAAGCCGCCGGCGGCCAGCACAACAGCCCGGCAGCGGACCGCGCTGGTCTTTCCCTCGTGCCGCACGATCACCCCGTGCACGCCGCTATCATCGTGCAGCAGCGACATCGCTCGGGCGCGATAGACGACCCGGATGCCCCGCTGCGCCGCCGCGCTCTTCTCGGCTTCGACCAGTCCCGGGCCACCGCCCCAGGCCTCCACCGTGAGCCCACCCCAGAACTTGAATCGCCCGTCCACCCGGAAGGCTTGCCGGCCGTAGATCGGGACGAAGCGGATGCCTTTGCTCCGCAGCCACATCATCGTGGGCCGGCTGCGCCGCACCAGCAGCTCGCAGAGGTCTGGGTCGGTCCGGTTTTCCGTCACCCGTGCCATGTCGTCGAAGAACTGCTCTTCGGTGTAAGTTCCAAAGTCGGTACGCGCGATCTCCGCTTCACTCAGATCGGGCATCAGCGCACGAAGGTCCTCGACGCCGTTGTACACGCACCGGATCGCGCCCGCCGTAAAGCGCGTATTGCCGCCCGATTCCTCCTCGGGCGCGCGCTCCAGCGCCAGGACTTCGACGCCCTCGTGCTCGCGTGCAGCGAGCGCCGCGCACATCGCGGCATTGCCCGCACCCACCACCACCACATCGCATCTCTCCGGGAGCATCCCGTCCTCCGATAGCCTGCTTCGCGTTGCCGGATTGTAGGAAAGCGGTCTACAGTAACGCAAGGAATACTCGGCCGGGGAGGGTGGAAGTGGCGCAACGCGTGCAGCAGCTCCCAATTGGCGTCAACACGATGTCTTTCATGTGGCGCGGCCCCGCGCGTGCGGCGCTCGAGACCATGGCGCGGGAGGGCTACCGCCGCTTCGAGGTGATGGCCTGCCCGGGGCATTTCGATCCGACGATGGATCGCACCGAGGCGGCTGCGTTTGGCCGCTTCCTGCGCGATGCGGGACTTGCGGTCGAGACCATCAACATGCCCAGCCTCGACCAGAACCTCGCGAGCGCCGTGCCGGAAATGCGCGATTACACGGTGCGCCTGTTCGAGCGGCTGGTCGCCATCGCCGGGATCATCGGTGCGCGCGGTGTCATCGTCGTTACTGGACGAGTCAATCCGCTGATCGCGCCCGCGCGGCGCGATCTCGAGGCCTGGTTCGAGGAGAGCTTCCACCGCGTGATGCGGGCGGCGGAAGCGGCCGGCGTGGCGCTCTACCTCGAGAACCTCCCCATGGGCGTCTACCCGCGCGCCGATCAGCTGATCGAGTTCGCGGGCCGATTCGACGGCAAAGCGGTCGGGATCTGCTACGACATCGCCAACGCGCATTTCATCGGCGAGGATCCGGTGGCCGGCCTGCGGCAAGTGCGCTCGCGTCTCGCTATCGTTCATCTGTCCGATACCGGCCGCGAAGCTTGGCGGCACGATCCTGTGGGCCAGGGGAGCTGCGACTTCGCCGGGTTCGGCACGGCGCTCGCGGAGATCGGATACGCGGACACCTCGATGATGGAGATCGTCGCCGATCCGCCGGTCGAGCAGATCGTTGCCAGCCACCGCCGGCTCGCCCAGTGGGGGTGGACGCCGCCGGCGCGCTAGGCTTCGCTCGACAAGGTGTAGCCGGATCACGTTTCCCGCCCGGATATCGGGTGAACGATCCGCGTGCATCGGGCCGCAGCCCTTCGGACAAACGTCGCCTGCGGTCCCGCCCGGGTCGCCCGTCTCGTTGGTCTTGAGGTCCGGCGTCGTAGGGTTCATGGATACCGTCGCGATCCAACCTCGCCCCGGTAACTGTTCGAGATGGGATTCGCGGAGCGATTGCACAGCGTGACGCCGCAGGCCGCGCAAGCTTTGCGAGTGCGCTGGCGCGCGCCGCCGCTACGCCTGTGACCGGACAACACGTGAGGCTGCTGCTTTTGACCGGGCCGCCCGGCGTGGGCAAGACCACCGCGCTCCGGCGGGTGTGCGACATCCTTCGTGGCGAGCCGATCCGTGGCTTCTTTACTGAAGAAATCCGCGCCGGCGGCACGCGCCAGGGGTTCCGGCTGGAAACCTTCGACGGAGAAAGACGCACCATCGCTGATGTCCGCCGTGGGCCGCCGCGCGTAGGTAGATATGGCGTCGACGTGGCGGTGATCGATGCGGTGGCGCGGCGCGTGCTGGTTCCCGACCCGACCGGCGCGCTATTCGTCATCGACGAGATTGGCAAGATGGAATGCCTCTCGCAAGCGTTCATGGACGGAGTGCACGCCTTGCTCGCAGCCGCGCAACCGCTATTTGCAACCGTAGCGCTGCACGGCAGCGGGCTCATCGACGAGATCAAACGCAATCCCCGCGCGCACCTGATCCACCTCACGCCCGGGAACCGGGATGAGGTCCCCGAGCAGATCGCCCGCATTCTGCGGCAGGGTTCGCTCTGAGCCGTTGCGTGGCCGAGGGCGTACGGCACGCGGGGAGCGGACCAGGCCCCTGCGGGGATTCGAGGCCTCTGCGGTGGACTTGATCTTGCCGCTCGTGACCTAGCGCCGGGCCAGCTTGCCCAAGCCGACAGCGTCGACCGGCCGCATAGCGACCCCGCCCTGCCGTTCGCGCTCGGGGAAAGCGGCCATTCGACCAAATTGCGGATTCGGAAGTGTGGGCCTATAGTCGGTTGGTACCTGCCTCAGCCGAGGGGAGCGAGTCCAAGCACGAGCCTCACCAGCCGTTCGACCGCAGCAGGAACGGAGATCGCACCTTGGTTCTGGGACATAATCGGCTCTCGCCAGCTGGCTGCCGCCCAAATGCCTGATGATTGCCGCGCTTCACCACTCTCTTCTCGCCCTCGCCATCGTCTCACTGCTCGAGATGGCGGTGATCGCAAGAATCCTCCTCCGGCCCCATCGCGACCCGGCTTCCCGGATCGCGTGGGTCGCGGTCGTCGCAGTGCTGCCGTTGCTGGGCATATTCGGGTATCTGCTCCTCGGCGAGGTGAATATCGGCCGTCGCCGCGTGGCGCGGCTGCATGCCGTTCTCGAGCGCATGCCGGCATTCCCGCGCCAACGCGTTGGGGACGCGGCGGACTCCGTGGTAGTTATCCCCGAGCATTACCGCCATCTCTTTGACCTTGGACGCTCGATTAGCGGGTTCGACCCCGTCAGCGGTAACACCGCGCACCTGCTATCCGACTCCAATGCCACGATCGACGCGATGGTCGCCGACATCGATGCGGCCAAGGATCATGTCCATCTGCTGTTCTACATCTGGCTGCCCGATCGCAATGGCTGCAAGGTCGTTGAGGCCCTGAAGCGCGCAGCCGCCCGCGGCGTAACCTGTCGGGCCATGGCCGATGCCTTGGGCTCGCGCACGATCATTCGTAGCGAACATTGGTCGGCGATGCGTGCGGCCGGCGTGCGCGTTGCCGAAGGTCTGCCCATCGGCAATCCGCTGTTGCGTCCTTTCCTTGGCCGCATTGATCTCCGCAATCATCGCAAGATCGTCGTCATCGATGATCGCGTCACCTACTGTGGCAGCCAGAACTGCGCCGATCCCGAGTTCCTGGTCAAGGCGAAGTACGCTCCCTGGGTCGACGCCGTGATGCGCTTCGAGGGGCCGATCGCACGCCAGAACCAATTTCTGTTCGCGAGCGATTGGATGACGTACGTGGATGAGAACCTCGACGACATCCTGAGCCGGCCGCCGCCCTGGCGCGCCCTGCGCGGGGCGCTCGCACAGGTCATCGGCACGGGTCCGACGGTGCGCTACTCCGCCATGCCCGAGGTGTTCGAATCCCTGTTATTTGCGGCGCGTCAAGAGGTCGTCGTTACCACTCCCTACTACGTGCCTGATGAGGCACTGCAAAATGCACTGTGTACGACTGCCTACCGAGGGATTGACACGACAGTCGTCTTTCCCGCTAGGAACGATTCATGGATTGTCGGAGCGGCAAGCCGCAGCTACTACGCCGACCTGCTCGCGGCCGGGGTCAAGATCTACGAGTACGAGGGTGGTCTGCTGCACACGAAGTCACTGACGCTGGATGGTGAGATTACATTGATCGGCTCGGCAAACATGGACCGCCGCAGCTTCGAGCTCAATTACGAGAACAATATTCTGTTCCACGATCCCGCGCTCACCCTTGCGATGCGCGAGCGTCAACAGAACTACATCGCACGGTCGCGTTCCGTCACGAAGGAAGCGGTCGCAGCGTGGCCGATGTCACGAAGACTTTGGAATAACCTCATCGCAACACTTGGGCCCGTGCTCTGACCGCGCTTCCACACGGCGGAGCCCAGTTCAATGGCTCCTATTTGGAAAATTGGGCGGGAACGCGGAGCGTGAGGATTTGGCCGACCTGAGACGGATGGCGAACGGCGGAGATCGACCCGTTCCTGCCGGTCACGATTTTCCGATCGAGCGACCGGTTCACTCCAGTTACCGGCCGTTAGCCAGCGTCACAACGGAAATCGACCGCCGACGAAACCAGTCATTCGCGTGCGCGCCAGGCAAGGCTGCCGGTTCCCCGGCAGCTTTCGAAGAACGCGACTCCGAGCTCACGACCCGCACCTGCCGTCAGGCCTTCTCGAGAGCAGACATTCAACACTGAGGATGCGGACCTTCGCGTGACAGCGCACGGATAGCGACGATATCGGCTGATATCGACGAACTGGACAGCACCGGGTGCGCCGGCTACGTCACACCGACAAACGGCGGAGCCGAAGCTCCGCCGTCGTCGGACCGACTAGCGGGGAGGGGAGACCGGAGGCGTGGGAACAGTCAGGCCCTTGGGCGCCTTCGCCGAAGCGGAGGCAGGGAACGTGCAATCCGTCGTGAAGGATCCGAGGTCTGCGAGCAATAAAACGGTTGCGGGTGGCGGGCCGTCACAGGAGATGTCTGTGATGACATTGCCACTAAACGTACCGCCGCCTAACACTGCGAGCGATACATCGGTGGCGTAGAGCCCGAATTGGTTGTTGGTAACGGTTAGGTTCCCCCAGTTGCTGAACCTCGATCCCCACTGGACGAAGATCCCGGGGCCGGGGTGGTTGCTGATAGTGGCAGTGCCCCACATGCTGGCGACCGATCCGCTCTGGACCAGGATTCCGGAAAAGGATTGGTTGTTGCTAATCACGCTGGTGCCACCGAAGCTGGCACTTGATCCGACAAGAGCATAGATTCCGACTCCTTGGTTGTCGCTGATGGTGTTGGTGCCAGAGATCTGGACAGCTGATCCAGTGTTAGCAATGACTCCATGGCCTTTGTTGTGTTGCACGGTCAGCTGAGCATAAAAGTTACCGACTGACCCGGTTTCGAGGTCGACGCCAGCTCCATTGTCTGTCGCGGTTAGTGTATTGACGTCCAGGGTCGAATTGTTGATGGCCAGGACCGCATCTCCGTCGGCGTCTTGAACCGTGATGGGGCCGTCGCGAAGGGAACTGACGCTCATGGTGATGCCCGCTCCATTGGGCCAGACACCTGTATTGGCGACGCCACTGATCGATACGTTGCTCACCACCACTTTCGCACCCCAGAGATCGATCCCACTGTCGACGACGTTGCGGACGACTACGTTGGTCAGTTCTGCGTCTGACTGATAGATCACTATCCCGGCGTTGACGCCGGGCTGATGTTGCGTGTCCTGAATCGTATCGCCAGTGAGGCGGCAGTAGCTCGCCTCTTCGCAGAGCACGCCGTTGCTGCCCCCTTGAATCGTGAAGCCCTGAATCACCACTCGCTGCGAATCCTTGACGTGGACCACGGGAAGCCGCCCGCTCGACGCGTCCTCGATCGCTGCGCCGTGCTCTGCGATCAGTGACAGGCGGTCGAACCCCTGAATCACGAGGTTCTCATGGCAATGTCCGCTGACATGCACGACGTTCGTTGCGGCCGGATCGAGGCCGTTAAGCACCTTGCCGATCTGCCCCTTGGCTCCATGGGACTGACAGTTGACCCTAACGTCGCCTGCTTGGGCAGCCGGTATGAGGAAACAAAGTGCGATCCCGCATGCTGAGAGCGCTGTTGTAGCGTAACGCATGACTGGCTCTCCTCTCTAGAACTGGTCTTCGATCCGGATTCCAGATGGGCCCTGTCAGGTCGTTCTTCCCCGGCCTGTCGCGGCCCCCTGCGGCGTTTGGTGGAGCGAGGTCGCCGTCGCCCTTTCCCGTTCCGGCCCACCGAAAGCATCGCCCAGAGCAGACTCTAGTGCGCGAGGACAAGGCAAGTCTTGATCTGTATCAAGAGGCCCACGTACGGCGCACCAATGAGTGCAGCAACGCCCGGTCAGCAAGGCCGACCCTTCACTTTGGCCAAGTGGCGCAGTGTTCGGTATCGAGGCAACGCAAGCTAAGGGGAGCACGGTGCCGGCACAAGCTCACTGCTTCGTAACGGCCCACGAGTCTCCACGGGCGGCAAGGCGCCCGCTCTTTGGCGAACTAGACGAAGCCCTCGACTGACTGGTCTTGGCCGAACTGCGCCCGCCGAGAGGCAGACGCAGTAGCTCCGTAGAGCGGACGCCGGTCAAACGTCAGTCTGCTCGGCCAGCTCGAGCGCGTCGTCGACCTCGATACCAAGGTACCTGACCGTGCTCTCCAGCTTGCTATGCCCGAGCAGCAGCTGTACGGCCCGCAGGTTTTTCGTGCGACGGTAGATCAGCGAAGCCTTGGTGC
>DATJVI010000054.1:0-19645 GCA_035501875.1 Burkholderiales bacterium
CGCTAAAAAAAAGTGCCACAGCGAAGGACGACTGATCGTCTTTGTCGACGAGTCGGGGCTGTCGGAGCGACCGACTCGGGTGCGCACCTGGGCGCCGAAAGGCCAGACGCCCGTTATCCAGTTTCACTTCAACTGGAAACAGCTGTCGATGATCGCAGGGCTGACGATCGCCCACTGCGTGTTCCGGCTGCATGAAGGGGCGATCCGCAGCGCGCAAGTGGTCGAGTTTCTCAAGGCGCTGCGCAAACACCTCAAGTGCCGCTTGCTCGTGATCTGGGATGGACTGAGGGCGCATCGCAGCCGGCTGGTGCGCGACTACGTCGATTCGACCGAAGCGGCGATCCAGATTGCGTTTCTGCCGCCGTACGCGCCGGCACTGAATCCGGTCGATTACTTGTGGGCCTGGTTGAAGCGCCACGCGTTGGCCAACTTCTGTCCGAACGACATCGACGAACTCGCCACGGCGGCTCGCGCCAAGCTCAAGTCGGCACAGCGCCGCGGTTCGATCATCGCCGCATGCTGGGTTCAGGCTGACCTGTTCCAGAGTCACGAGGTTTGGTAATTCTTAATAATCGGGCATTTCGAGGCTAACTTGCTCGCCAAGGAGCAACCCATGCAACGAAACGCCATCTCCGCGAACTCCGCTGCACGGTTGGCCGCTGCCTCACTGTCCGCCGATGCCACTGGCGCAGCAAGACCCGCGTGGAGGTAAACCGATGCAGTCGGATGAAGCAGTGAGCGCTGTGGCACCTGCGCTCGTCAAGTACGCTAACGAGCGCCTCTTTGGAAGCCTGTGGAAGCGTCCTGGCCTGTCGCCGCGCGACCGGAGCATCGTGACACTGGCCGCGCTGATGACCCGGAACCAGACGCTGGAGATGCCCCGTTACCTCGGCATCGCGCTCGATAGCGGCGTCAAGCCGCGCGAGATTTCCGAGATCGTGACGCATCTCGCTTTCTACGCGGGATGGGGCAACGCCATGTCGGCGGCCGCGGTCGCGCAGGACGTGTTCGCGCAACGTGGGATCACGTCCGATCAGCTTGCAGCCGCAACGCCAACGCTGCTGCGCTCGACGAAGCCGCCGAAGTGCGCCGCGCCTCGATCAACGCGGAGCTGTTCGGCGCCGTCGCCCCGGGTGTCCTGCAATACACCGCCGACGTGCTGTTCCGCGACCTCTGGCTGCGGCCCGATCTTGCGCCGCGTGATCGCAGCCTCGTTACCGTGAGCGCGCTCGTGGCATCCGGACAAATCGCCCAGATTCCTTATCACTTGAACCGCGCGATGGACAACGGACTGAGCCAGGAAGAAGCGGGCGAGGCGTTCACCCTGCTCGCCTTCTACGCAGGCTGGCCGAGCGTGTTCTCCGCGCTGCCCGTCGCGAAGGACGTCTTCGCGAAGCGGCCGATCGATGAGACACCGGCCCGATCATGAACGGCAGGAAATCGCCGCGCGGATCGAGCCGCGCGACGCCGCAGCCTGAAACGAGCGCGGTGCGATCACGCGTCTTTCAAGTGACACCGGGACCCGCAAACGCATCGTTGCGCCTGTCGCGCGGTGCTGCGTTCCTGGTAGCTGCCTCTTCGTTGATCCTGGTCTTCGCCGGAGCAGGCGTTCCCATCCCGCTCTTCAATACGTACCGCGCCGAGGACGGGATAACGAACGCCGATCTTGCTGTCGCATCGGTTGGATACTTCGCCGCCGCTGCGATTGCCCTGCTCGTCCTGGGCCGTTTGTCCAACTATGTCGGCAGGCGTCCGGTTGCCATTGCGGCTCTCGTGTCCGCACGCGGCGGATGCCTGGTGCTGGCCGGAGCGCATGGCATAGCGGCGTTACCGGTCGGGCGCATCCTGCAGGGACTTGGATGCGGTCTCGCTTCAAGCAGCACCGGCGCCTATGTCGTCGACACGGCGCCTACGCGGCCATCCTGGCTGGCAGCAGCGATCACCGGCGGAGCGCCGATGATCGGGGTTCCGCTTGGCGCGCTCGGATCCGGAATTCTGGTCGACTACGCGCCATCGCCGCGCCTGCTCATCTATCTGATCGTGGCCGGACTCCTTGGCCTCTGCGTGCTATTGACGGTCCTCGGCCCGGAGACCATGGGGCGACAGCGTGGACTGTGGCCGTCACTGGTGCCACGGGTACAGGTGCCAGCCGGCTCAGGTCGCCTTCTGCTGGCAGCGGGCGCTGCCTTCGTGGCGACGTGGTTGATCGGCGGTTTCTATCAGGCCTTCAGCCCGACGGTCACGGCGGAATACCTTGGCACGGCAAGCGCGGTCATGACGGCCGCTGTCTTTTCGTCGGTGATGATCCTCAATCCGTTCGGCGGCCCCGCATCGGGCCGCCTGAAAGCGGCGGTCGCATTGCGCGTAGGCATGTCGCTGTACGTCATCGCCTTGATCGGTATCGTCGTGTCGCTGCATGCACATGCCCTCGGGCCGTTCGTCGCTGCGAGCCTGCTCGTCGGCCTCGCGCAGGGCGTGGCCTGTACCGGGGCGATGAAGGCTTTACTCGCCAGAGCAACGACGCAGCAGCGCGCCCGTTTGCTGGCCACTCTCTATCTCATCTCCTATTGCGGCGTCGCCCTTCCGGGACTTGCTGCCAGGCAACTGGTCCAGATGCTCGGCGTACTTCATCTGGCCGAGGCATACGCCGCGCTTGGTGTGATTTCCTCCATCGTTGCCGTCGTGGCGATGCAAGGCGCGAGTCCCGCCGAAAACGGCACGACCAACGCTGGCTTAGCGCGCAAATCACTCGCAAGGACCAAAGTCATGAAACTGATTCGGGCAGGATCGCAGCCTTCGCAGAAGGGACCGGCAAAATTCTTCACAGGCGCGGTGCGGATCGATCCGCTGAATACCGCTACCGAGCCGGCACGGGTTTCATGCGCGAGCGTCACTTTCGAACCCGGAGCGAGGACGGCCTGGCACACGCATCCACTCGGCCAGACACTCATCGTCACGGCCGGATGCGGCTGGACGCAGTGCGAAGGCGAGCCGATCGTCGAGATCCGTGCGGGCGATGTCGTGTGGTGCCCTGCGAATCACCGGCACTGGCACGGCGCGACGCCGACGACCGCGATGACTCATATCGCGATCCAAGAGGCCCTTGACGGCAAGGCCGTTGACTGGATGGAACACGTCAGCGATGAACAGTATTCGGCAGGCCCGCCCTGCGTCGTCAACGCCACCGCGGGAAGCGACTAGCCAGCAGGAGCAGGAACGTGCCCCTTGTCATCGTCAGGTTGTCGCCGCAAAAGTCGGAGAAGAAGCGCGAACCGGCACTGCGTGCATCCCCACCAATCGGCGTCTACCAGGGCGGCAACAGCGACCGTGCGAAGAGTTTCCCCCGTCGTCGACGCCATCAAGCACCGCTGGCCCGCGCACTTCCTCATGCACGTGCCCCCGTGGCCGTCATCCGGTACGCCGCGCGATACGGGCCGCTCAGGCCCTGCCGCACGTGAACGCCCGCGCAAGGCGGCGCAGTCCCAAGGACTGCTGCGCCCAGAAGCCCCGTCCGTAGTCACACCCGCCCTCGGCCGGCAGCTGATCCCGGATGCCTGTCGGACCGGGCGCGACATCGAACCGCGCGGTACGAAACAACACATCCCACAGCGGCAGCAGCACGCCGAAGTTGCAACCGCCCAGTCGCTGTCCATCGGAGCGTTCGTGTCCGATGCCGATGCCGTGGTGCACGCGGTGGAAACGCGGACCCACGACCAGCCGCTCGAGCAGGCACCCGAATCGCAGATCGAGATTCGCGTGCGACAGCGATTCGATCAGCCTGGACAACGCGACCAGCGCGACGAATTGGCTCGGCGCCACGCCGATCGCGCGGGCCAGCAACACGAATGCGGTGTCGACGATCACGCTGTCGAGCAGATGATTGCGGCTGTCGGTCCACAGCGTCATGTGACGCTGGCTGTGGTGCACCGCGTGCAGCGCCCACCACCACTCGAACCGATGCTGCGCGCGATGGAGCGCATAGCCCACGAAGTCGAGCACGAACGCGTAGGCGACGAACCCGGCCAGCGCGGTGTCGGTGATCCCCGGCCACCACGGTGCGATCGCCTGGTCGAGATGCCAGCCGTCGACGCCGCTCACGGCCATCCGCCCGAATACAGCATTCCACAACGGATCGACGGCGACGAACAGCGCCAGCCGCAGCACGCCAAGCCGGTCGATCAGCGTGTAGACGATGTCGACCCGCACGGCGTGCCACCGCTCGCGCTTCGTTCCAGGTGCCCCATCGGCCGCTTCGAACGGCCGCACGCGCTCCAGCGGCATCAGCACGGCGACCAAGACCACCATCTGCACCGCGCCCGCCATGAACCACAGCGTCGCGCCATACGCATCTTCGATGTACGACGCCAAGCCAAATGCCTGCAGCGCGGGTTCCACCACGACCGTGAACAAACGGTCCTGCGCGTCGGCCCAAACGATGCCGGCCTGTATCAACGCGGACGCGATCGAGGAGGCGCTCATCGCGGGATCCCGGGCCCATCCAGGACGGCGCCGTAGACCGGATGCTCGCGCAGCGTCGCGAAGCACAAGCCCTTCTGCTTCAAGCCGACGATCAGCGGCTCCAGCACCGCGGGTGCCCAGGGATCGTGCCGCGACCGGATGCCGAGGTGCACGAGCAGGATGTCGCCGCTGCGAACGTCGCGCAGGGCGCGCGCCAGCAACCGTTCGTTGGGCCAGCGCTCGCTCGGCAATTCATCGCCAAGGAACCCGGCAGGCGTCCACGGAACATGCGTGTAGCCGCACGATCGCGCGGCGGCCAGAAGCGCCGGGGAGGTCTTGCCGCCGGGCGCGCGGAACAGCTTCGCCATGGTCGCACCGGTCATTGCGTGGAAGCGGTCGGCGCTGCGTTGCAGCTCGGTGCAATATGCCGCCGCGTCAGCGTGCAGGGTCCGGCCGGCCTGCGGCCCGGCGCTCGGGCGCATCTCGAACGTGCCGTCGGCGAGGTCGGCGCGCCAATAAACGTGATCGTAGGTGTGGCTCGCGAACAGGTGCCCTTCGGCGGCACGCGCCCGCCACCACGGCGCCCAGTGATCGTCCAGGCTCGTCCCGCCGTCGAGTGTCGGCTCGTTGGCGAGGAAGAACGTCGCCTTGACGTGCTGCCGCGCGAGCACCTCGGCGACCAGCGATGCGACGCCCATGTGCCCGGTATCGAAAGTCAGATACACGGGGCGATCGCATCGGGCGTGGACCGCAGCGGCCCACGCCAGGCACGCGAGCGCGCAGGCGCTACTGGCGCGGCGCATGGTCGAGCGTGTAGACACCATGCGGCGACTTGCCCACCCGCACCTCGCCGACGACCTTGCGCGCGGCCACGTCGACCACGCTCAGGCGACGGCTCCAGCGCGAGCTCACGAGCAGCGTCCGCCCGTCCGCCTTCAGTTCCATGCAGTCCGGCCCGCCGGGGCCCGGCAGCCGGTCGACGACGGAGCGGGTCTGTGTATCGATGAGGCTGATGGTGTCGGCTGCGCGATTGCTTACGAACACGTGGCGCTTGTCCCCGCGCGCACGGAATGCATGCGCGCCCTCGCCGGTCTCGATACGCTGGATCAGACGCGCCGGACCCGCCGCGACGTCGTAGACCTCCACGAACCGGTCGCCCGTCAACGCCACGAACAGCGTGCGGTCGTCGGCGGTCAGGTACACGTCGGCGGGCAGCCGCCCGGTCGACGCGCGCCAGCGGACCGACTGCGTGGCGAGGTCGATCGCCACGATCTCGTTGCTCTCCTGCATCGACGCGTACACCGTGCTGCTCGCGCTGTCGATCCACTGATGGCTCGGCGTCCTGCCGGTCGCAATCCGTCGCACCAGATGCAGCGGCCGGTCCGCATCAACGGGCGACCAGCGGTACACATCGACATGGTCGAGACGGTTCGCTAGCGTGACGAACCAGCGCAGGTCGGGCGAGAAACGCAGCTGGTACGGGTCGGAGATACCCGTGAGCTGGCGCTGCACCTCGGCCGTACGCGGATCGATGAAGGTGATGGAATCGCCGAGCGCATTGGCCACCAGCAACGACCGCTCGTCCGGGGCCAGGTACAAGTGATGGGGCTCCTTGCCGACCGGGATCCGCCGCAGTTCGCGCAACGATGCGGGGTCGATCACGCTCACGTCGGCATCGAGCGAGTTCAGTACGAAGATCGGTGCCGCCGCGGCGGATGCTTCCCGCGCCTGGCAGAAGGCGCAGATCCCGAGGGCGCCGGTGGCACGCAATGCGTGGCGCCGGCGCGGGTCGTGGTTGGCGCGCATCGGAGACGCGCTCAGCGCTTCATCGCGTCATGACTCATGGCATCGTGACCGGTCGTCGCCAGCGGCTTGACCTGAGCCTTGACTTCGAGGCTCTCGCGCTTGCCGTCCTTGCCCTCGACGACGAGCGTCACCGGCACCATGTCGCCCGGCTTGAGCTGTTGCTTCAGTTCCATCAGCATGACGTGATAGCCGCTTGGGTCAAGATCGACCGCCTTGCCGGCCGGCAGATCGATACCGGCGATCGGGCGCATCCGCATCATGTTGTCGACCATCTTCATCTCGTGGATCTCGACCATCCCGGCGACGGGCGAACTTGCGGAGACGAGCTTGCCGCCGGCAGTCGACGTGATGCGACAGAACATGCCGGTCGCCGTCTGCTGAGGTACGGTGCCGCGTATCCAGGCGTTTTGCACCGTGGTCTGGGCCAGCGCACTCAGCGCCGGGGCCGCGGCAAGGGCAAGGCCGACCAGAATCGAGCGAATACGTGTCTTCATTGCTTGGCTCCTTCATGGGTTGTTGCAAATCCTCACGCCTGCAGAAGCGTGCCGACGTCATCGGCAACCTCGTGGGCGCTCGCCGCGTGCTCGACCGCCAGGCGCAGCCGGCCGGAGAGGTCGAAGACATACGAGAGGGTCGTGTGGTCCATCGTGTAGGTGCCGCCGGACGGCACTTTCATGTAGACGACTTTGAACTCCGACGCCGCCGCCGCCGTCTCCTGCGGCGTGCCGTACAAGCCGAGGAAGCTCGGATGAAACGCCTGGGTGTACGCCCGCAACAGCGCAGGCGTGTCGCGCTCGGGGTCGATGGTCACGAAGATCACCTGGAGGCGGCTTCCGTCGTCGTCCAGCAGACGAAGCACCTCGGCGGCACGGGCGAGCGCCGTCGGACAAATGTCCGGACATTGCGTGAAGCCGAAGAACAGCAGCACGACCTTGCCCCGGAAGTCGGCCAGCGTCCGCTCGCGCCCGGAAGGGTCGCGCAGGTGGAAGTCACGACCCCAGTCCACACCCGTGACGTCGAGCCCGTGGAACGAGCGCCGGCTGCAAGCGGAAAGTGGCGCGACCGCTAGCGGCGCGAGCGCCGCGGCACGGATCAGCGCGCGACGCGAGCGCTGCTGCACTGTCGTCACCGGGGCTCCCGCTGATCGACGTGCGTCGCCGGTTCCGCGGCTCGCGTGCACTGCGTGCGGCCGACGTCGTGCGTGGATGGACTCGAATCGCGTTCGAGCTGGTTCGCCTCGGCCGCCTCGCCCTGGCAACTCGACCAGAGCACCCAGGCCGCGATGCCGAGGGCCGCTCCGATGTTCGCGTGCGTCAGCACGCGCAAAACGCGCTCCATTTCTTTCACGGATGCTCCTGACTGCCGGGCAAGGCCGGCGTGATGAAAGGTCGCGCGCGGGCTCACTGCACCGGCGCGCGAAGCGTTCAGGAAGTCAGGCGGTGACCGGGGGGGCGCGCGGTCGTGCACTCACCCTTGGCCGCGCGACCCATGCGGAGAATGAATGAGCGTGTTCCGGGACCGCGGCACGGGGAGGAGCCAGGACCGCGGAGACGGGTGGCGGCGCGGCGACCAGCTGGCCCTGGCAGGAACACCAGGGACAAAACGCATGGCTTGCCGCGGGCGCCGGGGTCTTCTGCCCGTCACCCCCGAGCTGCACGCGCTTTGTTCCGAGGACCGTGCACAGCTCGACCCAGAGCGCGCTTCGCGCCAGGTAATGCGCCTGCGATATCGCAGGCGCGAGCGCCGCTGACAGAAGCGCGCAACTGGCGATCGAGCAGAAGAAGCGGGATGCGGCGCGGGACCAACGCATGGAAGCGATTGTATCCGCCAGTCCTGCACCTGCCAGTCGACCGTCTCTCTCGCGCCGCCCGTCGATGGCGTTTCGCGTGCCGCGGCGATCCGGATCAGCCCGCCGGTCGCGTGTGAGGCACTTTCCAACCATCACTGACGCTCAGCGAGGGAGATCGAGGACCGACCTTCCGCTGTCATAGCGAATTGGGCGGATCCGGTCGATCCGCTGGCCCTCGTCAGTGGGCCACTGTGCGCCGGCACTCGCTTGAGCTATTCGCGCGGGTGGCTCGACCGTCAAGCACAGGCGACCGCGGATCGACCTACACCCGGTGCCACGTGTATCGGGGCGCGAACCCGAACACGCGCCGGGCCCGTTCGATCGACAGCAGCGACGCGTTGGCGTGCTTTCCGGACATATAGGACACCTGCGGGAAGAACCCTTGCAAGAGTTGCTTTGTCGGCCGCGTCATTACCGAGTCCTCGCTCGCGATCACGAACGCGTGCGCACCCATCAACGACGAGCTGAGCGCGCGACGAATCGCCAGAGCGCTGTCACGTGGGTCGAGGTATCCTAAAAAGTTGAACTTGCGCCCGGCCGGATTCTTCTCGAAGGCCGGAAAATGCTCATACTCCCAGGTCTCCATGACATTGGAGAAGCGCAGACCGGCGCGAAGGGTCGCTTCGACGCAGCCCTGCAACAGCTGCGCTCGGCGCAGAGCGTGGCTCCGCTGTCTCCTTTTCAGAGCGCGACGTCGACGCCGTGATGCACGCTGCTCGAGCAAGCTTTGCGCGCGCGCGACGCGTCGCTACTGATGCTTGCCACCGACCGGGCATTCACGGCGGTGCGGTCGCAGCCGCGCTTTCAAACGATCCTGAGCGAGATTCGCAAGCGCTTGTGCGAGATGCTGCGCGCCATCGTGAGCCTGAGCGAACTCGAATTGATTATGGCATCGCGCCGCGAGGCGCAACAACTGCCTGTCGACGTCGATTGTCAAGTCGAAATTGTCCGCCGAGGTCAGAACTGTGATGCAGCTCCTCCGCAGACGTAAGCGACCGCCCGACCTATCCGAGCATGAATCGTTGCGCCGATCTCTTCGACTGGCGCCGCGAGCCGATGCAGGCGCGGGCGAAGCAGTGCGACGAGCTCCAGCGACAGTCCACGCCGATCACGCGAGGAAAGCCGCAACAGACACCAGGTGTCGCGTGCCGCCAGTGCAGCGTGAGGCCGCTCAACTCGCCGCGCCAACGCGCCACTGGTGACGAACCGGGAAGGTGGCGCGGCAAATCTCGCGAGCCCGGAGACCGGCCTGGCGATTTCCAGTGACGTCGCGGCGGGCGACGACTCCGGTGACATCAACTCGCCTTCAGCAAAAACTCGACTGCCGGACTGGCGCGCGGCATTCGTTGGCTCTCGCCCGCTCGCGTCTCGAAAAAGGAGACCGCAATGGGCAATCTCGCGCAGGCGCAGGTCTTGGTGCGCAACGCCGTGCCGACCGTGAAGCTGCTGATCGGCCTCTCGATCAGCGCTGCTGCCAACCTGACCGCGATGTTCCAGATCGGCAGAACGATCGAGGCTGTGATCGTGGGTTGGGTGATGGACAAAGATGTGCTCCCATTCCAGCCGCGAGACGAACAGCGTCTCCTCGGGCGATTCGGGATTGGACTCGTGTTCGCCGAGTGTGGCGGGCACATCAGCTGCCGAAGGCGGACTCGACCTTTCTCTCGTTTCCCTCGGTGCCGAGCGCAAACCGCGCTCACCTCGAGGCAATCGAGGCCAAGGGCAATCGCACTCGAGCGCCGCGGCTCCAGCCGCTTCCGCACGCGGGCTGCCTGCGCGCGCGCAGCGAACCGAGTGATGATGCGCTTGCACTCTTCGAGTTGCGTGCGCACCAAGCCGACGTCCGCCCTCGCGTCGGCGGGAAGCTGCGGATTCCGCCCGAGTTCGCCACCTCACCTCGCAGAGGCAATTAGCGCATCCTCCAATTCACTTCGAAGCGCTCTTCAACTCCGGGCTGCCATCGGCGCGATCGACCGCTTCGCCTCTTCGTTGAGCTTCACCTCGAAGCCTGCGAACGGTCTGCTTGCATCGGTCAACGCGATGATCTACAATACGATGGTGTATATCCATCGTGTGGAGAATCAATGCAAGTCGCGAAGTGGGGAAACAGCCTGGCGATTCGCCTACCCGCGGCGGTCGTCGAAGCGCTGCAATTGAAGGAAGGTGAGCACGTGGAGGTTCACGTTGTTGGTCGGCGTACGGTCGAAATCGCGCGGCAACCCACACCGCGTGATTTGTTGGCACGGCTGCGCAAGTTTCGCGGGCGGCTCCCTGCAGACTTCCGGTTCGATCGGCTGGAGGCAAACGAACGACCGCGATGAGCGCTTTCCTCGATACCAACGTGCTGCTGTACCTCCTGTCCGAGGACGCAGCCAAGGCGGATCGGGCTGAGGAATTGGCGGCGGCCGAGAGCGTAGTTTCGGTTCAGGTGCTCAATGAGTTCGTCGCCGTCGCTCGGCGCAAGCTGGAAATGACCTGGGCGGATATCGCCGAGACGGTGTCGGTCGTACAGGAAGCTTGCTCGGTCGAGCCGCTCACACTGGAGGTTCACAACGAAGCGCGCCGGCTCGCCGAAGCACACCAGTTAGCGTGGTACGACGCGCTTATCGTGTCCTCAGCGTTGGCGGCCGGTTGCTCGACGCTATATAGCGAAGACATGCACGATCGAATGCGCATCGGCAGGACATTGACGATCCGCAACCCGTTTCGCTGAGTTGCTTCAGCTTCAACCGTCGGCCAGTTCCGGTCGGTCGCATGACTTGCAGGGACTCGTTCGGAGTGGCCGGTCAAGGAGCACGGCGGTCCTCGGTCGGCGATTTGCCATCGTACTTCGCGTCTCGATCAACGATCAGCTTCCTTCCCCGCGTCAACACGCCGTCTTCGACATCACAGAGGCTACGCGCAACCTGAAGCATCCAGGCTTCAGGAGGATTGGTCGTGATGCCGGCGATCCTCACGGCTCGGGTCGGCAGCTCGATCCAGAACTATACGTAGTAGGTGATCAGCCCCTTCACCTTCCAGACCTCTACGGTCAGGAAGTCAGCCGCCACCAAACTTCGCCAGTGTGCCTTCAGAAACACCGACTACGGTGTGCGCGTCCCGCGCGTCGGCGCCGGCTCGATTCCCTCGCGCTTGACGATGTTCGCAATAGTCCCGCGCGCGACCCGGTGGCCGAGATCCGAAAGTGCGCCCTGTATGCGCGTGTAGCCCCAGCGCGGATTCTCGCTTGCCATGCGCACCACGAGTGCTTCGATCGCTCGCATCACTCGGCGTCGACCGGCTCCGCGTCGCACGAACGTCCACTTGATCGCGATCAACTGCCGGTGCCAGCAGACCAGCGTATCAGCGAGCGTCTGACTGTCGGTGAAAGCGCGAGAGCAGGCCGCCTGGTGTGCGCCGACCGAACAACTCGACGCTCTTTTCCTGTTAGACGGCTTTCCTCCAAAGCACACCTGGCGCTCCTCGCACGAACTCACAAACGGGGTCGCGCCTTCCAGCTTGCCAAGTCGCTTGTCGAAGGTGCTCAGCGGCAAGTGACCCGCCTTGCGCGCGATCTCCAGTACCGGACAATCGGAGAGGCCAAGTTGAAGGGTGCGCGCCAAATTGCCTCAAGGCCGAACCAACGACATCGGCGTCCTGCACGGTCAATTGCTGGTACCGGCGCGAGCAGCGTGCGGTCCGTGATCTGTTGCGCAAGCGCAGCCAATTGGTGCGCTACCGCAGCGCGCAGATCTTGAGCGTGCAGACCCCGTGCTGTGGTTCCGCGCGAACGAATTGGTTCAAGCTGAGAACTCTGGTGTTCCGGGCCCGCCGCGACAATCCGCTTACGGCGCGAAATCAGGACCCCGGCATCGATTGCTGTCGCGTGCATAGTGCGCGCCGAACCAGTGCTGGGCGGCCTGCATCATGAGTACTCGTCGCAGCGACGGCAGCGGGCGCGTAGTCCCGCTCGGGCAGGCGCCTGATCAATACACAAGGATGTATGTGCTAGGCTCAACGAGCGGTATTTCGGAGTTTCTGCGGAGCAGGGAGCAGAGGCATCGGCGGCAACTTCGGAACCTTCACGCTCGGGCTGCAGACCAGCCTGCTGGCCGACGCGATCAAGCCACCAATTCAAGCCACCAATCCACATCGGGTCAGGTCGGCAGCCCGGCGCACGGTGCGTGCCGAGTCACGCATGGACCGCCAGTCTCCGCGGCTGCGCACGTCCAGCAGACACCGTGATCCACCTCGCCGCGAGACAGTTGCTGCACCGGCGAAGTTGTCGTATGATGAACATCATGCGAAGAACAGGACCCCGGAAGACAGCACTCAATGCCCGAGCCGCAGCCAAGGACGCCACGCATGAACGCATCGTGTCCGTAGCCGCGCGGGCCATCCGTCGCAGCGGATACGACGGTACGGGCGTTGCGGACATCATGAAGGAGGCCGGCTTGACGCACGGCGCCTTCTATTCCCACTTCGCGTCACGCGAGGCCATGTTGGCCGAAGCAGCGGCAAAGGCATGCGCGGAGTCAGCTGCCGGCGCAGCCGAGGTTGCCGCCGGCGCACCGCCCGGCATGGCGCTCAAAGCCATGCTCGCGGCCTACCTCTCCAGAGAGCACGTCGAGCAACTGGAGGCGGGTTGTCCCCTGGCCGCTCTGGGTTCCGAGACCTCGCGACAGTCACCCGAAGTGCGTCGAGTCGCGACGCGTCATATCAAGGCGACGATCGACCTTCTCGCCCGCCAGTCGCCAGACTGGGGGCAGCACGGCGCCCACGAGAGGGCGCTGGTGACGCTTTGCATCATGGTGGGCGCCGTGATGCTGGCTCGCGCGGTCGATGAACCCCGTCTCTCGGACAGGCTGCGCGAAGCGGCGCTCAAGTATCTGACCTCGATCTGGCGCTGAGCCTGGATGCCCACCGCTCTTTTCGTTCGTCCATTGACATGACGAGCATCATGCGACACTGACACAAGAGGCCTCTCAAGCACTGCGGCGTGTCGCTCAGCCCCTGCTGCCAAGGACTTTCCCGATCCCCACAACCTGACGGAGAAGCATCATGAACATGAAGAACCCGAGCAACAAGATCGCCCTCGTGACAGGTGCCTCATCGGGCATCGGGCAAGCCACTGCGGAGCGGCTGACAAACACTGGCTACACGGTTTACGGCACGAGTCGACGCGGCGGCGGTGCCAGCGGGCGATCGTTCGAGATGCTGCGCCTGGACGTGACCAGCGATGCCTCCGTCGCCGATGCTGTCACGCAGTTGATGCAGCGGGAGGGGCGTATCGACCTCCTCGTCAACAACGCCGGCTTCGGGGTCGCTCCTGCCGGCGCCGAAGAAAGCTCGATCGAGCAGGCCCAGTCGATCTTCGATACCAACTTCTTCGGGATCGTCCGAATGACGCGCGCCGTCCTCCCGCACATGCGCAAGCAGGGCGCCGGGCGCATCATCAACATCGGCTCGGTGCTTGGTCTGCTGCCCATGCCGTACGGCGCGCTCTACGCCGCGACGAAGCACGCGATCGAAGGCTATTCCGAGTCGCTCGACCATGAGTTGCGCACAAGGGGCATCCGGGTCTCGGTCATCGAGCCCGCTTACACGAACACGCCGTTCGACGCGAACTTCCTGGAGCCCGACGCCAAGCTCGATGCGTATCGCGAAGCTCGCGCCGCCGTCAGCCAGCGCGTGAAGGAAGTGATGGCCACTGCAGACCAGCCGGGCGTCGTGGCCGAGATCGTGCTGAAGGCCGCCAGTGCGGTTCGCCCGCGACTCCGCTACACAGCTGGCGGGCTCGCTGGCCGGCTGACATGGCTGCGCAGATTTGCGCCTGCCGGACTGATGGATGCCGGGATTCGAAGGGATCTGCGGCTCGATGCGACGCCGGCGGCGAAGTCATGAAGGCATTCGTCGTCGATCGCTATCAGAAGCAAGCCGCTCTGCGCTTGGCGGACATGCCAACCCCGGAGCCCCATGAAGACGAGGTCCTGGTCGAGGTCCATGCCGCCGGCGTGAACCTGCTGGACGCCAAGATTCGGGGCGGCGAGTTCAAGCTCATCCTGCCCTATCGCCTGCCTCTCATCCTCGGTCACGACGTGGCAGGCGTCGTCGTCAAGGTGGGCACGCGCGTGCGACAGTTCAAGCCAGGTGATGAGGTCTACGGGCGGGCGGATGATTTCCGGATCGGCACGTTCGCTGAATTCGTCCCGGTCAAGGAGGAGTCGCTTGCGCTCAAGCCCAAGGGCCTGACGATGGAGGAAGCCGCTTCGATTCCGCTGGTGGGGCTGACGGCATGGCAGGCGCTCGTCGAGAAGGCCGGCCTGAAGAAGGGACAGAACGTGTTCATCCAGGCCGGCTCGGGCGGCGTGGGCACCTTCGCGATCCAATTGGCCAGGCATCTGGGTGCGACGGTCGCCACGACGACGAGCACGGCCAATCTCGCGCTCGTGAAGGGCCTGGGTGCGGACGTCGTCATCGACTACAAGACGCAGGACTTCGAGGATGTGCTTCGCGACTACGACGTGGTGCTGAACAGCCAGGACGGCAAGACACTCGAAAAGTCTCTTCGCATCCTCAAGCGTGGCGGCAAGCTCATCTCCATCTCCGGGCCGCCCGACCCGCAGTTCGGACGCGAGATCGCGGCACCCGGGTTCGTGAGACTGGTGATGCGGCTGCTGAGCTCGCGCTTGCGGCGGAAGGCGCAGCGATTGGGCGTGGGCTACTCATTCCTCTTCATGAAGGCGAGTGGGAGCCAATTGCGCGAGATCACCCGGCTCATCGATGCCGGGGCCATCCGCCCCGTGATCGATCGGGTGTTTCCGTTCGCGTCGACCAACGAGGCCCTGGCCTACGTCGAGGCCGGGCGCGCGAAGGGAAAGGTCGTCGTCAGGCTGAAATGAGGCTCCTAATTCCACTGGTGCGCAAGACATCCGAACTTCGGCTTTGCGGCAGGAATTGCGTGAACTCGATCTTCTGCCGAGGGTCGGTGCGTGGGTTCGGCGCCGTGAGCAGCAGACAGTCGCCCGGCCATCTGCTCCGGTCCTATCGGCGGTGATCGAACATCGAACCTCCGCCGCAAGCTTACGTCTTGCGTCGCGCTGCACCGGCGACGCGCAACGAGTGCAGTACCTTGAAACCGGCCTGCCGATGTCGGGCGTCTCAGGCGCCTGGACGACTGCAATGTGCGTGAGACCGTGACTTCAGGCTGAGGCGTCGAAGGACCGCAACCGCTGCATAGCGAACGCCTGTAAGCGTCGGATTCCGAGGAATCCGACGCGACGGTATGCTGGCTCGATGGCTCCTCATGGCGCTTCGCGTCGCGACTTTCTGATCGGGCTCGCGGCATCCATCGCGCCGAGATCGAAATCAGCGCAGGCGGCCGAGGAGCGGGCGGGTCCGCGCAAGGAGGCCGCTCACCTCGCCGTCGATTCCGCGTCCGGGACAGATGCTCCGCCGGGTCCGACCTTCGTACACGGCGGGCCCAACTCCATGCGCTATGGCGAAGGCAGCGGCTACGCGGTCCCGGAGCGACGGAGGGCGGTTGCGCAGGGCAACCCGTGGGCCCCGGAGGACCGTGTCGGAGCGTTCAGTCATCTCGATGAAATCTATGAGACACGACGGATCCGGTGCTCCGCGATGCCGTCGACCTTCTCCCGGTCGGACATCGAGTTGCCGTACGTTCATGCATTAAGGCCGACCTCGTTGACGGACTACCTTTCGCGCAGGCCGGTGACCGGGTTGCTCATCGCAAAGGACGACCGGATCCTCTTCGAGCGGTACCAGTACGGCAGGACCGGAAGCGATCGACTGCTCGGGCAATCCATGACCAAGTCCATTACCGGCCTGCTGGTGGGACTCGCCGTCGCCGACGGCGCCTTGCGATCGCTCGACGATGTAGCGGGAACGTACGTTCCCGGCCTGAAGGGCAGCGAGTACGGCCGTACGCCGGTACGCGCCCTTCTGCACATGTCGTCCGGCGTCGATTTCGGCGAAGAGCGCGACGGCGGCCACGACCTCACGGTCTTGTGGCGGGACATGGTGCTGGGCTCGGGACTGTTCGGGAAGAAGGGCACCGTCAAGAGCATTAGGCAGTTCGATCGACGCATCGCGCCGCCAGGCACGAGATACCGGTACGCGAGTATCGAACCCGATGTGCTGGCGGTGGTGCTGCACGCAGTGCTGGGTCGGCCGCTGTCAGACTATCTGCACGAGAAGCTGTGGTTGCCCCTCGGCACCGAAGCGGACGCCACCTGGCTGGTGGATGCCGAGGGCCTGGAGGTCGGGCATTTCGGATTCAGTGCCGCACTGCGCGACTATGCGCACCTGGGGCGGCTCCTGGCCTGTGACGGCGCGTGGGGCGGGACGCAACTCATTCCGGCACGGTGGTTGTACGACGCGACGACAGTGCGGTCTTCGGAGGAATATCTCGCCCCCGGTCATTCGATGAAATTCGGGTACGGCTATCTCCTCTGGTTGCTGCCGGGCGACAGGCGACAGTTTGCGCTCGTGGGTCAGAACGGGCAGCGGTTATGTGTTGATCCCAAGTCCAGGTTGGTGATGGTTCAGACCGCTCTCGAAGACATTCCAGAGGCCTGGGAACTGTGGTCGAACGTGTGCAGCCAATTGGCGTGACTGCCGCGATGTCCGTGTCGAGCGCGCCACGCGGTCTCGCGAATGTCGCCGAAGGGACGTCGGTCCTTCAACTCGTCCCCGGCGAAGCCCGGATCCAAATCAGACGCTTCTACTGTCCGCTCTCCGGAGCCTGCGGGCGCGACGGGGCTATTGACTTGCAAGTGCCGGTCGCCGGGGCCGCAACACCGCTGCGGATAGTGACCGCGACGGACGCTACGACTCGCCGAGTCAAAACGTTCGTGTTCTAGGCGGTGCGGCGCGAAGCCGGCCGGCCATGCGCAGGCCATCGCGAACATTGAGCCCCATCAACATCAGGTTGGTCGCGCCCGCCAGCAGCTCAATTGCCTGCACCACATAGAAGTCTGTGTCGAATGTACCCGCTGCGGCCCAGCGGTTCAGGAGTATCGCGCACGGCACGAGCACGAGCAGCCCATTGGCGGCGATGAAGGGCATGCGCTTTTTCTTCGCATCCACCAGTCTGCCGTGGCGCGACTTGGACAGGAAGATGCCGCTGCCGCCGGCCGCCGCCACGGCCGGGAGCAGGATCCACAATCCGGGCGTCACGATGAGCGACTTCAATCGCGCAACCGAAGCGGGCGGGCCGAACAGCTCGACGACGACAGTAGATAGGAAGAAGGTTGCGATGCACAGGAGAGCCAGTACCCCCGCGACGAGGTGAGCACGCTTGGGCACGGTGGTTCCTTTCAGGCGCGCGTTCAGGCCACGCAGAGGTTCGGCACCGCGACCTTGCTGAACAGGTGTGGCTGCGCGACGACGCTCGAGGGGTAGGCGCCCAGCGCGTTCTGGAAGTCGGGGTGTGTGAACGCGGCCCGGAACTGGTTTACCGAATCCCACACCGCGTAGTTCAGGAACATGCAACTGCCGCCGATGGCGCGATGCAGCTGCGTGGAGATGAAGCCAGGTTGACGCTTCATCCAATTGGCGTCGTTCTCCCAAGCGGCCAGCAGCGCGGGAATGTCAGCCTCCGCCACGGTGAAGATGTTGACCAGAACGACCGGTGTAGCCGGGGCGTCGAGCTGTCGCTCGATGGGGACGACGGGATCGAGCGGGCGCAGGTTCAGCACGGGTTGTCTCCAAGGGATTGACAGTGAAGCGAACTCTACGCACCGCGCTCTCGTGCGCATAGCCGGCCGACCGTCGACACACTGTTTGCAAGTCAGAGACAATGACTGATCGCCCCCACTGGAGTCGCGCGATGGATCGCTTCGATGCGATGCGTGCCTACGTGCAGATCGTAGACAGCGGCAGCTACACCAAGGCGGCCCGGCAGCTGAACCAGCACAAGGCCACCCTCAGCCAGCAGATCCGGCAGCTCGAGGACCAGCTCGGCGCGCGCTTGCTCACCCGTACCACCCGATCGGTCGCGCCGACGGACGAGGGGATGGCGTACTACCAGCACGCCTGCGCGATCCTGCAGCAGATCGACGAGGTGGAGACGCAGCTGCGCAAGGGCACCAGCGCGCCGGCGGGCCACCTCCGCGTCAATGTGCCGGTGGCAATGGGCCGCCTGGTGTTCGCACCCGAGATCCGCAGCTTTCTCGAGCGCCATCCGAAGATCACAGTCGAACTCGGCTGCTCCGACCGGTCCGTGGACCTGATCCGGGAAGGGATCGACTGCGTCCTGCGGGGCGGCGCGCTGGCGGACTCACGGCTGGCTGCCCGTCGCGTGGGCGACCTGCGGTTCGTCCTCTGCGCAGCGCCACGCTACATGGACGATCACGGGTCGCCCGACAGGCCCGAGGACCTGGCACGCCACCATCAGATCGGCTTCGTGCTCGCATCCACGGGCAAGGTGCGGCCTTTGCAGTTGATGCGCGACGGCAGGACCGTCGAGCTGGGCGTGCCGGCACGCTTCGTCACGACCGACAGCGCGGCCGCGCTGAGTGCCGGCCTCGAGGGACTAGGCATCATCCAGCTGGCGGAGTTCGTGGCCAGCCACTACCTGACCAGTGGCGCTCTCGTTCCAGTACTACCGGGTTGGCAATCGCCTTCGTTGCCCCTGCACCTGGTGACGCCGACCACACGCAAGCGCACGGCGCGCGTGCAAGCCTTCATGGATTGGGCGCACGCGCTGCTGTCGCGACGGCTGGGTTCAACCCTCGAGCGGCGTTAAGAGCCGCGGTTGCTTGCTGCCGTTCTCGTCGACGACCACCAACTCAATGTCCGTTTGCTGTGCGGCCTCCAAGTTCTCCTCTTGGCCAAAGGACTCGCCTGCGGCATAGGCGAGCCCAATGGCTGGTACCGCCGTACTGCAGCCGTCGACGGCATCATGCTCTACGTCTGCAAAGGCGGTTTCCACCTTTTATCGTCCGGTTTAGCAGCGAGCGGAGGACGAACTCCCCGAGTGCTCGTCGTCGAGGTCGCCTCAAAGCCCGTTTTCCCTCGGCAAAGGCTTTGAACCACGGCGGCTCAAACAGTCAGCGATGGACCTTTCACGCCTGGTGTCGAAGCGCTGGATGTGTTGGTGCGCCAGGTTGTCATATTTCGGTTTGTTATTGACGTCTTGAACGTGTTGGCAGCAACTGTTTTTGGTGGCGTTGAGTTGATGATCATCTAGCCGCGCGAGACGGCCTCCGATCGCGGACCTATCGTTGGGTTGCGACTCAACCGATGGATCACGCGGAAGGGAGGCCGAAGTGGAACTGTATGCGGAGATCGACTTGCGTTCAAACAACAGCGTCGTGACGGTGCTGGATGGAGCAGATCGAACGGTCTATGCGAGCGGCTACCGAACGATCTGGACACGATCATGGCAGCGCTGCGCGCGTGCGAGGGCACGTTGTGCGGCGTGGCGGTGGAGTCGACGTACAACTGGTACTGGCTGGTCGACGGTCTGCAGGATGCCGGGTTCACAGTGCACCTGGTCAACACCACAGCGGTCAAGCAATACGATGGGCT
>DATJVI010000055.1:0-3182 GCA_035501875.1 Burkholderiales bacterium
GGGCGATCCGGCACGGTCGGTCACCGCGCGGCGCATTATCGTTCTAGCCCTCGTCCGGCCTGGCGAACGAGCTGCCGAGGAATATAGCCGACATCGGCTTGGCACGCCACAGCACGCAGCCGCGAGTAGGGGCTGCGCCCGAGTCGGGCACACAAGGTAGAATCTGGGCGCCCAGTCTGGCGGCGGTTGCGTGCGGGTGCCTCGCATGCAGCCGGGATGATCCAGGCCAAGCGTGGCACCGGATCCACTTCCGGCTAGAACAATGATCTGCACTCGACTGTCGAGCCAAAGCAGCTGCCACGACCAGATCGTATGAGCTCGCCGACCCGCCCATGACGATTCGAGATCGCCTGGCATCGGGCCTTGCATTCTTCCGGCCGCGGCAGTCTTCGCTCGGCCCTCAAAGGGCTAGGCGGAGATGGCTGCGCTGGCTCGTCATCGCGCTCGTGACGCCGATCCTGCTGGTGTTTGCACTGCTGCTCTCGGCGCCGCTCTGGATCAACCAGGGTCAGGTCAAGAGCGAGGTGGTGCGGATCGTCGCGAACGCTACCGGCGGGAAGGTACAGTTCGACCGCCTCGGTCTGCACTTCCTGCCGCTTCCCGGCGCTGAGTTGTCCCGGGTCCGCTTCTCTCTGCCCGGCACGCTGGAGGTCGAGGCGCAGTTGGTCGCTGTGGACATCCGGCTTCTGCCCCTGCTTCTCGGTAACGTGTACCCGCACAGAGTGCGGATCATCGCTCCGCAGGTGCGCGTTCAGCTCGAGGAGCCCAAACCCAGCCCACCGACGCCGTCGAAACCCTTCTCGTTGAAGGACGTCGAGGCAAGCGCGCGCGGCGTGCTGGAGCAGATCGAAGCCACCGTCCCTGGCCTCGCCGCCGAAATCGACGGGGGCCGGGTAGAACTGCGCATCGGCCAGCGTCCGCCGTTGCTCGTGGAGCGGTTGGACGTGCATGCCGACGTCACGGCGAGCATGATCGCGGCCAAGGTCTCGTTCCGCTCAAACGTGCTGGACAAGTTCGACGCCGAGCTGCGGGCCGCGTCCAAGGACCTCAGCGGGGACGGCAGCTTGCAGGTCTCCGATTTGCAGGTTGCGCGCTTGGGCCCGATCCTCGGGGTGCAGGAGGGCTGGCCGGTGCAGGAGGCGAGCGCGAGCGCCAAGCTGAGCTGGCGCATGCATGGGCTCACGGACGCGCAGGCCCAGGCGAACGTCACCGTACCGAAAGTCGCCCTGCAATTCGGGAACGGTCATTTGGAATTGGTGGGTCCGGCGATCGAGGTAGCCGCGCAGACCAAAGGTGCGGACGTGGAGCTCACTCTGCGCCGGCTCACTGTGGAGTCTCCGCGCCTCGCCGTGCGTGCGACATTGTCGAAGACCGAGGCCGCCGGCTACGTCCTGGAGAGCGAAACGAGCGGCGTGGAGCTGAGTGATCTGCAGGCCGTGGCGAACGGCCTGGCCCCCGTGGTCCCTTGGCTGCAGCCGCTGCCGGTGATCCTCGCGAGCGGCACGGTCACGACCGCCAAGTTCAGGACGCAGGCCGCGTCGCTGGCAGATCTGTTCGATCTGCAGGCGATGCACATCACCGGCGCCGTGGACAACGGTGCCCTAACCATCCCCGGCTTCTACAACCTCAAGCCGCATGAGGTGAGCGCGGTCGCTTCGCTCGAGAAAGGCATCTTGCACGTGCAGAACGCGCAGGCGAAGCTAACCAAGTCCAGCGCGCGAGACGGCAGTATGGTCATGGACCTCAACGCCGATGTGCCGCCCCTGCACGCCGACTTTACCGTCGCGGCGGACCTGCCCGAGGCGTTCGCGCTGATCAAGCTCATCCTCTCGGACCCGCAGAGTCAGAAGCAGCTTAACCAGGTGAGTCAGCTCCAGGGCAGCGCGGTCGCGCGCATCATCCTGGGCGGAAATACAAACAATGTGACCGTCCGAGTCGAGGCATCGGGCGTCCAGGCATCGGCGCGTTATGCACCGGTGCCGTTCCCGATTCGCATCGCGCGCGGCGCGGTGACGTTCACGGGTGATGCCCTGTCGGTGCAGGGCGTGGACGGGGCGATCGGACTATCCACGTTCACCGGAGTGAGCGCGACACTGGGCCTGAGCGCGCCAAACCTGTTGAGCGCGCAACAGGGATCGGTGTCGCTCGCGCTGGAGGAGCTGTTTCGCTGGGCGGTAACGCAGCCGGAGCTTGCAAAGCAGCTCGAGGGTGTGAAGACGGTGTCGGGCAGCTTGGTGCTGTCCATCTCAGCGCTGGAGATGCCGTTGACCTTTCCCGACCGGTTGCGCTTCCAGCTACGCGCGACGCCGCAGGCGATTGTCATCGACGCGCCACGCTACGCCCCGCCGGCACGATTCGAGGGCGGCGTCATCGAGGTTTCGGAGCAGAGCATCAGCGCGAACGATATCAACGCATCCGCGCTCGATGCGCAACTCAAGCTCTCCGGCCGTACGGACGGCTACCGTCAGGGCATTGGCAACGTCAAGGCGAGCGCAACCGGCACGGTGGGGCTCGAGGCGCAGAAGTGGGTATACGGCCGCGCGGGGATCCCGGAGGACCTCCGGCTGCGCGGTGGGCTCGTGGTCTCCCGCGCCAGCACAGAGTGGAGCAAGAGCAAGGGCGTCACCGCGGACGGAAGCGTGAACGTCGCCGGCGGTCCGGTCATCGGCTTTTCCGTGCACACCACGCCCAAAGGGGTGGAGGTCGAGAATCTCGCCGTACGCGACGAAGCCTCCGATGCGACTCTCCGCGCCCGTCTAGTCGATACGCATTTCCGCGCCGTCTTCAAGGGGCGGCTGGCCGGCTCCAGCATCGAGCATATGTTCATGGTCCCGCCAGTCTCCGGCGGTCAGTTGCAGGGCAACCTCGCTGTCGAGGGCGACTGGAAACATCCCGAGACCACCACGGGATCGGGGTCTGTGCAAGGCACGGGTATCCAGCTTGCGCCGCGCGAGCTCCCCGTTCCCCTGACCATCGAGCAGTTGAATCTGGAGGCTCGGGAGAAGCAATTGCTGATCAAATCCGCCACGGTGTCCAGTGGACAGAGCCGCGTGGACGTGACCGGCACGCTCGCCTACCCGGTAGACATCCTCACGATAGACGCAGACATTCGCGGGGACACGGTGGTGGTGCCGGTCTTGCCCCACCAGACGACCGCGGCTCCCGAGCCAGACGCGCCCAAG
>DATJVI010000056.1:0-3776 GCA_035501875.1 Burkholderiales bacterium
GCCGACCTCCGAGGCCATGTCACGCCTGTTCGATCCGTTCTTCTCTACCAAGGAGAGTGGCACCGGCATGGGCCTCGCGATCAGCAACACCATCGCGCGTCTGCACGGCGGCTCGGTCGGCTACCGACCGAATCGACCGGCCGGCGCCAGTTTCCATATCCTCCTCCCAGCGCAGCCTGCCGCCTGACCATGCAAGAGCCAGCCCCCACCATCTATGTCGTCGATGACGACGAGGGAGTACGCAATTCGCTGCGCTTCCTGCTGAAGTCGGTCGGACTTACGGCGCGCACATTGTCATCGGCGCGCGAATTTCTCGAGACTTACCGGCCGCGGCAGCCGGGCTGCGTCGTGCTCGACGTGCGCATGCCCGGCATGAGTGGCCTCGAGCTGCAGCAACAGCTCAACTTGCGCGGCGCCATCATCCCGGTGATCTTCATCACCGGTCACGGCGATATCCCGATGGCCGTGGAAGCCATGCAGCACGGGGCATTCGATTTTCTGCAGAAGCCGTTCCGTGATCAGGATCTCATCGATCGCATTCAACGCGCGCTGGAGCGCGATGCCCGCAACCGCGCCGCGCTCACGCAGCACGACCGCATCCGCGAGCGTTTCGCGACGCTGACCCCCCGCGAGCGCGAGGTGCTCACGCTCATGACGCGAGGCAAGCCGAACAAGGTGATGGCCGCCGACCTCGGTGTCAGTCAGCGTACCGTCGAGATTCACCGCGCGCGGGTCATGGAGAAGACCGGGGCCGCCTCACTGGCACAGCTGGTGCGCATGGCTATGGACCTGGAGTCGGCACCGGCGACCTCCTGAGCGGTGCGAGCCACCGGGGCGAGATATGTCCTTAACCACGGGTGTGGTGTGATGTAGTCTGGGTAGGCGGATGCCCGGTCCCTGGGGTGGAGGTTCCCCGAGCACGTGTTACCAGCTGCGGCACACCTGGACGTTTTCACTGCCGGCTTCCTGGCGGAAGCGTTGGATTCCGCCCCCGATGCCATCGTGATCGCCGATCCCTCGGGATGCATCCGTTACGCAAACTCACAAGTGCGTACCCTGCTCGGTTACGACCCTGCCGCGCTGATCGGCCAGAGCCTCGAGCTGCTCCTCCCGGAACGGCTGCGCGCGCGCCATGTGACGCACCGTGCGCACTACGCCGAGCGGCCGAGCGTGAGGCCTATGGGGACGGGGCTCGATCTCTATGCGCTGCGCAAGGATGGCACCGAGGTGCCGGTCGAGATCAGCCTGAGCCCGATCCACGCCGAGGGCGCTCGCAGCCTTACGGTCGCGGCACTGCGCGACGCGACTGAGCGACGCCGATACGGCTTGGAGCTTATCGAGGCACGGGAGGCTGCCGATCGGGCCAATCAGGCCAAGAGTCGGTTCCTCGCGACGGCGAGCCATGATCTGCGCCAGCCGCTACAGACGCTCGCGTTGCTGAACGGTGCCCTGCGCCGCCTGGTTGTGGATCCCGACGCGGTGGAGGCACTCGCACACCAGGATCAGGCGATCAGCGCCATGTCGCGTCTGCTGAATGCGCTGCTCGACATCAGCAAGCTCGAGTCCGGCGCCATCCGTCCCGATCCCCACGACTTCCCCGTGAATGCGCTCTTCGAGGAGATGCGCCGCGAGTTCTCCGGCCTCGCCTCGGGCAAGGGGCTCGAGCTGCGCGCCGCTCCCACTGCTGCCAGCGCACACTCCGATCGCGCGCTGGTCGGCCAGATCCTGCGCAACCTTCTCTCCAATGCCGTGAAATACACCGCACGCGGCGCGGTGGAGCTGCGCTGCGTGGCCGGCCCGCACACGGTGCAGATTGCCGTGGCGGACACCGGTGTCGGCATCGCCGCGGACCAGATCGAGCACATATACGAGGAGTTCTATCAGGTCGGCGTCGCGAGCAACACGACGCGCGAGGGCTACGGACTCGGGCTGAGCATTGTCCGCCGCGTAGTGGCGCTTCTCGGACTCAAAATTACGGTAACCTCCGAGCTCGGGCGTGGCACGACGTTCACGCTCGAGCTGCCGCGCGGCGGCAGCGCGGCGGCCGAGGCGGTGCCCGCGGCGACGATTCGCGACGTGCGGCGTGCCCCCGCGAGAGCTCCGCTGGTGCTTCTCGTTGACGATGACCCCGGTGTGCGCGGCGCGACCGCGCTGCTGCTCAAGGTTGAGGGCTACCGTGTCTTGACCGCTTCCTCGCGTTCCGAGGCCGTGGCGCGCGCCCGTGGTGATCCGGGCATCGCGTTGCTGGTGACCGATTATCACCTGCGCGACGGCGATACGGGGATGCAGGTGATCGCCGAGGTGCGTGCGGCCCTGGGCCGCGAATTGCCGATAGTGTTAATCACAGGAGACACGTCCTCCACGGTCCGCGGCCTGAAGGCCGACGACAGCGTACACGTGGTGAGCAAGCCCATCGACGCTGAGCGGCTGCTCGCACTGCTCAAGACGTTGCTTTCGGCCTGACGGTCGCCGGCGCATCACGCCGCACTTTTACGCGCAAGCAGCGGCCGCAGTTCGCGGCCGCGTTCAAGGCTCTGCCGCAACGGTTCCGTTCAAGGCTCCCGGGTCCCGCGTTCGATACGCATTGATGCGAATGTTGCCGCACCAATGGCGGGCGTACCGTTAGGTTGTAAGGGAAAACTTGAAGAGGAGGAAAGTATGGCTCTTATCCGCTGGGAACCGTTTGGGGCGATGGACGATATGTTCAGGGGTTTCCCGAGTCTCTTGGGTCGTTGGCCGCGGTTCGGCGCGAGCTCCGAGTCGGATGTCGACTGGGCGCCGTCCGTTGACATCAGCGAGACCGGTCAGGAATACCTCATCAGGGCCGCGTTACCCGCGGTCAAGAAGGAGGATGTCAAGGTCACCGTCGAGGACGGCATGCTGACCTTGAGCGGTGAGCGTCGGCAGAAGGAGGAGCAGAAGGACGAGAGGTTCCACAAGATTGAGACCTTTTACGGCAGCTTCTCGCGCAGCTTCGCTCTCCCTGAGTCGGTCGACAGTGCCGCCATCAGCGCCGAATCGAAAGACGGTGTACTGACCATACACGTGCCCAAGACCAAGGCCGAGACGAAGAAACCAACAACGATCAAGGTGCAGTAGGCCCTGGCCCAGACCGCCGCGGTCCCTGACACGAAAGTCATCGGCCGCGGCTTTTTTTGGAGCGAGTATGCAGGCCGTGCCCGAGTTCGATGCCGCACTCATCGAGCGTTACGATCACGCCGGTCCGCGCTACACCTCTTACCCAACCGCGCCGCAGTTTCGTCCCGGCTTTGGCGCCGCGCAGCTGCGTGAGCAGGCGCGGCGCAGCAACGTACGCCCCGGCGCACTGTCGCTCTACGTGCACGTGCCCTATTGCACCAGCCCGTGCTTTTACTGCGGCTGTACGCGCCTCATCACGCGCGATCGCGGCAAGGGCGCGCTCTACGTGGAGCGGCTGCTGTGCGAAGTCGCGTTACTCGGGCCGCTGTTCGCTCGCGATCGCGAGGTCGTGCAGCTGCACCTCGGCGGCGGCACGCCCAACTTTCTCGGCGCGGAGACGCTCGAGCGCCTCGTCGGCGGCCTCGGTGAGGCGTTCCACCTGAGCTCCTCGGCACAGCGCGATTTCTCCGTCGAGCTCGATCCGCGCTCGGTTGCGGCAGATTATGCCCGCACGCTGGTGCGGCTCGGCTTCAATCGCGTGAGTCTCGGGGTACAGGACTTCGACCCGCTGGTGCAGCGCGCGGTCAACCGCATGCAGAGCGTGGATGAGACGCTCGATCTGATCGATGCGTGCCGCG
>DATJVI010000057.1:0-3904 GCA_035501875.1 Burkholderiales bacterium
TGATCGAGATCGACGGGCGCAGCATCAGTGCCGTCCGCGGACCGATGGTCGAGCGCCTGCAACAGCTTTATCTCGAGCTGATCGAGCGCGACGTCGCGGCGCAGTCGCTGCCATGAAGCCACTGCGGTTGGCGGTGTGGTCGGGGCCGCGGAACATCTCCACCGCCATGATGCGCGCCTGGGAGAACCGCGGTGACTGCGCCGTGGCGGACGAGCCGTTGTATGCCCACTATCTCGCCTACACCGGGCTCGATCATCCCGGGCGCGAGGAAATCATTGCGGCGGGTGAGACCGACTGGCGCAAGGTCGCCACCCGACTCACCGGAGCAGTGCCGGAGGGTAAGCCGATCTGGTACCAGAAGCACATGACACATCATCTGCTGCCACACGTCGGGCGTGAGTGGCTCGCGGCCCTCAGGCACGTGTTTCTGATCCGCGACCCGCGTGAGGTGCTCTTGTCGTATATCAGAAGCCGCCCGAGCGTGACCGCGGAAGATATCGGCGTGAAGCAGCAGCTAGAGATCTTTGATTACGTGCAGGAGGCGTGCGGTAGGACGCCCCCGGTGATCGACGCGGGTGAGTTTCTCAAGGCGCCCGAATCGCACCTGCGCGTGCTGTGCGCCGAGCTCGGCATCGACTACACCCCGAGGATGCTCCGCTGGGCGCCCGGCCCGCGCGCGAGTGATGGTGTCTGGGCGCCGTATTGGTATGAGGCCGTACTGCGCTCGAGCGGCTTTGAACGCTATCGCGAGCGTGACCGAAGTCTGCCCGCGCCTTACCTGGACATCGTCGAGGCGGTAATGCCGGCCTTCGAGTCACTCTACGCGCGGCGCCTGCAGCCGTGAGGTAGCGCCTGAGGTGCTCGAGACGGCGAAGGTGAGGACCGCCCCCCGAGAGTTGCCAGGTCAACGTCGCGTGCAGCATGTCTTCCCGCGCCCGCGCTTGATATTGAGCTCGCGCCGCCCAATGCCCGTGGCTTGTGATACCCGGGGTAACTCTGCCAAGACGATTTCACCGCCAGGCAGCTCGATTGCCGCCGTGCCTATGCGCGACGCCTCGGCGAGCGGGCACGTGTCGGCCCCTTCGGCGACGAATCGGGCGCTGCCGCGCGCTCGGGTGTTGCGCTGAACTTTCCCACCGACGCATTGAGCGCCACGGCGAGTGCCACCTCCCCGCTCACGAGGTCTGTCCACTTGAGCTCCAGACCCTTGCGCTTCCCCTTGAGAGTCAGCTTCAGGGACTCAGGGGAAATCGCCACCGTGAAGGGGCGACCGTTGATACGGAGTTCGCGTTTGAGAGTCTTCTCCAGTGGGGTGGTCATGTGAGCCGAAGGCTCGCGAAAATCAGCAGCCGGTCTTTCGGGTAAGCAACTCAATGCTGCGGTAGCGTAGCGCACAGCTCCACGAGGTCGCCAACGGTGATGTCTGGTGCGTATTCCCAGGGATCGAAAACCTCTGCACTGCCGCGGCGCACCCACGCAGCCTTGAGCCCCGCGGCCTTGGCGCCGATCACGTCGAACGGGTTACCCGATACCAGCCAGACCTGCTGCTCGGCGGCTCCCGCTGCTTGCCGTGCGAGCTCGTAAACGGCCGGATCGGGTTTGAAGGTCCTGATCGTGTCCGCGCTCAGGACGACGTCGAAGCAGGGCGCGACGCCGGCGTGACGGAGCAAACGCTGAACGGACCCCGCAGTGCCGTTGGTCAGCGCGACGATGCGATAGCCGCCGGCGCGGAGAGTCTCCAGGGAGCGCTTGGCCTCCGGAAAAGCCGGCAGACGGAGATAGGCGCGCTGCAACTCGTCCCTGCTTGCTTCATCGAGCGCTACCCCGAGCTGCCTGCCGACGAGTTCGAGGGCCTGCGCAGTGCAGACATCAAAGTCGGCGTAGCGACGCATGAGCGCGCGACGGAAAGTGAATTCCAACTGCTTAGCGCGCCACAGCTGCGCCGCAAGATGCGCACGCTCGCCGAACCGGCGGCTGAGCACGGCCGCGATTGCGCCCGGATCGACGATTGTCCCATAGATGTCGAATGCGATTAACACCCAGAGGCATCCGCAATTGATCGAGGAACGATGATACCGCGGCCTGCCCGCGGCTGTAGGGATGATCCGACTGACGAAGTCGCGTTTGGAGACTGCCCCGCTCACGCGATGAGTTGTTAGGATAAGGGCGGTAACAGCCGACGCCATTGTCCGCTTGATGGCGACGGCACCACCAAAACTCAGGAGGAGTCTATGGCCAGAATGAAACAGCGTCGGCCCCGGAAGACAAGGGTCAGGAAGATTGGCAGCAGGCGCATGAACGCTTCGGGCGCATCCGGCAAGCGCCGTGTGGGCGCCGCTGACGTCAGAGCGAATCGCCGGCGGGCTAAGACGCCGACGGTACGCGCCGCAGCCACGCGCGTGCTTGCCAGTGCCGGTCGTCTGGCCAAGGATCTGGCCTTGGTCGGAGCCCAAAGCGCGGCACACGCAGGACGGCGGGTCGTCGCACGCGGAGCACGCTCCGCCGCCAAGAGCGTGCGACATGCAGCGCGGGGCACCGGCCGCCTGAGCTCAGCGGCTCTGGAGTCGATCGCGAGCCGGGTCGAGCCTTGAGAGCCATTTGCGGGGGCCCGCGAAGCAGCGGGCCTTCGCAACGCCAATCTCCCGCCCGTCCTCGGGTCGCAACTCAATACGAGAGCGCGTGCTCAGCAACGCCCCCGTTCCGAGGGTAGGCGGTCGCCGACGCGCGTACGCGGCGATCAGCGGATCCTTTCCGATCGCAGGGCAGTTCTAACCTTGGCTTCGTTGGTTTCATCGACAGGAGGTTGACGTGAACCGAGTAACCGGAGCATTTGGTTTGATCATGATCGCCATGCCGGGAGTTGCCGCAACGCAGCCAGCAAATCCGATCAGAAGGCCCGGGTGGACGACTGCATGGCGCAGCAGCGGGCCAACAACCCCGGGATGTCGAAACACGACATGAAGAAAACCTGTAAGGACCAGGTGAAGAACACGCCGCACGATTAACGATTTGAACACAAGTGCCGCGACCTGCGATCGCGGCAAAGTGGCGCGCGGTACGGCTCGTGCCGCGTCGTCGCCATGCAGGAATTTCCTGCGCCGCCAGCTTTCGGGGGAGCGCGCAGACCCGCCCCCCCGGCAACCTTGTCACATCTTCAATTGCGCCCCGTCACGACAGCGCCTTAGATCTTTGACGTCACCGTCGACGCGCATTGTTGTGTCGCCACTCTGATACACTGCTGACCATCGCCGTCTCGTCAACCGCCCATACCCGCAGCCGATCTTCGGCGTATGGAACTGCGTCACATACGCGGGGGGCCGGCGCTAGTAGCCTTATTAGGTCAAGCATTGGATTGCGAGTTACCGCCCCGTCGGGCGCCGGTGACTCGTGCCGCGGTAAATCCACGCGCACATTCGTCTGGCTGGCAGCCGTGCTGCAACCTCTGCGCAGACTCGCCCCGCGAAGCGTAAGGAGTCGGAGTCGTGAAAACCACGTCGGTCATCGTCAGCGTCATCGGCGCCCTAGTCGTCGCGCAGTGGTGTTTCCCGTCGGACAAGATCCTTACCGCATACTGGCTCAACGCTTCCAACCATGCGGTGGAGCGCGAGACCTTCGCCGTCGAGCCGCAGTCGCGCTCTGTCTCCGCCCTGGTACGCTCTAGCGACGGTCGAACCCACTTCCTCGAATCGATGAAGGACTGCACCATCGTCGACGCGCGCAACTGGCAGTGCGCGAACGGCGGCACTCAGGCGCTGGATGGTCTCGTCACGGATTCGGATCACAATGCGGAAGTACTGCACGCCGTCAGTGCTCTGCACTGGTGGGCGGTGCGCAGCTGGGAGCTGCTCGCCAGCGACACCTACGGGCGCCGCGTCCTACCTTCCTTCATGACGCAGGACTGGGC
>DATJVI010000058.1:0-70799 GCA_035501875.1 Burkholderiales bacterium
AACAGAAGCTGGGCGCCGCCAACTCGGCCGAATTGGCGATCATCGCCATTCGCGCCGGACTGATCGAACCCTAAAACCGGCCCCAACGGCGCATTCTCATGAAAATCATGAGGCGGATTTCAGGGATTTTCGCTGGCGTCCCCTTGATCCACACCGCAGAATAGCCGCCGGAAGTAGGGGATTGATCTCGCGTACACCCACCCAACGAAGGAGCAAAGCTATGTGGACCAAGCCTGAATTCACCGAAATGCGCTTCGGCTTCGAAGTGACGATGTACATCTACAACCGCTGAGCGCAAGGCATCCGAATACGAAAAAGCCGCCTCTGGGCGGCTTTTTTCTTTGGTACGTCGGTTGGGCTGCGCGGCGCGCTCTGCGCGGACGCCTCGGCGCTACTCTCCGCTCAAGCCATGCTTCTGCATGCGATAGCGCAAGGTCATCCGGGACACGCCCAGCCGGCGTGCGGACTCGGACACGTTTCCACCGGTTGCGTCGAGCGCGCGCTGGATCAACCGCCGCTCGGCCTGTTCCAGCGTCAGTCCGGCCGTAGGATCGGGTTCGGCTGCCCCTGTGCCAAGGCCCATCGGTGCGCCGAGACCGAGCTCCGCCGCGCGGATCTCCTTGCCTTGCGACAGCATGACCGCGCGTTCAACCAGATGCTTCAGTTCGCGCACGTTTCCAGGCCAGTCGTAAGTCGCTATCGCGCTGCGGGCGTCCTCGGCGAAGACCGGTAACGGCAGCCGATAGCGCCGTGCCGTCTGCTCCACGAAACAGCGCGCCAGCAGCCACTTGTCGTCGCCTCGCGCCCTGAGCGGCGGGATCTCGAGGGTGAGCACGTTGAGGCGGTAATACAGATCGGCACGAAAGCCGCCCTGCGCGACCATCTCGGAAAGCTTGCGGTTCGTGGCAGCGATGAAGCAGGCGTTGACCGCGTGCTCTCGCGTCGACCCCAGACGCCGTACCCGACGGCGCTCGATCGCGTTGAGCAGCTTGGCCTGCAGTTCCAACGGCATCTCGGCTACCTCGTTCAGGAACAGAGTGCCGTCCTCGGCTGCTTCGATCAGCCCCGCACGAGCCCCGGCGGCATTGGTAAACGCGCCTCGTTCGTGGCCGAACAGCTCGGCCTCGATCAGCTCGCGAGGCAGCGAGGCGCAGTCCACGTGCACGAAAGGTCGGCTCCTGCGTCCGCTGGATAGATGCAACAGGCGCGCGGCGATGTCCTTGCCGCTCCCTGTTTCTCCCAATATCAGGACGTTGGGTGGCGGCTCCCCCGGAACGCTGGTCAAGCGCGCGAACCGCACGATACGCTCGCGAACAGAGCTCAGCGCGGCGCTGTCACCGATCATCAGCACATCCTCGAAGGCATGGCTGTCCCGGCTGCGGGAGTAGTCCAGCTGGTGGCGGAGCCTGGTTGCCTCCAGCGTGCGATCCACCGCGAGCAGCAGTTCGTCCAGGTCGATCGGCTTCTTGAGATAGTCGGCCGCACCCTGTTTCATGGCCTGCACGGCGTCGTCTATCTCCGCGTATGCGGTCAGCACGATCACCGGAGCCGCCGCGTCCGGCGTGCGCCGGAGTTGCTCCAGGAACTGCATCCCGTTGCCATCCGGAAGCCTCAGATCGAGCAGCACCACGTCGGCGAAAGCTCGGTTTAGCTCTGCTTTCGCCTCGGCCAGCGTCCCTGCCACCGCGCAGTCGTAACCCGCTTTCTCGAGGCGCCGGCGCACCGCCGCGGCGAACAGGTTCTCGTCGTCCACGATCAGCACGCGCGCTTCCTTGGCGACGCGGTCGGGTGCGGCAGAAGCAAGCTTGGCGGAAGCTGGTTCCATGTCAAGCTGGGAGGGTGATGACCACGCGCGTGCCGATCGCGCCGCGCGGCTCGAAGCGCAGCGTTCCGCCGTGAACGTCCACGACCTTGACGGCAAACGGGATGCCGAGGCCCGTGCCGTAGCGTTTCGTGGACGGCCCGGGCCGCAGGTCGCGCGGATCGGGGTCGAACGGCATCCCGCCGCCTTCGTCCTCGACGTACATTGAGATCACGCCGTCGACTCCTTCAGCAGACATCGCGACCGCTCCCCCTTCGGGAGTGGCTTCCACGGCGTTGAGCACGAGCGCGTGCAGCGCTTGCTCGACCAGATGCGCATCCACGTGCAGCTCCAAGCCGCGTTTCCACCCGGACAGATCCAGCCGTACCGATCGCTCTGCAAGCCGCGCCTGGAGCATAGTCGAGAGATTTTCTATCAGACTAGCCGAACTGCACAGAGTGCGCTGTGGCTCGAGCGGGTTGAGGTAGGAGAGCAGTGCGTGAGTCCAGCGCTCCAGTCGGTCCGTAGCCGAGATGATGCCGCTCAGCCCGTCCCGAACCTCAGCCGGAAGGACAGGATCGGAAATCACCTGAGCGGTTGCGCGTATGCTGGCCAGCGGATTGCGGATGTTATGTGCCACGACCGGGACAAGCGCGGCCAGGGTGGCCTGCTTCTCAGCGCGCAGCAACGATGCTCGGCTGTCGGCGAGGTCCTGGGCCATCTGGTTGACCGAGCGCGCCAACTGCCGGAGCTCCTGCGCCCCGACCTCCGGCGCGCGATGGTTCAGCTCCCCGCGGCTGATCATCTCCGTCGCACGTTGCACCGAGTACACCGGCTCGACGACCGCTCGGCGGGACAGGAACCGCGACCAGAGGAGTAGTGCAAGCGCACCGAGGATCGGCACCGATAACAGCGCCGGGGACAGCCAAGCAAGGGTGGCACGCCGGCGCTGCAGGGCGAGCTGTTGCTGAGCGAGCTCGCGCTCGATCTCGGCGAAGGCCGACTCGTAACTTTGCAGGCTTCCCCGCTCCAGTTCGCTCTCCAACAGAGTGCGTCGCTGGGCCAAGGAATAGCGAGGCCAATCCGCGACCAGGGCATCGGTATGGCCCCGGATGTCTTTGTAAGCGCGATCGAGCTGGTCGATTGCCTGCTGCTCCGCCGGCGTCACGGTGAGCTGATGCAGCTGCGACAGCCGAGCCTCGACTTCACGCTGGTGTAGCGAGTATTGCGCGGCTGCATCGGGATCGTCCAGGAACAGCGCGTCGAACACCTCTTTCATCTGGCGATAGAGGCTGCCGCGCATGCCCTGTGTTTCCTCGACCAACGCGTTGATCCGCAGCGAGTCGCGAGACGACTGCTGCCACAGGTAGAGGCCGAAGCCTCCGATCGCCACCGTGGCGAGCACGAGCAGCAGTGCGCCCGCGGCATAAGCCAGCGCAAGTTCACGCAGCGAAAGGGGCGCGAGGTTCACTCTGCTCGATCGGGCCGCGGTCCAGGGGTTGTCATCCTGCCTCTGCGGTGTAACATACCGCGGTTTGCGGAGACGGGGGTGGAGACAAGTGGCAGACGGCAGCAAACGTTACGATAACGTCGCGATTACCCTGCACTGGCTCGTGGCGCTAGGGGTGTTTGTGCTGATTGGGCTGGGCTGGTACATGGTGGATATCCCGAAGGGCACGCCAGGACGGGCAGCGTTCTACAACCTGCACAAGTCCATCGGTGTGACCGTGGCGATGATCGTGCTGATCCGAGTGATCTGGCGTTGGAACCACGATCCGCCACCATTGCCCTCAGGCACGGCGAGCTGGGTCGTCAGCGCTGCCAAATTGAACCACAACCTGATGTACGCGCTGCTCGTGCTGATGCCGATCGCGGGGTTCCTGGGCTCCAATTTCTCGAAGTACGGCGTGAAGTATTTCGGGCTGTTCCAGATCGGCCCGCTCTTCGCGGAGAACAAGACGCTGTACGATCTGTTTCAGGGCGTTCACCACGCAGCTTCGGAAGTCTTGGTGATCGCAGTTGTCGTTCACATCGCAGCGGCCTTCAAGCATCTTCTGATCGACAAGGACGGGGTATTCGCCCGCATCCTCCCTGGTGCCAGATCAGGCTAGGGCCGGATCCGCAGCGAAGGGCGCGGCCCCAACTAGGCCTGCGCCGATCGTTGACGCGTGCAACGATGACCGGGCTACTTAGCTGCGCCGGTCGGCGCGCAGATACAGGTAGCCCGCGATGATCACCGTCACCAGGATCAGCTGCAACGCAACCCCTTGCATGCTGGGGTAGATCCCGAGCACGGGAATAGACGGGAAATCCAGCGGTGCGACATCCAGTTTCCCCGCCTCCTGCAATGCGGCGATGCCTTGACCGGCGAATACCACCGCCATCAGGGCCAGCAGCGCCGAGCTGATCCGGAAGAAGAGCCCAAGCGGCAGGCGCACGCTGTATCCGGCGATGAGCCATGCGACCGCAGCCAGGATGATCGCTCCTGCAGCGAGACCCACCGCCACGGCCGTTCGCGCGCCGCCCTCAGACTGTACCCAGAGAGCCTGGTAGAACAGCACCGTCTCGAACACTTCTCGGTACACGGCCAGGAACGATACTAGGGCAACCCACAACAGCGTCCCTCGCCCTAACGCCGATGTCATCTGGCTGCGGATGAACTCGCTCCAACGGACCGCGTTGGCCCTGCTGTGCAGCCAGAATCCGACGTAGAGCAGCAAACCCGCCGAGATGAGCGCCGTCACCCCCTCGGTGACTTCGCGATGGGCCCCGCTGATGGCGATTACCCGGGTGGAGACGACCCAGGTGAGTCCGCCCAGCAGCAGCGCAACCACCCATCCCGCGTGGAGCCACGGCAGTCCGTCGCGCCGGCCGGTGCGCACCAAAAAGGCCGCCATCGCCGCGAGCACCAGAATTGCCTCCAGCCCTTCGCGGAGGATGATGACGAGCGAGCTAACGAAGCTGGCTGTGGGAGACGCGGTAGGCTCCGAGAGGCGTGCATCCGCGTCGCGCAAGAGTTGGATAGCCGACGAATACCGTTGCTCCACCTCTGCCACTGGCCGCCCCTGTTTGATGGCGTTCCGGAATGCCATCATCGCCGCTTCGGTGCGAGTACGCAGAACGTGATCGCGGCTGTCCAGACCGGCTTCCGTCAGCTCGAACCCCTCTACATACGCGGTCACCGCGAGCTGATAAGCGTCCTCTGCGTTGCCGCCACGGTATGCTTCCAAGCTCCTCGCGAGCGTCTCGAGGCTGAACGCGATCGGCGATCGCGGCGTTGGTGCTAACTGGGCCGGAGCACTGCGCAGGTAAGCCAGAACCGCTTCGGTGTCGCTGCCGTGACGACGGGCATCAGCTGGCGTCATCGTGACAAGCGCCGGCATGTCCGTTACCGTGCTGCGGCCTTCGCCCGCCGCCCACGCAGCCGCTCCGCGCATACGCAGCTCGTCGGAAGACGCGAATTGGCTGATGTAGAACGCGAGCTTCCAGCGCTGCTCTTCGCTGAGCGTGCTGAAAGGGATCATCGCAGTGCCTTCGACGCCTTGCGTGACGGTGCTGTACAGCGCGTAGACACTGCGCTGGTCCTGGCGTGCAGTGTCACGAAAGTCTGTCGGCGGCGGGCTCAGGTGCGCGGCCTGCGGGCCCGCGCCGTTGCCCTCTTGACCATGGCAGGCGGCGCAGTGAGCCGCGTACAACTGCGCCGCGTCCGTGAGATCTGGAACCTGCCTTGGGGTCACAACGACGTGATAGGCGGAGATCAGGCTGCGCTGCAATTCCCGTGCGGTGCTGCTTACGGTGCCGCCATCCGCTTTCGTCTTGATCAGCTCGCTCAGCTGCGCGGCCCGAGACAAGATCGAGTCACGGTGCGGGGCCGGAGGCAGCCCGCGGACCGTCTGCTCAATCTGATCGGCGAATTCCACTTGCTCGGCGTATTCCGCCGCGTTCAGCACCTCGCCGGCACGGACGAACTGGGGGTACTCCACGCTCACGTAATCGAGCAGATGGAGAACTGTCTCAGTGGGCGGAGGCCGCTGCGCATCGGCGCCAGCCAGGGCGCTTTGTGAAGCTACGGACAGCGCGATCAGCATTGCGAGCGCACGCGGGAGCATTCTGAATCCAAAGGAAGTTCCAGGATAGGCGTGAATGCGAATTATAAGCATTTGAGATTCGCAAGGCTCGCCTTTTCTGGGCCACCGACGAGATCCGATCGCTCAGATTCCCCTCGGATTGCGTGCGCTGGACGCTGCCCTAGCGCTATTGACACTCATTCTCATTTTGATTTACTCTTCTCGCGCTAGCTTATCCTTGGCCCTATCCCGTGTATATCTGCATCTGCAATGGCGTGACGGAGCGGCAACTACGCGACGCGATCGATGCCGGCGCGTGCACATTGTCCGAACTTCGCGCCAACCTTGGAGTCGCTGCGGGCTGTGGTGCCTGCCAGGCCTTCGCCGCAGACGTGCTGGACGCGACCCTCAAGATCCCACCCCCGGCTCAGACGCCCGCAGCGGCTTGACTGCCGAGCGCAGTAGCCTGCTTGGATTGCTCCCAGAGAGCGGTTGCGAGCCGATAACCGACAGCCGCGCGGAGCCGTCTCCCGGGCAGCCCGCAAGCCTGGGCCTGCCCGGGCGACTTGAGCGTCGGACGCCTTCCTCGAGTGCAGTCGACGGGAGCATCGCCCGACGCCGCGATCGTCGCGCGGGTGACGGCGGCTATAATGCCGCCGAGTCGCTCTTTCGCGCACAGAGGGGTCGCAATGAAAGCAGACCGGCAGGTCATCGATTATCTGAACCGAGTGTTGACCAACGAGCTGACCGCGATCAACCAGTACTTTTTGCATGCCCGGATGTTCCGCAACTGGGGGCTCAAGAAGTTGGATGAATACGAATATCAGCAGTCAGTCGACGAGATGAAGCATGCCGACAAGCTCGTCAACCGCATCCTCTTCCTCGAAGGGTTGCCCAACCTGCAGCAACTCAACAAGCTTCTGATCGGGGAAGACGTTCCCGAGGCGCTCAAAGCCGACTTGCAGTCGGAGATGCAGGCGATCCCGCTGCTGCGCGAGGCGATCGGCTACTGCGAGTCCGTCCACGATTTCGTCACGCGGGAGTTGCTCGAGGACATTCTCGATAGCGAGGAAGAACACGTGGATTGGCTCGAAACGCAACTCGACCTGATCTCGAAGGTTGGCCTGCAGAACTATCTGCAAGCGCAGATGTGAGCGAGCATCGGGGCGTTGAGCGGCGGGCAGACTAAGCATGGCGCGGTGGTCTGGGCGCCTTGCGCTGCTGCTCATCGGTTTGGTCCTCGTCGCCGGCTGTGCTCAGAATCGGGCAACCAAGCCGGACCACCCTCCCGACCAAACCGGGGCGCCGGCAACTCCTCCGCCTGAACCAGCTCCCGAGACCAAGATCCCACCTCCGAAGATCGCATTGGTCCTCGGTGGAGGTGCAGCCAAGGGATTCGCGCACATCGGTGTGATCAAGGCCCTGGAGTCGCAGGGAATCCAGGCGGACATCGTTGTGGCCACGAGTGCGGGCAGCGTCGTCGGTGCCTTGTACGCCGGAGGGTACGATGGCTTCGCATTGCAGCGCGTCGCGCTTGAGGTGAGCGAATCCATGTTCAGCGACTGGTCTGTCCCGGACCGCGGGTTCCTCAAAGGCGAAGCGCTGCAGGAGTTCGTCGACAAGACCGTCAACAGGCGCCCGCTCGAAAAGCTCAACCGCACGATCGCCATCATCGCGACGGACCTTCAAAGCGGAGAAGCGGTAGCCTTCCAGCGCGGCGACACTGGCATGGCAGTGCGGGCGTCGAGTGCCGTCCCCGGTATATTCCAGCCGGTGCGGATCGCAGGCCGTGACTACGTGGACGGAGGGCTGGTGAGTCCCATCCCGGTCGGAACCGCTCGGCGACTCGGTGCAGACATCGTGATCGCCTCGGATATCTCGGCCAAGCCGAGCCAGGGCCGCATCGAGGACACGATCAGCATCCTTCTGCAGACGTTCGCGATCATGGGCAATGCGATCGCAAGCCAGGAGCTGTCGGAGGCCGATGTGGTGGTGAAGCCCGACATCTCGAGGCTCAGCGCGACCGACTTCCAGAGCCGACACCTCGCGATTCTCGAGGGGGAGCGTGCGGGGCTGGCGGCGATGCCTCAACTGCGGCAGAAGCTTGCTGAGCGGGAAGCTCGGTTGAGGGCTGCCGCATCCCGCCCACCAACGCCGGTTGCCCAACCGGCCGCAGCAGGAACCCGGTGAGCCGTTGCCTCCGCGCAGACTATCGCCCGCGGACGTGAACGGCGCCCGCGCTGTTAAGGCGCGGGTCGATCGATACCCGCGTAGGTCCGGCCTAGCCCTGAGAAGCGAGGGGTCCTTGGGCTCGCGCCGAGTGCGTGGGCAGTGGGGGACTAAAAGCGAAGGCGCGCCCCGAACAGCACGCTATCCCCGGTGATCGTCTTGGGATCTCCGGGACGCGGGGTGACATGCTCCGATTCGGCGCGGAGCTCGATTGCTTCCGTTGCCTGATAGGCAAGCCCGAGCCCGTACACCGGGTTGGGTCCACCGGCGTCGCCTACTCCGGGGTTACCAGACGATGCGACGGAGCGCGCGTACTGCACGCCCATCTTGCCCGTGACTGATAGCGTGTCGGTCAGGGGCAGCTTCGCCTTCCCGGCCACGCTGATCGCCTCGTCGGTGGGCTTGGTTGCGTCGCCGAAAGGACGCTTCTGGACGGCTTCCACCGCCAGGGCGTTACCCAGACGCACCCCACCGTAGAGGCTCTGGTTCTCGAGCTTCCCCGACTGTGCGGCGAGCGCAGCGCCTCCCGGAAGGCTTCCCGGGTCGTTGCCGCCGTCGCGTTTGAGCGGAGCACCAGCTGCGTCGGAGCGTCCTCCGTAGACGACGTCGCTGTCAGCATAGGTCGCAGCGGTGCCGGTGACGGCCCAAAGCAGCACCAGCACCGCGCCAACTCCGGCCCCATCCTTCCCTATCTTTCGCCTCAACCGCATCACACTCTCCAGAGGTGGCAACGTCCTCGGCACAACTTAACTTAGGCCACCAGTTATCGCCGCAGGTTCCCGACAGAAACGCAGTCGATTACATGCGTAATACCCTCTGCCGCCGAAGTCAGTAACCACTCCGATGCTTTGTCAGGAGCAGGTCACAGGCACGGCGCGAGCAGTTCCCTACCCAGGGCCACACACGGCCGCTCCGCGTTCGGCGATTCCGTTTTGTAAATTATAAGGTACGGAAGCGAACCGGTCTCGGGTCGATCCGGGCGGAGGTCGCGCGGAACGAATCTAGATGGCCGCTCTGGCCGCGCGCCCCAGAGGTTAACCGCCGAACCCGATCGATGGGTTGCGGCCCTAACACGATTGCCTCGCTTACTCCGGCGCGTGCACAGTCCACGTCCACGCTGTGAACCGTGCCATATTCTCCCGCGCTCGCCGGTCATAGCATTTGCTCCGGACTTGGCGCGGCAGCATCCATCCGCCGCGGCTCGACTTCGTTCGCCACATCCTCGTTTGAGATCGAGAATGAGAGTGCACACAAACCCAGCCGGGACGCTCGGCTGCACGATCACGAGCTTCGACGCCTCGGCCGGACGCAGGGATCACCTCGCCAAGATCAAGGAGCTCGTCTACGACCACAAGCTCGTCGTCCTCCGGGGACAGGAGTTGTCGGAGCAACAGTTCTGCGATCTCGCCGGGCAGTTGGGCGATCCGGTGCCGTATCTGCAGAGCAACTACCACCATCCTGGCTATCCGCTGATCTTCGTATCGTCCAACGTCAAGAAGGACGGTAAGGAATTCGGCGTCGCGAGAACCGGCGGCTATTGGCACTCGGACACTTCGTTTCTAGCGGACCCTGTACCGCTGACGGTCCTGTATCCGCGCATCGTTCCCAGCAACACTCGCCGCACCACGCTGTTCATCGACATGCAACAGGCGTATCGCGAGATGCCCGAGGCGATGAAGCAGCGAATACGCGGGCGCAGTTTGGTCCATAGCGGCAAGTGGCGCTACAAGGTCAGGCAACAGGACGTGGGCATGGATCTCACGGAGATCCTGGCCATGATCCATCAGGCGCAGCCGCCGGTCATCCACCCCGCCGTCATACGCCATCCGGTAACCGGCGCGGACGTCCTCTACGCGACTCGAGGATTCACGATCGGCGTCGAGGGCGTGGGCACCGACGAGGGCAACGAGCTGCTTGCCGCCCTGTTCGACTTCGTCGAGCAGCAGCGTTTCATCACGGAATTCCAATGGACGCTGGGCGATGTCATCCTTTGGGACAATCGCTTCCTCGCGCACAAGGCAGGTCGGCTCGCGATCGCAAGCGCTCCTGGGCGCGAGGCGCCCGCGATCGAGGAGGACACCCTGGTCTACCGCATCATCGTTCGCGACGGCTACCCGCTGTCCGCGCACGCATCCCGGGGCCGCGCATCTCGCGCACCGGAGCGCCCCTGCCTGACCCCGGAGAACGTTCAACCATGCTGAATCAATACGGCGAACCCACCGCTCACGAAATCGCCCCGGACTTCCTGTCCCGGATTCTCAGGCCCTATCAGCCTACCGGCACGGTGTATCTGAGATCTGCCACGCTCACGGACCTGTGCCTGTCGACTCCGGCACCGGCGAATCGGCCACTGTTTTCTTCGTCTGGAAGTTTCAGCATCGACAGCAGCTGTTACATCCAGAGCACCGGGCACTTCAACGCCGTGGAGTTTCTGATCTGCTTCAACCAGCTCGCGTACGCCACGTTGGGGCACTTGGTTCAGTCCGGGGTATTCGGGACTTGCACGCCGACACGACTTTCGCAGGATTGCAAGGAGCTGTTGCCGAAGATCTCCATCGAGCGGTTTCTGGATCATCAACTCTCTTCCATGCTCATCCTCAAGTGCACGACGAGATTTCGGGAGCCCATCAACGCGAGCAGCTTCACGGGACAGCTGTCGGTGAGTCGGCTCACTTATCACAAGAGTGCCTTCCTTGTGGATACCCGTTGCGCCTTCACGGGTTCCACTGGTGGACGCGCCGAAGGCGATGTTCTGCTCGCCTATGTCACGCACATGGCGCGCGCGAAACGCGTCGATGCCTATGACGATGCCAGAGCCGCTGCGTAACGCAATCCGATCGGCGGAGGCGGTAGCGGCGTTGCGGGCTGTTGCCGCCAAGAGCGGGGACCGGTCCATCGCGAACCCGGACCACTTGGCGCGCAAATTCGTTACGGGGAAATACGCGCTCGTCCTCGCCCTTCCATCGCCCATCTCGAGACACCTGACGGAATATTTGTCCCCCGGCGGGTACTGCTACTTTCTGGCGCGGACGCGATTCATGGATGAACATCTGCTCGGATCCTTGGCCGGCAATGTCGAGCAGGTCGCGATCCTGGGAGCGGGGTACGACACCCGGGCGCACCGGTTTCGGACACTGCTCGCGCATGTCAGGGTGTTCGAGATGGATCTCGCGGCGACGCAACGGGTCAAACTCGATCGCATGCGGAAAGGGCTCCTGGAGCCAGCCCCGAACGTCGTCTACGTCTCGCATGACTTCAAGTCAGGGTCACTCCTCACGGCGCTGGCGCAGGCGGGGTTCGATTGCCGACGCCGCACGTTCGTGCTCTGGGAGGGTGTGAGCTACTTCCTGCGCGAATCCGCGGTCCGAGAGACGTTCGCTCTGATTTCCAGCTGCGCTCCGGGCAGCTCGATCGCGTTCGACTACGCGCTCAGGTCCTTCGTCGAGGGCGATGACAGCACCTACGGCGGGCGCCAGGTGCGCAGATGGCTCCAAAAAAACGCAGAGCCCTTTCATTTCGGCCTCGGCGCGGGTGAGCTGGGTCCGTACTTGGGGGCGTTTGGTCTGACTGTCCGAGAAGACCTGGGGCCGGGCGCGTTCACCGAACGCTATCTGATCGGATCCGACGGCCGCGCGGCAGGCAAGCCATTCGGTCACCTGCGGATGGCATTAGCCGTCAAGAGCACGGCGGCTGACCGGGAGACGCGGGAGACGCAATGAGCCCGCTGGTCCTCGAATCCTTGCATCCGAACGAGCTGAGCTTCGAATCCAAAGCGTCGGGGTTGCCTTTCGTCGTGCGGGCGAACACTAGCCCCGGCACAACCCGAGCGCACGTGATGGCGTACTTTCGGGAGCACGCGGAACCTGTCCGCCAGCTCGTCCGCCGCAACGGTGTGATTCTGCTTCGGGGACTGCCAATCGAGACTCCTCAGGACCTTCAGGACGCGCTGGAGGCACTGGGGTACAACCTCTACACCACCAACTACGGTGGGGCCTCCCCTCGCGCCAACATCACCCAGAAGACGTTCGAGTCAACCGCCGCTCCGGCACCGTTCATCATCGGATTCCACACCGAATTCTGCTACCAGAGCACGCGTCCGGGCATGATCGCGTTCTTCTGCATGCAGCCGGCACGTCGCTACGGCGAGACGCCGTTGTTCGATTGCTCGCTGGTGTGGGAGTCGCTAAGCCCCGCGCTTCGCGACATGCTGGAAACGCGCGGGCTCCTCTACCGCCGGTACTTTTACAATCGCAGGTCCGCGTTGAACTTCAGGAAAACCTGGAGCGAGGCATTTCAGACGACGAACCGGGACGAGGTGGAAGCATATCTCGACTCGGAGGGCATGCGCTATCAGTGGGAAAGCAACGGGAACCTCGCCACTGAGCTGCGCCTCCCCGCGATGGTGGTCGACCCCGTGCACCGGAAGAAACGACTCAGCATCACGCTGTTCAACGCCGACTCCTTCCGCTACATGTTTCGGCATTTCCGAGACCGGTACCACCCGATCCAGCGCGCGGCGCTAGAGCTCTTCGTGCGCTGGGAGTACGCAAAGAAGAACACCTTTCTCCAGGTCCTGTGGGGGAACGGGCAAGCGTTCTCCCGAGAGGAAACAGAGGAAATTCAGCGTGCCGCCTGGGAGAACGCCATCGCGTTTCCCTGGCAGCCGCGCGATCTTCTCCTCATCGACAACGTCTGTTTCGGTCACTCGCGGCTGAACGTCGAGAACCCGAGGCGGGTGATCGCGGCAATGGCCGATCCGTACGACGTGCGCGCCTACCGAGCTGCCGGCGACAGCGCAGCGGAGCAAATGGCAATGGGATGCGGAGCCAGCGTTTGCTGAACGGCTGCTAAGCCACTGTTTGGATCAAACGCTCACTGGATAGCTTCGGAACCTCACCTCGCGTGACGCGAGTCACGCACTCTTCTTTACCGACGCACGAGTCGGTGCAACAGAAGAGGGATGCGATGCTGCATAGGGTCGCAGGCGCGCGCAGCCGGTAGTCATCGCCGGTCTGCGCCGGCCAAGGGTGGCGCGTCCTAGCGGGGCCAAGCTCCAACCGGCAATACATCGCGCCGGGAGGGCCGCGACATTCGCGCCGGCAGGATGTAGGTGAGTTGGAGAGCCCGGATGAGGCTCGTTGCCGCAGAAGGAATCGACTGGAATGCTCAGCAGAGCGAACGATCCAGTGAACTTCACTGGGACCGCCTGGGCGGGAATGGCCCCAGAATTACATCGAGCCGTTGAGCTGGTGGTGGAGGCGGCGGGAATCGAACCCGCACAGGCGTTTTGGCGCGGGGACCATAGGGGATGGCAGGGGAAGCATACCAATGAGTTACAAGAGGAGTCTGCCCTTAGAGTCCCCTCGTTTCCCCGCAATGGTCCCGCGATGGTCCCAAGCCGCACGTGCGGTTGAGTTCCGCGACCCCTTCATCACTGATCTCTGCGGTCGGCGAGGTCAGGTTCTCGCTAGGCGGTGAGCAGAGAAAATCCCGCGCAAGCCGCCGCCTTCTTATCAAACGTAAGCGTCGCTTCGCATCCTTGCTCGCGGTTCAACGCGGAGATCAGATAGTCAGCGAAATCGGCCTCGCCGGAAGCGAACGCATCCAGTGCCCACTTGATCGCTTGTCGCGGCTCGACTTGGATCTGTCGTACCGCTAGCAGCAGCGTGAGCGCATTGGCGATCTCCACTCGCGCATAGCGATACACGCTGTCGAGCACCCATGCGGCCTCAGCCAGGACGATGGGATTGATCAAAAATGCGACCTCTTCTGAGCGCGCCGTGCGTTCAAAGAGATCGTTGACCGCCTGACACTGACGTGGCTCGTCCTGCGTGAGGTAGCGAACCACCACGTTGGTATCTAGTCCGACCATTAGGCCGCCCGTTTGAACCGACGTCTTGCCGCTTGCCGCGGGGCTTCATTCATCTGCTCGAGCGTGGCTGCCTTCGCCTTGGGGCGCTTCAGCAGGCCCTTGACTGCGGTGATATCGATGAACGGCTGGATCTCGATGCGGCCTGCCTCGTTCACGAAGAAGAAGACTTTGTCGCCAGGCCGGAGGTTGAATTGATCCCTGATTTCTTTGGGAATCGTGGTTTGGCCTTTACTGGTGATCGTGGCATAGCTCATTGCGGTTCTTACATTCTGGAATTAGTATTACCTTATTCTACTAAGTAAGGCAATAGGCCGCAAGCGCGTAAGTCGGACTCCGAGACGTGGCAGGTGGTCCGTCTCAATGACAGTTGCGGTGCGCTCAAGCTCCCAAATGCCGTGTCATAAGGCAACGCGTCCTGCCCACGAGTGGCGCTGATCGGCGGAGCTTGTGTGAAAACTCCTGACTTTGAGATCTGGTCGAGGATTTTCCCCACTCTGCCTTGATACTCCTCCCTCGCATGACATCTGCATCCCACTTGAGCTGTGGTCGTGAGAATCCGAGTGGAGGCTGCTCCCACCGCTGGCGGACGGCCGCACGTTTTGACACAGCCTCGGCCAGTTCCAGCCGCTGGCCACAGGCGGCTTCCTGACATCTCACTAGGCCATAGTTGCCGCGATGAAGCGCGTGCGTCGGCTGCATGCCCGAGAACCCAAGCTCGGGGCATTTCGTCTTGGCGGGCTGCTTTCTGGTGCGCACGGGCAAAGGCGCACCGCGCCTCCGATGCCCGCGCTTATCGCAAATGCCGGTCGGGCTTGCAACAGCCTTGCGCCGCGACTCCGCTATCCCGCCGCCACGATCACATGCGCCCGAATTTTGCCGGCCACCGGGCCTTCGCCATGGCGCCTGGCGATCGCCTCCGTCGCGCGGTCCGTAGCGAGCTGAAGCAAGCTGGCGTCGCGCGCCTCGATTTCGTTGCGCAGCGGCGTTCCCTGGCAATAGGCGGTGGCGGCGTCGCGTGCCGAGGGCGCGCGACTCACCTCCTCGCGCGTCTCGATCTCGATTTCGGCGAACCCTGCGCGGCTCAATTCCTCGCGGATCAGTGCGATATCGTGATAGCCGTGCGGCGTGCGGGCGAGGAATCGCGGAGGGTCGTGCGGAAACAGCGCGGCGACGGCATTGGTGACGTCGTCGGCAAAGGCGTTCTCTTCGATGCGGTCCCAGACACTGAAGACAAAGCGCCCGCCTGGCCTCAGCACGCGACGCGCCTCGGCGTAGCCGGCGACCCGGTTGGGAAAAAACATCGCGCCGAACTGGCAGCAAACGACGTCGAACGAGGCATCTTCGAACGGCAGATCGAGCGCGTCTGCCTGCCGCCATTCGATACGGCTATCCGACCCCTGCTGGGTGGCGGCATAGTCGAGCATGGGCTGGTTGAGGTCGGTCACCACGTAGCACGCGTCGGCGCTGAGTTTTGGCGCAAGCGCCCGCGTGACCACGCCGCTGCCGGCCGCCGTTTCAAGCACCGAGCCGGGCGAGGAGGCAGCGACAAGCTCCGCGAGGTCGGCGGCATAGGCCTCGAAGATCAGGGGGACCATCAGCGTGTCGTAGAACTTCGGGATCGAGCCCGCGAACACCTTGTCGCTCTCAGCCATGAGACCCCCTTGAAAGCTCTGAACGGCGCCGTTGACCACCCATTCCAGAGCGGGCCAGGCCTCTCCAACGAGTCCGCCGCCTAGTTGGGCGTTGGCGACGATGCGCTATGGTGGCCGCGCATGCCAGCCTCGTCAACGTCGTCCCGCGGTCTTCTCCATCATGCTTGTGCCGGCTACTTTGCCGGAGATTCCCGCCCGCGTAACGCGCCTCAGGCGCGTTCAGCCCATGGATTCAGGGCGAATGGCTGCTGACTGGCGTCGAACGAATGCTTACGTAGCAGCGCTGTTGCGGTGATGCTGCGAATGGCGGCTGTCGGGCGAGCAATCTCAGCCGCCGTATGGCCGATATGGGGTCGGTCCCTGCCGCTCCCGCCAGGCCACAGCACTGAATAGCAACTGCTACGTCACAGCCACCTCGCAGGCAGTCTCAACCGTCTCGATTCTCGGGATGGCAGGTAATGCTCCAAGCCAGACGCGGATTGCAACCTCCGCTCGCCATAGGCCCGGAAATACGTCGGGTGCCACATTCATGCCGGCAGTAGAGCTAGCAAATTCGAGGGGCTGGATCGGCTGCATGGCCGCGGGAATTCATGACTGGAACGCTCGGGCTACCGAACGATAGCACGACAAATCAATGGCATAGCTGGTACACACGGTCCCAAATCCAGCGTAAGTCATTGATTTAGATGGTGGAGGCGGCGGGAATCGAACCCGCGTCCGCAAGTCCTCTACAGTCAGTCCTACATGCTTAGCCAGGCCGTTTGATTTAACCCTTCAACCGCCGGCCGGCGGGCTGCTGTCGGGCGAGCTACCTGACGATTTGATGCCGGGGCAAGTAGCCCACCACGGCACGATCTCATGTTCATGACTCTGCGCTCTTCACCCTTGCGGGATCCAAACCGGCCCATGAGAAAACCGGGGCAGAGTCTAGCCGGTGTTAGGCGGCCAGAGCGTAGGTGTCGTCGTTGGCGACTATAGGTTTCCAGCGGATTTACAAGGTGACTGGACCTTGGCATGCACTGCGCTGCTTCGCGACCCACGTCGAAACCAGGTCGCCCCCATGTCCGTTTCTTGGACCCCGGCGTTCGACTTAACACCAAGATCCAGCGAGGAATTATCCCATAAGTGGTGGCGAGGCGAGCAGCTTCAAGAGCTCCGTCGGATGCGCAATATAGGCATCCGCGTTCCATTGCGCGGGAGGATTCCCGTCTCCCAAATAGCCGTACATCGCGACCACGGCGAGCATCCCGGCGGCCCGGCTGGCCTGGACATCGCGCTCATCGTCGCCCAGATACAGACAGACGCCGGCCTCTACACCGAGGCGGCGGGCGGCTTCCAGAAGCGGATCGGGATGGGGCTTGGCACGTGCACAGGTGTCGCCACCGACGATGCAATCGGCGCGCTGCCGCAGGCCGAGGGACTCTAACAGTGGAAACGTGAACCGCTCGGCCTTGTTGGTGACTACACCCCATGCGATGTCTCGTGCATCGAGCGCGTCGAGCAGGTCGGCGATGCCTGGGAACAGTCGCGTCCCGGAGTCTATGTTGCGCGCATACAGATCGAGGAACTCATCCCGGAGTTCACCGTATCGCGCTTGCTCGGGCGTGAGGCCGAAACCGACGTAGAGCATGCCCCGCGCCCCTTGCGATACGTAGCGGCGCAGTGCCTCGATGGGGATCGGGGCCAAGCCGCGAGAGGATCGCTGGAGGTTGAGCGCCAGACCGAGGTCCGGCGCGGTGTCCGCCAGCGTGCCGTCCAGGTCGAGCAATACCGCCCGGATCATCCCGGCTTGACGACCGATCTCCAAAAGGCTGTCAGTGGCCTGCTAGCGGCGCAGAAGGGCGGTCAAGTCCTGGTCGGCAAGCATATCCGAGAGCGCGAGGCCCACCGCGTCGTTCACCATTTTTGTGGTCTCGGCTTGTGTCGTCGGCCCGCCTGCGGTCTTGTGCTGATTCACGGTGAATTCGCGATCGTAGGTGTCGACCCCATTGCGGGCACTGGCGGAGAGGACCGCCTTGAGCGCGACGTCGTAACTGCCTGTCTGGTACAACTCATTCAGGCTCAGCTCCCGCAGTTCCACGGTCAGGCCCACAGGATCGTCGTCGGCGAGGGGCTTCGTCTTGAAGCCCATGCGGGTCAGGGCTTGCGTGACGCTCTTGTAGATCCCCGCGGTCTCCTCGCGACCGACGGTAACCGGGACCTTATCCTCGTGCGCGTCGGTGATGATCCCCAGCTTCTGGTCCGGGCGGACATCGACCACGGCCACCCCAACGGTCGCGCCCTGGCCGACGCCTGCCGCTGCATTGACGGGTGGGGAAAGGCGCACCGGTTGCGGTCTCGGTATGCAGCCACTCAGCGTTACGACGACAGCAGCCAGGCCAAGGATGAACGACCTTCTGTAGCTCATGAGCCCTCCTGTTATCTTGTGAGTTGGAGCGATGGACTGTGCTTACCCCAAGACCACGACGCGTACGGAGAGTTCAGTGCGTCGCTGACGCAGAGCTTACCCGGCCCTCGCATGCAGAATGTAGTTCACATCGGGGTCAGGACCGAGCGCGTACGCCTTGGTGATCGGGTTGTAGCTTATCCCAACGATGTGCTCGACACACAGTCCGGCTGTACGACAGAGAGCCGCGAGCTCCGAAGGCTTGATCAGCTTGGCATACTCATGCGTGCCGCGCGGCAGCAGGCCCAAGACATACTCGGCGCCGACGATCGCGAACAGGAACGACTTCAGATTGCGGTTCAGCGTCGCGAAGAAAGCGTGACCGTTGGGCTGGAGCAGCCGCGCGCAGGCGCTCACCTGGCTCTCGGGGTCCGGGACATGCTCGAGCACTTCCATGCACGTCACCACGTCGTATCCACCCGCCTGCTCGCGCGCCAACTCCTCGACCGCGGCCTTGCGATAGGTCACTCTCCTGCCGCTCTCGAGTAGGTGCAGCTCGGCGACCTTCAGCGCTCGCTCCGAGAGGTCGATGCCCACCACGTCCGCGCCCAATGCCGCCATGCTCTCGGACAGGATGCCCCCGCCGCACCCGACATCGAGGACGCGTTTTCCAGCAAGCTGCGCGCGCTCGTCGATCCAGCGCAGCCGCAGCGGGTTGATATCGTGCAGCGGTTTGAACTCGCCGTGCGGGTCCCACCACAGGTGTGCGAGCCGGTCGAACTTCTGCAGCTCCTGGGGGTCGGCGTTGCTGCTCATGCCAAGTCCGCGATCTGTGCCTGCCACATCCGAGCCTTTGCGGCCAGTCGCGTCTCGTCGAGCTGGGTCAGACGACCCTCGTCAAGCAACAAACGACCGCCGACCCAGACATGCGAGACATCGCTTCGCGCGGCTGCGTATACCAGATGCGAGAGAGGGTGGTAGACGGGCGATAGCGCGACGCCGTCGAGCTGAACGGCACAGATGTCCGCTTCCTTGCCCGGAACGAGCGACCCGATGCGATCGTCGAGCCCCAGGGCGCGCGCTGCATCGATCGTGGCCATGCGGAGCGCGGCCTCCGCCGGCACGCTGTTGGCTCGGCCCGACTGGGCCTTGGCGAGCAGCGCAGCGAGCCTCATCTCCTCGAACAAGTCGAGACGGTTGTTGCTCGCCGCGCCGTCGGTGCCTATGCCGGTGTTGAGTCCGGCTTCCACGAAACGGCCGACGCGGGCGATTCCGCTGGCGAGCTTGAGGTTGGAGGAGGGGCAGTGGGCCACACTGGCACCCTGCGCGGCGAGCAGCTCGATCTCATCGTCGGCCAGGTGCACGCTGTGTACTGCGATCAGGTTCGGGCCGATCAAGCCGAGGCGGTGTAGCCGCTCGACCGGACGCACACCGAACCGAGTGACGCTCTCTCGGATTTCGTCCTCGGTCTCGTGCACATGCATGTGGACTGGCACGTCCAGCTCGGCCGCATACATCGCGATCTGCCCGAAGCTGCGGTCGCTCACGGTATAGGGAGCATGCGGTGCGAGGCAGAACGACAGCAGCGGCTCCGAGCGGAATTCATCTCGTGTAGCGAGCCCCTTGCTCAGGTAGTCCTCGGCGTCGGACGCGTATGCGGTGGGGAACTCGATGCAGATCATGCCTATCGCCGCCCTCATGCCCGCGTCCAGCGCGGCACGCGCAGCATGCGCCGGGTAGAAGTACATGTCGTTGAAGCAGGTGACACCTCCCTTGATCATCTCCGCACACGCAAGCAGCGTCCCGTCGTAGACGAAGTCGGGCGATACATGTCTGCCCTCCGCTGGCCAGATATGTTCGTTCAGCCACTGCATGAGCGGCAGGTCATCGGCGAGCCCCCGCATCAGGCTCATCGCTGCATGGGTATGCAGGTTGATGAGGCCGGGGAGCAGGATGTGGCGGGGCAGGTTGACTGTCTGTGCTGCAGTGTGGTTGTGGCGTACCTCCGATGCGGGCAGCAGCGCTTGGATACGTCCGTCCTTGATCACCACCGCGTGATCTTCCAATAGCAGGCCCGTCGGCTCCATCGGGACGACCCAACGGGCACTTAGGATCAGATCGGCTGTGTGACGGTCAGACGGATTCATGTCCAAAAAAAAGCCCCGCTGACGCGGGGCTGCGCGATCGCGACCGAAAGGTTTCGACTATTCCACCTTCTGGGCGCTGACCGTTACCTCCACGCGACGGTCGGGCTGCATGCAGGTAATCAGCTTTTGCTTGCGCAATCCACCGCAACCCTCGTAGCTTGCATACTCCTCTGTCTCTCCACGTCCTTCAACCTTGATCTTGTCCGCGGAAATGCCCCGGCTCACGAGATATGCCTTGACGGACGAGGCGCGCCGCTCGGAGAGCCTATGATTGTACATCGCCGCGCCGATGGGATCGGTGAAGCCCACGGCCACGATGTCTCCATAGGGGATGCCGTCGAGTTGCTGGATCAAGCTGTCGAGCTTCGTCTTCGCATCGGTGCGCACGGCCGCCTTGTCGAAGTCGAACAGTGGATTTGTCTCTACGGTCACGGTGAGCGGGAGCACCGTCGCCGGCCGTGACTGCTCAGCCTCGGCCACTTCCGTGTGCGCCTGCGGCTGCTTTTGCGGCTCCTCGGGAGCGGCCTCAGCCTGGTCGGCCTCGTCTGCGGAATAGGTTTTGGGTTGGCCTACATGCTCCTCCGGTGCCTTGCCGGAATCGTCCTCACCGTAGACGTCATGCGCCAGGATGTCCTCTTTGGGTTTGGCGCCCGCCTCTTCGTCATGGTATTGGCTCTGCGCGGTGATCCCGTCGTCCTTGGCCACGCCTTCCTGCTCGTCGTGGTAGCGGCTCTGCGCGGTGATCCCGTCGTCCTTCGCCGCGCCCTCTTCCTCATCGTGATATCGGCTCTGTGCGGTGATCCCGTCGTCCTTGGCGGCACCTTCCTCCTCTTCGTGGTAGCGGCTCTGCGCGGTGATCCCGTCGTCCTTCCCGGCGCCTGGATCTTCCTCGTGGTACCGGCTGGACGCGGTGATGCCGTCGTCCTTGGCGGTGCCTTCCTGTTGCTCCGCTGGGGGCTGCCATTGCGCCGGCGGCTGCGCGGGTTCGGCGGTCTTCGGTTGCGCGGACGGCGCCACCGTGCGTCCCTGGGCGCCTGCCCCCGAACTTCCGCGTTCGGTTTGCGTGGCGCAGGCAGAGAGGCAGGCCGCTATCAGTAACATCGAGATCCGGCTCAGTTTCGTTTGCACCTGCACATCAACCTCCTGTCGTGTCTTGTGTCGAAGGCGCCACAGCCGTGCGTTCCGGCGGGCCAAGAATGGCCAGCCCGGACAAGGCAGGCCCCAATGGCGCAAAAAACGGTCAAACGGGAAGCAAGATTGATGCTTGCGGTGCAGAGTTGAGGCCTAGGTCGCCTACCGCAGCGCAGTTGCTGGTAGAAGACGCCGGCACAAGCGCGTTCCGCTCGATTCCGGCTCGGCAGCCGGGAGTCCGTCGGCGCGACCACCCCCATTAGGCCTCACCGTCTCCCCGCGCGACCTCAAATGGCCAGGAGTGGCGCCATCGATGGGACGACGGTTAGCGAGGCTGCCGTTGAGCGTCGAAATCCGCTGGTGGCTGCGCGGTCGGCGGCCGGCGTCACACGGCGTGCCACGCCGTGGCGCGCGTCAGGGCCGCGTAAGGCGATCCGCGTTGTGTCCTTCGGCATCGAGGCATCAGCATGATAAAATTATCAAATTTGGCTTCGGCCGCGCGCCGCGCTCGCCCTGAGCGGCGGCGCTGATCGCAAGCGCCGGCCCAACGCGCCGCTCCCTTCTGAAGGATCATGGATCAGTTCGCAAAAGAGACCCTGCCCGTTAGCCTCGAAGAGGAGATGCGCCGCTCGTACCTCGATTACGCGATGAGCGTGATTGTCGGGCGCGCACTCCCTGACGTCCGCGACGGACTCAAGCCCGTGCATCGGCGCGTGCTGTTCGCGATGCACGAGGCGAACAACGTCTGGAACCGGCCGTACGTGAAGTGCGCCCGTATCGTCGGGGAGGTGCTCGGTAAGTACCACCCGCATGGAGACACCGCGACCTACGAGGCGCTCGTGCGCATGGCGCAGGACTTCTCCATGCGCTACATGTTGATCGATGGGCAAGGGAACTTCGGGTCGGTGGACGGGGATGCCCCTGCCGCCTACCGCTACACCGAGTGCCGGATGTCGCGCATCGCCTCGGAGATCCTCGCGGACATCGACAAGGAGACTGTCGACTTCGTTCCCAACTACGACGGCAAGGAGCGCGAGCCGACGGCACTGCCGGCGAAGATCCCCAATCTCCTGATCAACGGCTCCTCGGGTATCGCCGTCGGCATGGCGACCAACATTCCGCCGCATAACTTGGGAGAGGTGGTCGATGCGGCGCTGGCGCTGCTGGCCCACCCGGAGCTTACCGTCGACGAGCTGATCGCGCACGTGCCGGCGCCGGACTTTCCGACGGCCGGAATCATCTATGGCACAGAAGGGGTGAAGGAGGGCTATCGGACGGGTCGCGGCCGCATCGTGATCCGCGCTCGCACGCATGTGGAGGAGCCGGAAAAAGGCAGCCGCTCTGCCATCGTCATCGACGAGCTGCCCTACCAAGTCAACAAGGCCAACCTGCTGATGCGAATCGGCGAGCTGGTGCGCGAGAAAAAGCTGGATGGGATCGCCGAGATCCGGGACGAATCCGACAAGTCCGGGATGCGTGTGGTGATCGAGCTCAAGCGCGGCGAGCTGCCCGAAGTGGTCCTGAACAATCTGTACAAAGAGACGCAGATGCAGGACACCTTCGGTATGAACATGGTCGCCTTGGTCGACGGCCAGCCGAAGCTGCTCAGCTTGAAGGACCTGCTGGAGCTGTTCCTGAGGCACCGCCGAGAGGTGGTGACCCGCCGCACCGTATACGAGTTGCGCAAAGCGCGCGAACGCGGGCACATCCTCGAAGGTTTGGCGGTGGCTCTGTCCAACGTCGACGAGATCATCCTCCTGATCAAGGAGTCTGCCTCTCCAGCAGAGGCAAAACAGCAGCTCATGGGGCGGCTGTGGCGCTCCAAGTTGGTCGAGGAGATGCTCGTGCGGGCCGATGCACCTCGGGTCCGGCCGGAGGGTTTGGCGCAGGAGCTGGGGTTGCAACCCGACGGCTATCGGCTCTCAGAGGCCCAAGCGCAGCGCATCCTGGAGATGCAGCTCCAGCGCCTGACGGCACTGGAGCAGGACAAGATCGTGAGCGAATACAAGGAAGTGATGGACGCCATCGCCGACCTGCTCGACATCCTGGCCAAGCCGCAGCGCATCACCGCCATCATCGCGGACGAACTGACACAGGTTAGGGTGCAGTATGCGGACAAGCGCCGCAGCGAGGTTCAGCTCAACGCCGAAGACCTGAACCTGGAAGATCTGATCGCGCCCACCGACGTGGTGGTGACGCTGTCGCACGCCGGATATATGAAGTCCCAGCCGCTGGCCGACTATAGAGCACAGAAGCGCGGAGGGCGCGGCAAGCAGGCGACTGCAACCAAGGAAGACGACTTTATCGAGCGGTTGTTCGTCGCGCACTCGCACGACTACATTCTGTGTTTCTCGAGCCGCGGGCGGGTGTATTGGGTCAAGGTGTACGAGGTTCCCCAGGGCGGGCGCGTCGCTCGAGGCAGGCCGATCAACAACCTGCTAAGCCTCAACGAGGGGGAGAAGATCAATGCGATCCTCCCGGTCAAGGCTTTCGACGACGGGCACTTCGTGTTCATGGCCACGGCGAGCGGTACGGTGAAGAAGACACCGTTGTCCGAATTCTCCCGCCCGCGGCCGAGCGGCATCATCGCCGTGGAGCTGGATGAGGCCGACTATCTGGTGGGCGTGGCTCTGACCGAAGGCAATCACGATGTCATGCTGTTTTCGGACGCGGGCAAAGCAGTGCGGTTCAGCGAGCAGGACGTGCGCCCGATGGGCCGCACCGCACGCGGCGTGCGCGGGATGGCGCTGGGCGTGGGACAGCAGGTGATCTCCCTGGTCGTGGCGGAGGACCAGACCAGGTCCGTGCTCACCGCGACGGAAAACGGCTACGGGAAACGCACGCCGGTCACCGAGTACACTCGCCATGGACGCGGCACTCAGGGCATGATCGCCATCCAGACTACACCGCGCAACGGAAAGGTGGTCGCGGCCAAGCTGGTCCAGCCCGAGGACGAGATCATGCTGATCACCACCGGCGGCGTGCTGATCCGCACGCGCGTGGCCGAGATCCGCGAAATGGGCCGCGCCACGCAAGGTGTGACCCTGATCAACCTGGGGCCGGACGAGAAACTGGCCGGACTGGAGAAAGTCGTGGAGACGGTGGAGAACGGCCACTCGGACGACAACGGTGGCGCGGCCGCCGCCAGTCCGGAAGCCCCGGACTCGCTCCCTGACGGCGACGGCACCGGCTCCGAACCGCAACAGTAGCGAGCCCACACCCCATGCGCGTCTACAACTTCAGCGCCGGACCCGCGGTGCTGCCCGAGGAAGTGCTGGCACAAGCCCGCGACGAGATGCTGGATTGGCATGGCTGCGGCATGTCGGTGATGGAGATGAGTCATCGCGGCAAGGAATTCATCTCCATCGCGGAGGCCGCCGAGAAGGATCTGCGTGAGCTGCTCGCTGTTCCGCCAGGTTACCGGGTCTTGTTCCTGCAAGGCGGCGCGACCCTGCAGTTTGCTGCCATCCCGATGAACCTGCTGCGCGGCAAGCGGAAGGCCGATTACGTCCATACCGGAGAGTGGGCGAAAAAGGCGATCAGCGAAGCGAAGAAGTTCTGCACCGTCAACATCGCTGCGAGCAGCGAGGACCGCAACTTCACTTACGCGCCCAAGCAGTCCGCTTGGAGGCTCGACCCGGAGTCGGCGTTCATCCACTACACCGGGAACGAAACCATCGGCGGGGTGGAGTTCCACTGGATCCCGGCCACCCAAGGCGTCCCGCTCGTGTGCGACCTCTCCTCCAGCCTGCTCTCCCGGCCGCTCGAGGTCAGCCGGTTCGAGCTGATCTATGCCGGGGCGCAGAAGAACATCGGGCCGGCTGGGCTCACCATCGTCATCGTGCGCGAGGAGCTGCTCGGTGAGGCGCAACCGGGAACCCCGTCGGTGATCGATTACAAACTGCAGGCGGACAACGCCTCGATGTACAACACTCCGCCGACCTATGCGATCTACGTGGCGGGTCTCGTGTTCCAATGGCTCAAGCGCAACGGCGGTCTGGCGCGCATGGAACAGATCAACCTGGCTAAGGCGAACCTGCTGTACGATCTGCTCGATGCGACGCAGTTCTATCGCAGTCCGGTCGACAAGTCGGATCGCTCGCGGATGAACGTACCGTTTACGTTGCACGATGACAAGCTGGACGCGGCGTTTCTGAAGCAGGCTGAGCAACATGGCCTGACACAGCTCAAGGGCCATCGCTCCGTGGGCGGCATGCGCGCATCGATCTACAACGCCATGCCGATCGAAGGAGTGCGCAAGCTCGCCGACTTCATGCGCGCATTCGAGCGACAGCATGGCTGAGAAGCTCCACATCGTCACCCTGAACTCGATCTCGCACGCCGGCCTGAAGCTGTTGCCGCCGGCGCGCTACGAGGTCGGGCCTCAGGTCGAGCGGCCCGATGCGATCCTGGTTCGCTCCCAGGACATGCACGCGATGGAGATCCCGCAGTCGGTCAAGGCGGTCGGGCGCGCCGGTGCCGGCACCAACAACATCCCGGTGGACGCATTGAGCCGGCGCGGCATTCCCGTGTTCAACGCGCCCGGAGCCAACGCCAACGCGGTGAAAGAGCTCGTGCTCGCCGCGCTCCTGGTCGCCGCCCGTAATCTGGTCCCCGCCGTGCGTTTCGTCGAGGGCCTGCATGGATCGGATGCAGAGTTGAGCCGCCTGGCGGAAGACAACAAGAAACACTACGCCGGCATCGAGCTACCGCATCGCTGCCTCGGCATCCTCGGGCTGGGCCACGTCGGTAGCTTGGTTGCCGACGCTGCGATCAAGCTCGGCATGTCCGTGCTCGGCTACGACCCGGAGATCACCGTGGAGGCGGCCTGGAGTCTGCCGTCCCAGGTGAAGAAGGCGCAGAGCATCGAGGAGGTGCTGAGAACCTCCGAGTTCGTCACCCTGCACGTACCGCTTCTGCCCGCCACGCGCCACATGATCGACGCGAAGCGCCTCGCATTGATGCGGCACGGCGCGATTCTGCTCAACTTTGCCCGCGACGAAGTGGTCGATGCCCGAGCCGTCCTGGACGCGCTGGAGGCCAAGCGGCTGCGCTATTACGTGTGCGACTTCCCCAATGCTCTATTCAATCGCCACCCTGGGGTGGTAGCTCTTCCCCATCTGGGCGCATCGACCCGCGAAGCCGAAGACAACTGCGCGGTCATGGTCGCGGCCCAGGTCCGTGATTACCTGGAGCACGGCAACGTGCGCAACGCGGTGAACTTTCCCGACGTCGTGATGGAGCGAGAGTCACCCTACCGAATCGGTATCGCCAACGCCAACGTCCCCAACATGCTGGGCCAGATCTCGACGGCGGTGGCGCGCGCCGGCCTGAACATCCACAACATGCTGAACAAGTCCAGAAAGGAGATGGCTTACACGCTTGTGGACGTCGACAGCCCGGTGCCCGACGCCGTGCTGCATGAGGTGGCCGCTATCCAGGGCGTGCTCATGGTCCGTTACCTGCCGGCGCTGACCCAGTGAGCGATGAACTCAAGCGCCTGCGCGAGCGCATCGATGCGCTCGACGATGGGATCCTGCGATTGGTGAACCAGCGCGCCGAGCTGGCGCGGCAGATCGGGGAGCTGAAGGGCGGGGGGCCGATCTACCGACCCGACCGCGAGGCCCAGGTGCTGCGGCGGCTGCAGGACGCTAACCCCGGGCCGCTTCCGGCCGAGGCAGTGGCCGACCTGTTCACGCAAGTGATCTCCGCGTGCCGGAGCCTGGAGCAGATGCTCTCCGTGGGTTTCCTGGGCCCGCGCGGCACATTCAGCGAGGAGGCGGCCCGCAAGCAGTTCGGCACTCGGGTGCGAGCCGTTCCCTGTCTCTCGATCGACGAGGTTTTCCGTCAGGTGGAGGCGCGACAACTCGGCTATGGGGTAGTGCCGGTGGAAAACTCAACCGAAGGCGCGGTAGGCCGAACGCTGGACCTGCTGCTCGCTACACCGGTCAAGATCTGCGGCGAGGTGCTGCTGCCCGTGCACCAATGCCTGATGGCAAAGGAGCCAGCCACGGACGGCGTTGCTCGCGTGTACGCACACGCCCAGAGTCTGGCGCAGTGCCACGAGTGGCTGAACCAGAATCTGCCGCGGGCCGAGCGCATCCCAGTCGTCAGCAACGCCGAGGGCGCGCGGCTCGCTTCCGGAGAGGGCCACGCGGCGTGCATCGGCTCGCAGGCCGCCGCCGAGCTCTACGATCTGAACCTGTTGGCGGCCAACATCGAGGACCAGCCCAACAACGCCACCCGGTTCGTCGTGATCGCGGATCAGGAGGTGGTGCCTTGCGGCCGGGACAAGACCTCGCTCGTGATGTCGGCACGCAACCGACCGGGTGCGATGCACGAGCTGCTCGCGCCGTTCGCCGACCACGGCGTGGACATGACGCGGCTGGAGTCCCGCCCGTCGCGCACCGGGATGTGGGAGTACGTGTTCTTCGTCGACCTCGCCGGCCACCAACAGGACGCACGAGTGGCACAGGCGCTCGAGCAACTGCGCGGGCGAGCCTCCTTTCTCAAGATCCTCGGCTCCTATCCTGCAGCGATCTAGCACCGATGACGCAGAACTCCCGCAGGCCAGATCTCACCCAGAAGCGCGCCATGGTGCGCCTCGACGGCGGGGAAGTGCCTCACGAGACAGACTGGGAAGTGCTTGCAGCCGCGCCTTGCATCCGACTACCGGCCCTTGGCGTTCTCACCCATGATTGACGCCTGCGAGCTCGCGCCGTCCTACATCCGCTCCATCGCTCCGTACCAGCCGGGCAAACCCATCTCCGAGCTGGCGCGCGAGATGGGTCTGCCGGAAGCAAGCATCGTCAAGCTGGCGTCCAACGAGAATCCGCGGGGGGTGAGCGCGCTAGCGCGCAAAGCGATGCAGGCGCAGCTCGACGACCTGGCACGCTACCCCGACGGCAACGGCTTCGAACTGAAGCAGGCCCTGGCCGCCCATTACGGCGTTGGTGCCGACCAGGTCGTGCTGGGCAACGGATCGAATGACGTGTTGGAATTGGTGGCGCGGTGCTTCCTACACCGGGGCACGTCGGCAGTGCTGTCGCAGCACGCGTTCGTCGTGTATCACTTGGCCACGCTGGTGTCGGGCGCAACCCGGATCGAGACACCGGCCAGAGACTATGGTCACGATGTGGAAGCGATGACCGCCGCCGTGCAAGCGGACACGCGGGTGGTTTGGATCGCCAACCCGAACAACCCCACCGGCACCTTCGTCTCGGCCCCTCGCCTGGAGGCGTTTTTCAGACGTATCCCGCCGAGCGTCATCGTGGTTGTCGACGAGGCCTATCACGAATACCTGCCTGACTCGGCGCGCTACGACAGCATCGCCTGGCTGGCACAGTTCCCAAACCTCGTCGTCACCCGCACTTTCTCCAAGGCGTACGGGCTTGCCGGCTTGCGGGTGGGTTTTGCTCTGGCGCATCCCGATGTGGCGGACCTCATGAATCGCGTCCGGCAGCCGTTCAACGTGAGCACCATCGCGCAGGCGGCCGCGGTGGCCGCATTGGACGACCAGGAGTTCGTTCGAGACAGCGTGGCGCTCAACCGGTCGGGCATGCGCCAGATCGAAGATGGGCTGAAGCGCCTCAACCTCGAGTGCATTCCGTCGTTCGGCAACTTCCTCACGTTCCGCGTGAGCGGGGCGCCCCATGTCTACCAGCGCCTGCTGAAGCAGGGCGTGATCGTGCGGCCCATCGGAGCCTACGGCTTGCCCGAGCATCTGCGTGTGTCCGTCGGGCTCGAGTCAGAAAACGAGCGGTTCCTCTCCGCGCTACGCGTGGCGTTGCACGCCTGACTCGCTGTGACTTCCGTTCGCTTCCGCAAGCTGGCCGTATTCGGCGTGGGGCTGATCGGCGGCTCGTTCGGGCTTGCGCTCAAGGACGCTCGCCTGGTCGGCAAGGTGGCGGGTATCGGCCGCAGCCGCGCCAACCTAAACCGTGCGCTGGAGATGGGGGCGATCGACGAAGTCGCGGAACAGCCTGCGCTTGCGTTGGCGGACGCCGATCTTGTGCTCGTTGCAGTGCCGGTGCGGCAGATGCAAGCGGTGTTCGGAGCGATCGCGGCTCATCTAGCGCCCGACGCCGTGGTGACCGACGCCGGGAGCACGAAGCGCGACGTGATCGAGGCCGCACGCGTCTCGCTCGGAAACGCCTTCGCGCGCTTCGTCCCTGCACATCCGATCGCCGGGGCCGAACGCTCGGGGGCCGAGGCGGCGAGCCGAGACCTGTACCGTAACCGCACGGTCGTCATCACTCCACAGGCCGAAACCGACCCGCAGGCAAGGGCGCGAGTCGAGGCCGCGTGGTCGAGCTGCGGTGCGCGACTGGTCGAGATGACGGCCCCGCATCACGATGAGGTGCTCGCCGCGATCAGCCACCTGCCGCACGCCTTGGCGTTCGCTCTGGTCGATATGATCGCGCGACGCCCTGATGCGACTGAACTCTTCGCAGTTGCCGGCGCCGGGTTCCGGGACTTCACCCGGATCGCCAGCAGCTCGCCGGAGATGTGGCGTGACATCTGCATCGCCAACCGCGATCTCGTCCTAAGAGAGTTACGCGCCTTCCAGTCCAGTCTCACGGCGCTGGCGGGGCTGCTCGAACACGGTGACGCCGCGGCCCTCGAACGTGTATTCGAGTCTGCGCGCACGGCGCGCAACGCGTGGTTGCAGAACCGAGGCTAAGCCCCTGGACCGCTATCCGCCCTACCTCGATCTGGGTCCCTTCACCCGGGCTGCGGGAAGCGTGCGCTTGCCCGGCTCCAAGAGCATCTCCAACCGTACGCTCCTGCTGGCGGCTCTAGCGGAAGGCGAGACCGAGATCCAGGACTTGCTACGGTCGGACGATGTCGACCGCATGCTCGATGCGCTCGCGATCCTGGGGGTCCGGCTCGAACCTTTGGGGGGCGAGCGGATCCGGCTCACAGGTTGTGGCGGCAGGTTCCCTGTTTCCTCCGCCGAGATCTTCCTTGGCAATGCGGGAACGGCCTTTCGGCCGTTAACAGCGGCGCTGGCTCTCAACGGCGGGCACTACAAGCTGTCGGGGGTGGCGCGAATGCACGAGAGGCCGATCGGCGACCTGGTGGACGCCCTGCGCGGCATCGGCGCCGAGATCCGATACCTCGGCAAAGACGGGTTCCCGCCCTTGGAGATTCTGCCGGGGCATGTTCACGCGGCGGGCCGCGTACGCGTGCGCGGAGAGGTCTCGAGCCAGTTTCTGAGCGCCCTGCTGATGGCGTTGCCGATGACGCGCGCTGCGCACGTGATCGAGGTGCAAGGCGAGCTCGTCTCGAAGCCTTACGTAGAGATCACGCTCAAGCAGATGGCCCTGTTCGGCGTTCGAGTCGATCGCGAAGGCTGGACCCGCTTCACTTTGCGCGCAGGGGATCGCTACCGTAGCCCGGGCCTCGTGCATATCGAAGGCGACGCGTCCAGCGCGTCTTATTTTCTGGCGGCCGGTGCGATCGGCGGCGGACCCGTGCGTGTGGAGGGGGTGGGGCGCGACAGCGTGCAGGGGGATATCGCCTTCGCCGATGCGCTGATCGAGATGGGCGCGCGCATCGAGTTCGGCGACAACTGGGTCGAGGCACGCGCACCCGGCAGCGGTCGCCTGCGCGCGTTTGACTTGGACCTGAATCACATCCCGGATGCGGCGATGACGCTCGCGGTGGTGGCGCTGTTTGCCGACGGCCCCTGCCGGCTGCGCAATATCGGGAACTGGCGGGTAAAGGAGACTGACCGCCTCTCCGCCATGGCGACGGAGCTGAGAAAGTTGGGAGCACAGGCCACGGAGGGGACGGACTACCTGGTCGTGGCTGCGCCGGCCGCCTCGGATCTTACCCCCAACGCCTGCATCGACACCTACGAGGATCACCGCATCGCAATGTGCTTTTCCCTCGCGGCGCTACGGGTGCCGGTGCGGATCAACCATCCCGCGTGCGTGGCGAAGACGTTTCCCGATTACTTCGAACGCTTCGCGCAGATCACTCACGCGGCCGCTGTACCGGTGGTCGCCATTGACGGGCCGTCGGCGTCGGGCAAGGGTACCGTCGCCAAACTGGTCGCCGAACGGCTCGGGTTCCATTACCTGGACAGCGGGGCGCTGTACCGATTGGTTGCGCTTGCAGCGCGCACGTACGCGGTCGACCTGAATGATGAGGCCGGGCTGGCTCGGCTGGCGGCCGGCCTGGACGTGCGGTTCGAAGGAGAGCGCATCAGCATGGGGGGTGCAGACGTCACGGAAGCGATCCGCACCGAGGAGGTTTCCGCTGCCTCGTCCCGAGTGGCGGCTCTGCCACAGGTGCGCAGCGCGCTACTCGAGCGCCAGCGGGCGTTCCGGCGCCCGCCCGGTCTCGTGGCCGACGGGCGTGACATGGGTTCGGTGGTCTTCCCGGACGCGGCGGTCAAGGTGTTTCTCACCGCAACTGCTGAGGAGCGCGCCCGGCGGCGGGTTAAACAGTTGATCGACAAAGGAATACATGCTACGCTATCCCCCCTTTTGCAGGACATCAATCAACGCGACGCACGCGACGCAGAGCGCGGCGTAGCACCGCTCAAACGAGCGCCGGATGCGCACTTGCTCGACACGACTGGGCTCGTGGTCGAGCAGGTGGTCAGCGAGGTGTTGGTGTGGTGTCGGCAGGCGCTGAAATAGGCGCCATTCCGCTCGTACGCCGGAGCAGCTAGAACCGCGGTACGCAACAACCGCGGTTGCGCGGCGATCGCCATGTGCTGGGTCGAGCCGGGCGGCGGAGTGGCATTTTTCTTGAACTAGCCCCATTTGGTGACGCGAATGGGTTTACGACGAGTTTGACTCACCCGTGATGACAACCGCTACCGCTACCGCAACCCCCGAGAAGTCCGAGAACTTTGCCGCGCTGTTTGAAGAGAGCCTGTCCCGCAAGGAAATGCGGGCGGGCGAGGTGATCACCGCCGAAGTGGTGCGCGTAGACGCCAACTTCGTGATCGTCAACGCCGGTCTGAAATCGGAGAGCTATATCACACTGGACGAATTCAAGAACGACCGCGGAGAGGTGGAGGTCAAGGTCGGCGACTTCGTCCAAGTCGCCATCGAGGCCCTGGAAGACGGCCATGGGGAAACGCGCCTGTCGCGCGAGAAGGCGAAGCGGCTCGCCGCATGGCACGAGTTGGAAGTCGCGCTCGATCAAGGCAAGGTCGTTCAAGGTTTGGTGAACGGTAAGGTGAAGGGCGGACTGACCGTGATGATCAACGGCATCCGCGCGTTCCTACCCGGGTCCTTGGTGGATCTGCGGCCGGTCAAAGATACCAACCCGTTCGAAGGCAAGCAGCTCGAGTTCAAAGTCATCAAGCTGGATCGCAAGCGCAACAACGTGGTGGTGTCACGCCGGGCTGTGCTCGAGGCCACCCAGGGAGCCGAGCGCGAGGCGCTGCTCGCGAGCCTGCAAGAGGGCGCGGTGGTCAAGGGTGTGGTGAAGAACATCACCGACTACGGTGCGTTCGTCGACCTGGGCGGCATCGACGGGCTGCTGCACATCACCGATCTGGCGTGGCGCCGTGTGAAGCATCCCTCCGAGGTCCTGTCCGTCGGAGATGAAGTGGAAGCCAAGATCCTGAAGTTCGACCAGGAAAAAAACCGAGTGTCCCTGGGCATGAAGCAGCTCGGCGAGGACCCCTGGATCGGGATCGCGCGTCGTTACCCCGCGGGGACCCGGCTGTTCGGCAAGGTCACCAACTTGACCGACTATGGGGCCTTCGTCGAGATCGAGGCCGGCATCGAAGGCCTCGTGCACGTGTCCGAGATGGATTGGACCAACAAGAACGTGCACCCCTCGCGCGTGGTCCAGGTGGGCGACGAAGTCGAGGTCATGATCCTCGAGATCGACGAGGAGCGCCGGCGCATCTCGTTGGGCATGAAGCAGTGCATGCCCAATCCGTGGGAGGAATTCGCTGCCAACTTCAAGAAGGGCGACAAGGTCAAGGGACAGATCAAGTCGATCACCGACTTCGGCGTGTTCATCGGCCTGCCTGGCGGCATCGACGGACTGGTTCACCTCTCGGACCTGTCATGGACGGTCCCCGGCGAGGAAGCGGTGCGGCAGTACAAGAAGGGCGATGAAGTCGAGGCCGTCGTGATCGCCATCGATGTGGAGCGCGAGCGCATCTCGCTCGGTATCAAGCAGCTCGAGGGCGATCCGTTCACCAACTACGTCGCCAGCCACGAGAAGGGCAGCATGGTCGAGGGCAAGGTCAAGTCCATCGACGCCAAGGGTGCCGTCATCACCCTGGAGGGGGACGTGGAAGGCTACTTGCGTGCCTCGGAAGTCGCGCGTGACCGAGTGGAGGACATCCGTCAGCATCTCAAGGAAGGCGATGCGGTGAGCGCAATGATCATCAACATCGACCGGAAGAACCGCACGATCAATCTGTCGATCAAGGCCAAGCATGTCGCAGAGGAGAGCGAGGCGATCCAGAAACATGCGGCGGAGGCGCCTTCCAGCGCCGGCACAACCAACCTGGGCGCGCTGCTGAAGGCCAAACTCGATACGAAGAACACCGCGCAGTAGACGATTGGGTGATCGGGAGGAGTCTGCTGTCGGCGCGGATGCGGGTCCGTTTCCACGGTTGAGCACGCCGGCGTGGAAGCGGACCTGAACTGCAGGCACCGGCTTTCAGGCTACTTCGAGCATCGAGTCCGACCACGAGGTAGACGGCGCGACAGGGAGCAGGTCCAGGCAAGCCGCGGGCTTTCCGTCCGGAGCGCAGGGACACCCGACCAGCGAATAAGGAACGTCCATGACAAAGTCGGAGTTGATCTCCAGGCTGGCGGCGCATTTTCCGCAACTGGTGGCAAGCGACGCAGAGCTGGCCGTGAAGATGATCCTGGAGGCCATGTCCAAGAGCCTTGCCCAGGGGCGGAGGATCGAGATCCGAGGCTTCGGCAGCTTCGGCCTGAACTACCGCCCGCCGCGGATCGGACGCAACCCGAAGTCCGGCGACAAGGTTCAAGTCCCCGCCAAGTATGTCCCTCACTTCAAGGCCGGCAAGGAGCTGCGAGAGCGGGTCGACGCAAAGCCGAGCCCGATGCAGCAGCCGGAGTCTTAGCTTGCTAGAGTCGCTGGGCCTGGCCCCGGGAACGAGCTGATGCGGTATCTGCGCCGGATCCTGTGGTTGCTGTGGCTGCTGCTGCTGACGCTGGTACTGCTCGGCTTTGCGGTGAAGAACTCCGACACGGTGGCGCTGCGTTACCTGCTGGGCTGGGAGTGGAAGGCACCGCTTGCGCTGATGCTGTTCGTGTTCTTCGTTGCCGGAGTGATCGTTGGGTTGCTCGCAGGGGTCGGACAGGTCTACCGCCTGCGGCGCGAGTTGGGCCGGGTGAAGCGCAGCGCGTCGCCGAGCTCGGGGCAGACCGAAACGGCCGACGTCGCCCCAGAGCGCAGGCTGCTATGAGCCGGCAGCCGGCAGCATGACGGTATGGAATTCGAATACTGGTGGCTGATCGGGTTTCCGATCTTCTTCGCCCTGGGCTGGCTCGCTGCACGAGTGGACCTCAAGCAACTCCTGATCGAGTCCAGAGCGCTGCCCTCCTCCTACTTCCGCGGGTTGAACTTCCTCATCAACCAGCAACCGGACAAGGCCATCGAAGCCTTCATCGAGGTGGTGAAGGTCGACCCGCAGACTGTCGAGCTGCACTTCGCGCTCGGCAGCCTGTTCCGTCGGCGGGGGGAAGTCGAGCGCGCGATTCGCATGCACCAGAACCTGGTCGACCGCGGCGATCTCGCGACCGAGCAGCGGCTGACGGCCCTATATGAGCTGGCACAGGACTATCTGAAGGCGGGGCTGCTGGATCGCGCCGAGGAGCTGTTCCTGAAGCTGCGCGGCACGACCTATGAGCAGCAGGCGCTCAAGTTCCTGCTCGAGATCTATGAGCAGGAGAAGGATTGGGTCAAGGCGATCCAAAGCTCACGCGAGGTCGATACGACCGGACAGTCGACGCAGCGGGAGATCGCACACTTCTACTGCGAGCTCGCGCAATCGGAGATGTCACAATCCCGGCCCGACGCCGCGCACGGGTACCTGCAGCAGGCGCTCGACGTCAACCGCAAATGCGTGAGAGCCAATCTGCTCCTCGGCGATCTTGCTGCGAGCCAGGCGCGCCCCGAAGAAGCGATCGATTCGTGGAAGCGCATCGAAGGGCAGAACCCGGCGTACCTTCCGCTTGCTGCCGAGCGCTTGCTATCGGCATATCGGCAGCTGGGGCGCGTCGACGAGGGGATCAGCCTGGTGCGCGGGTACCTCGCTACGTACCCGTCGCTCGATCTGCTCAACACCGTCTACCAGGCCGTCCTGGAACGCGATGGACCGGCGCGCGCAAATGATCTGGTGCGGGAAGAGTTGCGCCGCACGCCGACCCTGCTGGGGCTGGACAAGCTGCTCGAGTCCGAGCTGCTCGAGGCGCCGCTGGAACGCCGCCGCGAGCTCGAGCTGATTCGCAATCTGGTGCATCAGCACACGCGCAGCCTGGCTTTGTACCGCTGCGACAGCTGTGGGTTCAAGGCGCGCCAATTCTACTGGCATTGCCCTGCCTGTCACGGCTGGGAGACCTATCCTCCGCGACGCAGCGAGGAACGGGAGCTTGCAGCGTGACAAGCCCGGGTCCAGGGGCGGCCGCCGTCGATCGTGCGCGCGAGCCCAGAGTGATCGTGGCGCTGGACTTCGCCGATGCGCATTCGACGCTCGCTTTGTGCCGCCGGCTATCGCCACATCTATGCCGGCTCAAGATCGGGCAGGAGCTGTTCACGACCGCGGGGCCGGCGCTCGTCGAGCAGCTGGTGCGAAGCGGTTTCGCGGTGTTCCTGGACCTGAAGTTCCACGACATTCCCAACACCGTGACGCAGGCGTGCAAGTCCGCTGCGGCGCTGGGAGTGTGGATGGTCGATGTCCACGCCAGCGGCGGCCGCGAGATGATGGAGGCGGCTCGCGAAGGCATCGGGAGCGCGGTGGAGCGCCCGCTGCTCGTCGCGGTGACGATCCTGACCAGCTTGGACGCCGCGGCGTTGCGGCACATCGGCATCGACGCGACGCCCGAGGAGGCAGCCGCGCGGCTCGCGCGCCTTGCCCTCGCCAGCAGGCTCGATGGGGTCGTGTGCTCGCCGCTGGAGGCGCAGCGCCTTCGCCGTGAGTGTGGGCCGCAGTTTCTTCTGGTGACGCCGGGGATCCGGCCGTCCGAGGACGGGCGCGACGATCAGAAGCGGGTGGCGACGCCCCGTGCTGCGTTGGACTCTGGAGCGAGCTACTTGGTCATCGGGCGTCCCATCACTCGTGCGACGGATCCCGTGGCGGCACTGCGCGCGATCCACGAGGAAATCGCCGGGGCGCCAGCGTCCTCATCGTCGGTGCTGAAAGGGCGCGTGTGAAGATCACCATCATCGGAACCGGTTATGTCGGCCTGGTATCGGGCGCGTGTCTGTCCGACCTCGGAAACGATGTGCTGTGTCTGGATCTCGACGAGAACAAGATCCGCGTGCTCCAGTCGGGCAGCATCCCGATCTACGAACCGGGATTGGAGCCGCTGGTACGTCATAACGTAAGTGCGGGTCGGCTGCGCTTCACGACCGACGTCGAGCAGAGCGTGCACCACGGCACCGTGCAGTTTATCGCGGTGGGTACGCCGCCCGACGAGGATGGTTCCGCCGATCTGCGCCACGTGCTGCAGGCCGCACGAGGCATCGGCCGGCATATGCGCGACTACAAAGTGGTGGTGGACAAGTCCACGGTGCCGGTGGGAACCGCCGATCGGGTGCGTGAGGTGATCGCGGAGGAGCTACGCGCACGCGGCTCCGACGCTCCCTTCAGCGTCGTCTCCAATCCCGAGTTTCTCAAGGAAGGCGCGGCGGTCGAAGACTTCCTCAAACCGGACCGTGTGGTGATCGGTGCCGACGACGAGCGCGCGACGCAGGTCATGCGGGCGATCTATGCCCCGTTTCAGCGCAACCACGAACGCATGCTGGTGATGGATGTGCGCTCGGCCGAGTTGACCAAGTATGCCGCTAACGCGATGCTCGCCACCCGCATCTCGTTCATGAACGAGCTCGCGAACCTGGCTGAGAAGGTGGGCGCGGATATCGAACACGTTCGCCTCGGCATTGGGTCGGATCCCCGCATCGGCTATCACTTCCTGTACGCCGGGTGCGGATACGGCGGCTCCTGCTTCCCGAAGGATGTGAAGGCGCTGCAGCGCACCGCGTCGCAAGAAGGCCTGGCGCTGAAGATACTGCAAGCCGTGGAGGACGTGAACGAGGCGCAAAAATTCCGCCTGGTGGACAAGCTCACGGCGCGATTCGGTCACAGGCTGGAGGGGAAGCACTTCGCGCTCTGGGGGCTAGCGTTCAAGCCCAACACCGACGACATGCGGGAAGCGCCCAGCCGGGTGGTGATCCGCGAGATTCTCCAGCGCGGGGGCAGCGTGCGGGCCTACGATCCGGTCGCGGTGAAAGAAGCGCGGCATGCGCTCGCGAGCGAGTCGGCCGTGAACTTTGCCGACGCGCCGATGCAGGCGCTGGACGGAGCCGATGCGCTGCTCATCGTGACCGAGTGGAAAGAGTTCCGCAGCCCCGACTTTTCCGCGATCCGGCAACGGCTCAAGACCCCTGTCATCTTCGACGGCCGCAATCTTTACGATCCGCGAGCGGTCAGGGAAGCGGGGCTGGAATACTACCCGATCGGTCGCTCGCAGGAACTCGGATGAAGACCGGCGTCTCGCGGTCGACAGCCCGCTGCACAAGACCGGCGTGCACGCTACTGGATTCCTAGACGCATGGTCGGTCTCGGCAGACGTCGCAGGCGATCGCGAGCTCGCTTCCGATGAACGATCGTCCTGATCTGTCCGGCTCCCACGTGTTGGTGGTCGGCGACGTCATGCTCGACCGCTACTGGTTCGGAGAGGTGAGCCGGATCTCTCCCGAGGCGCCGGTGCCCGTGGCGCGCATCACTCGCACCGAGGAGCGGCCTGGAGGGGCCGCCAACGTCGCACGCAACGCGGCCGCAATCGGAGCCAGAGTCGACCTGGTGGCCGTGGTCGGCGCGGACGAAGCCGGCGATGCGCTGGTGCGCTTGCTCCATGCCGACGGCGTGAGCGCGCAGCTCACGCGCGATGCCACCGTGAACACCACAGTTAAGCTGCGGGTGATCGGTCGGCAGCAGCAGCTGCTGCGCATCGACTTCGAGGCTCCTCCCGGCGCGCATGCGCTGGAGGCGAAGCGGACGACATTCGACGCGCGCCTGTCTTCGGCCAAGGTGGTGATCTTTTCCGACTACGGCAAGGGCGGGCTGGCTCACGTGGACCGTATGATTGCCGCGGCACGCGAAGCGGGCAAGGTCGTGCTGGTGGATCCCAAGGGCGAGGATTTCGAGAAGTACCGGGGCGCGACTGTTCTCACGCCGAACTTGAGCGAGTTTCGCTACATCGTCGGGCGCTGGACGAGTGAGGAGGACCTCGCGCAGCGCGCGCAGCGCCTGCGCGCCTCGCTGGAGCTCGAGGCGCTGCTCGTCACGCGCAGCGAGGAAGGCATGACTTTGATTCGCGAAGGCGAGGTGCTGAATGTGCCGACCGTGGCGAAAGAAGTGTACGACGTGAGCGGGGCAGGCGACACGGTGATCGCCACGCTGGGCGTGATGCTCGCCGCGGGGCAGGACCTCGCGCAGGCGGTGTACTGGGCGAACAAGGCGGCTGGCATCGTCGTAGGCAAGCTGGGGACGGCGGTGGTACATCCCGACGAGCTTTTCGCGTGAGGCCGGCCTAGAATGATGCAGTCTATCCTGAGCTAGCCATGGCGATCATCGTCACCGGTGCGGCTGGATTCGTCGGCTCCAATCTGATCAAAGCCCTCAACCACGCGGGCGAGGACGACATCCTTGCGGTCGACAATCTCACGCGCGGGGAGAAGTTCCGCAACCTCGCCGAGCTGCGGATCGCCGACTATCTGGACAAGGAAGAGTTCTTGCGCAAGCTCGCGCTGGGTGCGTTCGATGGCGAGGTGACGGCGGTGCTGCATCAGGGCGCTTGCTCGGACACGTTGGAAACGAACGGGCGGTACATGATGGAGAACAACTACCGCTACTCGGCCGAGTTGCTGGATTACTGTCAGGCGGAAGAAGTGCCCTATATCTATGCGTCATCGGCTTCGGTGTACGGCGCAGGACGCGTGTTCAAAGAGGACCCGGAATTCGAACGGCCGCTCAACGTCTACGGCTACTCCAAATTCCTGTTCGATCATGTGGTCCGGCGGCGTTGGGCCGACAACACGGCGCAGGTGGTGGGGCTGCGCTACTTCAACGTCTACGGCCCGCGCGAGCAACACAAGGGCCGCATGGCTTCGGTCGCCTTCCATTGCTTCAATCAATACCGTAGCGAAGGCCGCGTCAAGCTGTTCGAGGCGAGCGGCGGGTTCGATGCGGGGGAACAGCGGCGCGATTTCGTGTGCGTCGAGGACGTTGTCCGAGTGAACCTGTTTTTCCTCGAGCATCCGGCGCAGTCCGGGATCTTCAACGTCGGGACCGGCCGTGCCCAGACCTTCAACGAGCTCGCCGCGGCGACGATCAACGCAGTGCGCGAGGTCCAGGGCGAAGACCGGTTGGACCTGGAACAGATGCGCGCACAAGGGCTGATCGAGTACACCGCCTTCCCTCCGGGGCTGAAAGACAAGTACCAGAGCTATACGCAAGCGGAAATCACCCGGCTGCGTCGCGCCGGCTATAGCGTGCCCTTCCTCACGGTCGAGGAGGGCGTGCGGGATTACGTCCGCTGGCTACTGGAACGCTGAGCCCGCAGCGTTACCGTCGACACCCAACGCCCGAGTTGGCCTGATGTACAAGACACTCCAGGACTTTGTCGGCAACACGCCGCTGGTGCAGCTCGCGCGCATCGCGGCCGACACGAACAATGTGATCCTGGCGAAGCTCGAAGGGAACAACCCGGCCGGATCGGTGAAGGATCGGCCCGCGCTGTCGATGATCGCGCAGGCGGAGGCGCGCGGCGAGCTCAAGCCGGGCGAGACGCTGATCGAGCCCACGAGCGGAAATACCGGCATCGCGCTTGCGATGGTGGCCGCGATGCGCGGCTATCGCATGGTCCTGGTGATGCCCGAGCACCTGTCGGCGGAACGCCGACAGACGATGGCGGCTTACGGGGCGAAGATCGTGCTGACGCCCAAGGACGGCGGCATGGAGATGGCCCGCGACGTGGCGGAACAGATGCAGGCGCGCGGCGAAGGACGGATCCTCGACCAGTTCGCAAATCCGGACAACCCCCGTTCGCACTACGCGGGGACGGGACCGGAGATCTGGCGCGACACGCAGGGCAAGATTACCCACTTCGTGAGCAGCATGGGGACCACCGGCACCATCATGGGCTGCTCGCGTTACCTGAAGGAGAGAAGCCCGGACATCCAGATCGTGGGCTGCCAGCCAGCGCCCGGTTCGCAGATTCCCGGGATCCGCAAGTGGCCGCAGGCCTACCAGCCCAAGATCTATGACCCGAGCCGCGTCGATCGCATCATCGAAGTGAGCGAGGCGGATGCCGAGCACATGACGCGGCGGCTCGCGCAGGAAGAGGGGATCTTTGCAGGCATCTCTTCCGGCGGGGCATTGTGGGCGGCACTTCAGGTCTCTTCGGGGGTGAGAGAAGCCGTGATCGTTACCATCGTGTGCGATCGGGGTGACCGCTATCTGTCCACAGGCGTGTTCGGCTGATTCAGACCGAACGGCCGGGGCCTTCGCGTTAAGAGCTCAACCTACTCCGGGACGGTCCAGCGCTGCGGCGAGCGCCACAGGCTTGCGAGCAGCAGCTCGCGCTTGAGGACGAATTCCTTCGGCAGTTTGTCATAGAGCTTGACGAACAGCTCTTCGTGCAGCAACAGTTCGTGGATCCAGGGGTCGCGCTCCACGGCCATGAGGTCTGCGTAGCGGCTGCGGATCGACGCGTCCAGCCCGGACCATTCGAGATCGCAAGCCCGGGGCATCCAGCCGAGCGCGCTTTGTGTCGCGCCCGCCCGCCCTTGGCAGCGCCGCACGATCCACTCCAGCACCCGCATGTTCTCTCCATAGCCGGGCCAGAGAAACTTGGCGTCCGCGTCGCGGCGAAACCAGTTGACGCAGAAGATGCGGGGCGGATTCGGGACCGCATGCCCCATATCGAGCCAATGGTCGAAGTAATCGCCGATGTGGTAGCCGCAGAACGGCAGCATCGCGAAGGGGTCGCGGCGTACTTCACCGACCTTGCCGCTCGCGGCGGCGGTGGTCTCGGAGCCCAGGGTGGCCGCCGCATACACTCCGTCGCACCAGTTGAACGTTTCGTACACGAGCGGAACCGTGTCGCTGCGCCTGCCGCCGAAGATGAAAGCGGAGATGGGCACGCCTTCCGGGCTTTCCCAGTCCGGGTCGATCGATGGGCACTGCGCGGCCGCGACGGTGAAGCGTGCGTTGGGGTGTGCGCCCTTCCTGCCCGAGGTGGGAGTCCAGGGCTCGCCGCGCCAGTCGATCAGCGCCTCGGGCGGCGGTTCCGACCTGCCTTCCCACCAGACATCGCCGTCTGCGGTCAGTGCCGCGTTGGTGAAGATGCAGTCGTGCGACAAGGTCGCCATGGCGTTCGAGTTGGATTGTTCCGAAGTTCCCGGAGCAACGCCGAAGAAACCGTACTCGGGATTGATGGCGTAGAGCCGCCCATCGTCCCCCCGCCTGATCCAGGCGATGTCGTCACCGATCGTGGTCACCTTCCAGCCGCCGAACGCAGCCGGCGGGATCAACATCGCGAAGTTGGTCTTCCCGCAGGCGCTCGGGAAGGCGGCGGCCACGTAAGTCTTCTCCCCGCTGGGGGAGGCGACGCCCAGGATGAGCATGTGCTCGGCGAGCCACCCTTGCTCGCGTCCCATGCTGGAGGCGATGCGCAACGCCAGACACTTCTTGCCCAGCAGCGCGTTGCCCCCGTATCCGCTGCCGAAGGACCAGATCGCGTTCTCCTCGGGGAAATGCACGATGTACTTGTGGTCCCGATTGCACGGCCAGGGGCTGTCTGTTTGCCCGCTTGCCAGCGGCATACCGACGGAGTGCAGGCAGGGGACAAAGTCGCCGTGTTCGCCCAGCGCTTGCAACGCGACGCGACCCATGCGCGTCATCGTGCGCATACTGACGGCCACGTACGCCGAATCCGTGATCTCGACACCGATCTTGGTGAGCGGGGATCCGAGCGGCCCCATGGTGAAAGGCACGACGTACATCGTGCGGCCCTGCATGCAGCCGTGGAACAGCCGCGTGAGGGTGGCTTTCATCTCGGCGGGATCGACCCAGTTGTTGGTCGGGCCGGCGTCATGCCGATGGATGCTGCAGATGAAGGTGCGGTCCTCGACGCGCGCGACGTCGCTCGGATCCGAGCGCGCCAGGTAACTGCCGGGGCGCTTGGCGGGGTTGAGGGGAATCAGGGTGCCGGCGGCCACGAGCTGGGCGCACAGCGCTTTGTACTCCGGTTCCGAGCCGTCGCACCAGACGACGCGGTTGGGACGGGTCAAAGCCGCCGTCTCGCGCACCCAGCGCAGCAGGCCTTGATGCTTGATGTGGTCGGGTGCCACGGACCCGGAGGGTGCGGGCGGCACTCGCGCGAGCGTATCCAAATTCTCCCCTCCCACTCTACAGCTCTGGGACCGGCCTCAACTGTTGTTTGAAAAGCATGTTAGCACGCAGGCGCACTGGCGGGGGTTCGCGGCCGGAACTGCTACAATCGGTTGGCTGCAGCGCACCACGCGTTCACCCGTTCGGGATTGCCGGTGACCCCCATCCTCGCATTCGACATCGAAACCGTACCGGATGTTGCCGGCTTGCGTCGCATCCACGGGCTCCCCGACACGATGAGCGACGCAGACGTGGCGCAACTCGCATTCCACCGCCGTCGCCAGAGCACCGGCAGCGATTTCCTTCCGCTGCACCTGCACAGGGTCGTGGCCATCGCCTGCGCGCTCCGAGAGCGCAACAGCTTCACCGTCTGGTGCTTGGGAGACCCGCACGAAGCGGAAGGCGCGCTGCTGAAGCGGTTCTTCGAGGGCGTGGAGAGGTACACCCCGCAGTTGGTCTCATGGAACGGGGCCGGGTTCGATCTGCCGGTGCTGCACTACCGGTGCTTGATCCACGGGGTGACGGCACGGCGTTACTGGGAACTCGGCGACACCGATCGCGAGTTCAAATGGAACAACTACATCAGCCGCTACCACACGCGACACCTAGACCTCATGGACCTATTGTCGCTGTACCAGGGGCGCGCGAGTGCCCCGCTGGACGAGATCGCACGGCTGCTTGGCTTCCCGGGCAAGCTCGGGATGGATGGGTCCATGGTATGGGATGCGTTCCAGCGCGGGGAGATCACGGCGATCCGCAACTACTGCGAGACGGACGCCGCCAACACGTACTTGGTGTTTCTTCGCTTTCAGCTGATGCGGGGACTATTGGACAGCGACCAGTACGAGCGTGAGCTGACCCTGGTCCAGACGACGCTCGAACGCTCGACGGTGCCGCATTGGCAGGAGTTTACAGGTGCCTGGGAGCGGTCCGCCGCGCAGCCTCAAGCAAGCCCGAGCGCGCGCTGAACTGCCGCAAGCCGACGTGCTGTCGCTCGACTCCGAGGGACGCGGCGTCGCACGCATAGACCGGAAGGTTGTGTTCGTCGACGGCGCGCTTCCGGGCGAGCGCGTCGAGGTCCAGGTCTGGCGGCGCCACCCCAGGTTCGATCGAGCCAACTCGATCCGCCTGCTGCGGGAGAGCTGCCTGCGCGTGCAGCCGCGCTGCCCCCACTACGAGCGCTGCGGGGGCTGCAGCCTGCAACACCTGGAGCCGCGTGCCCAGGTCGCGATCAAACAGCGCATCCTGGAAGACAGCTTGCTCCGTATCGGCAAACTCGAACCGCGGATGCTGCTTCCGCCGGTCCATGGTGTCGCGTGGGGTTATCGGTGCCGCGCACGGATGGCGATCCGGCTGGTGCCGCGCAAGGGCGGGGCCTTGATCGGGTTCCACGAGCGCCGAACCCACCTGGTCGTGGATATGGATTCCTGCGACGTGCTGCCGCCGAAGGCGTCCGCGTTGATCGCCCCTTTGCGGGGGCTCATCTCGCGGCTAGAGCTCGCGGCCCGGATCCCGCAAGTCGAGGTCGCGGTAGGCGAGGCGAAAATCGCTCTGTGCCTGCGTGTGCTCGATCCCCTGCCCGATGGCGACAAGCGATTGCTGCAGACGTTCGGCGCGATCCATGACGTGGACTTTTACGTGCAGCCCCGTGCTCCCGGCTCGGAATACGCGCTCGATCCGGCTTCGGTGGCTCCTCTGACCTATCGGTTGCCCGACTTCAATCTGTGTCTGGCGTTTCGCCCGACCGACTTCACGCAGGTGAGCCACGAAGTGAACCGTGTTCTGGTGCGGCGGGCCATGGCGCTGTTGGCGCCCAGCCCGGGGAAGCGCGTTCTGGACTTGTTCTGCGGGTTGGGCAACTTCACGCTGCCCATCGCACGCTCGGGCGCGTATGCTGTCGGCGTGGAAGGTAATCCGGAGCTGGTGCGCCAGGGCGAGGAGAACGCGCGATTGAATGGGCTCTCGAGCCACGTCGAGCTCATCTGCGCCGATCTATCCCGGGATCCGGGCGAGCTCATGGCGCGCCTGGGCCCTTTCGACCAAGCCCTGCTCGATCCGCCGCGCGAGGGTGCCAGCGAGCTGGTCGGAGCGCTTCCGGAGACGCTACGTCGCGTAGTCTATGTGTCCTGCAACCCCGCGACCTTGGCGCGCGATGCAGCGTGCCTCGTGCACGAGCGCGGCTTCGCGCTCGAGGCGGCGGGCGTCGTCAACATGTTCCCGCACACGTCACACGTCGAATCCATCGCGCTGTTCACGCGGGGATAACGGGTCGGCAGCCGGTCGCGGAGCTCCGTTTCCCGGTTGCCGCCCCTTTGGCCGTTAATCCCGGCTGCCAGCGAAGGCCAGGAGCAGGTTCAACAGGTTTACGAAGAGGTTGTAGAGGTCGATATAGACCCGCAGCGTGGCCATCACATAGTTAGTCTCGCCGCCTTGGATGATGGCGCTGATGTCGTACAGGATATAGCCCGCGAACAGCACTACAGCGATGGCAGAGATCGTCAGCGAGGCCGCCGGGACCTGAAAGAACAGGTTTGCAACCGACGCGAGCACCAGTAGGATCAGGCCCGCAAATAGGAACTTGCCGAGAAAACTGAAGTCCTTCCGCGTAACGGTGGCATAGCCGGCCAAGCCGAAGAAGATGACACCGGTGCCGCCTGCCGCCAGGCCGATGAGCTGCGCGCCGTTGCGGAAATGCAGTGCGTACTGCAGCATCGGGCCGAGCCACCAGCCCATCAACAGCGTGAAGGCGAGCATCGCAGCGATACCCCAGACGCTGTTGCGCAGCGCCTGCACGGCGAACAGGCAACCCATCATGACTGCCAGCATCAGAATCGGGCCCAGGATCGGGTGGGCGGCCAGCCAGGCGAAGCTCGTATTGACCCCGATCAGTGCGCCGATCACGGTCGGGATCATGGACAGGCCCAGCAGCAGATAGGTATTGCGCAGAACTCTGTTCTGCTCGACGCCAAGCGTCGTGGGCCGTGCCGGATACTGCAGTTCGGGTTGCATAAGCTCGAGGCCTCCTCAGCCAGAAAGCGACAAGCCTAAGAGTAGGGTAGACGCGGCGAAGTTTCAACCCGTCGCTGGCTTGACGTCACGGCGGGGGCTATCATCTGGCCGTCGCGCCCACACTCGCAGGGCATGTAACAGCCGGCGGGACAGTGGTTTCATGCAGCCCGTCAGAGAGCCGTGGCGCAGGGGATATGGATGGTCGCGCCGCGTACAGCGGAGGGTTGGCAGAGTGGTTGAATGCACCTGACTTGAAATCAGGCGTACCCGCGAGGGTACCGGGGGTTCGAATCCCTCACCCTCCGCCCCTATGGGCGGGGCCGAGCGCGACAGTTCGACACCCCTGGGCAGGGCGGTATAGCGCGGGAGCGGAACATGGTGTCCCTTGCGGCCGCTTACTAGCTATGACACGTGCCGCTCGCAGCGGCTGCGTGTCAGAAGCCTTGGCGCTGCTCCGACCACGAACTCCCGCAACTCGGCCGGGAGGCGGTGCAGACCCACCACCCGGCCGTGGGCGCTAGAGGTTGCAGGCTTGCACCTCCTCGCGGGTCAGCGCTCGATCTCCTCGGTCATTTCGATCGACCTCGGCGTTCCGGGCCGGTCGGAGGGCTGCAGTGGGACTGATTTGATCTCAGAGCAGTCCCTTGGCTGCGGACATCGCAGCGGTCATGTCTGGAAGCTGGGTGATTTCGGGCACTACCTGGATGTACCGCACGACGCCGTTGCGATCGGTCACGATCACAGTGCGAGCGAGAAGGTGCAACGGCTGAATCAGGAGCCCAGTGCTCATGCCGAACTCGGCGTCCTTGTAATCAGACAGAAACGTTACGTTCTTGACCTTCGCCGCGCGCGCCCAACGGGCCTGCGCGAAGGGCAGGTCCATGCTGATCGTGACGAGCTCGATGTTCTCCGCCAACGCCGGGTCTTTCTCAGACAGCTCATGCGTCTGGGCATCACAAACGGGTGTGTCCAGAGATGGGACGACGTTGATGATCCGTACCTTTCCCTTGGCGTCCGCGATGTTCACTGGAGCTAACCCGGCACCTGTCAGAGTCACCGACGGCAGCGGCTCACCCACCTTGATCGGCTTGCCGGCGAGTGGCAGGGGGTTCCCCTTGAAGGTGACGGCTTGCCCGTCTCCGGGTTGAACGGTGCCGGTGGCGACGGGAATCTGCATGGCTTCATCGGCTGCGGTGCTAGCCGAGAATCCACCGACGAGCAGCACGGCAAATGCTGGAAAAAACGCTGAGAGTCGCATGGTGTCCTCCTTACAAAACCTGTTGTGGGTTGCGGTCAAACCCGGAGCCGATTTGAAGCTGTCGACCGGCAACGCGCTTGACACATCCGTTCTTAGTTGCGGCGGCGGGCGGCGTCGCAGATTGTAGTTTCCACCAATCCATGGCGACTGGCCAGATCTATCGGCTTGCGCACATCGAGTGTCCCTCTTGCCGGTCAGGGCTTTGCTGGTGACTACCCACTCGCAGGCGCGTCACAAAGGGCGCGCCGGCGGTGATGGTCGTTGCGCACACGACCCTGCTCGGCAGGTTGCGCAGCCCCGAGTCATCCGGGCTAGTTGCGCGTGGAGAACGCCTGACGGAGCGTTTCTATTCTGAGATGACGAGCGGAACCGGGTGGGGCGCGCCTGGTGGCGCACGGCGCGTCGGTGCAAGCGGCGGCGGGGTGCCTTGCTGGCGTTGGAGACTACGGGACCCGCAAGGAGCACTCGCGGCAGCCCGCACCAGCCCCCGCGAGATGCTCCCGTTAGGGCGCGACGCTACCCAGCCGGTGGGGGAGAGGCCTGTCCTGATTGCCGCGGCGACCCCCGGGCTCGTACGGTGGCCCACAGAGGCGGCCGGGAGCGAGAATCAGGCGCGGCGGCGTTTCCCGCGCTTGGTGGCGCCTTGGTTGCTGGCCGCTTGCTCGCGCAGCCGCTTGTACAGACCCGGGTCCGAAGACTTCAGGTACGCGATGACCTGATAGTCGCTGCGAGTGATCTTGCGTACGTCGATCTGATCGACATGCACGAGGCGTAGCAGCTCCTGGACGGGTTTTGGCATGGTGCGTCCGCTCTCGTAGCGAGAGCCGCCGCTCTGGGTCACACCGATGCGGCCCCAGAATTCCTGCTGGTTCATGCCGAGGCGATGACGAATGTCACGTGGATTGGAGAGCTTGCCGGTTGCTTTCATTTTCATGTCATATCCGCGAAATTAAACAGTTCGGCGCGAGCTGGCTCGCGCCCTTTCCTTTTGTCCCGAGATCGCTGTCTTAGTTCCTCGAGATCTACGTGGCTGCGGGAGTGCGCCGCGGGCCCAGCTCGATCCCTCGCGGGCCGAAGACCGGGTCGCCGTGTCCTCCGCAGCAGCGCGCACCGCCACTAGCCGTCCCTGCCGCTGCGCGTTACGTAGTTCGGCGGCGCGTGTTTCGGACCCGCTACGGGACGAGCGTCGTCATCGCGAGGCGCATGCGCATCTGTAGGCCCCGGGCGCGCCCCCGAGATGACGGCGTCCTTGCGGCAGGTCAAGACGGTACCCCTCTGCCGGAGCAGGCTCGGCGGTGAGCGGTTCCGCCGCGAGCGTGCGTGGTCACGGCCAAGGCGTGGGCGCCGCAGCTCGCCGCAGCGGGACGGTCACCGTTTTGGCATTTCCGACGAGGATCACGCGCAGGTTGGACCGGCCGACGGGGCGACCAAGAACTGGGACGTCGCCGACCCGGGTCGGCGAGCGATCGCAGATCCATTTCTGGATTCTTACACGCGGGAGCCGAGTCCGGCCGCTTCATGCGCTAAGCATAGCACGCCGCTGCGCTCTCATGTCGACGAGCGTGTTATCCAGATGGAATCGAAGCTCTGCGGCGCCACACGCGAGGCTCCGCCGCCCGGTCACTGCGGCTGCAGGCCTCGGATGTAGGCCGCCAGCCCCTTGATCTCCTCCTCGATGAAGCTGCGCTCGAACCCGAGCAGATCTTCCTGCCTGTGGTGCTTGATCCGGTAGACGATCTTAGCGTCGGACAGAGCGGTGCCCCTCAGCCGGGGGCCTTTGCCGGCTTCGCGCCCCACCATTGCGGTGACATCACCCGTGGGTGGTGGCGAAGATCTGCTCCGGGCTGTGGGAGGGCGCTGGGACCGAAGACGACGCGCCCTGGCCAAAGGCGCTGAGCGAGACTGCCATCAGGGTGCAGACGAGCGCGGACGCCGCGGCCTTGATCGTTATTGCGCTGGGAACCGACAAGAGGGCGGGCCGCGCCCCACCCTCGAGTCGTTGGCTCCGGCTGGGCGCTTACGGTAGCCGGAAAGCGACGAGGACCCCGGAGTCCTTAGGGAACGTATCGTAGGGTTTTCCGAAGAAGGAGGCGTAATCGTCGCCGGCCAGGCCTCCCCAACCGGTCGCCACGGCAATGTATTGTTTTCCGTCTTTGGCCTTGTAGCTGATGATGCCACCGTTGTGGCCCTGCCCGTCGTTGTGCTTCCACAGCTCCTTGCCCGTGGTCGCGTCCAGCGCGCGCAGCCAGCCGCGTGGGTCGGGTACGAAGACGAGGTTACCGGCTGTGGACAGCAGGCTCGCGAGCGGCGGCTCGGGGAATTCCACTTCCCACTTCTTGGCCCCAGTGAGTGGATCCTGGGCCGACACGTGACCCCGGGCCTTACCGTCAGGCGGGTTTACCAGGCTGAAGTCGGCACCGATATTGAGTTGCGCCATCGGCTCCAGGATGGGGGTGGTTTTCTTGACGGTGAGATCCATGCACCACTCATTGCCCACTTTGTAGTACAGCCCCGTCTTGGGGTTATACGTCCCCGAATTCCAGCTGATGCCGCCGGCGATGAAGGGACACAGGTTCTTGTGCTCGCCCTCGGTCAGGTCGCGCCGGCCGATCAGTTCGCCGGTCCTGGGATCGATGTCCTTCACGAAGTTGATGTTCTTCACCAAGCGCCACACGTTCTGCACATTGGCATGATTGTCGTAGACGAAGACGAAGCCCCCCTTGTTGGGGTGCACCATATACTTCTTGCCGCCCTGCTCGAGTAGGACGAACTCGCCCACGGCGCTGTCGAAGTCCCAGGCGTCATGCGGGAGCTCTTGGTGATACGCCTTTAGCTCCCCGGTCTGCGGGTCGAGCCCGATGACCGACGTCGTATACAGGTTGGCGCCGCTGCGAGCACCTGCGGTTTCCCAATCTGGGCCGGACCAGTCGTACAACGGCGCCGGATTGCCGGTGCCCCACCACACGGTATCGGTGTCCGCGTCATAACCACCGGTCATCCAACCACCGCCGCCGCCGACTTTCCAAGAGTCGTCGCCCCAGGTGTTGCGGGCGTCGGATTTCGATCCATCATTGCCGCCGACGGTGTAGAACTTCCACACCTCGCGGCCGGTCTTTGCGTCGACCGCGAAGATGGGGCCGCGGTAAGGCCACTCCCCGCCCTGCGACCCGATGATCACCTTGTCGTGCACGAAGAGCGGCGCTCCGGTGAAGGCGACCGTGAGATGTTCCGAGTCGAGGAGCTTGACTTCCCAATTGAGGTTGCCCGTCTTCATGTCGATCGCGACGAGCTTGCCGTCCAGCGTGCCCATGTACACATTGCCGAGGCCAAGCGCTAGGCCGCGGTTGTATGGGGAATGCGTCTGCTTCGAGACGAGCTCCTCGTTGAGTTTCTGGCGGTAATACCAGATTACCTCGCCGGTCGCTCCATCCAGCGCGAACACCTGGTTGTACGACCCGGAGTAATACAGAATCCCGTCGGCGGCGAGCGGCATCGACTGAAGCCCGCGCGCTGAATGGGGCATCGCGTGCGTCCAGGCCACCTCGAGCTTGTTGATGGTTTTGGTGTTGATCTGGTCGAGCGGGCTGTAATGCCAGCTCCGGTAGGTGCCATGGTAGGTCAGCCAATCGCCGGGATGCTGATCCGCCGCCCGGATGCGCTCGAAGGTCACATCGGCCGAGGCGTGCGCAGCGAGTCCGGCGAGCGCAAGACTCGCGGCAGCCCGCACCACGGTTCGCAGAGCCATTTGCCACCGCTTCATAGAGTTTCTCCTAGTGAATACCTCCTCCAGGTCGGAGGCAGACAAGTGCCGCTGGGTAGGGCCGATGCCGAACCTTTGCCGCGATCGCCATGCAGCCCGCGACTGCAGCGAGAGGATGCGGCCCGCCACATTGGTGGCCGACGCTCCCTGACGCGGTGTACGGAACCAAGCATTGGATCTGCTGATACCCATGCCAGATCAAATAGTTACATAGAGATTTGGCCTGAGAGGCAATCCAGCTCCAAGCCGGTTCGCCGGGCGCGAGGAAGCATCGGGTCGGTCGGAATCCAGAAACAAAAAAGGCAGCCCGCAGGCCGCCTCCAGCAGAAAGCAAAAGGATTGCCTGGTTAACTATTTCGCAACCTGGCGCTCCCGCAGCTCGTCTAGGGTCTTGCAGTCGATGCACAACGTCGCGGTCGGGCGCGCCTCGAGGCGCTTGAGCCCGATTTCCACGCCGCAGCTGTCGCAATAGCCGTATTCCTGCGCGTCGATCTTGGCGATGGTCTCCTCGATCTTCTTGATGAGCTTGCGCTCGCGGTCGCGGTTGCGCAGCTCAAGCGCCATGTCCGACTCTTGGCTGGCGCGGTCGTTGGGATCAGCGAAGATGGTGGCCTCGTCCTGCATCGTGTGAACGGTGCGGTCGATATCCTGACTCAGCTCCTGCTTCAGCGTCGAGAGCATCTTGCGGAAGTGCTCGAGCTGCTTGGGGTTCATGTACGGCTCCCCCTTCTTCGGCTGATACGGCTTGAACTGAGTGTGAAATTCAGCAGCCATCTACGGTCTGTCTCCCGAAAAAAAGTCGCTTTAATAGCAGAAAACCCTGGGAGCCGCAAGCAACTTTCAAACCCAGCATTCCGCTGCGAGACGCTAGCGAGATCCGAGCCGCGCCGCCTGCAACGGATGCTTACTGCGCCTCGCGCTGCTCTCTTGGGTCCAAGCGGTCGAATTGACCCCGCGGCGAGCAAGCGGTTATATTAGCCTGTTTCCGGGGTGTAACGCAGCCTGGTAGCGTGCCTGCTTTGGGAGCAGGATGTCGGAGGTTCGAATCCTCTCACCCCGACCAGCATGCCCGGCCGGGCGAGCGAGAGATCCGGCGCCCCTGCCCGTAGCTCAAGCGGATAGAGCACCAGCCTTCTAAGCTGGGGGTTATGGGTTCGAGTCCCGTCGGGCAGGCCAGTTCCGAGTTCGGTGTGGCGCGTCCGCCGAGTCAGTGGTGGCTGTAGCTCAGTTGGTAGAGTCCCGGATTGTGATTCCGGTTGTCGTGGGTTCGAGTCCCATCAGCCACCCCATCCACCTCTAGACTGCAGGACGAGCGGCCGCTCACATGAGCGATCCCGCGCGGGGCAGCAGATCGTTCAGAGTGCTGCAAGCGCCTCTGAGGCGCAGATGGGCTGCCGGCCTCCTTGCTCATATCTCCCCGGCGCCCCGGCCTACCGGACCGCAATCGCGGGCGGATCGGTGATCGAGTTCGTTGGCGGCCATCCCGGTCCACTCAGCGGTCGATCGGATGCGCGTCCAAGTAAGCCTTCGCGGCATCTGCAAGCAAGTCGCGGTGCATGCGCGTGGAGTCGCCGAAAAACGGTTCAGCGACTGCCGCATCGACGATATGCCTCGCCAGCAGATTCAGGGCCTGCTGCTCCTGCCACTGGGCTTCGGCGTAGATGAGTCGTTGCCCTTCCTGCCCCTGGCCCAGCAGACGGGCGAAATACTGATACAGGAGGTGTTCCTGCCGTGGCATATGCGCGCCCACCACGACGACATGGAGATTACGCCACTCCTCCGGCGTCATCTGGCTGCGCCACTTCGCCATCTGCGCGTACAACATCGTCATCTCGCTGTCGGTGGCCTCGTTGACATTTGCCCAGAGCAACGGCGTGACGGAACGGGCGAACTTCGCGAGCCGCTCAATCGTCACCTGCCTGCCGGCGATGGCCTCCTCCAACAGCTCCGCAGACTCCGAGACGATCCGCTGTCGTCGCTCGAGTTGCTCGGCCGTGAACCGGTGCTGGGGTAGGCTCTCGCGCGCCTGCAGCAGCAGGCTGTGATAGTGCTCCAGGTGCGCCGGACGCGGACCCGCCACGCGGCCGGTCTCCAACGTCAGCGTCACATATAACGCCAGAGGGATATGCGCTATGGCTTTCAGCTCGTGATCGATCGGCGGTCGGATCCTTGCCTGCTCGCGAGATCCATTGCGGAGGAAGATCAACTCATCTTCCTGCGCCACGATGACCGGCCCGGCCCGCGCCCACGCTGCCGCCAGAGCATTCCTATACTGGGCGCGGAAGGCCTCGTTGAGCGCGACCAAGGGGTCCGGTTCCGCGTCCTGCGCGCTCGCAGGACCTGCGCCGACCCCGATCGACAGCACAAGCACGAAAAGCGCGCCGACGCATTTGGGCCATTGCATGAGCATGTCCCTCGCAGTCAGGTCCTGGGAATGGCCACAGCGCTGGGTTCCTGAGCAGATCTCAGAACCTCGGCCGTGAAAGGTGCACGCTAGGGCCCACACCGCGGCGAGTTAAGCCGGGCCTTGTGAGGCTCGCAGGCACGAACGCGGTACCGACCGCTGGCAGCGGGTAAGGTTGTCCGAAGCGGATAGATCGCCCCCAGTACCTGGGGCGCAGGCGCCGCGCGGTGAAACCCGTCTCGCCTACGTGATCGCTCGCATCGCCCCCGGCAGGGGCACCACATTCGGAGGAAGATCGAGGTCGCGCTCCGCGCCAGCGCCAGCGAGGTCCAGGGTCTGCGGTGTGATGTACGGTCGCGGGCGGGCGATCGCAAAGCCCTGGGCGTAATCGACCCCGATCTGCTCCAGGATCGCGAGCGTCTGCGGAGTCTCCACGCACTCCGCGATGGTGGTGATCCCCATCACATGGCCGACCTTGTTGATCGCCTCGACCATGGCGCGGTCGATTGGGTCATCCGCGACGTCGCGCACAAACGCCCCGTCGATCTTGAGATGATCCACCGGGAGATGCTTGAGATAGCCGAAGGAGGACATGCCGCTGCCGAAATCATCGAGGGAGAAGCCACAGCCGAGCGCCTTCAGCTCGCGTATCAAGTGTGTAGCCTTGGCGAGATTCGCGATGGCCGCCGTCTCGGTGATCTCGAAGCAGATCGCTGCGTGGGGAACGCCGAGCGTGTCGAATTGCGTGCGGACGAAGTCCAGGAAATCGTCTTCACTCAGGGACGCACCCGACAGGTTGATCGCCCATCGGTGCGGGTTCACCTGGCCTTCCCGAGCGATGATGCGTGCGAATTCGGCGAAAGCGGTGGAGATCACTAAGCGGTCCACGGCAGGCATGAGGTTGTAGCGTTCGGCGACGGGGATGAACGCCATTGGATCCACGATCCCGCGTTCCTCCTCGACCAGGCGCACGAGCAGCTCTTGATGGCGTTCGCCGCTGCGCTGTGCGCCAACCCCAACGATGTCTTGCGTGTAGAGGCAGAACCGCCCGTCGTGCAGCGCTCTGCGTAGCCGCCCTACCCAATCCAGCTCGCGTTGCCGCGCCGCCACTTCTCCGTCGGCCGGCTGATAGATGTGGATTCGGTTGCGCCCCTTCTTCTTTGCGACATAGCAGGCATCGTCGGCCGCGCGCATCAACTCGAGCAGACCGACGCTGCCATCATGAAACGCGACCAGACCGATGCTGACGCCGATCTTGAAGACTTTGTCCTCCCATGCGAAGCTGAACGCCCGGATCGCTTGCAGCAGGTCCTGCGCGATGCACTCGGCCGGTTGCGGGGGGCAGTTTTCCAGCAGCATCGCGAACTCATCGCCGCCCAAGCGCGCGACGCTGTCGCGGTTGCGGATCGCGGCACGCAGCACGCCGGTGATCTGGCGCAGCAACTCATCGCCTGCCGCGTGGCCGCACGTGTCATTGACGACTTTGAAGTGATCCAGGTCCAGGTACAACAGTGTGTACGGAATTGGATCGCGGCGCGCCCGTCCCAATGCGGAGTCCAGCCGGCGCTCGAACTCGCGGCGCGTGATGAGCCCTGTCAACGCATCGTGGCGTGCTTGACGCAGCTCCTCGCGTGCCTGGTCGAGGCTCGCGGAGGCGCGGGCGATCTCCTGCTGCAGCACGTTGACGCTTCTCGCCATCTCCCCGACTTCGTCGCCCGAGTGCACCGTCACAGGCACCACACGGACATGTGCCTGCGCGGCGTCTAAGTCCCCGCGTCCCAGCGCCAACAGCGCATTGGAGAAGCTCGCCATCGCACCCTTCGCCATTCCCGTCGCGGCTTGCGATACCTGCACCATAGCGTGGGCGAGGATTCCGGGCAGCACAAGTCCGACGCTGATGCTCAGTATCGCGACGGCGACGAAGATATCCTCGAGCACGCTGACGAGCGCGCTGGTCTGATTGGGTAGGCTCGTCACCGCTAGCAGGTAGCCGGCGCCGTCGAATGCGAGCACGAGCAGCATCGCGCCGGTAAGCTTGATATGGAGCGTGTTGGCTATGCCCGGCAAGCCCTGGCGGCGGCGATCGCTGAACTTGCGCCAGGCGTAGAGGACCGAGCCCGAATAGGCGAAGAGCACGCCCACCAGAACGGTCTTCATGCCGAACTGCTGGAATCCGAGGACCGCGGAGATGCTCCAAGCGATCGCGCCGGCCAGTCCGGCCAGGATCATTCCGCGCGGCGCGCGATAGGGTCGATGGGCTCCCGGCTGGTTTCTGCGCAGCAGCCAAACCGCCACGTTGGGAAGACAGATGCCAATCAGATAAGTGAAGTTCGCGGCCGCCACCAGCCAGATCGGATCCCCGAGCAGCAGGAAGAGCACGGCCATACTCGCTGTCAGACACGTGGATACCCACGGTGCGTCGGTACGCGACCTGCTTCCTAGGATCCGCGGGAGCAGGCCGTCCTCGGCGAGTTGGGACATCGTACGCGCCGCGCCCGCAAGGGGCTGCAGCGTGCCGTGGAACATGTTGAACATCATGAACCAGATGGCAGCGGATTTTGCGAAGGCGCCGAAAACCGGTGCGAAGGTCGGACCCAGCACGAGCATGAGATCCTTGCCCAACTGCTCGGGCCCGAGCACGCCCAGCCACACGATCGGCAGCACGATGAAATACAGCGACGCCATGATGCCGCTCGCAAGCATGGCGCGCGGAACATTCCGGTTGGGATTGATGGTTTCCCCGACGTGGCACGCGGCGGCCTCGAAGGCGGGTGCCGCAAAGCCGATGAGGTAGAGTCCCGCCATCAGCCCGGTCAGCTCGCCGAACCACCCAGGAAACGGCACCGTCAGATGGAACGTCGTCGCCTGTTGCCAATCCACCTCTCCGGCGACGACGGGGGCGAGCCCCGAGACCAGCCCAAGCGTCGCCGAAGCGGTCGCGATCGGGATCGCCAGCCTGCCGGCCCATTTGACGCCGCTGAGGTTGACGAGCGCAAAGGAGAACACCAGCGCACAGGCGATGGCGGGCAGGGGCACGCTGGGGAGATACCATTCGTGGATCGCGGCAGCCGAAAAGAGGGCGGTCAAACCGCAGGTCGGAACCCAACCCCACCAGTAGCAGACGCCGGTGAGGTTAGCTAGCACTGGGTTGTAGGGGCGGAACGCTTCGGCACAGGTCGCTGCGATGCCGCCCACCCGGTTGGGATACATGAGGACCAGCTCGGTCCAACCCGGCGCCGCGGCCCAGCTCAGCAGCAGGCCGACGATCAACAGCGGAACGGCCGCGCTGCCTTGGCCCGGTATGTCGCCTTGGCCGGCGAACAATGCCGCGATGAGGAACAGGCTCTGGTTGCTTCCGCCCATCGCGAGGGCGGAGGTGGCCAGCCAACCGAGCGTCCGGGGATGATCTTCTGTCCCGGCATGGGTCGCAGCGTTGGGACGTTCAGCCTCCGGCTGCGACTCGATTTGTGGCGTTCCCATCACCCAGGCAGCGGTGTCGGTCTGCGGAGGCTACGCCGTCGCGCCGTGCGCCGGCGCGCATAGCCACAGGTCAGCTGCGTGCAAGGTGCGGCCAGTGGCGAGCCGTGTCGCCCTGGCTCGCTCGCCGCGGAACGCGGCCTGTCCCCGGCCGGCGACAGCGCGCCGTCGTTCCTGTGTGTCTGCAAAGGGCCGTTGTCTGGATCGTCACCGTGGCGCCCAAATCGAGCCGACGGTGATTGCAGCCCAAGACCGGAGGTCGGATGAAAGCGCGATGCGGAAATCGGCGACACTACCAGCCTCTGCTGCTAGGCGGGACAGCCAGTATACTCCTTCGCGCGGGCGTCGAGGTTGTCAAGCATGACACGCCGGCCGGTCGCGTCAGCCTCTGCGCCGGGGCCAAGCGCTGACAGAGATCGGTGACGCACGAGCGCTCATGCTGTTTGAATCGTCGCGAATCGACGCTCGCTCCGCAGAGCTGCCGAGCGGGGTGTTGCCCATCGTCTTGACGCGGGGAATCAACTCGGCCACGGCGGTGTCTTACGGTTCTCCAGGGCCAGGCCGGCTTGCTCCGAGGCGCCGACTCGGAGGAGCGGGAGGCCGCGGCGGGATTCTGCGGTATGATCCGCGCGAGCGCGCGGCCGATGCCTGGGCAGAGGGATGCAACGCATTCGCTGGGCAGACTAAAGCGTCGCTCGGGTGTTTGTCCTCGGAATGGTTTATCCTTAGCGCCCGTGCGCAGCGGCGCGCGCTCAATACGGGTCCCTTTCCAACCACCATACCTTAGGCTGAAATGTATCGCTCCAAGTCCTACCAATCCATCATGGTCCAGATCCAGCGGCTGCAACACGAGGCCGCGCTGCTGCGGGAGCGGGAAAAGAAACCCGTCCTGGCGGCCATCGCTGATGCGATCCATCGTTACCAAATCACTTTGCCCGAGCTACGGGAGGCGGTGGGCGCCGGGGCCAAGCCAACGGGCGCTGTGGCCGTCAAAGGTTCGCACCTGGACGTACACAGGCCCAATAGTCACCCCCTGACGGGGCGCAAGATCGCTCCGAAGTACAGGCACCCGAGGACCGGTGACACCTGGACAGGCCGAGGCAGCACGCCGCGCTGGTTGCGCGAACTGGAAAGCGCTGGAACCAAGCGTGAGCTGTTCTTAATCAAGCGCCGGAAGCGCTGACCCAGTCGCCCGACGCGCCTCTCGTAGACCACGAGACTAGACTTTCGCGTCTTCGGCGACCGAGCGCGATCGTCCTGCACGCCCCGCTGCGATGGGTTTGCGGGAGAGGGCAGTGTCGCGACTGTGCACACGCATCGCCCTTTCTGACGAGAATCCGGCGCGGTGGTGCGACCTCGCAGGATGGGACGGGCGGGGAGTCGTCGGTCGGGCCGGCCAGACCAACGCTTCGCTGTTCGTCAGTGCTCGCCCCGTCGGCCTATCGCTGACCGGTGCAACGCCGCCATCGGCGCAGGCGTGCGAGTCGCGCGCCCTCTCCCGCGATTGGCATAGCTCACGACGAGGGCCCGACTGCTGCTGTCGAAGCACGCCGGGTGTGCATGGCGCGACTGCTGCTTGCAACGCCGCGGATGCTTGCCGTTCCAACATGCAACCAAAGCCCGTCCTTACTGCGGCGGCGAGCGGGTAAAGGTGCGCCTCAAACGGTTCACCTGCAAGTTGTCCAGTAAGCGGCATCCCGCGGCATTTTCAGTAAAGAGCGTGCTTTCTACCGGCCCACAGATCACGACTCTTGACGCTGCCCCGGAACGAGACAGGCGAGATGAGCGCTGCCGCTTGGTCGTCGAGATCGCCGATGGCAACAGGAACTTGAGCGCTTGTACCTTTGGGTTTAGGCTTTGCGGGCCGTTTGGCCGGGCGCTTGCAATCTGTGGATCGAGTTCAGGCTGCCAAAGTGCGGCGACGAGTGTCGCAAGTCCGCGCACCGTCAGTGATGCGTCTCACGGGGTTTCAGTCTTGCGGCCGGTCGCCGCAAGCTCGGTGGCAGTCTATGTTGAACGCCGTGCCGGGCAGCACTCAAGAGTTTCCGTGAATGGGGCGACTGCGTGCGGGCTGCGAAACGGCTTGTGCCAGCGGATCCGAGTTTCGGTTTCGCGATGCCGGGTGACATAGTGGTAATCGACTACAACAGGCGCGCCGAGCTGGGACGCTGTTGGCCAGCCAGCCGCGCCTCAGCCTTCGTAATCGGATGATCGTCCTGCGCTCGGTCACTCTGCAGCGTGGGGCGAAGCGTTTGTTCCAGGACGTCGACCTGTCGCTGTTCGCCCGCCAGAAAGTCGGGATCACCGGGGCCAATGGCAGTGGAAAGAGCAGCCTGCTCGCCTTGATCCGTGGCGAGCTCCAGGCGGAGGCTGGCGAGGTTGAGCTCCAACCCGGCTTGACCATAGCGCATGTGGCGCAGGAGACGCCGGCGACCGGTCAGCCCGCGCTGGAGTTTGTGCTGGATGGCGACCGCGAGCTACGCGCTGTCGAGGCGGCTATTGCCGCGGCGGAGCGGCCTGGCTCGTCGCCCCTGCTGACCGGAACTGCGGACGCGCTCGCACAGCAATTGATGCACCGCGCGGGTGATCTCGGCGCGCTGCACGACCAGCTAGCGGCCCTAGGCGGGTACGGGGCGCGTGCACGAGCGGCACAGATCCTGGACGGCTTGGGATTCTCCGAGTCCGACGCGGTGCGTCCCGTGAGCGAGTTCTCGGGCGGTTGGCGGGTGCGGCTCAGCCTCGCACAGGCGCTGATGACCCGCTCGAGTCTTCTTCTGCTGGACGAACCGACCAACCACCTGGATCTGGATGCTGTCCTTTGGCTCGAGGACTGGCTGCAGCGCTACGACGGCACGCTGCTGCTGATCTCGCATGACCGAGAGTTCCTCGACAATACGGTGGACCACATCTGCCACATCGAGCGCAATACGCTCAAGCTGTACAAGGGCAACTACTCAGAGTTCGAGCGCCAGCGTGCCGCAGACTTGGCGCGGCAGCAGGCGAGCTGGGACAAGCAGCGGCGCGAAATCGCGCAGCTCGAGCGCTTTGTAGAACGCTTCCGCGCCAAAGCCACAAAGGCACGTCAGGCGCAAAGCAGGATCAAAGCCCTGGAGAGATTGGAGCGCATCGCCGAGGTCCAGCTAAGCTCGCCGTTCACTTTTCACTTCCGCGAGCCGATGCACGCGCCGCACATCCTGCTGAGCCTGGATTGCGTCGACGCGGGCTATGCGGGCGGCGCGGTGTTGGCTGGCGTTCAGCTCACTCTCCGGGCCGGGATGCGCATCGGCATGCTGGGCGCGAATGGCACCGGCAAGTCAACGCTGGTCAAGACGCTCGCCGGCGAGCTGCCGCCGCTGTCCGGCGAGCGGCGCGAGGGCAAGGGGCTCAAGATCGGCTATTTCGCACAGCACCAGCTGGAGCAACTCTCGCCCGACGAATCGCCGCTGCAGCATCTGGGCCGGCTCGACCGCCGCGCACGCGAACAGGATCTGCGCGACTTTCTTGGCGGGTTTAATTTCCGCGGTGAAGCCGCCGATGCCCCGGCAGGCCGCTTCTCCGGCGGCGAGAAGTCGCGTCTAATCCTTGCGCTGTTGATCTGGCAGCGGCCCAACCTGCTGCTGTTGGACGAGCCGACGAACCATCTGGACCTCGACATGCGCGAGGCGCTCACCATCGCTCTGCAGGAATTCGAAGGCGCAGTGGTCCTCGTGTCGCATGACCGCCACTTGCTGCGCGCCACTGCCGACGAATTCCTCCTGATCTCCGACGGCCTGGTTACACCCTTCGATGGCGATCTGGAGGATTACCGCATCTGGCTCGCGAACCGGCGCCGGGAGCGCTCGCCGGGCCCCGTGCGGAGCGAGGGCGCGGCGGATCGCAGACAACAACGCAGGCTGGAGGCGGAGGCGCGCAACCGCCTTGCGGCTCGGCGCAAGCCCATCGCACAGCGGCTACAGGCGGTCGAGGAGGAGATCGCGCAGCTCACCGCTCAGAAGCGACAGCTTGAAACCCAGGTGGCGGACCCCAATCTTTACGCCCAGAACAACCGCGACCGGCTCAAGGACTGTCTGATCGAGCAATCGCGCGTCAATGCGCGGCTGCAAGAGGTGGAACAGCTGTGGGTGGAGTTGCAGAGCCAGCTCGAGGCTTTATGACCGGGGCGGTCCTTGGGGATTATGCTACCGGGATCGCGCCTCGCCGCAGCGGAACTCGTCGCGTTAGCGGATAATCTAATCCAGCGTTCCGGATCTGTTTCCCGCAGAGGAGGGAAAGTTGTCTAAACGTATCCTATTGTTCCTGGTCACCAACCTGGCGATCCTCCTGGTGCTGAGCTTCACGGCGCGGCTGCTGGGGGTGGACCGCTTCCTGACCGCCAACGGGCTCAACCTCGGGACCCTGCTGGCGTTCGCCGCCGTGATCGGCTTCGGCGGCTCGTTCATCTCGCTGCTGATGTCGAAATGGCTCGCGAAGATGAGCACGGGCGCGCAGGTGATCGCAAGCCCAAGCAATGCGAGCGAGCGGTGGCTGCTCGACACCGTGCGGCGCCAGGCACAGCTCGCCGGTGTGGGGATGCCCGAGGTGGCAATCTATGAAGCGCCCGAGATCAACGCCTTCGCCACCGGAGCGAGCCGAAACAACTCGCTGGTCGCGGTGAGCACCGGGCTGTTGCAGAACATGACGCCGGAAGAGGCGGAGGCCGTGCTCGGCCACGAGCTCAGCCACGTCGCCAACGGCGACATGGTGACGCTCACGTTGATCCAAGGCGTGGTCAACACCTTCGTGATCTTCCTGGCGCGGGTGGTCGGGTTCGTTGTCGATCGCGTACTGATGAAGAACGAGCGCGATTCCGTCGGCATCGGGTACTACGTGGCTTCCATCGTCGCGGAGCTGGTCTTGGGCATCCTGGCCAGCATCATCGTGATGTGGTTCAGCCGCCGCCGCGAGTTCCGCGCGGACGCTGGCGGTGCGCAACTGGCCGGGCGAGACAAGATGATCGCCGCGCTGGCGCGCCTCAAAGCCGCCTATGAGCCCTCGACGCTCCCGCAGCAGGTGCAAGCCTTCGGCATCTCCGGCAAAGAAGGCGGAGGCCTGGCGCGCCTCTTCCTGTCGCATCCGCCGCTGGACGAGCGCATCGCCGCGCTACGTGCTGGAACCGTGAGCCCTGGCTTGCCGCCCGTGCGGTGAGGCCGTTTAGGCATCTCTGACGGCGCCGGCCGCTGGCTGGCGCCGTCGCCACATTTACCACGCCACCTGGCCGCAGACTCAGCTGTTCCGTACTACCACGGCGGCGCGTCCGCGCAGCAACTCCTGATCGTCAGCCCAGATCTGGAACGCATAGAGGGCACCGGCTTCCTCTGCAGCCAAGCGTTGCGCGCAGATACGCAGCCGGCCCGGCGCCTCGTCCAGCAAAGCAACGCGGCAGACTACGTCGCGCACGCTTGCCAGATACCCTACGGCCATGCCCGGTTTGGCAGCGGCCGTCAAGCTCCCGTGGAGTGCCATCGCCTGAGCGGCGTACTCGATCCCGCACACGGCTCGCACACGGCCATCATGACGCAGCGGGTTATCCGGCGCGTGATGGCTGTGAGCGGCGCAAACGATGCGCTCCGGGTCCCACTCGAGCAACTCATCGAGCAGGCACATGCTCCCGCTGTGGGGGATGTGCCGCCCGATTTCTGCCCTGAGCATCAGCATGGTGTCACCGCGAGCGCCAGCGATCCTGTGCCGAGATAATCGAGGACGACTTCTGCCGCACTTGGAGTTGCGAGCGCTTGCAGCAACGGAAGGGCGCGCCCCGTAGCGTTGCCGGCACGAAGCGCCTCCAGGCTTGGGGCTTGGAGGCGAGTCGCGCGGCGTGGCGTGGCTTCCAGCTGGAGCTCCAGTCGTGCGAAGCAACCCGCCGAGCGCTCGCGCAGCAGCAGCAACGCCGCCCCCAAGACGCCTGTGATCGGAGCAGCCGCGCTCAACGGCGGAGGGTAGGGCAGATCGTAGGACATGAGCAGCAGCGCGTCGGCGCCGTCGGTAAGCTGTCCGCTCGCTTCGAGCAACCCGGCCGCGAAGCTCCACTCGTGCGCGCACAAGCTCGTCGATGGCGCGTGGGAACGCGCTGCGATGCTCCAATAGCCCGCCGGCGCATTGTGCACCGAGTTGTGGAACCGAGTAGGCGATACCTCGCGCTCGGGTCGCACCAGCGCCTCGCAGATCTCATGGATGACCATGCCATCGCCGCTGGAGGAGACGAAGATGGTGGCGAGTGCGTCCGGTGCGCGCCCCGAACCCGCCACCGCCTCCATCCCGACGCTCAGCGCGAGCTTCACCGATTCGCAAACTCGTCGGCGCTCTACGGGCGGAAGCGCGCCATGCGCGGTGAGCTTGACCGCGTCGGGCAGGTGCGGCGCGCCACCGGTCAGTATTGCGCGGGACTGCGTCCAGCCCGTTAGCCCTGGGCCGAGCAGTCCCGCAGACTCGACGTACATGCGCATCGTCACGCGCAGCCCAGCACCAGGCTGCAATTGCTGCCGCCGAAGCCGAACGCGTTGCACATCACGCGCTGCGGCGCCACGGGCTGGTTATCGATGAGGTAGCGCACGCGCAGCGCCGGATCGAGTTCGCGAGTGTTCGCGCTGCCCGGCAGGAATCCTTCGCGCAGGCTGAGTGCGCAGACGATCGCCGCCGCAATGCCGCAGGCACCGAGGAGGTGGCCGGTCCAGCCCTTCGTGGAGCTGCACGGGGTTTGGTCACCGAAGAGATCGAAGACGGCGCGGGCCTCGGAGGCGTCGTTGGCGCGGGTGCCGGTCCCATGCAGATTGATATAGTCGATCTGGTCGGCGTGCAGGCCGGCGCTGGTAAGCGCGGCCTGCATGGCGACGCGCGCGCCGGCGCCCTCCGGATGCGGAGTCGACATGTGGTATGCGTCGCTACTCTCGCCGACCCCGAGGAGTTGCACGGTCGCGCCCCGCGCGGATCCGGGCGTGCGTTCCAGCAGCGCGAACCCGGCACCCTCTCCGATCGAGATTCCGTCGCGCTGCCTGTCGTAGGGGCGGCAGGGCGACTTCGAGAGCAGCTCGAGCGAGCCGAACCCGTATAGCGTGGTGAGGCAGAGGCTGTCCGCTCCGCCGACGAGAACTGCGTCGCAGAGGCCCGTGGCCATCATGCGCGCGGCGCTACCGAACACTTTGGCGCTCGAGGAGCAGGCGGTAGAGACGACCGTCGCGGGTCCACGGAGCGCGAGATACGTGCGCAGAAAACGGGCGAGCGAATAGTGGTTGTGTGTACAGGCGTAGTCGAAGTCCGCCGGGAGGGCACCGGCATGGTCGCGCCGGCGGTACGCCAGCTCGGTGTTGAGTATGCCGGAGGTGCTCGTGCCCACAACCACGCCGATGCGCTCCGCCCCGTAGCGCAGGCGGGCATCGTCGAGCGCCTGCTCCATCGCGTCCTGGCGCAGGGCGAGCTGGGCGAGACGGTTATTGCGGCAGTCGAAGGGCGCGAGGTCGCTGCGCACCGGGGCGAGCATCGCATCGGGCACCTGACCGACCCACGTGTCCAGGCTCGCGGTCTCGAACGCGCATGGTGCCAGCCCCGTGCGCCGATTCCGGAGCGCCTCGAGGGTGGCTTGCAGCCCGACGCCCAGGCTGGTCGTCAATGTGTAGGCCGACAGCGTCAGCGGATTCAACGTCGATGCGCTCAAGGATCACCAGGGGACGCCGATGTTCGGCTGCGTGCGGGCAAAGGCTCGACCTCGAGGGAAGCTCCCGGTCTCAGGTGATGTCACACGCACGCCGGTTACGCCCCGCGCCGCTATAATAGCGTGCGGCGCGGGGATCAAGATACTTGCGGCGCGCGGCGTGGTCCCGACGCAACGCGCACGCGGGATCGGCTTGAGCGGGGAGGCCGGGCTGGGTGATGCTTGGGGAAGGCGGCGCGTCATGACCCGTGAGCAGGCATGCTATGGCGATTGGCGCGTGGACGTGCTGCGTCGCCCTGGAACGCTGGTCGCGACATGCCCGCGGAGATGCCGCACCACAACGAGCTGTAGCGATCGGATCATGCGCAAGCCGGCGATGTTCCGAGCACCGTTGCTTCCCGCTGAAGAGCGGAAGATCGCGTCTCATGACAGAGGCAACGTGAAGATGTCCGGCTCTTTGTCAGTTCTCACCCACCCGATCCGGGCCTGCCAAACTGGATGAGCCCGGCTCCAGAGAGGTCCCTGTGATCGTCGTCGCGACGGTGGTTGCGCTGATCGGCTACGAGCTGCTCACGCATTGGGCCGTGGTCAGCGCGCAAGGCTCGGCGCTAGGCCTGCTGTTCGGGATCACTCCCGTGGTCCTGGTGGCGGCTGTACTGCTGTGGCGTGCAGGGCACAAAGCGGCGCTCGCGGCTGGCGTTGTCGCGATCAGCGCCGTCTGTGTCCTGGCGGCAGGGCAAGCCGTCGCCGCGCTGCATGTGCTCTATCCCCTTCCGTCGGTGCTGGTCTACGGGTTCCTGCTCGTCCTGTTTGGCCGCACGCTCGTCCCGGGCCGTGAACCGTTGATCACGCATCTGGCGCGTTGCGTGCACGGCTCCCTGCCCGATGAGATCGTCGCATACACTCGGCGGCTGACCTGGGTCTGGTGCGGCGTGTTCGCCGCGATGGCGGCCACCTCGATCACCTTGTTCGCGTGTGCGTCGCTTTCGACCTGGTCGCTGTTCGCGAACGTGCTCAACCTGCCGCTGGTTGCCGCGATCTTCGTAGCCGAGTATATCTACCGCGTGATGCGTTTCCCCGATTTCACGCACGCGTCGTTCCTTGCCGCTTTCAAAGCCTTTCGTGATTTCGGACGGGAGGCGGGCCCAAGCGCAAGGCGAACCTGAGGCAGCTGCGCCGGACGGCACCCTGGCCAGCGCCTTCAGACACGCGGCTCGCTCACCGCAGCGGACATGACGCCCGCGAGAGGGCGCGCCGGCGTTCCGATGGTGACGGGTGCGCTCTTCGCAGAGGTTTCAAGCGTCGAGCTGCCGGTGTGGAACCAGCCTGTAGGTCTGCGTGGCTCACTGCGTCGCGCGAACGCCCTGCCGACAGATTCGGCTGGCGATGTGCGGCGGACGCGGGCGAGAGCCGGTGCACAGCAAGGGAAAGATGCATGAGACAGGTGTTGCTGCGAATTCCAGCCGACCACCCTTGCGTCGAAGGGCACTTCCCGGGCGATCCCATCGTTCCAGGCGCCGTCCTACTCGACGAAGTGCTGGCGATGATCGAACGCGAATTGGGCCGTCCCGCTACGGCATGGACGGTCGTTGTGGCCCGGTTTCCGCGCGCTGTGCGCCCCGGCGAGCCGCTGCAGCTGAACTTCGACGCGAACGACGCGGGGGGCGTGCGCTTCGAATGCAGCCTGGGCGAACAGTCCGTGCTGAGCGGGCGTGCGCACCCCACCCGGGGAGAGCCTAATTGACGCAGGCGTGGCTGAATCAGCGCGAGCGCGGCAGCATCCTCGCCATCCGGCTCCTGGTCGGAGTTGCTCGCTTGTTGGGCCGGCGCGTCGCGCGCGTCGTGCTCGCGCCGGTCTGCCTGTACTTCGTTCTGTTCTCGGCCGAGTCCCGCTCAGCCTCACGCAAATACCTGTCGCGCGTGCTCCGTCGCCCGCCCACCTTTCGCGAACAGTTCCGGCACTACTACAGCTTCGCCGCGGTGGCGCTGGACCGGGTGTTCTTGCTTACTGGCCAGATCGGGCTGTTCAGCAGCAGCGTCCACGGCGAGGAGCACCTCGCGCAAGTGCTGGCTCGGGGGCAGGGCTGCTTACTGCTGGGCGCACATCTGGGTAGCTTCGAGATCCTGCGCGCGTTCGGCATCTCGAACCACATCAGCGTCGGGCTGCTGATGTACGAAGACAACGCCAGGATGGTGAACAGCGTGGTGAAGGCGATCAACCCCGCGGCTGCGGAGAACATCATCAGCCTCGGGCGCTTCGACTCGATGCTCAGGGTCCAGGAGCGCTTGCAGCAGCACGATTGGGTCGGCATGCTCGGCGATCGCGCGCTGGAGAGCGAGGCACAGCTGAAAGCGCCGTTCTTGGGCGAAGAAGCGAGCTTCTCCACGGCCCCGTTTCGGCTTGCGCTGATGCTCAAGCGTCCCGTCATCCTGATGCTGGGGCTGTATCGGGGCGGTAACCGCTACGAGCTGCACTTCGAGAAGCTGTTCGACCCGGAGGGTGTGGACCGCGCCAACCGCGATCGCGCGATCGCGGATGCCGTGCGTGCCTATGCGGCGAGGCTCGAGCACTATTGCCGGGAGGCGCCGTTCAATTGGTTCAACTTCTATGACTTCTGGAGCGGTCCGGCGCGCGCTGGCTAGTCTCGCTGCACTCGCTCTGCTGGCCGCGGGGGATGCGGCGCGGGCCGAATGGGGGCTGCCTCAGTTGATGAGCGAGCTCGGGCGTGTGCAGCACGCCACGGCGCGCTTCGTGGAGCGCAAGTATCTCAAGATGCTCAAGACACCGCTCGTGGTGCGCGGGAAGCTCGAATACTTCGCGCCCGGGCGGGTCGAGAAGCGCACTCTGGAGCCCCGCCCAGAAGCGCTGATCGTGGACGGCGACGTGGTCGTGCTCGAAAGTGCGACCGGGCGGCGCACGCTCGCGTTGCAAGACAATCCCGTCGTGTGGGCGTTTGTCGAGAGCATCCGCTCCACACTCAACGGCGACCTCGAGATGCTGGAACGCTTCTACGCAGTCGACTTCGATGGGGGACCCGATGCGTGGCGCCTGCGCCTCGCACCTAAGGATGAGCGGATGAACCGGATTGTCAGCCTCATTCTCATCTCCGGCGAGCGGGATCGGATCGAGACCATCGAGATCAGGGAGGCGCAGGGCGACCGGTCGGTCATGACCGTGCTCGAGGAGCGCCGGTGAGCGCACACCGCAGCCTCGCGGTGTGGGTGTGGCTCCTGCTGCTGGCGATCAGCCTCACATTCGCGCTGCGGGCTCGCTTCACCGCCGATCTGTCGGCATTCTTGCCGAGGGCGCCGAGCGCCGCGCAGCAGATCCTGGTCGATGAGCTGCGTGAAGGTGTGGTGTCGCGCCTCATGTTGATCGGAGTCGAAGGCGCGCCGCCGGCCAAGCTGGCGCGCGCCAGTCAGGCGCTGGCGGACCGCTTGGCGCGCGCGCCCGAGTTCGGCTTCGTCAACAACGGTGCGGAATCACGCACAGCTGCCGACGCACGCGTGCTCGTCGATCAGCGTTATCTGCTGAGCCCGGGAGTGACGCCAGAGCGCTTTACGGTAAGCGGCCTGCGCGCCGCGCTGGAAGAGGACCTGGCGCTGCTCGCCTCGCCGATGAGCCCGATGGTCGGCCCGCTGCTCGCCCGCGATCCGACCGGGGAGACGCTGCGCATCCTGGATCGGCTCCATCTGGAGAGCGGACCGCCCAAGCGCGATGGTGTCTGGTTCAGCACCGATGGACAGCGGGCGCTGCTTATCGCGCAGACGCGTGCGCCTGGATTCGATCTGGACGCGCAGGAACGCGCTCTAGCGGCGGTGCGCGCAGCGTTCGCTGCTGCGCTCTCCGCCGACAATACCGAGGGCTCGGCCCGCCTGCTGGTCACGGGACCGGGCGTATTTGCCGTGGCAACGCGAGCGGAGATCAAGCAGGATGTCACGCGCATCTCTCTGCTGGCGGTGCTCATGGTGTGCGCGCTGCTGCTCGTGGTGTTTCGCTCCTGGCGCGTGCTGCTGCTCACGTTGCTGCCGGTTGCAAGCGGCGTGGTCGCGGGGATCGCTGCAGTCAGTGCCGCGTTTGGCGCCGTCCATGGCGTGACATTGGGATTCGGCGCCACGCTGCTCGGCGAGGGCGTCGATTACGCGATCTATCTGTTCGCCAACATGGGCGGCACCAACCCGCAGGCGCGCCTCGGGCGCCTTTGGCGCACGCTGCGCCTCGGCGTGCTGACCTCGGTGTGCGGTTTCAGCGTGCTGCTGCTGTCCGATTTCAGCGGGTTGGCGCAGCTCGGCATGCTGTCGGCCACCGGCCTGCTGGTCGCGTTCTTGGTGACACGTTTCGTCCTGCCCTCGCTCACCCCCGAGTCCTTCCGCGTGCGGCCGGCGGCGGCGCTGGGTTCACCCCTGCTCGAGGTGGTCCAATGGCTACCGAGGCTGCGCTACCCGCTGCTGCTGGTATTCGCGCTCTCGCTCGCCGGCCTCGCGTGGCAGGGTGGCCGGGTGTGGGACGATCGACTCGAGAGCCTTAGCCCGATATCGGACTCGGATCGGCGCTTGGACGAGCAGCTTCGACGAGATCTGGGTGCTCCGGACGTGGGCCAGCTCGTCGTGATCCGCGGCGGATCGAGGACGCAGGCCCTCGAGCTCGCAGAGCAGGCCGACGGCATCCTCGAGCGTTTGCAGCGCGACGGTGAGCTGTCGGGGTTCGAGTCTCCAGCGCAGCTCCTGCCCAGCGAGCGAACACAGCGTGCGCGGCAGGCGGCGCTGCCCGAAGCGGACGCGCTACGCCGGGCGCTCACCGACGCTGCGCGCGGACTGCCTTTTCGGCTCGAGTCCTTTGGACCTTTCTTCGACCAGGTGGCGGCGGCCAAGGCCGGACCGTTGCTGGACCGCGGCCAGCTCGACGGCACCGGGCTCGCACTGAAGCTGGACGCCCTGCTCGTCCAGAGGCATGGTGCATGGTTTGCGATGCTGCCACTGCGCGGTGTGAAGGACGTGCGGCGAGTACAGGCGGCCCTGGCAGAGTTGGGCGAGGCCGACGTGCGCACGCTCGACCTCAAGCAGGAAGCGGATGCGCTGTACCGCGGCTACCGGCGCCAGGCGCTGCGCTTCGCCATGGCCGGCGCGGGGGCGATCGCGGTGTTGTTGCTAGTAAGCCTGCGCTCCGTGCGGCGTTGCGCCGACGTGCTTCTCCCGCTCGCCACCGCGGTGGTGGTCACTTGCGCGGTGTTCATCGCCGCCGGCGCGCGGCTCGGCATGTTCCACCTCGTCGGCCTGTTGCTCGTGGTCGGCGTCGGTTCCAACTACACCCTGTTCTTCGAACGGGACACCTTCGCCGCAGCCGATCAGCAGCGCACCGTCCTGTCTCTCACGCTGTGCAATGCCTGCACGGCCATCGGTTTCGGGCTCCTGGGACTGGCGCACGCACCCGTGCTTCACGCCATCGGCATCACGGTGGCTGCAGGCGCCTTCTTGAGCCTGGTGTTCGGGGCAGTGCTGAGAAGCGCGGCGTGACTGGATAAGCGTGAAGCCGTCGCGGCTTCTCGCTGCTCGCCGCTGCCTCACGCCTGGAGTCGGCGCACGAGCAACAGCGGCAGACGCAGCAGAAAGCCCAGCATCAGACGCGTGTGCATCCAAGTGAGCAGCAGGTTGTCGCGCAGGTAACGGAAGTGCGACACGCCACCTTCCTCGCCCGTGAAGTACCGCACCGGCGCCGGTAGGTTGACCGGACGGCAGCCGCGCCACGTGAGCCGAACCGCTGCCTCCACGTCGAAGTCGAACCGCCGCATCCAGCGCTGCCGCTCCATTAGATCGAGCAGCGGTCGGATGGGATAGACCCGGAAGCCGTACAGCGAGTCGCCGACGCCGGCCCAGAGGGTCTCCAGGTTGGCCCAGGCGTTTGAGACGCGCCGTCCGAGGACGCGAATCCGCGGCGCGCTCGCGTCGAACACGGGCTTACCCAGGATCAGTGCGCCTGGTTGTCGCCGGGACGCATCCATAAACGCGGGGATGCAGTCGGCGGGATGCTGACCGTCCGCGTCCATGGTGAGCGCATGCGTGAAGCCGAGCGCTGCGGCGGCCCGGATGCCGTGCAACACGGCGGCTCCCTTCCCCTGATTGCGGGGGAGCACCAGCACGCGCAAACCCGGATCGCTGTCCGCGGCCGCGCTCAAACGCTCCGCGCTGCCATCCGTGCTGCCGTCGACCACCACCCACACAGGATCCCACCGGCGGCGCGCTTCGCGCACCGTCTCGAATAGGCGCTCGCCCGTGTTGTAGCTCGGG
>DATJVI010000059.1:0-2061 GCA_035501875.1 Burkholderiales bacterium
CCTCGAGAACCTGAACGCACTCGCCGCCGGGCTCTTCCTGCTCACCGCCTTCGGCATCGTGGCAATGCGGCAGGCGCGAGCCTGCCTGCATCTGTTCATCGCGCAGTCGCTGCTGCTCGCAGCATCCGCCGCGCTGCTCGCGCTGCGGTTCCACTCGCCGCACCTGTTCGGCGTCGCGCTGGTGAATTTCATCACCAAGCCGGTGATCGTCCCGTGGCTGCTGCGCAGGATCGCGCCGGCGGAGATCTACACGCGCCGCGAGATCGACCAGGTGCTGAACATCCCCACTGCGCTCTCGATCGCGCTGGCGCTCGCGATTGGCGCCTACTTCCTGGGCATTCCGTTGATGCAGGCGCTTCCCCCCGAGTATCGCGGACCCAATGTTCCGATCGGCATCGCCGGGCTTTTCCTTGGCGCCTTTACCCTCACCGTTCGCCGCGAGGCGCTGCCGTTGCTGCTGGGGCTCTTGGCGATGGAGAACGGTGCGTTCCTCGCCGGCATCTCGGTCGCGCGCGATCTGCCCGTGCTGGTCGAGCTGGCCATTGCCACCGACGGTCTGATCATCGTGTTCATCGTGGGCGTCCTGGTACGGGCGGTCGAACAACACGTCGGCACTACGGCGGTCGGGGAATTGGCCAGCCTGAAGGAAGCGGCGGCGCAAGCGGAAGGCGACGTGACCCCATGAACGTCGTCGTCATCCTCTTGCCCCCGTTGGTCGCCGCCGCTCTGGCGGGCATTCCCTCCGGGAGGCGTTGGTGGACGCCGGGCGTGACGCTGCTCTCGTGCCTCCTCGTGCTGGTCCTCGCCGCGCGGCTGGCATGGCGCATCGCGGCGGGCGGCTCGGTGGCCGCCGAGCTCGGGCCCGGCTGGTCGAACTGGGTCATGGTCGACGGCCTGAGCGCCCTCATCCTGCTGCTGATCGCGGTGGTCGCGACCACGGCGGCCATCTTCTCCGTCGGCTACATGGCGCACGGCGAGCGGACGCCGCGAAGGCTGCGGCTGTATTACGCCAATTACAACCTGTTCGTCTTCTCGATGTTGGCCATTCCGCTGCTCACGGAGCCTACACTGGTGTGGATCGTGGTCGAGCTGACGACGCTATGCTCGGCGCTCCTCGTCTCCTTCGAGAACACTCATGAGGCGCTCGAGGCCGCATGGAAGTATGTGGTCCTGTCGCTGATGGGTGCAGGCTTTGCGCTGTTCGGCTTCCTGTTGCTGTTCGCGGCCATGCACGCTGGCGGTGCCGGGCCATATACGTGGACGGGACTGATCGCCGCGGCACCGACGATGCCGCCGCTCGTCGCGCAGACCGCATTCCTCGTCATCCTGATAGGCCTCGGCACCAAGGTCGGCCTCGTGCCGATGCACACCTGGCTCCCCGATGCGCACAGCCAGGCGCCCTCCCCGGTGTGCGCGTTGCTCTCGGGCATCGAGACCACCACCATCCTCTATGTCATCCTGCGGCTCTTTCCCGTGATGCAGGGCGTACCGGGGGCTCACGCCGAAACGTGGGCGCTCGTCCTCGGGCTGATTTCAGTCGGCACGGCGGCTCTGCTGCTGCTGCAGGTGACCGACTACAAACGGCTGTTTGCCTTCTCCACGGTCGAGCACATGGGAATCATCCTCGCGGCGGTCGGACTCGGCACATCCGCTTCCTATGGCGCGATGCAGCAGATCGTCACTCATTCCGTGACCAAGTCATTCTGCTTCTTTGCCGCCGGAGCGACGCTCCTTGCCGTCGGTACGCGCCAGATCGGCTCCGTGCGAGGGTTGATCCGCCGCGCGCCCGCCGCTGGCGCCGCCCTGCTTCTCGCGGGTCTCGCGATCACGGGGGCGCCGCCGCTTGCGGTCTTCCTGAGCGAGTTCGCGATCCTGCGTGCGGGGCTCGCGCAGCGCCAGTATTTGGTGACCAGCCTCCTCGCCCTGTTCATCGTCATCGCCTTCTTCGGCGTCATGCTGCACGTGAACCGGATGGTCTTCGGCACGGCGGCAGGCGGGCAGGCGGAAGAGGATCCGCCGGACGAGACCGCCGCTTTGCGATTCCGCCTGCCGTTGAGCTGC
>DATJVI010000060.1:0-10862 GCA_035501875.1 Burkholderiales bacterium
CCCCACTGGTAGCCGATTCCGGCGGCGATCGCGCCTCCCGAGAGCTCGACGGTCGCATCGGGCTCAGCGCCAGAGCCCGAAGGCGCCGCGCCCGAATCGCCCGCACTCGCGGCGCCGCTGAAGAGGGCACAGGCCATCAAAGTCATCGCAGTAGTTCGCATAGGTAGCTCCTGATCGATGTTGAGAAGAGAGATAACGCCGGAAACGAAAGCGCGCGTTCGCTGCGAGCGCGAGCCGCGAAGCGATCCGGGTGCATGGATCGAAGATTAGGTGGACCGTGTTGGAGCGAACAACGCTCGATGGATCGATGCAGCATTTCCCAGCGGGAAACGAGCTATCGCGCGAATGCACGTCGCCGCGTCCAGTGCAGCTCCAGCGCCCCGTCCGACCCTCGTCCCCACCAGGACCGGAGCAGGAAGCGTAGGCGGTGACGGTTTTCCGACCGGGAGTGCGGGAAGACTGGGGTCGGGGCCAACGGTGCTGTGCTCATGGCGGTCTCCGAGCCGGACCCTACGATGGGTTCTGCCAACGGTAGGCGGCGTGTGCCTGGCGAACAATCCTTTGCGATGAATGCCTGAGTTTCTCCAGCGCGAACGGTGTTCGATAGGAGGGGGCCCGGGCACGCCGGATCGGCCGGCGCCGCGCTCCCGCTCAGCCTCCCTTCGCCGTACGCTGACGCCAGCCGCCACCGAGTGCCTTGTAGAGCGTGACCTCGTTCGTCAGCTCCGCCTGCCGAATCTGCACCAGTTCCTGCTGGGCGCTGAAGAGTGAGCGCTGCGCGTCGAGCGTCGACAGGTAGCTGTCGGTACCGGCGCGGAAGCGCATCAGCGACAGGCGATACGCTTCGGCATCAGCGTCCACGAGCGCGGACTGGGCCTCTCGTTGATCGAGGTAAGTGCCGCGGGCGCTCAAGGCGTCTGCCACCTCGCGGAAGGCCGTCTGGATCGTGAGCTCGTACTGCGCGACCGCGACATTCGTCTCGATGTGCGCGAGGTCGAGATTCGCAAGATTCTGGCCGCCTGTGAAAATCGGCAGAGTGATCGTCGGCGTGAAGCTCCACGTGCCCGAACCGCTCTTGAACAGACCGTTCAAGGTGCTGCTGGTCGTGCCGCCGGATGCGGTCAGCTCGATGCTCGGAAAGAAAGCCGCGCGCGCCGCGCCGATGTTCGCATTCGCTGCGCGCAGCGAGTGTTCGGCGCTCAAGATGTCGGGACGCTGTGCGAGCAGGTCGGAGGGCAGGCCTGCGGGAACGCCCGCAACCAGCCCCTCGGTGTCGAGGTCCTTGCCTGGCGGAAGATCCGCAGGCATGTCCTGTCCAAGGACCAGCGTCAGCGCATGCATGTCGAGCGCGAGCTGGCGCCGATACTGAGCGAGGCTCGCCCGCGCGGAATCGACCGAGCTCTCTGCCTGACGCAGCGCGAGCAGCGTCGTGGTGTCGCTCTCATACATCGCCCTGGTGAGCTCGTAGGACTCGGTCTCACTTTGCAGAGTGTCCTCGGTGAGCTTTACGAGCGCCTGATCCGCAAGCACCGCAAAATAATCCGCCGCCACCTCCGCGACCAGGCTGATCTGCGTACTGCGGCGCGTCTCGCCTTGCGCGAGGTACTGCTCAAAGGCCTGGGTGGTGAGGCTGCGCTGGCGGCCGAAGAGATCGAGCTCGTAGTTGGTGAAGCCGACTCCAGCACTGTAGCTATGGAGGGTGACCGATGTGCTAGCGGGCGGCCCGCCAGAGCTGGAGCCCCCGGGGCCAAGAGGTATGCCGCCGCTCGCGGACAGCTTCTCGGCGACTTCGGAGACAGTGGCGGAGATCGCCGGGAAAAGGTTGCCCCGCTGAACGCGGAACTGTGCCTGTGAGGCCGAGACGTTGAGCATCGCGATGCGCAGGTTGCGGTTGTTCTCGAGCGCGATCTCGACGAGCCGGGAAAGGCGCGCATCGGTGAAGAAATCCTGCCAGCCGATCTGGTCCGCGGAGCGAACCGTGACGTCCTGGGAATTGGCCGCCGGGCTCGGCGCGACGCCGGCGCGATCGTTCGTGAGGTTGGTGTCCGCGGGCCACCGGTCCGGGACGGGCAGCTGGGGGCGCTGGTAGTGGGGCATGAGCGTGCAAGCGCTTAACAGGAGGCTGCTCATCAACAAGGAGAGAGTCATGCGCTTCATGCTCACTCTCCTGCGGGCTGCGCCGCGGGCAGTCCGGACATCGTCGCGGCACTGGAGCGGCGGGACTCGAGCAGGCGCAGCACCGCCACAAAAAACGCGGGGACCAGGAAGATCGCGAGAACCGTCGCCGTCAGCATGCCGCCCACTACCCCGGTGCCGATGGCGTTCTGTCCGCCAGAGCCGGCGCCCGAGGCGAGGACGAGCGGCATGACGCCGAGGATGAAAGCAAAGGAAGTCATTAGGATCGGCCGCAGCCGTTGGCGCGCCGCTTCGCTCGCCGCATCGATCAGGTTGCGGCCGGCCTCGTGGTTCTGCTTGGCGAACTCGACGATGAGAATGGCGTTCTTGACCGACAGTCCCATGGTGGTGAGCATGCCCACCTGGAAGTAGATATCGTTGTCGAGCCCGCGGAACAGCGTCGCCAGCACCGCGCCGACGATACCGAGCGGGATCACCAGCAGCACTGCCGCGGGGATTGCCCAGCTCTCGTAGAGCGCGGCGAGACACAGGAATACCACGGCAAGCGAGAGACCATAGAGGATGATGGCCTTCGAGCCGGCCTGCTTTTCCTCGTAGGAAAGGCCGGTCCAGTCGTATCCGATGCCGTGCGGGAGTTTCGCCGCCAGCCGCTCCATCTCGGCCATGGCCTGTCCGGTGCTGCGCCCCGGAGCAGGCTCACCGAGGATCTCGATGGAGGATAAGCCGTTATAACGCTCGAGTTTGGGCGAGCCGTAGGCCCACTCGCCGTGCGCGAAGGCCGCGAAGGGCACCATCTGGCCGGAGGCGTTGCGCACGTACCAGCTCGTGAGATCCTGCGGCAGCATGCGCGACGATGCGTCGCCCTGCAGGTAAACACGCTTCAAGCGTCCGCGGTCGATGAAGTCGTTCACGTAGGACGAGCCCCACGCGCTCTGAATCGTGTCGTTGATGTCGGAGATCGTCACGCCGAGCGCACTCGCCTTCTCGCGGTCGATCGCGACGCGATACTGCGGCTCGTCGTCGAGCCCGTTGGGGCGCACGAGTTTGAACATCGGATCCTTCGCTGCCATCCCGAGGAGTTGTCCGCGCGCCTGCATGAGCGCCTGGTGGCCGAGGCCGGCCTGGTCGATGAGCTCGAAGTCGAAGCCCGTGGCATTACCGAGCTCCAGCGCCGCGGGCGGCGGGAAGCCGATGACCATGGCTTCCGGGGAACCCCAGAAACGCCGGTTGAAGCGCCCGGCAATCTGTTGGACACGATTGCGAGCTCCCGCGCGCTGTTCCCACGGCTTGAGCGGAACGAATACGAATGCCGCGGTCTGGCCACGTCCGGCGAAGCTGAATCCGCTCACCGCGAACACTCCCTCGACGGCCTGCTTCTCGTCCGTAAGGAAGTAATGCGTGATCTCATCGAGCACGGTGAGGGCATGCGAGTCGGTCGAGCCGGGCGGGGTCGTGACCTGCACGAACATGAAGCCCTGGTCCTCCTCGGGCAGATAACCGCCGGGGAGCCGCAGGTAACCGAGTGCCGCGATGGCGGCCACAACGAGGAGCGCGAGCAGCGCGCGCCCCGGCCGTCGGAGGATGCCCGACACCTGCTGCCCGTAGCGGGTCTGGGCGCGCGTAAAGAGGGTGTTGAACCAGCCGAAGAAGCCGCGGCGCCCAACACTGGCACCATGCTCGGGGGGCTTAAGCAGCGTCGAGGTCAGGGCGGGCGTGAAGATCAGCGCCACGAGCACCGAAAGAATCATCGACGAGACGATAGTGATGGAGAACTGGCGATAGATCACCCCGCCCGAGCCTCCGAAGAAGGCCATCGGCACGAAGACCGCCGACAGTACGAGCGCGATGCCGATCAGCGCGCCGGTGATCTGGTCCATCGAACGCCGCGTCGCCTCCTTCGGGGACAGGCGCTCCTCCTGCATGACGCGTTCGACGTTCTCGACGACCACGATCGCATCGTCGACCAGCAGGCCGATCGCGAGCACCATTCCGAAGAGTGTGAGACTGTTGATCGAGTAGCCGAAGGCGGCGAGCACTGCCGCCGTGCCGAGCAGCACGACCGGGATGGCGATGGTGGGAATCAGCGTCGCCCGCACGTTCTGCAGGAAGAGCAGCATCACGAGGAAGACGAGCCCGATGGCCTCGGCGAGCGTCAGTAGCACGTCCTTGACTGCATGTCTCACGAAGGGCGTCGTGTCGAGCGGATAAACCACCTGGATGCCTGGCGGGAAGGTGGGCTGGAGCGAGGCCATCACGGACTTGACGCCCGCAACCGTATCGAGCGCATTGGCGCCGCTCGCGAGCTTGACGGCGAATCCTGCTGCCGGATGCCCGTTCCATTTCGGGATGGTCTGGTAGTTCTCGCCGCCGAAGGCGATGCGCGCCACGTCGCGCAGCCGCACCTGCGCTCCGTTCGGCGCGACCTTCAGGAGGATCTGGCCGAACTGCTCGGGAGTCTGCAGATAAGAGGGCCCGACGATGGTCGCATTAAGTTGCTGGCCGTGCAGAGCAGGCTCACCGCCGAGTTCGCCGGAAGTGACCTGGACATTCTGCGCCTTCACGGCGTTGGTCACATCGAGAGGCGTGAGGCCGTAGTTGTTGAGCTTCGTCGAATCGAGCCAGATGCGCATCGCGTACTGCGCGCCGAAGAGCTGAAAGCTGGACACCCCCGGCGCGCGACTCACCGGGTCCTGCACATGGGAGGCGACGAAGTCGGCAAGATCCTCGGGCTTCATGCTGTCGTCCGCCGACACGAAGGCGACCACGAGCAGGAAGTTCTTGGCTGCTTTCGCGACCTGCACACCCTGCTGCTGCACCGCCTGGGGGAGACGGGGCAGGGCGAGCTGCAGCTTGTTCTGCACCTGCACCTGTGCGATGTCGGGATTCGTACCCTGAGCGAAGCTGAGCGTGATAGTGATGCTGCCGTCCTTATCGCTCTCCGAGCTCATGTACAGCAGGCCGTCGACGCCGCTCAGCTGCTGCTCGATGGGCTGCACCACCGTCCCCTCGACGGTCTCGGCCGAGGCCCCCGGATAGATCACGGTGATTGCGACCGAGGGAGGTGCCAGGGGCGGAAACTGCGCAACCGGCAGGCGCACGATCGCGAGCACTCCGGCCATCATCAGGATGATGGCGAGGACCCAGGCGAAGATCGGTCGGTCGATAAAGAAACGCGCCATGAGACTTCCTCGGGGGCCTGTTGGCCTAACGCGCCACTAGCATCGCCTCGCTGCGATCACCGGCGTCTTCGTGCGCGGTGGCCTGCGGGCGCACTACCACCTCCATTCCCGGCTTGACCTTCTGTAGACCCGCTACGATCAGCCGGTCGCCGGCGCTGAGGCCACGAGTGACCAGCCACTGGTCCCCGAGGGCGCGGTCGAGCTCGACTGCGCGCTTTTCGACTTTGTCATCGTTCCCCACCACCAGCGCGGTCGCGCTGCCATCCGGGGCGTGGGAGATGCCCTGTTGAGGCGCAAGGATGGCCCCCTCGCGCACACCTTCCTCGATGGTCGCGCGCACGAACATGCCGGGGAGGAGCATGCCGTCGGAGTTGGGAAAGATGGCCCGCAGTGTCACCGAACCCGTGCCCTGATCGACCGTGACTTCGGAGAACTGCAGAGTTCCGCCCGGCTCGTAGCTGGTGCCGTCCTCGAGTATCAGACGAGCAGGGGTCTTGTTGCTCTCGACCTGGCGGATCTGACCCGCCGCGAGTTCGCGCTTCAGCCGCACGATCGTCGTGCTCGGCTGGGTGAGATCGACATACACCGGATCGAGCTGTGTCACCGTGACCAGGCTCGCGGTCTGTTGCGCGATGACGAGGGCCCCTTCGGTCACTGCCGAGCGCCCGGTGCGGCCGCTGATCGGTGAATACACCCTGGTGTATGCGAGGTTGATCTCGGCGGAACGCACCGCCGCCTCGCCCGAAGCGACGTCCGCCTCGTCCTGCTCGAGAGTCGCAACCGCGTTGTCGTAATCCTGGCGGCTCACCGCGTGCGCTTCGACCAGCGTCCGGTAACGCTCCACCGTGAGCTTCGCGGCAGTCACCGAGGCGCGCGCGTGCGCGAGCGTTGCTCGGGCGCTCGCCAGTGCCGCCTCATATGGCGCCGGGTCGATCTGGTAGAGCTGCTGCCCGGCGGTCACCACGTCGCCTTCCTTGAACAGCCGTTTCAGCACGACACCGCTCACCTGGGGGCGCACATCGGCGGTCCGATACGGCGTTACTCGTCCCGGGAGCTCCGTTGTCAGCGACACGGGTGCAGCGCGCAGCGCGACGACGCCGACAGCCGGCTTTTGGAAGGCGGGCGGCGGCGCGTGGCTGCTGCAACCCGAGAGGATCGCGGCCATGGCTGCGAAGAGCAGCCCCGGCGGCACGGCGTTTCTTGCGATGAAGACCATAGCTGACTCCCGATGGGCCCGCGGCGCGTCGCCGCGATGCATTCGCCTCGCGCATCAGGCTAGGAGGCACAGCCCGATGGAACAACGCGCCGGCCGAACATGCACCGTTTCCTGATAGTGAATGGAGGCTCAGCAGGAGCGCTCCTTACGTCGGCTCCTGCGGCGGCTGCTCTGCGCGCAGGTCAAGGGTTGGCGGGCACTGCAGCAATCACTGCGATCACCTGCGGCACGTCAGGCGCTCCCGTCGTGATGTCTAAGCCCGTAGGTCCGCGGTTTCTTCATTGCGCAAGAAATGACCGGAAGGGAGCTTCGTCCCTTCCGGTCGCCGTAAGGAGCGGTCCATCGCGGCATGACGACCGCTCGTGGGGTGATGCCGTTCAGGGGACCGACAGAACGACCTTTCCACGGGTGTGCCCACCCTGCACCGCATCCTGCGCGCGCCTCGCATCGGCGAGCGGCATGACCGTCTCGACCACGGGCCGCAGCTTGCCGGCATCGATCAGACCGGCCATGTCTGAGAGTTGCGAGGCGTTGGAATGGATGAATGCCAGACCCCCTCGCGCCCGATGTTTCGCGGCCTCCTCCGCCGAAGGAGGAGAGACGACGGAGACCAGAAAGCCGCCCGGCTTCAGCGTCTTCCACGAGCGCTGTTGAACCTCACCACCGATGGTGTCGAACACCACGTCCACATCGCGCACGGCATCCTCGAAACGCCCGGCGTTGTAGTCGATCACCTGGTCGGCGCCGAGCCCCCGCACGAAGGCGGCATTGCGCGCCCCGGCGGTGCCGATGACGTACGCGCCGCGCCATTTGGCGAGCTGCACCGCGAGGTGCCCCACGCCGCCGGCCGCAGCGTGAATGAGTACTCTCCGCCCGGGCGCGAGACCTGCGATATCGAGCAGGGACTGCCAGGCCGTGAGTCCCGCGAGCGGAACCGCCGCCGCGTGCTCATGATCGAGCGACCTCGGCTTGCGGGCGATCTCGTTCTCGCGCACCACGATGTATTCGGCATAGCTGCCGTCGCGCGTGAGATCCGCCCTTCCATAGACCTCATCACCGCGCTTCCAGCGCGCAACGCCGCTGCCGGTTGCCTCTACGACGCCCGACACGTCCCACCCGAGGATGAGCGGCATGTGGTGCTTTATGAAGTCCTTGAAGTAGCCCTGCCGGATCTTCCAGTCCGCGGGGTTGACTCCCGCGGCGCGTACCCGGACCAGCACTTCGCCGGCGGCGGGCTCGGGCCGCGGGGCGTCCTCGTACCTCAACACTTCCGGTCCACCGTACTGGTGGATGCGGATGGTTTTCATCGTTGCCATTGCAGATCTCCTCCGTCGTGTTTGTGAGGTCTGCAATCTATGAACGCCCTCCCGAAGCAACAATCGGCGGCGCGTTGATGGTGGCTTTCACCGCAGTGAATGATGAGGCTCGATGCGCACTGCGCATCGCCGCGGCTGCAAAGACGGACCTGCTTGCCGGCGGAGTTGGACGGGCAAACGGCAGGATCAGCTGCCGGCCGGGACTTTCATCGGCGGCAGCCTGGAGGCGTTATCAATGACGAAATCGACGAAGGTGCGCAGCTTCAGGGGCAGATAGCGGCGACTCACGTAGACGAGATAGACCGTCACCTGACGCAGCGGGAAGTCGGTGAGTAGCGGGACGAGGACGTTCTTGAACAGCGGATCGGCGAAATGCACACTCGGCAGCGGTGCAACACCCACTCCCGCCGCGACAGCGTGCACCACGCCGGTCGAGGATCGATAGCGCTGTACAGCGCGCACCGGCACCTGGATCTTGCCCTTAGGCCCCTGGAAGTCCCACGCACTAAGCCCGGCGACGCCCAGACAGTCGTGATGGACGAGATCCTCCGGCGTCTTGGGCGTGCCTTTCCGCTTCACGTAGTCGCGCGATGCGGCAATTAGGAACGTTACCGGCAGTACGGGGCGAGCGATCAGACCTGCACCGATCTGGCTGGAGTCCTGCGCCACGCGCATCGCGACGTCGTAACCTTCCTCGACGAGGTCGACTATCCGATCCTCGAAGGACACATCGACGACGATCTCCGGGTAGCGGCTGCGAAATCGACCCAGGGTGTCCGCCATCTGTTGCGAAGCAAACCAACTCGGGAAGGTCACTCGCAGCGTGCCGCGCGGTTTGGAGTTGAGCGAGCTGAGCTCGAGCTCGGTCTCCTCGAGATCATCGAGGATCGTCTTGCTGCGCTCGAAGTAGACTCGGCCGGGTTCGGTCAGACTGAGGGTGCGGCTATTGCGATTGAGGAGCCGCACTCCAAGGCGCTTCTCGATCTGCATCACGTGCTTGCTGACCATCGCCGGTGAGAGATCGAGGCGCTCCGAGGCCGCTACGAAACTCCCCGACTCGACGACCGCGCGGAATACCTTGATACCGGTGAGCGTATCCACGCTGGCAGTTTACCGAGCAGCGCCTGGCGACCCAAGCGTCGTCTCTTCAAAGGAGGATCCGGACGCGCCGCCTCGGGGCGGGGGCTCGGCCCCACGACGGCCTACCAGCAGGAAGAAGATCAGGAACGCCAGGCACAAGGGGATTGCGATCAACAGCGTGAGCGTCACCCGGGTCAACACGCGCATCGGATAGCTCCCTTGCGCGGACTCCGTCGGCCCAGTTTCTGCAGCAGCTTCATGGAGCGCAGCGTAGGGAGGGGGCACGCACGCCGGCAATCGCTTGGCGATTACCGCTGCGTTTCGCGCCGGGAAATCGTGCCAAGGCAAGAAGTTCCGGGCTGCTGCGGACGGCTAATGGACTCGCCGTTGCCGAATTTCCGCGCATGAAAGATTTCATCAACGCCGCATGCGTTGTTCGCGCTGTCGGCCTCTTCAAGCATTGCCGCCATGCGTTGGGACATTCTTGTCTGCGTTTCACTGCTGCTGAGCGCGGCCGGAACGGCGCAGGCCGCCGAGGAGGCGCCGTGCGCCCGCACGACGTCCTCGGACGTGGCGCAGGTCACTCCATCAGAGCCCGCAGGCGTTGGCGCGGGGCTGGTGCTCGATGAGCATCTGTTGACGGATGGCTCGCGCGACCAGGACTACAACGGCGGTGGCGAGGTCACGATCTCCGGGCAGCATGCCGGGCTGCCCGGACGATTGCTCGATCGTGCCCTCGGCTTCATCGACGGGCGAACCTGTCCCGGCGACCGCTTTGCGGCGCCGGGTTGGTCGACGGCCCACGCGTTTGCCGCAGGGCTCCTGGTGTTCACGCCGCGCGACCTTTCGGCGCACGATGTCATCGATGGCGACCGCCCATATGCCAGCGAGTTCTTCATCAGTGCGGGCCGCCGCTACACCTCCCCGAATGCCGATGTCGCTTATGACAGCAGCCTGACGGTCGGCATGCTGGGACTACCCGCAGCGGAGTCGGTGCAGCGAGCGCTGCACCGCCTCACCGACAGCATCGAACCGCAAGGGTGGGCGCATCAAATTTCAGCGGGCGGCGAGCCGACTGTGCGCTATAGCGCCGCGCGCCAGGAGCTCCTCGGAACCTTCGGCGGCGGAGCGTGGCACGGCGACAGCAAATGGACTGCGGCCGGAAGCCTCGGGACGGTGACCGAAGGGAGTCTGGCCGTGAACGCTCGCTGGGGCAGGATCGAGTCTCCGTGGTGGTCGTTCAGTCCCGAGGAGGCGACCTATGTGCAGGAGACGCAGCCCGTGCCGCCCCCGCTTGGCAGGGATGCGCCTGCCGAGATCTTCGCGTTCGTCGGCGCGCGAGCCAAGCTACGGGCATACAACGCCTTCCTGCAGGGGCAGTTCCGTCACAGCGACCTGACCTACGATGAGGGCCAGCTCAATCAGGTGTTGGGTGAAGCCTGGGCGGGCGTCGAAATGCGAACGTCCGGCGGCTGGGCCATACAGTATCTCGCCCGCTGGGAATCCCCCGAGCTGCGTTCAGGCCTGGGCTCGCGGACGATCGTCTGGGGCAGCATCGAGATCTCCCGGGCGTTCAATTGAGGGCCTGTACCTGCTGACTCGCTCGCTGAATCTCGACCCGACACGGAGAAATCCATGGCCATTGGAATCCTACAAACCGCTGCCAATCTCGGCGGCGGCGCATTATCAACAGCGGCGTTGGCGGCAACGATGGTGATAGCGGTCAATCTGCTGTTGCGGCCGTTGGTGCAGCGGATCAACCGGCAGTCTGGCTCAGGCGAGCTTCAAAGCGGTTACGTCGTAAACGTCGTCTGCAAAGGGGAAAACGAAGCGCACGTGCGCGCGCTCCTTCTGCAGGGACTCACCTGACCTCCGATCGTTTCCTCCAGAGAGATGCAGCATGCATTCAGCGGCGCTCGTACTCTGCCGCGACAG
>DATJVI010000061.1:0-46161 GCA_035501875.1 Burkholderiales bacterium
CCTTGCACTGCTTGCCGGGCAGCACGCGGTAGCGCGCCGACTCGTCCTCGCGCCGGTCGTGCTCGGGGATTTCCAGCACGCCCATCTCGGTGACGGGATAGCCGCGCTCGTCCAGCACGCCGAGCATCGCGTAGCGGTGGATGGTGAGCCGAGCGACATAGGCGATCGTCGACGGGAAGTTTTCCTGGCGCGTCTCGCCGGGCACGCGCGCCATGAAGTCGCCCAGCGGCTCGGCGTAGTTGAGCAGCTTGCGCAGCTTCATGCCGATCCACGCCGGATCGATCACGCGCATATCCAGCGACAGCAGCTTGAGCAGACCGTCCAACGCGCGCGGATATGTGCCCGCCATCCACACCGAATAGGGACGGCGCTGGCCGTTGGGCAGCACCAGCTCTTTGAGCAGCAGCACGAAGTCGTCGCCCGAGCTGGGGTTGTAGACGTCCACGGTCCAGGACATGGTGCCGTCGGTGCCGGTCTTGGGTTCCTTCTTCGCGAACAGCGCGTCGAGCACCGGGGACTTTCCCTCCTCCTTCGCCAGTGCGCCGAGCTGATCCACGCGATAGCGCACGATGCGCGCGAAGGCTGCGACCAGGCTGGGCACGCGCACCGGCTTGCCATCCGGCGGCATGGGGCAGTCGAACGCGTCGTCGCCTGCGGTGCGCGCGAGGATGTCGAGCTTCATGCGCAGCCACTTCTTGTCCTGCGCGCGCATGTCCATCGAAAGCGTCTTCGCTACCGCACCCAGACCCCGCGGCTGCTCGTTGCCGTTGACCCAAACCTCGAACGGGTGCGGCTCGCCGTTCTCGACATGGCCGACGAAGATGGCGAACTTGCCGAACGGCGACTCGACGAGATAGGTCCACGAGGGATTGCCGGCGGGAAGCTCGGGGCGGCCGGGCCAGCGCAGGCTGTACAGCGCAGGCTGTGGGGCGGCCTCCAGCCGGATGCGCCGGTCGGTCTCCGAGGTATCCAGGTCGTTCGGCGCCTGCGCCTCCGGTTTTGCGATCGAGAGCACGCTGCCGAGCACCGGATTGGGCCGATAGGTGGTGATGCCTTTCAACCCCGACTTCCAGGCTTCGAGATACAGGCTCTTGAAGTCGTCGTACGGATAGTCCTCGGGAACGTTGACCGTTTTGCTGATGGCCGAGTCGATGAACGGTGCCGCCGCGGCGACCATCCGCATATGGTCGAGCGCGGAGATCTGCAGCGCGGTCACGAAGTGCGGGGGAAGCTGCTCCATGTCTCCGCCGAGCTGCTTGTACAGCCGCCAGGCGTGGTCCTCCACGTCGTAGACCTTTTGCGTGCCATCGGCCTCGCGCTTCTTGCGCTGATACACCCAGGAGTAGGGCGGCTCGATTCCGTTGCTGGCGTTGTCGGCGAACGCGAGCGAGATGGTTCCGGTAGGCGCGATAGACAGCAGATGGCTGTTGCGCAGGCCGTGCTTGCGGATCTCGCCCTTGAGCTTGTCGGGCAGGCGCGAGGCGCAGTGCGGCGCCGCCAGGTACTTCTCCTTGTCGAGCAGCGGGAACGCGCCTTTCTCTTTGGCGAGCTCGATAGAGGCTGCATACGCTTCGTTGCGCATCACCTCGGCGATGCGCCCGGCCATCTGGCGCGCCGCGTCGGTGTCGTAGCGCAGCCCGAGCATGATGAGCGCATCGCCCAGCCCCGTGAATCCCAGCCCGACGCGGCGCTTGCTCATCGCTTCCTGCTGTTGTTGGGGCAGGGGCCAGACGGTGAGGTCGAGCACGTTGTCCAGCATGCGCACCGACGGGTGCACGAGCTTGGCGAACGCGTTGAAGTCGAAGCGCGCCTTGGGCGTGAATGGATCGGCGACGAACAGCGTCAAGTTGATGCTGCCCAGGCAGCAGCAGCCGTACGGCGGGAGCAATTGCTCTCCGCAGGGGTTGGTCGCGTCGATGACCTCGCAGTAGGACAGATTGTTGTCGCGATTCCCGTGGTCGAGGAAGACCACGCCCGGCTCCGCGTGATCGTAGGTCGACGCCATGATCTGCTGCCACAGCTCGCGCGCCGGGAGCGTGCGATACACCCACTGCCCGTCGCTGCGCTGTCGCCCCGGACCGCCCGGATACTCCGGACCCGGCGCCGACTTGTGCACCAGCTCCCAGTCCGCGCCGGACTCGACGGCTTGCATGAATGCGTCGGTCACGCCCACGCTCACGTTGAAGTTGCGCAGCTCTCCGCGGTCCTTCGCGTGGACGAACTCCTCGACGTCGGGGTGATCGCAGCGCAGGATGCCCATCTGTGCGCCGCGCCGCGCCCCCGCAGACTCGACCGTCTCGCAGCTCTGATCGAATACGCGCATGTAGGACACCGGGCCGCTGGCGCTGCTGTTGGTTCCACGCACGAACGCGCCTTTGGGCCGGATCGCGGAGAAGTCGTAGCCGACACCGCCGCCGCGGCGCATGGTCTCTGCGGCTTCCATCAGCGCCACGTAGATTCCAGGCTTGCCGTCCACCGTCTCCGACACCGAGTCGCCGACCGGCTGCACGAAGCAGTTGATGAGTGTGGCGGTGAGCTGCGTGCCCGCAGCGGAGTTGATGCGCCCGCCGGGGATGAACCCGCTCTCGAGCGCCTCGAAGAACACCCCTTCCCACCGCTGCTGCTCCCGCTCGATGGCGGCGAGCGCGCGCGCCACGCGGCGGCGGACCTCCTCGACGGTCTTCTCGTCGCCCTTGGCGTACTTCTCGAGCAGCACGTCCAGGCCGACCTGTTGGGGCGGGAGGGAGAGGTTGGTGTCGTTGAGCTTCATCGCGCCTTCCGATCGCCGTACGCCGGCGAATCGCCGGCATCTACTGTATATTCTATCAGCCTCTGTCCGGCGCGCGCCGGAGCGCTCGGCTGCGGCCCGGGCCGAACCACTAATCATATCCCTTCTGCGCGGTCGCCGGGCTGCGTGCCGCGAGCCGCATCCGTTGCGGGTAGAATCGCGCTACTGTCCGTATCCGAGTCGAGCACTGCCTCCATGACCACCGTCCTGCCCACTTTGTTCGTCTCTCACGGCGCACCTACACTCGCGCTCGAGCCTGGCGCCACCGGCCCCGCGTTGAGCGCGATCGGCGAGACGCTGCCGCGCCCCAAGGCGGTCCTGATGGTATCGGCGCATTGGGAGAGCGCGCGCCCGGCCGTGAGCACGGCACAGCAGCCGGAGACGATCCACGACTTCGGCGGCTTTCCGCAGGCGCTGTATCGCCTGCAGTATCCCGCGCCGGGAGCCGCGGATCTCGCGCGCCGGGTCAAGGAGGTGCTGGATGCAGCGGGGCTCGCGTGCGACCTGGATCCGCGGCGAGGGCTCGACCACGGAGCGTGGGTGCCGTTGCGCTATCTGTACCCGCAGGCCGATGTACCGGTGACGCAGCTCTCGATCCAGTCGCAACTGAGCACGCAGCACCACTACCGCCTGGGCGAGGCTCTGCATCCGCTGACCAACGAGGGGGTGCTGATCATCGGTTCGGGGAGCCTGACGCACAACCTGTACGAGTTCCGCCTCCACGCAGGCAAGCAGGCACCGCAAGAGTATGCGGTGGAGTTCCAGCGTTGGGTCTATGAAAGGATCATTGCGGGCGATGTGCCCGCGCTGATCGATTACCGGCGCAGAGCGCCGCACGCGGTGCGCGCGCATCCGACCGAAGAGCATTTCCTGCCGCTGTTCGTGGCGCTGGGCGCAGCCGGGGGCGCCGGTACGGCGCGACGCATCAACGACGAGATGACATTCGGCGCGTTGGCGATGGACGCTTACGTGTTCGAGCCTGCGGCGTCGCGGGCACGGCCTGACGATGGCTCCGGCACCGCGCGTGCGGGTTCGGTCAGCGGTTGAACGCGGCGATCTGCGCCAAGATGACCGAGGTGATCGCGGACTCGGCCGATTCGGATTCCGGATTGGCCGTGATCACCGTCACGACCACTTTCTCGCTGCCGATCTGCGCTCCGTAGATCGCGTTGTCGTTGCCCGAGTCGGGCGAGCGATCGAACTCTTCGACGGTGTACACGCGGATGCTGATCTGGCAAGCATCGCTGCCGCGTAGGCGCTCCTTGTACCTGCCTGCGCCGGTCGGATCGACACCTGTGGTGTAGTCGATGTTCCAGCCGCCGCGGATCTTGCCCGGTGCACCGTACCCGTCGCGGGGCCGGCCCCAGTAACGCAGTTGAGGCAGCCGAGGTGCCAGCTCTGCCAGCGCGGTGTCGATCGCATCCAGAAACCGCGCGGCGCGGATCTCGGAATCCTCCGCGGCCGCCGCCCCGCCGATCCCGCTCAGCGACATCAGGGCCAGCAGCGACACGCTTGCCAGCAGCCGTTTCACTTGGTTGCTCTCCTTGCGATGCGAATCGACGGTTGCCGACTCGATCCCAGGCCCGCGATGCTATCAGGGTCCGGGATCGCTGTGGCGCAGCCGCCATCGCATGCTCGGCTGCGCATGCAGGGAGCGGGCCAAGTGGCCGGTTCAGGGGGCTGTGCGCAGGGTCCCGCTGTCGCCCGGAGTTCCGTCCGGGAATCGGATGCTGAAGCCTAGCGTCCCGCCGCCTACGGTCATCAACAGCAGGCCGTTGGTCACCCGGTCGCAGTATCCACCGGTTGCCGACTTCATACCGAAGGCGGCCTGGCCCTGCCATATTCCCTCGTACTCGGCGTGCAATTGACAGGAGCGCGGTGCGCCGTAATGTAGCTGCGCCGCTTCGTCGCCGATCGAGCCTTCGACCACGCTTATCTCGAGTGCCACCGGCCGGCCACCAGCCATCACCTGCCCTTTCCACTTGCCGACCAGCTGATTGCTGAGTTTGTTTTCGCTGGCTCGGCGCAAGGATCCCGACGTGCTGGTCTGCCCGTCGCTGGATGCCGCATCGAAGGCGAGCGTCCCATCCGTGCCGAGCAGCACCGCGAGGTAGCCACCTATCAGCGCGTCGCATACCCCGCCGGTGGACACCGTGAACGAGAAGTACTGTCTTCCATTGGCGTCGCCGGAGTACTCGGCGTTCAGCCCGCAGGAGCGCGGCACACCGTAGTGGAACTGCGTGGCGCCGTCCTTGGAGATGCTGAGATTGACCGCTACCGGCCGGTTCTGGACCGTCATCGCGCCGCTCCAGCTTCCGGCGAGCGCGCCGGGCCCCGCAGCGCCGAGCGCGTCCGTGACGCTTGCTGTCAACGCGAAAGCCGCAAGCGATACACCGATCCATGCTCTAAGGCTCCACCGCTTCATTTAGATCCTCCTCCCGGTCCACTGCGTCTGCGACGCAGCCACGATGTGGTACGCGAGCGCAGCTCAGCGGTCGCCCTGTGAGCCGATCTCACGGACCAAGATCCCATCGCGCCGCACTTCGCTGCGCAGCGCGTCGCCTCCAAACACGCTGATCTTGACGCGGTGTCGATTTCGATGCAGCACATCCAGAGCGTGGAATGTGACGACGAGGCGGCCGGTCCCGGGTTGGGCGTCCGGCGGAACCTCATGCAGCTCGCAGTCGAACTCCAGCGAGAGCTCTGCGATGCGGGCGGCGCGGCGATCGACGAGTGCGAGCAACGGCACCTCTGCCGCTTCGTAAGCATTCGCGTCCCCGGCATGCGCCGGAAGGGACAAGGCGAGCATCTTGGACCGCACGGTCCCATCCGGCGCAGACTGCACGAGCTCGTGCAGCAGCTCGCGATGTCGTCGCTCCGCGCCCTTCTGCGCCGTCTCCACGGCGCTCTGTAGTGCGCCGATCAACTCTGCCAAATCGTAGTCCTGCACGGGCGAGATGGACCGCGATTCGGATCAGCCCGGTTTGGGCGCTTCCTCATCCGGCAGCCAAACCGGCTTGCGCGGGAAGCCGACGTGATACGCGAACCACTGCATCACGACCTGGTGCTCTCCCACGTGGAGGATCGTGAAGCTCTTCTCGACGCCGAGGATCGTGCCTTTCGGCGTGCCCGTCAGGCACTTGTTGAGCAGCGCCAGGGCGTCGTCGATCTCCGCCTGAGTGCGGATCCGCGCCGGGTTGTCGCTCCCGACGATGATCCGCTTGACATAGCGCACCTCGTTCAGGTCGGCCATCGGAGTGCGCCGGGCGCCCGCGGCGAACGCTCACCGCGGGCTGCGCTCAGCCTTGCCTGTGACCGCCGTCACTGCGCCACGGCCGGCGCCGAAATCTTTCTCGGCGCGATGGCCGTCTGCAGGATGTCCATCACCCGCGACAGCCCTTCCGGCATGCCGGAGTCCTGTGCGTGCACCTGCACGTGGTACTTCGCGGAGTTGTCGGACGAGCGGGTGTTCTCCTTGTGGGACGCGATCGAGCCCTGGATGTGCACCTTCGCACTGAAGATGCCCCACCCGACCGAGATATCGGCGGACATCGAGGCCTCGGCATCGGTCTTCTCGGTGGAGCTGAACGAGGACTTCACCTCCATGTCGAATGTGATGTCCACGGTCGTCACGCTCAAGTTGGGCACTCTCACGATCGCCAGCAGCGGCACCTCGAGCTCCACCTCTTCTTCGTAGATCGCCGGCGCTTTGTCGAGTCCGCTGTAAGTCGGCCCGGCCGGGTTGTCGAGCGGGCGCTTGAACTTGAAGGACGCGGTCCGGGTGGCGCCCACTCCCTTCGGATCCTTCGGGTCGGTCGGCGGCAAGAATCCGACCGTCTTGATGAAGTCCGCGGTGGCGTTGGCCAGCTTGATCTGCGCGTCGCTCGCCGCGGAGAGCGGCCCTCCGATCAGATCGGCCATCGGCAGCCCCTTGAACTGGTCGGACATGTTTACGAGTTCACCTGCCATATTCACCTCCTGTTCATACGCGTGGATGGAAAGCTCGCCGCGTTCGGCTCGCTACCGCTTGGTCCCGGAGTTCATACCGGTTTGATGATGGGGCCCACTACTCCTTGCGTCTGCACCAGATGGTTGACCAGGCGAGCCGCGCCTTCGGCCGGCTCACTGCCCTCCACCCGCAATACCACGTGCACCGATCCGGCTCGACGCCGGAGAAAACCGGCGCGTAAATCGACCTGAACGGTGCGCACCGGCCCAGGCGGTGCCGCTCCAGCTCCCGGCGCGCGTGTCGAGGCCGCCGGCGTACCCGTCTCCGGCCCGCTGACCTCGACCAGATCGACGTCGAAGGTGAGCTCGACGTCCTTGATCTTGAGCAGGTTGGTCGAGACCAGTGCGAGCAAAGGCGCCCTGTACGTCTCCTCGTCGCCCGGCTCCGCCTGAGGATGCAGCGACGGCAGACGGATATTCAAGCTCCGCGGGCGTCCATCCGCGTCGAAGTAGCTCGCCAGATTCGTAATCTGATGCCGCTCGATACGGTCCTGGGCCTCGATGACTGCGCCGGCCAATGCTTCGATCAGCTCGTTCAACGAGAGCTGGCTGGCCATCGCTTCTCATCCTCCGCGTCCAGGTTGGCAGAAGCTTGCCGCGCTACTGCGCGAGTGCGGCGCGCCGGGGATCGGTGCAGCCGGAAACCGGCGCCGACGATGCCCAAAGAAGGTCAGTGTCCTGAAACGCGGCGGCGCTGAGAATCGGTCAATCGCTGAGATTCCGGCGCCAAAAATCCGACACGGCGGGAGCAGAGATCCGGCGACACAGCCGGCAGGCGATCGCGCGCCCTGCGCGGTAGAAGCGCCGCGCCGTCACCGCGGCGAGCCGTGGGCGCGCCCGGACCCCAGATCGGCGGGTACGGTCTCCAGCGCCGTCAGGCCCTCGCGGATGGCATATTTCGTCAGCTCGGCGATGCTGCGCACCTGCAGCTTGCGCATCACATGCTCGCGATGCGTTGCCACTGTCTTGAGGCTGACGTGCAGGCGGGCGGCGATCTCCTTGGTGGAGTGGCCCTCCGCCAGCAACTGCACGATCTCCCGCTCTCGGTCGGTGAGTCCGCGCAGTCCCGAGGCGTGCCCGGCCGCGCGCCCGGCACGATACTCGTCCAGCACCAAGCTCGCGACCGCCGGGCTCAGGTAAACCTGGCCGGCGGCCACGGTTCGCACGGCGGTGACCAGTTCCTCGAACGCGCAGTCCTTGCACACGTACCCCGACGCGCCCGCATCCAGCATCGCGCACACCAGACGCTTGTCGACGTGAACCGACAGGCACACGACTTTCGTGGCCGGGGCTCCGCGCCTGATGCGCCGCGTGGCCTCGATGCCGTTGAGGCCGGGCATGCTGAGGTCCATCACCACCACATCGGGCCGCCGCTCTCGCGCGACGGAAACGGCCTCCGGACCGCTCTGGACTTGCCCCACCACCTGCAGGTCCGGCTTTCGGCCGAGCAGCGCCGCCAGCCCTTCGCAGACGATCTGGTGATCGTCCGCGAGCACTACCCGTATGGTCATCGCGATCTCCCCGGTGCTTCCACCACGTACAAGCTAGGCGGCAGGGCGTTGCGCCATCGGGACGGTCATGCTCACACGGGTCCCCGCGCCGGGGGAGGATTGCACTTCCACGCGCCCTCCGATCCCCCCGATCTGCGCCGTGATGCTGAACAGTCCGAACCCGCCAGCGGCATTGAACCCCTGCGCTGGCGCGCCGGCTTCGAAGCCCACGCCATCGTCCTCGACGCGGACGAGCAGGCCTTCCGGCACGATCCGCAGCGCGATTCGCGCGCAGCTCGCCCGCGCGTGCTTGTGGACGTTGTGCAGCAGTTCGCGCACCGCTCGAAACAGCACCACACCGGTCTCCTCCGGGACACAGGCGGGCACCTCATCGGGATCGAACTCGAAGCGCAGCCCATAGCGGTGTTCCATCCGCTCGCCCAGGCTTTGCAAGGCGGCCTCCAATCCCAGCTGATGCAGCACCGGCGAGCTCAGCTCGAAAGTCGCCGAGCGGGTCGCGGAAGCAGCCTGTCGCAGAAGGCCCCGGACCTCCTCCAGCAGCACGCGCTGCCCGGGCGCCTGCGCGCCTTCCAACAACCACTCGGTCTTGAGCTTGGCGAGCGCGAGAACCTGGCCGATGTCGTCGTGCAGCCCCGCGGCGACGCGCCTGCGTTCGCGTTCCTCCGCCACGGAGAGCTCATAGGCCAACGCTCGCAGATGGGTCTGCTGGGCGACCAGCATGCGCTCCGCCTGCTTCCTGGGGGAGATGTCCCGCCACACGCAGAGGCTCCAGCTCACCTGGCCATCGGGGTCGCGGATCGGGCTCGCGCTCACGCTCACCTCGATGCTGCTGCCGTCGCGGCGCCGTGCCCGAAGCTCGGCATCGCGTACCGAGTCGCCGCGCAGCAGCGCCGCCAGCACCCGCCTCTCGGTGCCGCCGTCCCCGTCCAGGCACAGCTCGCTGACGGGTCGATCCAGCACCTCTTCGGTCGTGAACCCGAGCAGCGACTGCGCTTCGAGGTTGCAGCGAGCGATCCGCCCGGTCCGGCAATCGACCAGGAGGCATAGGTCCGGGGCGTAGTCGAAGAGCCCGCGAAAGCGCGCTCGATCGGAGCGCAGCTCGTGCTCGGCGTGGCTGCGCGCGATCGCATCCGCCAGCACGTTGGCGAGCTCCTGTACGTGCGCCGCGTCCTCCGGCGTGAACGCGCGCGGTTTCGCGGCATGCACGCCGACCACGCCAACCGCCGAGCCTTTGCGCAGAATCGGTGCGCAGACCCCGCTCAGGACGGCGGCATCGGCCGGCATCGGCGAGAAGCGAAAGCGGCGTTCGGAGCGGAAGTCGGCAACCAACACCGGCCCGGACTGACCCGACGCGTGCACCGCATGAGCATGGGCGGCGCCGTCGAGCCCCGGTTGCCCTGCCGGCCCCCGAGGCCAGCCCACGGCGGCACGCGGCAGCAGCCCTTGCGGCGCTTCGATCTCCAACACGCTGGCATATTCGGCGTCGAGTCCCAGAGCGGCCGCGTGGGCGGCGGCCTCGAACAGCGCGGTGGAGTCCCGCTCCGATAATGCGCAACGCGCCAGCCTCGCCACGGCTTGGCGCCGCGCCGCCACCCGCTCCAGCGCGCTGCTTCGGCCGGAGCGTCCCCAGGACATCGGCGGCAGGTGCAACGGGCGCACCGACGCGCTGCGCGCAGCCGTCAACGCTCTGTGCCACCAGGATTCAGAGTTGTTGAGCAGTCTCGCCATCCCGATCCCCGTCTCCTACCTCTGCAGGTCAAATCGCTCGCTGCCTCCCGTGCTCCATGCGCCCGCTGCTCTGGCGCGTGCGGTCTCAACCCGCCCGCCGGCGCTCGGCCAGGAACTGCGACAGCACCGTCGCGGTGTGCGAGCCGCTGCGCAGCTGCGCCACCTCGCTCGGCGCCCCCTCTGCGACGATATGCCCCCCGGCATCACCGCCTTCGGGACCGAGGTCGATGACCCAGTCCGCGTCGGCGATGACATCCAGATTATGCTCGATGACGACCACGCTGTTGCCGGCGTCGACCAGGCGGTGCAGCACCAGGATCAGCTTCTCCACGTCCGCCATGTGCAGGCCCACGGTGGGCTCGTCCAGGACATACAGCGTCTGGTCGGAGGCGGCCGCCCCGCGCCAGGCGCGGGGCCGCTCTGCACCCTCCTTGGCTTTCGACAGCTCGGTCACGAGCTTGATCCGCTGCGCCTCGCCGCCGGACAGCGTGGGCGATTGCTGGCCCAGGGTGAGATAGCCCAGCCCGACGTCCTGCAGCAGCTGCAACGCGTGCCGGATCGAGCGGTGCGCGGAGAAGAACTCGAGCGCCTCGTCGACGTTCATCGCCAGCACCTCGCCGATGCTCTTGCCCTTGAATCGCACCATCAGCGTCTCGGGCGAGAAGCGCGCCCCCCCGCACGCCTCGCAGCTTACCTTCACATCGGGCAGGAAGCTCATCTCGATGGTCTTGACCCCTTGCCCCTCGCACGCGTCGCAACGCCCGCCCGAGGTGTTGAAGGAGAACCGGCCCGGGCCATAGCCGCGCATCCGTGATTCCGTGGTGTCGGCATAGAGCCTGCGAATCGCGTCCCAGAAGCCCACGTAGGTGGCTGGGCAGGAGCGGGGCGTCTTCCCGATCGGCGTCTGGTCCACCTCCAGCACGCGTGCGATCTGCTCCCAGCCTGCGATGTCGCGGCAGCCCACGAGCGCGCCGCTGCGCGGAGCCCGGCGCGCGCTCAGCAGATGCTGCAAGTTCGCGTAGAGCACGTCGCGCGCGAGTGTGCTCTTGCCGCTGCCCGACACGCCGGTGATCACGGTAAGCCGCCCGAGCGGCACCCGCACGTCGATGTCCTTCAGGTTGTGCAGGCTCACGCGTTTCAGCTCGATGCAAGCCGTGCTTCGCGTCACCACGCGCGGAGGATGGATCGGGTGGCGCAGAGGCTCGAGCAGAAACCGTCCGGTGACCGATTCCGGCTTGCGCGTCAACTCCTCGGCAGACCCCTCGGCGACGACGTTGCCGCCGAACTTGCCCGCGCCCGGCCCCAGGTCGATCACATGCTCGGCGCGACGGATGGTTTCCTCGTCGTGCTCGACCACCACCAGCGTGTTGCCCTTCGCCTCCAGCCTGGCGAGCGTATCGAGCAGAATCCGGTTGTCGCGCGGGTGCAGCCCGATCGTGGGCTCGTCGAGGATGTAACACACGCCGCGCAAGTTCGAGCCGAGCTGCGCGGCGAGCCGGATGCGCTGCGCTTCTCCGCCCGAGAGCGTCGGTGCAGAGCGGTCCAGGGCCAGGTAGGAGAGGCCGACCTGCCCGAGGAATTCGAACCGCACGCTGAGCTCCGAGAGAATGTCGCGCGCGATGTCCAGGTCGCGGCCCTCCAGGCGCAGCTCGCTGAAGAAAGCTGCGATCGACTTCACCGGCAGCATGGTGAGGTCCGCGATGGAGCGGTCGCGGAAGCGCACGTGCAGCGCGGTGCGGTTGAGCCGCTTGCCTTCGCACTCGGGGCAGGCTTCGTCCACCTCGAGCCACTCGAGCCAGGAGTCGAGCACATGGTCTTCGGTGCCGGTCCTCTCCCGCTCCTCGTCCCAGCCGACATCGCGCAGCTGCAGCCCGGTGCCGAAACAAGTCTCGCACCAGCCGTGCTTGGAGTTGAAGGAGAACAGGCGCGGATCCAGCTCCGGAAAACTCAAACCGCATGAAGGGCAGGCGCGTTTGGTCGAGAACACCGACTCGCGCAGCCGGGCCGTGCCTTGCATCAGGCCGTCCAGCGGCGCGAGCACGTGCACCACGCCCTTGCCGAAGTCGAGCGCGCGCGCGAGCGCCTCGCGCAGCGCGGGCTCCGTGGCGGGCTCGATGCGCAGATCGGCGACCGGCAGTTCGATGCTGTGCTCCTGGAAACGCGACAGGCGCGGCCATTTCCCGGTGGGAAGAAACGCGCCGTCCACGCGCAGGTGTGCGTAGCCCTTGCCTGCCGCCCACTTCGCGAGATCGGTGTAGTAGCCCTTGCGCGCCGTCACCAGCGGCGCCAGCAGTCCGATGTGCTGGCCCCGATAGTCGCGCATCAGGCGCGCGGCGATGGATTCGAAGCTCTGCGGCTGGATCGGCACGTCACAGTCGGGACAGTGCTGCACGCCCAGCTTGACGAACAGCAGGCGCAGGAAGTGATAGATCTCGGTGAGCGTCGCCACCGTGCTCTTGCGTCCGCCGCGGCTCATCCGCTGCTCGATGGCCACCGTGGGCGGAATGCCGAAGATCGCGTCCACATCGGGGCGCGCGGCCGGCTGCACGAACTGGCGCGCGTAGGCGTTGAGCGATTCGAGATAGCGGCGCTGCCCTTCGGCGAACAGGATGTCGAAGGCGAGCGTGCTCTTGCCGCTGCCGGACACGCCGGTGATCACCGTGAACTTCCCGCGCGGGATCTCCACTTCGACGTTCTTCAGGTTGTGCTCGCGGGCGTGGTGAACGCGGATGAAGCCCGAATCGAGTCGCTGCCGGTCGAGCGCCTGCAAGCCGAGCGCAGGCATGGCGGCGCGCGCGGGTTCGGCCGCAGCAAGGCCTGGCCCTCCTGCTGCGCCTGCCGCAGCAGCGGAGGGAGCAGGCGTTGCCAGCGCGCGCTCGTACTCTTTCAGCGCGACGCCCGTATGCGACTGTGCATCCGCCGCCACTTCGGCCGGTGTCCCAACGCACACGACTTGTCCGCCCGCCTCGCCGCCCTCGGGGCCGAGGTCGACAATCCAGTCCGCGCAGCGGATGACATCGAGATTGTGCTCGATCACCACCAGCGAATGCCCCGCGGCGATCAACTGGCGGAAGGCCTGGATGAGCTTCGCGATGTCGTCGAAGTGCAGGCCGGTCGTGGGCTCGTCGAAGAGAAACAGGTTTCCGCGGCGAGGCGCCGCCGCAGGCGGCAGGTCGGACGTGAGCGGTGCGCCGCGAGCGCGCGCGGCCTCCGCCAGATGTCCTGCCAGTTTCAGGCGCTGCGCCTCGCCGCCGGACAGCGTCGGCACGGGCTGGCCGAGCTTGAGGTACTCGAGCCCGACGTCGGCCAGCGGCTGCAGCGTCCGCAGCACGTCCGGCTGATCGGCGAAGAAACCCACGGCTTCGGACACCGTGAGCTCCAGCGCATCGGCGATACTCACGCTGTGGCCTGCGCGGGTCCCCTGGATCGTCACCTCCAAGACCTCGTCGCGATAGCGGCGTCCGTTGCAATCGGGGCAGCGCAGGTAGACGTCCGAGAGGAACTGCATCTCGACGTGCTCGAAGCCGTTGCCGCCGCAGGTCGGGCAGCGCCCGTTGCCCGAATTGAAGCTGAAGGTGCCCGGCGTATAGCCGCGCTCTTTCGCGAGCGGCTCTTTCGCGAAGAGCTGGCGGATCGCGTCGAACGCGCCCACGTAGCTTGCCGGGTTGGAGCGCGTGGTGCGGCCGATGGGGGTCTGGTCCACCATCACCACGTCGGCGATCAGCTCGTGGCCGAGCAACGCGCGGTGCGGACCTGGCGCCTCCGTGGGCTTGCCTTTGTGCTTGCGCAAGGCGGCGTACAGCACATCCTGCACCAGAGTCGATTTCCCGGAGCCGCTTACGCCGGTCACGCACACCAGTCGATGCAGCGGAATCGACAGGTCTACGTTCTTCAAGTTGTGCGCGGCGGCGCCCAGCAGATCGAGGCGCGGCCCGCGGGGAGACGGCGGGTTCGGCGCCACGCCCGCATCCGCACGCCTGCGCCCGGACAGATACTCGCCGGTGAGCGTCGTCGCGCGGCTGAGCTCTGCGGGAGGTCCGAAGAACACCACGTTGCCCCCGCGCTCGCCCGGGCCAGGGCCCAGGTCGAGGATGCGGTCGGCCTCGCGCATGATCTGCGGATCGTGCTCCACCACCACGAGCGAGTTGCCGGCGTCGCGGAGCCGCTTCATCACCTCGATCACGCGGCCCATGTCGCGCGGGTGCAGCCCGATGGAAGGCTCGTCGAGGACGAACAACGTGTTCACGAGCGAGGTTCCCAGCGCGGTCGTGAGGTTGATGCGCTGGACTTCGCCGCCCGACAGCGTGCGCGACTGGCGGTCGAGCGTGAGGTAGCCCAGACCGACCTGGTGCAGATATCCCAGCCGCGCACGGATCTCGGTGAGCAGCAGATCGGTCGCTTCGTCCAGCGGCGCGGGCAGGTGCAGGCTCGAGAAGAACTTCCGGCAGCCGTCGATCGGCAGCAGCATCAGATCATGGACCGTGAGCCCAGGCTGTGCGCGCAACTCGTCATCCGGGAGCGTGCAGCCGTGCGGCCGGAAACGCTGTCCGGCTGCCAGCACGCCGTCCGCGTCGTCTGCGCTCCCTACGCGCCACAACAGTGCGTCGGCCTTGAGCCGCGCGCCGTCGCACGCCGTGCACGTCGTATAGGCGCGGTACTTCGACAGCAGCACACGGATGTGCATCTTGTAGCTCTTGCTCTCGAGCCAGTCGAAGAAGCGGCGCACCCCGTACCATTTGCCGGGCCACGACTTGCGCCAGCTCACCCAGTCGGAATCGCCTTCCAGCACCCACTCGCGGTCCGCTTCGGAGAGCTCGCGCCACGGCACGTCCATCGGCACTCCGCGCTTGGGCGCGTACTTCGCGAGATCGTCCTGGCACTCGCTGAAGCTCGGCGTCTGCCACGGCCGGATCGCGCCGCCGCGCAGCGTCTTCGATTCGTCCGGGATCACCAGGCCGAAATCGATGCCGATGGTGCGGCCGAATCCGCGGCAGCTCTCGCATGCCCCGAGCGGCGAGTTGAACGAGAACAGGCTCGGCGTGGGGTCCTGATAGTGGATATCGCAGTCGGCGCAGTGCAGCGCCGTCGAGAACCTCCACGGTGCGGCACCCGCCGGGCGCGACTCTTCGTTCGCGCTACCGGCCGCGGGTTCGTCTTCCTCCGGCAGCGGGCGCACGTTTACGCGCCCATGTCCCACGCGCAGTGCCGCCTCCAGGGCTTCGATCACACGCGAGCGCTCACTGCCGCTCAGCCGCAGCCGGTCCTGCACCACGTCCAAGACGTTGCCGTGCTTTGTGTGCACCCGCGTGTAGCCCTGCTGCTCCAGCAGCTGGAGCACCTCCGCATCGGAAAAATTCTTCGGGACGGCCACCGGGAACGTGATCACCAGCCTGGGGTCGCCCGCCTGCTGCGCGCGCTGGGTGATCTCCGCGAAAATGGTCTCCGGGTTGTCGCGCCGGACCGGCCGGCCGCAGCTGCGGCAGTAAAGCTGCGCCGCGCGCGCGAAGAGCAGCTTCACGTGATCGTTCAGCTCGGTCATCGTGCCGACCGTCGAGCGCGAGGTCCGCACGGGGTTGGTCTGGTCGATGGCGATCGCCGGCGGGATGCCGTCGATGCGGTCCACCGCGGGCTTGTCCATCCGGTCCAGGAACTGCCGCGCGTAGGGCGAGAAGGTCTCCACGTACCGCCGCTGCCCTTCCGCGTAGAGCGTGTCGAACACCAGCGACGACTTGCCCGAGCCCGATACGCCGGTGACGACGATCAGCTCGTTGAGCGGGAGACTGAGATCCAGATTCTTGAGATTGTTCTGGCGCGCGCCGTGGATCTGGATGGCGTCCTGCGTTCGATCGGACAGGTTGATGTCACGTGGTTTCATTCGACAACGGCACAGTGTGTTCCTCGGGGGTCCGGCGACGGCGGCGCGAACGCGCCGCAGAAGCCGCATTGTACAGGCGCGCCGCGCACGCGACCGTTGAAGCGCTCGGGCCGCCGTGGCCGCAGGCGCGGGTCGATCGACAAATGCGATCGGGCCGGTCGGCGCGAAGCTGGCGAGGCGGCTGTGGCCTCGGCTTCCGGCCAGACACGCATGGGGTTCTTCGCACTAGTCCGGGACACGCCGGACACACACCACCAATGCAGCGGAAATCTCGACCACCAGAGGGCGTGACCGGTCCGGCCGGGGCACAGCCGGGTGTCGAGCGCGCCCAATCGCCAGGATCCTAGGTTTGGCCCGAATCTTGGGCCTCTGCTCCCGCGTATCATGGCGAGTCTTCGTGCCCTGTGGCTGCGCGCGGGCGCTCCGGGAGATCCGCCTGGCGGGGTTCGAGCTCTTGTCGCCGATGTGCATACCCGGCACGAGACGTGCAAGCCGGTGCACCCTGTCGATCACTGCCGCTCGCTTTGCCCGGGCGGGACTTGGCCTGCGACCACACCCGTGACGCATCTTCTGATCATCGCCAACATCCTGATCTATGTCCTGCACGTTGGCGCCGCCGAGCCCCTGGTGGAGACGTTCGCGTTATGGCCTCTGGAGACCGGCTCCGAGTTCCCCGCCGCCCCGCCGTTTCAGATCTGGCAGCTCGTCACCTACAGCTTCTTGCACGGGAGCGTGCTGCATCTGCTGTTCAACATGCTGGCGCTGTTCATGTTCGGCGGAGAGCTGGAGCGGATCTGGGGCGGGCCTCGATTCCTGGTCTATTACCTGGTCTGCGTGATCTCCGCCGCGGTCGCGCAGCTCATCGTGGCGAGCGTCTCCATGGCTCCGCCGCATGCCACGCTCGGGGCCTCCGGCGGGGTATTCGGCCTGCTGCTTGCATACGGGATGCTGTTTCCGCGCCGAATGGTCATGCTGCTGTTCCCACCCATCCCCATGCCGGCGTGGCTGTTCGTCACGCTCTATGGCCTCGTCGAGCTCGTCCTCGGCCTCACCGGAACGCAGACCGGTATCGCTCACTTCGCCCATCTCGGCGGCATGGCGGGCGGGTTCATCCTGCTGTTGTTTTGGCGCGGGCGTACTCCCGTGCGCAGGCGGTACTGACTGATAGATCCGCTGCAGCGGGGTGACTGCGGAAGATTTCGGGGCGGCGGGAAGTGCAGGGGGATGCGACGCCGGCCGCAGCGGTCACATCCCGCGGAATGCGAGCCCCGTGTCGGTGACCCGCCCATGTGCGATCGCTTCGGCCGCACGCTGGCCGGCCAGGGCGAGCAGGTCCGCGGGCTTGAGACGGAAGGTCAGCGGGTCGTCGTAGCTCAAGTAAGCGAAGAAGTAGCGGGACCAGAACGGCGCCACCCACTCGATGCTCTTCTCGCGGGCGGCCGCCGCCACCACGCGCAGCAGCTTCTCGTCCAGAGGAGCCCAAAACCCGTAGACGTTCCGCGCGATGACGTTGGGATCGGTCACGGACTTGATGCCTTCGGCGGCACCGGCCTTGTTCAGCCACAACTCACTCATGACGATGCGCTTGGCGGGGTCGATCGCCCGAATGCGATCGGGCCAGGCGAGCAGGCGCCCGAGCATGTCCTCTCCGCCGACGGCGAGCGGATACAGGTGCAGATCGATGTAGCTCAGGGACTTGACCGCGGCGAACGCCTCGACGTACTCGGGCTCGCTCCAGAGGCCGGATCCTGCGCCCAGCAGCGTGGGGAAGGAGCCGAGTTGCTGCGCGAGCGCCTGCACGCTCTCTTCGACGTAGCGCTTCCAGTCGCGTACGGCGAGCGCCAGGCCGGCGTCATAGACCCGCGGCTCGGAGACGAGCGTCAGATAGTCTGGCTGCACGGCGAGTACGATGGTCTTGAGCTCCTGGAACCGCTCGCGCTCGAAGCGCCGCTTGGTGAGCCGCTTGTAGTAGGGGCGCGGGTCGGTCCCGGTAGAAGACGGCAGCAGACAGTTGTGCTCGACGAGCAGTTTCATCCCGCGCGAGCGCACGGCATTCGCGAGATTGGCGTAATAGTCGACGAAGGGCTGCGGGTCGCGGAAGCCGGGCGTGAGCAACGGATAGCAGACCTGCAGCACGATGCCGCCGGCGCCGAGCAACTTGAGCGCATCCATCTCGCGTAGCGCGGCCTCGCGCTGCGACTCGCCCAGCATGGCTTCGCCGCGCTGACAATCCGCTCCGAGCAGTGTGGCGGCCCGGACCGGCGGCTTGCCGCCGGGGCGTGCGGGCAGCCGGATCTCGAATGCGCTCAAACGCGACTCCAGCTCGTGGTACAGGGGCTGATACCTCTTCGGGATCGATTGCGCCTGCGCGGCTGCGCAGGCAGACGCCAGCAAGAGTCCGGCTAGAACGGGCAGGGATCTTCTGGGAAGCGAAGCTCTCACGGGGTCTCCAGCGATGTGCGCCCGGCTCAAGGGTACGCGAACGGCATCGGGTACGGCCGGCCGAACGGCACTCCGGCGCGCACCGTCTGCACCGGCTTGAGCCAGCGCTTGCCTTCGCGCGTATTCTTGCGCGTGTCCACGAACGTCACCGGCTGCTCCATGAGCTCCAGGATCGAAACGTCCGCCGGTGCGCCGACCTGCAGCGTGCCCAGCCGGTCGACGCGGCCGATCACCCGCGCCGGATTGATCGTCGCCATCGCGACCACCTGCTCCAGCGAGAACCCCAGGTTGAGGAACTTGCTCATGACCCAGGGCAGGTAAGGCATGCCGGGCGTGTTGCCGCTCAGCGCATGGATGTCGCTGCCGAGCGTGTCCGGAGTGAGGCCTTGCGCGATGGCGGGCTCGGCGATGGTGTAGTCGAAGCTGCCACCGCCATGCCCGACGTCGATGATCACGCCGCGCCCCTTCGCTTCGATCGCTGCGGGCAGGACCCGGCCGTTCTGGACCGTGTTGTTCCCCGCGCCGCTGTACGTGTGCGTGAGGATGTCGCCGGGTCTGAGCATCTCGAGCAGCGCGCTCAGCTCGCCGGGCGCATCGCCGATGTGGCACATGACGCGCGCTCCACCCCCCGCGCGCTCGGCAGCGGCGATGGCGCGCTTGAGCGGCTCCAGTCCATTTGCCCCGACCACGTTACGCGAGATGCGTACTTTGACGCCCAGGCAGACCTCCGAGTTCTCGGCCACGGTCCTGGCGGCCGCCTCTACGTCGGCATAGTCGATGTTGAGCGTCTCACCCACGGGAATGCCCGCGAGGCCGATGGTGGAGATGTTGACGAACGCGAAGATGCGCGAGCGCGCCTGCGCGATGACGTAGTGCTTGAGCGCGGAGAAGTTGTTGGCTCCGGCGTCGCCCGCCGAGACGTAGGTCGTGGTCGCCGTGTAGGGGACGAGCTCGTCCGCCGGCAGGCCCAGCGCGGATGCCTGCGGATACACATGGGCATGCATGTCGACCAGGCCCGGCAGCACCAGCTTGCCGGAGGCATCGATGCTCTGCGCCGCGCGCTCGGGTGGGATGTCGGTCTCGACCGCCGCGATGCGCCCCCAGCGGATGCCCAAGTCGCGCCGCCCACGCAGGGCCTGGCTCGGATCGATCACTTCGCCGCCGCGGATGAGAAGATCGAAGCGCTCTTCCGCTCGGAGTTCGGGAACGAGCAACGCAGCCGCGACGGCAGCCGATGAGCCCAGGAACCTGCGGCGTGTGATCGCGTTCACTATCTCCTCCCGCACGCGGCCGGCGGCTCGCGCCGGCGTGGACGCTTCACCGCTGGCCGTGATCGGACGTCACGCCCGCGCGCAAACGATCCGCCGCCCCACTCCGGCGATCCTCTCGGGTCCACACGATGACGTGGCCTAGCCCACCGGAGGTCCTGCTATCCGGCAGCGTCAGCGATCGCCAGGCTCAGCTCTCGTACTTGAATGACAACAACACACGCGTGCGGAACGCGACGACCTTGCCGTCCTCCACCTTCATGTCCATCTTGACGACCTCCGCGATACGCAGATCGCGCAGCGTCTCGGCGGCCGTCTCCACCGCATGCGTCGCCGCGTCCTCCCACGACTTGGTGCTGGTTCCGATGACTTCCACGACTTTGTACACGGTTTCGCCCGCGCTCTTCTTGGCCTTGGCCATGGACTCCTCCTTGGTTGGTGTTGCGACTGTGTCGACGTTGCACCGTCGCCCCTGTGCCCTCCGGCATGCCGCGACGGGTCAATCTACGGTTACCACGAGCTTGCCGGTGGCACGGTTCTCCTCCATGTAGCGGTGCGCCTCGGCGATCTCGCCGAAACGGAACACGCGGTGGAGATGCGAGCGCAGCCGTCCTTGCTCGACCGCTCGCACGATGCGCTGCACAGGCTCGGTCGAGTTGGCGGCCGTCACCATGTGCGTGGTATAGGTCGTGAGGCGCACGGTGGAGGGGATCGCCGGCATCGGCTCGAAGCGTTCCAGCACCCACTCGTTCCCGAGCATACCCGCATAGCACACGAACCCTCTTGGCGCCGCGCAGCGCAGCGAATCGAGCAAGGTCACGGTGCCGACCAGCTCCACGACACCGTCTACGCCTTCGTGGAACAGGCGCTTGACCGCAGCCGAGATGCGCCCGTCGTCGATGATGACCTCGTCCGCCCCCGCCTTACGCAGCACCTCGGCTTTGGCGGCAGCGCGGGTGGTCGCGGCCACGGCGAGTCCCAAGTCTTTGCCGAGCGCGATGGCGGCCATGCCCACCGACGACGATCCGCCCCGCACGAGAATCCGCTGCCCCGCCTCGAGCTGCATCGCTTCGACCAGACAGCCCCAGGCCGTCAGATAGGCTTCCGGGAGCGCGGCGAGCTCTTGCCAAGGCAGGCGCGTTTCCACGGGCATCACCTGTCCTGCGGGGAGCAGCGCATATTGTGCATAGCCGCCGTCGAAGTCGCGCCCCATGCCGCCCATGACCGCCGCGACCGTCTGGCCCGGCTTCAGGCCCGAGTCCGCGGCGTCCTCCACCATGCCCACGCACTCGATGCCCAGCACGCGGGGGAATTTCACCGCCGGTCCGGAATGACCCTGGCGAGTGAACATCTCGGAGCGGTTGAGCCCGAACGCCTTCACGCGCACCAACACCCAGCCGTCCCGCGCAGCCGGCGTCGGAATGTCCCGGATCTGGAGCACCTCGGGCGGCCCGGGGCGGTCGACGACGATCGCTTTCATCGTTGGATCCCCAAGTCGAGTACGTTACCTCAGCGCCTCGATGAACGCAGCGTACGCATCGCGACCGAGCACCGTGCCTGGCATAGGGCTCCCGTCAGAGCGGCGATGCCCCTCGCAGCAGCTTTCGAGCTGCGCTCTGCGCGTCTCGGTTGCCGTCATTGCATCAGATCGAACTCGCCACCGAGCACCAGATCCAACCGCCCTGTCCGCCAGCCTGCAACGCTGTCGCGCACCAGGGGCGAAGGCTGCTGGCGATAGCGGCGTACCACGGCATTCGAGCCGGCCCCAGCAGCGGCCAGGCAGGCGAGTGCAAAATCCAGTTCCGATTGCTGCGCCGGCTTGGGCCGTAACGGCTGCTGCACCACGCGCGTGCGTGCTGTCTGGCGATGAAAACCGCCGCCGCCGTCCGGGACTTCCAGGATATGCAGGCCTGCCTCGCGCGACAGGATATGATGCGCGCCGAACCCGCTGATGGCCAGAAGAATCAGCTGCGCATCCGAGTCGCTGCGGGCATCGCGCAGCGTCGCCAGGCGCATGCGGCGCTTACGTCCCCACTCGCCGTACATCCCGCCGAGAATGTGCGGCCAGCCCGGGTCCGGCTGTGCGGCGCCGGCCTCGGCCGCCACCGGTTCCACGCTCAAGAAGACATCCGAGGACGCGCCGGCGTCCAGGTCCGCAAGGGCCGCCTCGAGCAGATAGAGCTGCTGCGCTAGATTGGAGAGCATCTGGCGCGGCAGCGGCGTATGCCGTTGCGCGCGCGAATCGAGCCGGCGCGAAAGCGAGCGCGCGGTCTCTGCACCCGCCTCGAGGCGGTCCATCAGCTCGATGCGCGAGAGCACGCGGTGCCGCTCGGCGCTGGTCCAAAACCCCACTCGGTTGAGCTGAGCCAGCAGCCCGTCCTTGGAAGCAAGCCAGTCCTCCGCGCTCAGCCGTTGGTCGAGAGCCGCCAGGCGTTCCATCACAAAGCGCCGCTCCGAGTCGGTGCCGCTCGCCGCCAGCACGAGGCGGCCCAGCGCGAAGCCCGGTCCCCCCGTTGCCTCGGGCTCCGCGCTGGTGGGAGCGGCCTGCGGCATGTCCGGGTCCACGAACTCCACCTGAATCGCGCTGCCGTCGCTGCGCACGAACAGGAACTGGTCGCCCTCCGGGAAGCGATTCTCTACGATGGTCATCGCGAGTGGGGCGAGCAGGTACTGCTCGATCGCGCGGCGCAGAGGGCGTGCGCCCATGTCGGGAGTGAACCCTTTGTCCAGCAAGAACTCGAGCGCGGACTCCTCCCACTCGACCGCCCACTCCCGATTGCGGAAGCCGCGCCGCTGGAGCAGGTTGCGCAGCTCCTTCTTCAGGATCTCGCGCATCACCGCTCGGCTCAGGGGGCGGAAGACGACCACGCGGTCGATGCGGTTGACGAACTCCGGTCGGAACGTCTCCGAGATGACGCGCACCACCTGTTGGTCGGAGAAAGCCCCGCTCACCGGATTGAAGCCCAGGCTCGCGCCGCGGTGCTCGGTCGCGCCGAGGTTCGTGGTGAGGATGATGATGCTGTGACGAAAGTCGGCCAGGCTGCCTTGCGCATCGGTGAGGCGCCCGTCGTCGAACACCTGCAGGAAAAGGTCCCACACGCGCGCATTGGCCTTCTCGAACTCGTCCAGCAGCACGACGCTGAACGGCTGCTTGCGCACGCGGTGCGCGAGCGAATCGACCGCTGCCATCTCGCCGCTCTCGCCTACGATCCTGGCGAGCGAGTCGGGCTGCTGGAACTCGCTCATGTCCAGCCGGATCATGCGCTCCGGGGAACCGAACATGAACTGCGCCAGCGTCTTCGCCACTTCGGTCTTGCCGGTGCCGGTCGGGCCGGCGAACAGGAACACGCCGATCGGGCGCAGCGGGTCCGTCAGTCCCGCCTTCAACATCGCCACCCGGTCCACCAGGCAGGCCACCGCCTCGGGCTGACCCATCACGCGCTGCTGGAAGAACTCGCGCAGCGCCCTAGGATCGAGGCCTTCGCGCTCGTCCAGCAGGTCCCGCGGCAGGCCGGTGAGCTGTGCCAGAGTTTGGAACAGAGCGTCGCGCGTCATCGCAAGCGGCTCAGCGGATGCCTCGATGAGCCGCGACTTGGTCGCGCGCAGCAGCTCGATCAATGCACCCGGCATGGCACTGTGGTCCAGATAGTGACGCGCGAGCTCCATGGCTTCTTTGAGCGCTGCGGGTTCGACCGCGACCCCGGCGGGCTTGAATTCACGCTCGACCAGTGCGCCCGCGAGCTCGAGGGTCTGCGCGGCGGACAGCGGTTCCAGATGCAGCTCCTTGAACGCGACGCGCAGGCGCGGCCGCTCCTGGACGAGCCTTTGCAGCGCCGCGCCGGGCACCTCGCCGATCACGCACAGGCGGCCGGCCTCGATGGCGGGGAGCATCAGCTCCAGCGCACCGATCGGGCTGTAGCGGTGGCGCCCGGCGTAGACCAGCTCGTGGAAGTTGGGCACGTACCACACTACGCGGCGCCCGATTGCCAGTTGCGTCGTGAGCTCGCGAACGCGCTTCTCCAAGTCGCCGATGAAGCTCTGGCCAGCGAGGAGATCTGTGGCCGAGGCTTCGAAGAAGGCCCATCCGCGTTCCGCGAGGGTCCGCGCCAGCTGCCGGATCAGCACGCTCTTGCCCACGCCCGGCTCGCCGGTCACGAGCACGGGCTGCGGTGGACTTGCCTGCACCGCATCGACCAAGACCTGCAACGCAGTGCGGAGCTCGGCGTGCTCGACGATCGGCGCGGCGATGTCAGTCGTGCTCCACAGCCGCCCCACGGAGTTGAGGAAGGAGGTGTCCAACCGTTCGCGCTGCCACTGCGCCAGCTCCGCACTCAGTTGAGCCCCGGCCGGGCCCTGGAGCGTGTCGACGAAGGCCTGCAGGTCGTCCAGGTCGGTGTCCGCCTTGGCGGCGAGCACGTCGCGCAGGGTAGGCTGCTCGCCCGAGGCTGCGCGCGCCGCGATGAACTCGCTCATGATGCGCGGCATGAACGGGTTGCGTGACCACCACTCCTGGACGCTCACCAGCACCCGCCCGACGACCGGCGTGCGCGCGTGCGCCTGCAGGAAACGCAGCGCGTAGTACATGGTCCAGACATTCGCTACTCGCAGGTGGGCCACTACTCGCTCCACCGCATCTGTGGCGTCGGGGCGGCGCGACAGCGCCTCCGCGGCCATCGCCGCGAGCTGGTGGTTGGCGCCGGTGCAATAGTTGACCACCTGTTCGAGAGGCGTCGAAGGATCGGCGAGACGTGCGGCCCCGGCTTCGAACGCGGGATGGCCGAGCAGGTCCTGCGGGTGGGAAGTCGACTCATAAAATGCGCGCAGCGAGTCGGCGAGCTGGTGCGGCGTCGGCGGTGCTCTTGCCTGGCCTGCAGCAGGCGCGGGTGCCTGGGCTGGTGAGGCTGAGCCTTGCTTCCGCCCGGAGAAAGGGATGCCGCGAGCGATCGCGAAGAGGATCGCGGCGATGAGCAGGCCGACGAGGATCCAGTCCATCATGGTCGCGTCATGGAGCGTTGCGGGAACGCGCTCGGGACAGCATACCGCACGGCTCGCTCCCCCGTCTGCGCGCGGGGCCCTGGCGTGTCGACGGGCGCGATCCCAGTCACGTTGCTCGGCAGGGGCCTCCCGGATCGCATCGGACCTTGGCGCGCGGCGCGGTCTTGACTTGCATCAACCGGGGCGGCGACTGGCGTGCGACGCTGAGCGCGTCTGCAGGCCGGGTGGTGCCGTCGACGTGCCTGTCTGGGCGCGGAGGCACGGTACAGTAAGATATGCGGCCCGCCGAGACTTGTCGCACGAACGCCCCGGCGCTGCAGACCCAGCCCGTGGGTTCTCGTCAGCTTCGAGCCGATCCACATGCGCGGTACCTGGAAATAGCAGGGCACGCAGAGCAACCTGAGTTCGCGCAGCGGGTGCGCGCCAATGCGAAGTGAGTACTAGGATGAGCGGCAGGTGGAAAAAATGGGCCCTGCTCGCCGGATTGGCGATCGTCGGATCCGGTGCTGGCGTGGCATGGTGGATTCTCAGGCCTGCACCGTTGCCGCCCGGCTTCGCGCTCGCCAACGGTCGTATCGAAGCCACGCAGATCGACATCGCCACCAAGCTGCCCGGCCGCATCAAGGACGTGCTGGTGCAGGAAGGCGACTTCGTCGACCAGGGGCAGGTCATCGCGCGCATGGACACGCAGACACTCGAGGCAGAGTTGCGCCAGGCGCAGGCGCAGGTCGAGCAGGCGCGAAACGCCGTCGCCACAGCGAAGGCGGTCGTCGCTCAGCGCGAAAGCGAGCTGACGCTGGCGCAGAACAACCTCAAGCGCTCAGAAGAACTCGTGAAGGAAGGCTTCATCAGTCCGCAAAAGCTGGACACGGACCGCACTGCGTTGCTGACCGCAAAAGCCGTGCTGGTGGCTTCCCGATCACAGGTGGTGCAGGCGGAATCAGCCGTCGCCGCCGCCGTGGCCACGACCGAGCGGATTCAAGCTGATCTCGAGGATTGTGTGCTGCGCGCGCCGCGTGCCGGCCGGGTCCAATATCGGCTAGCGGAACCGGGTGAGGTGCTGCCGGCGGGCGGCAAGGTCGTCAGCATGCTCGATCTGAGCGACGTGTACATGACGGTGTTTTTGCCCGAGACCCTGGCGGGCCGGCTCGCGATGGGAGCCGAAGCGCGGCTGATTCTCGACGCGGCGCCTCAGTACGTGATCCCCGCGAGCGTGAGCTTCGTGGCGGCCGAGGCGCAGTTCACGCCGAAGACCGTGGAAACCGCCACCGAGAGGCAGAAGCTCACCTTCCGGGTCAAAGCGCAGATCGATCCCGAGCTGCTGCGCAAGTACCGCACGCGCGTCAAAGCGGGCGTCCCCGGCGTCGCATACGTACGCCTGGATCCGAAAGCCCCGTGGCCGGAGAACCTGCAGGTCAAGCTGCCCGCGCAGTGACCGTAGTGGCGCCTGCGGTCGCTCGCCTGACCGGCGTGACGCATCGCTATCGCAGTACGATCGCGCTGGACGCGGTCGACCTCAAGCTGCCCGGCGGATGCATGATCGGGTTTGTCGGCCCGGACGGAGTAGGCAAGTCCACGCTGCTCGCGCTGGTCGCCGGTGCGCGCAAGATCCAACAAGGGACCGTAGATGTACTCGGCGGCGATATGTCGCGGCTGCGACATCGCAACGCGGTGTGCCCGCGCATCGCGTATATGCCCCAGGGCCTGGGCAAGAACCTGTATCCGACCCTGTCGGTGTACGAGAACCTGGACTTCTTCGGACGCCTGTACGGCCAAACCCGGGCGGAGCGCAAGCAACGCATCGCGGAATTGCTGAAAGCGACCGGGCTCGCGCCGTTTCCGGATCGCCCGGTGGGCAAGCTGTCGGGCGGGATGAAGCAGAAGCTCGGCTTGTGCTGCGCGCTGATCCACGATCCCGACCTGCTCATCCTGGATGAGCCGACCACGGGCGTCGATCCTCTGTCGCGCCGGCAGTTCTGGGAGTTGATCGAACGGATCCGTGGCCGCCGGGCAGGCATGAGCGTGCTGGTCGCCACCGCTTATTTCGAAGAGGCCGAGCGCTTCGACGGCCTGGTCGCGATGGATGCCGGCCGCATCCTCGCTTTTGAGACGCCCGCGCAGCTCAAATCGCGCACCGGTGCCTCCACTCTGGAAGAAGCCTTCATCGGGCTGCTGCCGGAGTCCAAACGCGACGGGCACCGGCGGCTCGTCATCACGCCCGCGCGCTGGGGCGACCACGAACCCGCGATCGAGGCGCAGGGGCTCACGCGGCGCTTCGGCGACTTCGTTGCCGTGGACAACGTGAGTTTTCGCATCGCGCGCGGCGAAATCTTCGGCTTCCTGGGGTCCAACGGTTCGGGCAAGACCACGACGATGAAGATGCTCACCGGCCTGCTCGACGCCTCCGAGGGCAAAGCCTGGTTGCTGGGCAAGGCCGTAGACGTCCAGGATCTCGCCACGCGACAGCGCGTAGGATTCATGTCCCAGTCCTTCTCGCTGTACACCGAGCTGACGGTGCGCCAGAACCTGGACCTGCATGCGCGGCTGTTCCATCTTCCTGCCGCGCGCATCAAGCCGCGCATCGCGGAGCTGGCGGATCGATTCGGGCTGCGCGAGTATTTCGACGACCTCGCCGAGAACCTGCCTCTGGGCGTGCGGCAGCGCCTCTCGCTCGCCGTGGCGGTGATCCACGAGCCGGAGATGCTGATCCTGGACGAGCCCACCTCGGGAGTAGACCCAGTGGCGCGGGACCGATTCTGGGAGCTGTTGCTCGATCTCTCGCGCAACCGCGGGGTCACGATCTTCATCTCGACCCATTTCATGAACGAGGCCGAACGCTGCGACCGGATCTCGCTGATGCACAACGGCCGCGTCCTCACTCAGGGCGCGCCGGCCGAGATCGTACGAGCTGCAGGATGCACCAACCTGGAGGAAGCGTTCATCGCCCACCTCAGGCAGGCCGAGGCAGACGCTGAGACGCAAGCCCAGGCGCCCGATCCGCCGATCGCTGAGCGATCGGATCGGCACACCCTGCGCGGCACCGCGTTCAGCTTCCCACGCCTGTGGGCCTACACCCGGCGCGAGGCGCTGGAGATCGTCCGCGACCCCATCCGACTCGCCTTCGCGCTACTCGGTCCGATGCTGCTCATGTTGGTCTTCGGGTTCGGCATCTCCTTCGATGTGGAGAACCTCTCGTATGCCGCGCTCGACTACGACGACTCGCCGGAGAGCCGCGCCTATCTGGAGAACTATTCGAGCTCGCGCTACTTCAAGCAGCGCCCGCGCCTCGTCGACGAAGCGGACCTGGAGCGGCGCATGCGCGCTGGCAGGATCAAGCTTGCCGTCGAGATCCCTGCCGGCTTCGGCCGCGCGCTGCGCCAGGGGCGCTCGCCGGAGGTCGCCGTCTGGGTGGACGGCTCCCAGCCGTTCCGCGCCGAGGTGAGCCGTGGCTACGCCGAGGGCGTGCATCAGCTGTACCTCCAGGAGCTCGCGCAGCGCGCGGTTCAGGCCGCGGCCGGCCCGCCCGCGGACATCGAGCTCCGGTTCCGCTACAACCAGGACTTCCGCAGCGTGTACGCGATGGTGCCGGGCATCCTGATGATGCAGCTCATGTTGATCCCGGCGGTGATGACGGCGCTGGGCATCGTGCGCGAGAAGGAGCTGGGCTCGATCGTCAACTTCTACGTCACGCCCACGAGCGGCCTCGAATTTCTGCTCGGGAAGCAGCTCCCGTATGTGGCCGTGGCGCTCGCCAACTTCGCCGGCCTGATGCTGCTCGCGCTGCTGCTCTTCAAGGTGCCGGTGAAGGGGAGCTTCCCGGCGCTGGCGGCGGGAGCGCTGCTGTACGTCGTCGCTACCACCGCGTTCGGACTGCTGGTGTCCACTTTCGTGAGGACGCAGATCGCCGCTATCTTCGCCACCGCCATCCTCACCACGCTGCCCGCGATCCAATTCTCCGGGTTGCTGTTGCCGGTCTCATCGATGTCGCCGGACGCACAGGTGATCGGGCGCGCTTTCGCGAGCACCTACTTCCAGCACATCAGCATGGGCACGTTCACCAAGGGGCTCGGCTTCTCCGGCGTGACCGGGGATTATTTCGCGCTCGCGGCAATCATCTGCGCAACACTGGGGCTGGCGCGCGCGGCGCTGCGGATCCAAGAGGCGTGAGGATGATCCGCGACCGGCTGCAGAGCATCTATCGGCTGGGCCTCAAGGAGCTGTTCAGCCTGGCGCGGGATACGGCTCTGGTGGGGCTGATCGTGTACGCCTTCACCTACGCCGTGTTCGGCCCGGCGAAGGGCGCGCGCATGGAGCTGCGCAACGCTTCGGTGGCGATCGTCGACGAGGATCGCTCGGCGCTCTCCCACCGCATCGGCGATGCGCTGCTGCCGCCGTACTTCCTGCCGCCCAAGTATATCGGGCTGGAGCAGGTCGACGCCGGTATGGATGCCGGGCGCTATACGTTTGTCATCGACATTCCCCCGCGCTTTCAGGCCGACGTGGAAGCGGGGCGGCGCCCGCGTGTCCAGGTGAACGTCGACGCGACCGCGATGAGCCAAGCGGGCCGCGGGGCGGGCTACATCGAGACGATCCTCACGCAGGAGATCCAGCGCTTCCTCGCGCCCAGGGCGGCCGCCACGCCGGACCCGGTGCGGTTGGTGACGCGCGCGAAGTTCAACCCCAACTTGAACGAAACCTGGTTCATGGCCGTGTCTCAGATCATCAATAACATCACTATGCTTGCGATCATCCTGTCGGGCGCGGCGGTGGTCCGCGAACGCGAGCACGGTACCATCGAGCACCTGCTGGTCATGCCGCTCACGCCCGCCGATATCATGCTCGCCAAGGTGTGGGCGAGCGCCCTGGTGATCGTGGTCGCTTCCGTGCTGTCGCTGAAGCTCGTCGTGGAGGGCCTCCTCGAGGTGCCGATCTCCGGATCGCTGCCGCTGTTCGTGGTCGGGACCGCCGTGTACATGTTCTCGGTCGCCTCGCTGGGGATCTTTCTTGCCACCATCGCCCGCTCCATGCCGCAATTCGGCCTGCTGGCGTTCCTCGTGTTCCTGGTGCTGAACATGCTCTCCGGCGGCACGACGCCACTCGACAGCATGCCGCAGTGGCTGCAGGATGTGATGCGATTCTCGCCGACGACGCACTTCGTCAGCTTTGCCGCTGCGATTCTGTATCGCGGTGCCGGATTCGATGCGGTATGGCCCGAATTCGCGGCGGTCGCTGGGACGGGCGCGGTCTTCTTCTTTGCTGCGCTGGCGCGGTTTCGCAAGACCGTGAGCGCGATCCAGGTCTAGGCATCATGGTCGGCCGCGGGTCGGCGACCATGGTGTCCAGGTGAAAGGCGGCAGTGCGGTGGAACCCTGCTACTACGAGAGGTGGCGCATCGCTTCGTCCGCCTACCGTAAGCGGGCTGCCCGCAAGGGGCAGCCGCTTACCGCAGGCGGATCAGCAGAGACGTAAGGCTAGAGCAAGGCCAGTGCGGTGAGCCCGCGACGCTCCCGGAACCGCCGTTCGGGGAACGCGACCGGAATGGCTTGCTTGCGACGGTCGGCCTTGCGGAGCTCGAGCTCCGTCGCGCGGACCGTCCGGACCGCCGGGGCGTACGCGTCGATCGAGGTGACCAGCGCATGGTTGAGTAGCTGCAGGCTGCGTTTGGCGGCCAACATGACGCGCGTCTGCGCGCGATCGGTGGTCGCGTAACGCGTCACGATCTCCAGAGCGATCTTGGGGTGCTCGTCGTCGTAGATGGCGTGCTCGCGCATCCACCGGTACGTCTTCGGCCCGAGGTCGACTCCGGGGTGATCCTTGTAGAACCGGAACCCGGCAGGCACCTTCCGGGCGATATCACCGGCGATGCCTTCGATCGCAAAGCTGGTCGCGGCCACTGCCTCCGCGAGCGAGCCCTTGGTGTTGATGTACCACAGCCAGTCGCTGAGTGACTGCACATCTCGCAACACCGGCTTGCTCCCATCGGTGAGGGCCAGCATATCGTCCGCTTTGATCCCGAAGCCTTCGCCCATCCAGATCCAGTGCTCGGCGTGCGCCTTCTCCACGCGGATGTTGTTGATGAAGAACGAGCGCGACTCGTCGTCTTCCACCTTGATCAGCGCTTCGGCGAGGAACTTGGGAAACACATGGATGAAGGGGTAGAGCTGGAGTATCCAGCCTTGCATCTGCTCGAGCGTCAGCCGTCCCTGCGTCACCCCTTCGCCCCATGGGCCAAGGAGCAACCCATCCCAGTACGGCTTGATATAGTCCTGAAGCGACCCGACCCATGCGTCCCGGGTGGGTACCTGTTCGATTGCTCCCATGAATCCTCCGTAGCTTCCCGAAAGCGACACGCAGCTCTAGTGAATGGCCCTTATTTGCCGCCGTACAGGCAGTGTCCCAGCTGCGAAGGGCGCCTACCGGCGGCTGTCCGCTGACGCGTCCGCCGATTCCGCGACGCTCTCGCGATGACTGCGCTCGAGCGACGGACCTGAAAGATCGCGACAGCAGGAGTCGGAGGTGGTGTCGGGCCGGCCGGCCCTCGCGGCCTGTTTTTCCCCCCTTTGGTACGAAGACACCACTCCGACTCGGTTGAAACGGTACCGGGTTGTGGTAGTGGCGACCATCAGGAAATTCCTGAGTTCCGGGACCAGCGGAACGCTTGAGCCGCGGAGCCGCGTGGATCGGCGCGCTGTCCGCGAAGACGGATTCGGGTCGCGCGGTTTACCTGGGAGGGAACAGGAGGGTGGATACGGCCCGCGAGAGGGGGAGCTTGGTTACGGTGTCGCGGCGCAGCGCGGTGATCAGGCGCGCATCGCGCCATAGCTCGCGGGCTGGGGGCGCGGCGTGCTCTCGTCGAACCCGAACAACACGGGCTTGGCCACGCCGTAGCCTTGCGCGAAGTCGACGCCGACCTTGCGCAGCTCCGCCAACGTCTGCTCGTTCTCGACGAACTCGGCGATCGTCTCTTTGCCCATGACATGCCCGATGTGATTGATGGCCTCGACCATGGCCCGATCGATCGGGTCCTCGAGCATGTCCTTCACAAAACTGCCATCAATCTTGAGAAAGTCGACGGGAAGATGCTTGAGGTACGCAAACGAGGCCATGCCGGCCCCGAAATCGTCCAGTGCGAAGCGGCACCCGAGCGCCCTCAGCTCCTCGATGAAGTGGGTCGCTTGCGTCAGGTTGGCGATCGCCGCGGTCTCGGTGACCTCGAAGCAGATCGAGGCGGGCGGGACGCCCGAGCCGGTGAGCAGGTCCTGCAGCAGCTCGAGAAACCGCTCGTCGCCGATGGAAGTGCCGGACAGATTGATGCAGCAGGTCTCCAGATCATCCACCCTGCCGCCGGCCCGCAGACGGCGCAGCGTCGAGAGCGCCGTGCCCACCACCCAGCGGTCGATCATGGGCATCAGGTTGTAGCGTTCGGCGGCGGGGATGAACGCCATCGGTGGAACGAGCTCTCCGCGTTCGTCGATCATGCGCACGAGCAGCTCGAAGTGTCCGGAAGGGCGCAGTGGGCGGCGCAGATCGACGATGTGCTGCGCATAGAGGCGGAAGCGGCCCTCGTCCAGGGCGCGGTGGATGCGCGCGACCCACTCCATCTCGCCCTGCCGCAGCGACAGCTCGCTGTCCTTGGGATGATAGATCTGGACCCGGTTGCGCCCCTTCTCTTTGGCCATGTAACAGGCGGCATCCGCGGCGCGCAGCACCTCGGCGAGTGTGAACGGCCCATCCGCGAGGTTCACCACGCCCACGCTCGCTCCGATCGCGAAGGAGCGGTTCTGGGACACGAACGGCCGGTCGACCAGCGTCTGGCGTAGGGTCTCGGCGATCCGGCTGGCGTGGCCAGGCGGGCAGTTCTCGAGCAGCACTCCAAACTCGTCGCCGCCCAGACGGGCGAGCGTATCGGCCTCGCGCAGCCGCTGCTGGAGCGCCACCGCGATCTGCCGGATCAGCTCATCGCCAGCGGCGTGGCCGCAGGTGTCGTTCACCACTTTGAACTGATCCAGGTCCAGGTAGAGCACCGCATGCTGGCGCTCTGAACCGGCGGCGCTGGCGAGCGCCTGGGTCAGGCGGTGCTCGAATTCCCGGCGGTTGATCAACCCGGTGAGCGCGTCGTGGCTCGCCTGATACGAGAGCTTGGCGGCGTATTGCCGTTCGCTGCTCACATCGCGCAGCACGAGGACCACACCCGTGATGCGTCCGCTGCGATCCCGGATCGGTGCAGCCGACTCGTCCACCGAGATTTCCGTTCCGTCGCGCCGCAACAAGAGCACGTTGGCCGCCACTTCCACCGGCCGGCCTTCCCGGATGACCGACTCGATCGGGTCCGGCGTCGCCTCGCGCGTGCTTTCGTCGAGCAGCCCAAACACTGCGGCCAAAGGCAGCCCGCGCGCCTCGTCGCCTCGACATCCGATCAGCTGTTCCGCCGCCGGGTTCACGTACTCGATCAAACCGCGCATGTCCGTCGTGATCACGGCGTCCCCGATGGAGGCCAGCGTGACCTGGGCCCGCTCCTTCTCGGTGAACAGCTCGACTTCCGCCAGCTTGCGCTCCGTGATGTCGGTCACCGAGCCCGCCATCCGGACCGGGACGCCGTTGTCATTGCGCACCGACTGGCCCCGCATGCGGAACCAGCGGTACTCTCCGGATGCGCATTTGAGACGGTACTCGGCATCGAGCAGCGTGCCGTCCGCCAGATGGGTATCCAGCGCTGTGCGGGTGGCTTGCCGGTCTTCCGGGTGCATGCGGGATACCAGGGCTTCGATGTCATGACCGATCTCCCCGTCACCGTGTCCCAGCAGCTCTCTGCAGCGCGGCGAGTAGTACACGTCCCCGGTCACCAGGTTCCAGTCCCACAGTCCGTCGTTGCTGCCGTTGACCGCGAGGTTGAAGCGCTCCTCACTGAGGCGCAGCGCGTTCTCGAATGCTTCCGAGCGCGCCATCATGCGGCGCGACAGCGCGATACCGATCAGTACCAGCGTCGTCGCGATCAGTGAAGTGGAGATGAGCAGGAGCAGCTTGGTCTTGCGGGTCGCCTCCCCCAGTGAGATGGAGAATACGTCCTCCAGCGGGCTCAACTCCGCATCGATCGCGTACACGCGGCCCAGGAGCTGGCTCAGCAACCGCTCATCCGGGTGACGGGAGGAGGCGACGGCGTGCATCCTCGCACCGACGTCCGCGAGCTCCGCGATGTACCGATCCCCCGCTGTCCAAACGGTGACCGAGCGGTCGAAATAGCTGACGCGACGAAAGTGCCGAAACAGCCAGATCATCCCGGGGATGTCGTCGGGATGGTTGAGCCCCTCGATGAAGCCCTGCTTTGCGAGCGTGAAGTCCGGATGCGCGCTATCCAGTTCAATCCTGGCCTTTTCGTCTCCCTGCGGCACCGCGAGCGAGGCCAGGAACCGGTTGTAGTCGTCCTCGGAGTGCGTCGCCGCGTAGCGCGTGAGGAAGAACACCGCCTCCTTCTGCGCCTTGGACCAGTGGCTCTCGCCCTCTACGTATCCACGCCCGGCCGAGAGCACCTCGACGCTGGCCATGCCGAGTGCGACCAGGACCACGACGATCGCGAGGAATGGCCAGATGACCAGCAGGAGGCGCCGTGTAACCGGGGGAATGCCGAGCAACCTTGCGAGCATACCCGCAAGCTGCGCGGCGCCACGCCGGACCACGCCTGCCTGGCGGGGCACCAGCGGGTGTCTCACTGCAGCGGACTGGAGGCTATCCCACCCCATCTAGTTCTTCGAGCCTCTAGGTCGGTGAGGAATCTGGGCCGGCACGACAGAGTGGCGAAGGCGCAGGTGCGCCGGATGCCTGCCCCGTCGCGCGAGGGCATCCGCATCCAGTGCATATCATCGGGAAAATGCGCTCGACCTTTAGCCCCAGCGCCCACGGAGCGACCTTGTGGCCCGGCTGCCCCGAGCAGAGAGCCACCCTTGTCGTTTGGATGCAGCGTGTTGGCTGGGCTACAGAGCAGGCCTGTACGGCGCCCACGGGCGAGCTTGCTCGAATGCCCGGGCGGCCTGCAGCACGCGGAGGTCCTGGAAGCGCCCGGCAACGATCTGGATGCCCACCGGCAGCCCGTCCGCGGTGAACCCGCACGGGCACGTTGCCGCCGGCAGCCAGGTAAGGTTGAACGGAAAGTTAAATCCCGCCCAGCGCAGCCAGTCCCACGGGTGCTGTTCCCAGTGCTCTGGAATGAGACGGTCGGCCGGGAAGGCGGCGACCGAAAGGGTCGGGGTCAATAGCAGGTCGTAGCGCTCGAAGAAGCGGCGCACCTGGTCGTAGTAAGCCTGCCGATGCCCCTGTGCGCGGCAGTAGTCGGCTGCGCTGTACGTCATCCCGTGGCGCGTCAGCGCGACCAGGCCTGGGTCCATGCGCTGCTCCCACTGATCCACCAGGTGGCCGAGCATGCCGGCGAAGCTGGATGCGAAGTGGCAGTGTTCGATCTCGGTCGGCTCGCCCCACCCGGGGTCGACCTCGTCCACCGTGCACCCGAGGTCCTGGAACGCAAGCGCCGCCGCTCTAACCGGCTCGGCCACGCTTGTGTCCACACGCAAATAGCCGAGATCCGGGCTGTACGCGACCTTCAGTCCGGCGATGCCTTCCTCCAACCTCGCGAGATACGGCTCCGGCGGAGTCTGCAGGCTCGTCACATCCCGGTCGTCCGGACCGGCCATCGCCTGCAACATCAGCGCGGCGTCGCCCACGGTGCGCGCGATCGGCCCGACGTGGGAGATCAGCCCGTTGTTCGGCATCGGGTCGTACGGAACGCGCCCGAAGGAAGGCTTGAGACCGAATACGCCGCAGAATGAGGCAGGCATGCGGATCGAGCCCGCGCCGTCAGAGCCCTGATGCATCGGGCCGATACCGGCGGCAGCGCACACGGCCGCGCCCGCGCTCGATGCGCCTGCGTTCATGCCGCGTTTCCAGGGATTGTGCGTGATCCCGGTGAGCGGACTCTGGCTCACTCCTTTCCAGCCTAGCTCCGATACCGTGGTCTTTCCGATCGAGATTGCGCCCGCCGCGCGCAGCCGCTCCACGTGCAGATGATCCGTGTCCGGAACTCGCTCACGAAAGATGTGCGAACCCGCCATCGTGCGCACGCCCTTCGTGAATGCGAGATCCTTGATCGTCGTCGGCACGCCGTGGAGGATGCCGAGCCGCGCGCCACGCATCACCGCGGTCTCGGCATGACGCGCCGCATCCAGCGCGGCTTCGAAAGTCGGCGTGCAGATCGCGTTCAAGTGCGGGTTCAGCGCTTCTGCGCGTTGCAGCACCGCCTGCATGATCTCGACTGGAGACGCGCTCCTGGCACGGATCAGGCGCGTCAACTCGGTCGCTGGGGTGAAGCAGAGATCCGACTCATCCATCCTTGTCTCTCCGAGTCTTCCACTCTGATGGTGGGAGAAACCATCGCTCTATCGGGCCGGCGCACGTGGGGCTTCGCAGCGACACGGAGCCGCTGACTGCACGCTTACAAGGACACGGCGGCCGACCCAGTTACCCCCCCTGCCGACTGATGCGGCCCGCCACCTGGGGCCGGCATTGGCGATCGCAGGGTTGCTGGGCCGCAAGACATGAGCGCCGGCTTCCATGCCGCAGCTTTACACAACTTTACCCCGGCTTCAGACGGCAGCAACAGCGGTCGCCTAGGATCCGGTTTGTGCGCTGCGAGCGTGCGGCGCGATCATCGCAACCGAGAGGAGCCGAACCATGAACGACCTGCAGTCCAACGCCACACCGAGTCAGCCGCCAGCCAAAGCCGGCGGACGACGCAAATTCTTCAGCGGTCTTGCCATCGGCGGGTTGGTCGGCAGCCTGCTCGCGACCGGCATTACCGCGTGGTCCCAGGCGCAACCCGGCCGCGGCTGCGGATGGCACGGACGCCATACGGCCCTGACACCGGAACAGCGCTCGGCGCGTGCCGAGTTCGCCACCGACTGGGTGCTCAGCCGGGTGGAAGCGAGCGCGGAGCAAAGAGCGCGGATCCGCACGATCGTGCAGAACGCGCTCAATGACTTGTCGCGGCTGCGCGAGCAGCATGTGCAAAACCGTGAGGCATTCATGAGCGCACTGACACAGCCTACCGTCGATCGAGACGCCCTCAACCAGATCCGCCGCGCGGAGTTGCAGCTGGCAGAAACGGGGTCCGACCGTCTGGTCGATGCCATCGCCGATGCCGCGGATGTGCTCACGCCGGAGCAGCGCGCGAAGCTCGTCGAGCTGGCACAGCAATTCCGGCGCCCGTGATGCGCATCAGCTCTCGGCCGCGGTGCGAGGCTTTTGCGGCGAGCGGTAGAATGACCCAAACGAGTAAGGAAGGCTGAACCGTGACGGGTGAGGCCAAGAAGGCTGCGTTGCCGGCTACAGCGCAATGCAGTGGGTGAGGGCACCCGGGCTTCGGCCTTCCCCTGTCGCGTGCTCCAGTGGCCGACCGCGTGCTCATCATCGAAGACGATCAGGGCTTGTCGGCCATGCTCTCGGAATATCTCGCGCCGCTCGGCCTGCGCCTGACCGCTTGCACCACCGCTGCGGATGGGCTGCGGATGCTGGGCAAAGAACGCTTCGACGCGCTGATTCTGGATGTGATGCTGCCGGACCTGGACGGCTTTGAGGTGTGCCGGCGCGTTCGCGCGGGCTCCGATGTCCCGATCCTCATGCTTACCGCGCGCGGCGACGAGATGGACCGTATCGTTGGTCTTGAGCTGGGGGCCGACGACTATCTCCCGAAGCCGTTTAACCCGCGTGAGCTGCTGGCGCGGTTGCGTGCGATTATGCGTCGGCGGGAACCGGCGGCCGGACGACGCGAACAGGTGCTGCGATTCGGTCGGCTGGAGATCGATCGCAGCGCGCGCTCGGTACGCGTGGATGGCGAAGAGCGCTCGCTCACCGGTTATCAATTCGATCTGCTGTGCGCGCTGGCCGAGAACGCAGGCCGGGTGATGTCGCGCGAGGCACTGATGGACAAGCTGCGCGGAGAAAGCTTCGAGGCCTTCGACCGCAGCCTGGACGTGCACGTGTCGCGCATCCGCGCCGCCGTCGAGGATGACCCCAAGCATCCGCGCCGGATCCTCACCGTTCGCGGCTCCGGCTATGTGTTCGCCAAGCAGCAGGATGCGTGATGCGCCGGCTGTACCTCCAGGTCTACCTCGCGTTCGTCGGCATCCTGGTGCTCTTCGGGGTGCTGATCTCTCTTGCGTGGTGGCTGTTGCCGGCGGACATGCAGACCCGCGGCTCGCTCGACGGGATGAGCGCGGTGTTGGGCGAGCTATTGCCTGCGCCGGAGCGGCCACTCGATGAGTTGCAGCGAAAGGTCGACTGGCTTGCGGCTCGCTTCGAGGCGGACGTCGCGGTGCGCGCGCCGGATGGACGCCTGGTTGTTCAAAGCGGCGCGGCAGTTCCCGGACCTCCGCCTGATCGCACGGACAGCGGATGGATACGCGGCGCAGGAGCGCCGGCAGTGGCGTTGCATCTTGCCGATGGGCGCTGGGTCGTGGCGCGCTGGAAGCACCGTCATAACGGGCTCGGTCTATTGGGTGCCCTGGCGCTTCTGGCGGGCGCCATTGCCGTAGGCGCTTATCCCCTCGCACGCCGTATCACGCGCCGGCTCGAGCGGTTGCGCAGTGGCGTCGATGCGCTGGGCGCGGGAGACATGAAAGCGCGGGTAACCGTAGCGGGCTGCGACGAAGTCGCGGATCTCGCCCGCAGTTTCAACGCGGCGGCGGATCGCATCGACCGCCTGATGGTGGCGCAGAAGTCGGTGCTGGCGGGCGCGTCGCACGAGCTGCGGTCGCCGCTCACGCGCATGCGCATGGCGCTCGAGCTGCTGCCCGCTGCGGGCCGCCCCGAGCTGAAGGCCCAGCTTGAGAAGGATATCGCCGAGCTAGACGAACTGATCGGAGAGTTGCTGCTCGCGAGCCGCCTCGATGCCTCGGATCGGCTGACCCAGGCCGAAGACGTGGACCTGCTGGCGCTGCTGGCGGAAGAGAGCGCGCGGACTGGCACCGAGGTGAGGGGTGAAGCGGTTACGTTGCGCGGTGATCCGCGCCTGCTACGGCGCCTGCTGCGCAACCTGCTCGAGAACGCGAACCGCCACGCGTCCGGCGCCACGGTCGACGCCGGCCTCGCTCGCCTTTCCGACGGTCGTGTCCGGCTCACCGTCGCAGACCGCGGGCCAGGTGTGCCCGAGTCGGAGCGGGAGCGCATCTTCGAGCCGTTCTATCGGCCCCCGGGCGCCAAGGAGAGCGACGGTGGAGTGGGCATGGGGCTCGCGCTGGTCCGCAGCATCGCTCGGCGGCACGGCGGCGATGTCCGCTACGTCCCGCGGGAGGGTGGGGGCAGCGTGTTCGAGGTGGAGCTTTCCGGCGCGCGCTCGCCCGACTGATGTTGGCCAGCCTGCGCTTCCGCGGCCGCTCGCCGCCGCGGCGCCAAGCCGTCGAACGCTACACGTTCGACTGCGCGTAGCCTAGCTCCGCTTCCGACGTCGCAGCTCCCGGAAGTCCTCCAGCTCCCATGGGCGAAGGGCGACCACCAGGGTGGAGGGCCGGCGCTCGCCCAGAGGCAGTTCGGCGTCGTGCCCATGCAGTTCGGAGAACTCGTTCGCCACGCGCTTGAGCCGAGTGAGCATGGCCAGAGCCGAGCTGCGCGAGAGCATCCCGTTCACGAGCAGCAACACTTCCTCGGGCCCGTCGAAGCGCGAGCGGAAATATTCGTGCTGAGCTCGCGACGTGAAATACCTCTGGATCGGCCCGTCCGGAAGCCAGGAGAAAGTGGGGGTGATGAGCAGCCGGATGCGGTTGTTGGGCAGCAGCTCCAGCAGCTTGATGCGGTCGAGCCGTAACAGCAGCCGGACGCATTCGGCCCGCGTGAGCTGATAGATGTCGACGATCTGATCCAGCGTGAGGTGGTTCAGCGTACACACCGCGACGAGCAGCAGCTTGCGGTCGCGGGCGATCTCCCGCTCCTGCTCCAGAGTCAGCTGTGAGATGTAGGCTCCGGCGCTGTCGGTTTCACGCGCCAGCTCGGTGAAGGTGGTTCCGGCAAGCTCGCACACTTGATCGAAGCGCTGGAGCGTGAAGTGATTGCGGGAGAACATGCGCTTGACGCTCGCCTCGCTCAGACCCAGCGTGCGCGCGACGCGCGCGTAGGTGATGCGCCTCGCCCTGAGCGCTCGCTTGAGCCCTTCCACCACGGCTTGCGTTCCCTTCATTCTCCCTACGGCTCCTGCGAGATGCTCAGAAAGTAGCAGTATGCGCTACCAGGGGGATAGTCGGTAGCAACTCCTGCCAGAGCCCTTTCCACCGGCGCGCCGGCGCGGAATCATGGTTCCCGTGCCCTGCCGAGGAACGCAGCATCGTGCCGGTGGGTGCGCCACGCAGCGACCAAGCTACACAACAAAGAGGAGAGGCCGATCATGACCGCCAAAACCCTGGCTGCCGCTTACGCCGCCGCGGCGTCCCGCGCAGCGCAAGTTTCCACGCAGGCCACCGCCCCCGCGGCCAACCGAGGCCAGACCCAGGAGCCGAGTGCGCCGCAGATGCCGGGCGAGACCATCCTCATGCGGCTTCTGCGCCATAGTCTGTCGCCCTCCGACCAGATCATGGCTCGCAAGGCACTGTCCGGAGCAACGCCTTGGCAGTCAGGACGAGGATGAGATCCCACGGCAGGCAGCAGGCGACCGCCCGATGATGTCCGGCTAACCGGGATCGGCTGCGGCCCTGATCAGGCTACAGAATGCCGAACTGGCCGAACACGTCGCCGAGGAGGCGCCCTCGACGTAGCTCGTCGCGGGTGGCGTCCTCGCCGCTGGCTTTCTCGCGCGCTCTTGCCAGCACTTCGGCCGCGCATTCCTGCGGGAGGACGACCACGCCGTCGGCGTCGCCAAATACAAGATCACCGCTGCGGAGCTTGACGCCCGCGCATTCGATCGGGATATCGCGCTCTACCATGCGCGCCCGACCCTTCGTGTCGAGCGGTCCGATGCCGCCATGGAACACTGGGAAGCGCAGTGCGCGGATGCGCTGGACATCGCGTACCAGTCCATCCGTGACACAGCCAGCCGCGCCCCGCGCAGCGCTGGCGGTCGAAAGAAGCTCGCCCCATGGTGCGATGCGCTCCGTCGGGCCGTTGCAGGCGAGTACAGCGACTTCTCCCGACTTGAGATCGTCCACCAGCGCGATCTCGACTTCGTATGGGTTCTCCCCTGCTCGCACGGAGTACACGGGCATGTAAAGTCCGGTGCGCGCGCGGCCGACGAGAACCAGGTCCTCGTCCAGCGGGCGCACGAAGGGCCGCATCGCCTGCCCCGTCAGGCCGAGGCTGTCCAGCACGTCGGACAACAGAGCTGCGCTCAGTCCATCGAGATCGGATGTTCGGATCGCGGTCATGCCTGACCCTCAGTGTGCCTCGGATCCTACGGAACTCCGCGCGTAGGGCGATACGGGGCTAAACCAAATCATGCGCCTGACAGTTACGCGCACGCACTCCTCTGTGCCGCCAACACCGTTTCCCACGCTGCCTGTGCGGTCGCGAGCGGGTCAGCATGGGGTACGGATTATTCCTGCAGCGCGAACGCGATCACCGCGTCGCCCTGGCGGTAGCCAAAGATGGCGCTGCCTCCGGCCGCGACGGCGAGGTACTGGCGACCTTCGATCTCGTAAGTCACCGGCGGAGCGTTGACGCCGGCGCCGCAGTTGAACTGCCACAACCGCTGTCCATTCCGCGAGTCGAACGCGCTGAAGTTGCCGTCGCCTTCTCCGGTGAATACCAGATTGCCGGCGGTGGCCAGCACGCCACCGATCAGCGGCTCGGTCGTCTTTACCTGCCAGCGGATCGCTCCCCAGTCTCGGGTGTCGATGGCTGTAAGCGTGCCCCACTGCGGGCCGTTCACCGGCTCGAGCGCGGTGTAGCGCACTGCGGGTTTGTCCCCCGTGGCCGGGACTTCTCGAATGCTGTACCGGGTGGGCAGATGCAACGCGGCTACATACACCAGCCCGGTGCGCGCGTCATAGGACACCGGCGACCAGTTCGCGCCTCCAGCGGCGCCGGGTGCGATGTCGATACCCTCACGGGTCGGCGGGCGGAACGTGTTGTGATGGGGTACGAACGGCTCCGACTTATAGATGAAGTGACCGTCGCGGCGGTCGAGCAAGTAGAACCAGCCGGTCTTTCCGGCCTCTCCCACCACCGGGATCGTCTTGCCGCGTACGTTCAGGTCAAAGAGCACTGGCGGGCTCGCGACATCGTACCCCCACATGTCGTGCGGCACTTCCTGGAAGTGCCAGCGTACCTTGCCCGTGTCCAGATCCAGTGCCACGAGCGACACGGTGTAGAGGTTGTCACCCGGGCGCGTGACATCGTCCATCTGCGGCGAGGGGTTGCCGATACCGACGTAGATCATCCCCAGCTCGGGATCGATCGCGGGCGTGGTCCAGGCCGAGCCGCCGCCGCGCTTCCACGCGTCGCGGTATTGCTCAAGCGCCGCGCGCTCCCGATCGACGTCCCGGTACAGTGGCGCACCGTCTGGCGATGTGGTGCGGAACTCTCCCTCCCAGCCGGTGGAGGCAGTGGTGTCGAACTGCCACAGGCGCCTTCCGCTGCCTGCATCGAACGCCGCGTAGAACCCGGCGCGCTGGCTCTGCCCTGCGATTCCGATCACCGCGCCAACAGGCGCACCCGGCCGGTCCGCATCCAGATGCAAGCCGTAGCCTACGCCAGTGATCCCGACGATGACCTTGCCTTGGTAAACCATCGGGGCCATGTTCGCGCCCACGCCTGTAGCGCCGGTCACGTGCGATTTGCGCAGAGGGTCATCGGCCGCGAGCTGCTCCGTGCGCTCGCCGACGTCCTCCAGGCTCTCCACCAAGGGCACATCCCACACGAGCTTGCCGTTCTTCGCATCGAGCGCAACCAGCCGCGCATCCACGGTACCCATGTACACCTTGCCGTAGGCCACAGCGACTCCGCGGTTTGCAGGCCCGCAGCACATCTTGTCGGTGCGCCGCTTGTGCTGATACCGCCAGAGCTCGCGGCCAGTCCGCGCGTCGAGGGCGACGACGTGGTTCAGCGGCAGCGAGAGGTACATCACGCCATCTGCGACGATCGGAGTCGCCTGGAACGGGCCAACCACGCCGCTTTGATAGATCCAGCGGGGCGTCAGGCGTTTGACGCTCGTTGCATCAATCTGCACCAGGGGCGAGAAGCGTTGATTGGAATAGTCGCGCGCATAGGTGAGCCAGTCCGCGCGATTCGTCGCAGCCGCCAGAAGACGAGCGTCGTCTATCGATCCCGCATCGGCACCGGCGTCCACCGCGAGCACCGCCCATGTGGCGAACATGGCGAAGCGAAGGCAGCGCATTCCCTCCTCCCTCTAGCGTAGTGTGTGGATACAGTCACGCTTCGCGACTCGGTTGTCCGCGATCGGCAAGCGATTCTGGGTCGCGATCCAGCGTAGGTCCAGTATATCTGCGCCCGCGTCCTCTCGCCCCGCGGCCGCCGGCCTTACCGCATTGCACTGTGCACCCTCATGCAACCGAGAGAAGTCGGCGTAGGTCCAGGCGTTGTCATCGTGCCTTCGCGAGTCTCTCCAGTGCATCGCCGGCGACGCGGTATACGGTCCAATCGTCCAGCGGCACCGCACCCAGGGACCGGTAGAAGCTCGTCGCCGGTGTGTTCCAATCCAGCGCGGCCCATTCGAAGCGGCCGCAGCCGCGTTCGTGCGCAACACGGGCCAGGTGTGTGAGAAACTGCCGCCCATAGCCGCGCCGGCGGTACGCTGGCGCGACGTAGATGTCCTCCAGCCACAGCCCGCGCTGACCCAGGAACGTCGAGAAGTTGTGGAAATAGACGGCGAAGCCTACGGCGGTATCGCCCTCGAAGCCCAGTAGCACCTCGGCGCCGGGTTGCGCGCCGAACAGTGCTTCACCAAGCGACTCCTCAGTGGCAGCGACCATGTGGCTCAGTCGCTCGTACTCGGCCAACTCGCGTACAAAGCGCAATACGAGGGAGACGTCGGCTACAGCGGCGCGCCGGATGTTGAACTCGGGATCTGCAGATGGCATGCACTTCCTCCGGATCCTTTGCGGCTTGTCTCAGAAACGGTGGTCGCGCGGCAAGCGCGGCCGGTTGCGACCATGCATGAACCGCCGCCCTGATCCATTGGATTCATTGCGCCACCTCGGCTGGCTCGCATGCCGCCGCGGGCCGGATCACCCAGTAGCCGCGTCTTCTCGACGCCGATGCGGGATTGGCCAAAGTGCGCACAACGTCGGCATGGAGGTGCCGGGCACGGGCGACGAGCGCGTGCAGCGAGCCATCGCCTCCGCGGTCTCGTCGACCTGACACCGCACTGAGCCGGCGGCGCGATACGTCGGCTCGCTTCGGTCAATCGGAGCCCCTTCGCTTGCGGCAGCAGGAGCGACTCGCGCATTCGCTGTTGCTGCTCGATCTGCCGGGCGTGCGTTGTCTGGATGGCTGGCGGGTCCGGCGCGGGCAGAATCGGGTGCTTCCAGGCATTCCCGCAATGCATGCACCGCATTCCGAGAAGTCGTTTGCGCATAGCACAGGAGGTGTTGAGAATACGTCAGGCAATGATGTGTGGGAACGCCGTCCAGGTCAACCGACCGGAGGGCACTGCGGAGGCAGGCTATGCAGCTGTTATCGGGACTGTCGAGGGTATGCCTGGAGCGCGATCAATTGATCGCGCTGCGCGATGGGACCGGCGCCCGGGTGACCTGTCTCAGTGGGTCGCTGTGGCTCACGCAGGAGAACGCTGCTGAGGATCAAGTCCTCGAGGCAGGGCAATCCGTGCTGATCAAGCACGCGGGTCTGACATTGATCATGGCGCTTGCACCTTCCAGCGTGCGCCTCGCCGATCGCACGTCTCATTCGCGGCTCTGGGACCGGGCGTTCGGTTGGCTGCAGAGGGATGGTCTCGCGCGATCGGGCGCGGTCAGCCGAGAGTACGCGTGAAGCGTCCCGGCGAGAGAACATCGGGCGAGTGGGGACGGATGGCGGGGTCGGGTGGAAGCCCGAGCTCCGTCCCCGCGGCACTCTCGGCGGTGTGCTCAGATCCGCTTACCGCAAGCTGAGCCGCAGCTTGCGCCGTCCCGCGATCACCAGCACGAGCCCTGCCGCCATCAGCACAGCGGGGCTCGGCTCGGGTGCGGCCACAGTCGCGTGCAGCACGGAAACACTCGTGTTGAGCTCGAGAGAGGTCGTCGTCGGCACGGCCAGAGGATCGTTGGGATCTGAAACAGAGAGCAGGCCAACGTCGATGCGCAGGGGAATCGAGCCCGCCTCTGCTGTGCTGGCGAGCTGGAACCCAAGGTTCAAGAGCGTTCCCCCGGCGGGTGCGGCGAGCGCCGTGGCTCCCGGATTGTAGGAAAAGAAGGCGATCGCCTGATAACCATCGGCTTGGCGTGGATCGGCCTGCGGGGTCGAGCACAAGGCATACGACGCGGAGAAGCCGCAGTTCTGCGTGCCGGCGTCGAGCAGCGATCCGGCCGACACGCTCGTGAGCACCAGTGGCGTTGTCCCATAAAACGAATCCGGGAGTGTCTCGTCGAAGTAGAAGATCTTCGCGTTGAGCTGTAGCACGCTACCCACACTGCCGGGCGGGAGGGACAGATCGATCCCGGCGGAGAAGGAGCTTCCGGCCAGTGCCTGCAAAGGGGCGCTGACAGAAAGGGTCGGCACGTCGGAGACGGTCGCCTCGGCTGATGCAATCTGGATCAGGTACAGAACGCCCACAGCCAGGGCGCGCCGCAGTGATTCACTGTGCTTCATAAGCTTCATCCAACAAAGTCCGCGCTGCGTTTGACTCCAGGCCCCGGATGGGGAGACTACGTCGCGGAAGCCATCCGTTGTGGACCGAGCAAGTTACTTGACCGGATTGTCGCCGGCGTAGCTGTACAGGTTGATGCCGCTGCGGAGCCCGAGCGAGCTCGGCTGTACGTAGCGCCCAGTGCTCGGGTCGAAGTCTCTGAGCAGGTTGTAGTTCAGTCCGGTTTCCCGGTCGAAGTATTGCCCGGGCAAGCGCAGGTTGATCACCAGCGGCATATGGTCCCCGTCTGGATCCTGATTGGGGCCGTTGCCGGCGAATGGATCGGCGCTGTCCCAGCGCCAAACCTCTACGCCCTGCGCGTTCACCACCGAGCGCGGGCTGTTCTGCTGATCGGCGTAGACGAAGTACAGCCGGGGCCCGGGCGCCTGCCCCTTTAGACCTGATGGCCCCGGAGTGAGGCCCATGCGCTGCTGGAGCAGGGCGAGATCGGTGGCATTGACCACCCCGTCACCGTTCAGATCGTACTTGGGTAACGCGGGCACCAGTCCCTGAACCGCCTTCGTGAGCAGCTGCAGGTCGGCGAGGGTGACCACTGCGTCGCCGTTGAGATCGCCGCTGCAGATCTCGCCGATGCCGTCGCCGTCGGCATCCCACTGCGAGGGGTTGGCCACGGTGATGCAGTTGTCCAGTGCATCGGGCACCCCGTCCTGGTCCAGGTCGTAGTCGATCAGCCCCACGGGTTGGTCGTTCAGCCACAC
>DATJVI010000062.1:0-2233 GCA_035501875.1 Burkholderiales bacterium
GCCATCACGCCGCTGCAGCTCGCCCTCATCGAGCACCGTGTGACCTGCGAGTACCGCGAGCAGTGTCGACTTGCCGGTGCCGTTTCGCCCGATCAGTCCGAGCCGCTCGCCAGCCAGTACCGTGAGCTGCGCTCCATCGAGGAGCGGCCGCTCGCCGAAGACGACATGTGCATCGCGAAGTGAGACCAGGGACATCGGCGCATTGTCCGTCTTGGGCGTGCGCAAGCAAGCCTGTGCAGTGCACCCAAGTGAAAAGTCGGGGTGCGCGGTATTTGTCTACTGCGGTGGCAGCCGCGCCTTGATGTCCTTCAGCTCTTCCTTCAGTTGCCGCACCTCCTCTTCCAAGCGCTCGAGACGGGAAGGGGCGGGCGGCGCCGAGGCCATTGAAGGCCCCGTGATCGACTCCTCCGGGAGGGCGGGAACCGTGACGGCCCCGCTGAACCGGTGCGCATAGCGCGAATCGCGGCGACCGGGCTCGCGCGGCAGCCGCACGACGAACGGCCCATCCGCGCGGCTGCTCAGGCTCTCGAGCGCCGTCTCGACCTGCCCCGGCTCGGTAAAGGACGCCATGCGGGCCGCGCGGGTGCGTAGCTCTCCGGGGGTCTGGGGTCCGCGGACGAGGAGCTCGCAGACGATCGCGAGCTCCTGCGGCGAAAACTTCAATGGCCCGAACTCGGTGTTGCAGAACCGGTGCTGGTACTTCGGCACCCGACTGCCGAAGCCTGACTTCTCGATCACGAGGTGCTTCCTGATCAGATGATCCAGGGTCGTCTGGATCGCCGCCTCGTCCGCCGCCATGACCGGATCGCGGTTACTCTTCTGGTTACACGCATTGGTCAGCGCGTTCAATGACAGCGGATACTGGTCGGGTGTCGTTATCTGTTTCTCGATGAGGCAGCCGATGACGCGTGCCTCGATTGGCGAGAGCTCAATGTTCATGGGCAGTGACTATCACAGCGGGATCAGGGTTTACCCTAGAATCTCGCCCATAGCTCCGCCTCCGGCAGGCCACCACAGATGCGTGTTCGACTGGCAGCGCGGCAGTCTGCACAATCACTGCTGGCCGCCGTTTGCCATAGTCCCCGGCCGTGGCGCTGGTCACGACGTCACTCCGCCTCATTCGATCATCCAACTCCGCGAGCGCTTCAATCCACTTAAGCGCGGCGAGCGCGTCGGACAGGGGAAATTGGAGTTGACTCAAAAAAGCACCAGTAGAATCCGTAACTTAGTAGCGATTAAGAATCCTCTCCCGGCACGGCCTTTTCTCTCGCTAGCAAACTATATTGTAGCCTTTTCGTAGATTGCTTCGAGGTCACACGACATACTCGATTTCCGCGCGAACTCTAGAGGATTCGCGCACTGAGAGTAGCCGTGCGTGAGTGGACCGCAGCCGGTGGGCGTACTGGCTCGACCACCTGAGCCTCGGATCGTCAGTAAGGCAGCCGGCGTGCCTGATTGCGTGTGTAAGTGGGATGAATGTGGCGTGACGCGGGTGTGCGCCGCAGATGCCGTAACAGTTAGTGATTCATCTCCGTAAATTGGAATCGGCGAGCGGAGAGCGATGCGCGATACTATTTCCAATAGCCCTCGGGCCTTGACTGCGCTGACGCTCAGCATGACCTTAGTAGGTTGGTTCGGGCTGGGCGTTACATCGCCGGCGTGCCGCGCTGCTGATGTACCTCCGGCGGCCGATCAAGTTGTGATGGCTCACCGCGAGGCACTGCAAAACGATCAGGGTTCGCCGGTGCTCGGCGACCCCCACGGCGATGTCACAATCGTGGAATTCTTCGATTACGCCTGTTCGTACTGCAAGGCTGTCGAGCCCCGCCTGGAGAGCGTACTGCGCTCTGATCCGCACGTGAAGCTGATCCTCAAGGAGTTTCCTATATTGACTCCTGAATCGCTGATCGCTGCTCGCGCCTCACTCGCCTCGAGACGCCAGCACAAGTACCGGGAATTCCACGAGGCGCTGATGGCCTACCGCGGCTCCTGGGAGGAGGAAGCAATCTTCTCCACGGCCAGAAGCGTCGGTCTGAACATCGATCGCCTGCGCCACGACATGGCCGCACCCGGCGTCGCCAACGAGATCATCCAGAATTTCAATCTCGCTCGTGGCCTGCGCATCTTTCAGAGTCCTGCCTTCATTGTCGGTGATCATATTCTCACCGGCCCGTCGGCACAGATTGATTTCCCGATGGTGATCAGCGCGGCGCGCCGGCAGCGGCTCGGCCAC
>DATJVI010000063.1:0-3115 GCA_035501875.1 Burkholderiales bacterium
CAGGACGAGGTGTTCTTTCAGCTTCCTGCCGTGCCTGGGCCGGCCGCGTCGCTCAAGCCGCAGGATCCGCACTGAGCGTCCCGGACGTTTCGCGCCCATGCCGCGCATCACTTCGCGCGACAACCCGCGCCTCAAGGAAGCGGGGCGGCTGATCAATTCCGCGCGCGACCGGCGCAAGGCCGGACGCTGTGTACTGGAGGGAGCGCACGTCGTCGCAGCCTACCGGGCGCGGCATGGACCGCCCGAGACGTTGATCATCGCCGAGCCCGCGCTCGATCAGCCGGAGATGGCCGCGCTGCGGGCCGGCGTCGCCGAGTCGCGCACGCTCATCGTCAGCGAGCGGGCGTGGTCGGATCTCGCGCAGATTCCATCGGACATCGCAGTGATCGCCGTAGTGCCCACACCGCAGAGCACCTTCCGAAGCGCGAGCGACTTCTGTCTGCTGCTCGAGGATGTGCAGGACCCGGGCAACGTCGGCTCGATCCTGCGCAGCGCTGCGGCCGCGGGCGTGGCGCAAGTCTTCCTGTCCGGACAGTGCGCCTTCGCCTGGTCGCCGAAAGTGCTGCGCGCCGGGCAGGGCGCGCATTTCCGTCTCGAGATCTACGAGGACGTGGATGCTGCCGCCTGGGTTCGGGGTTACGGGGGACGCCTCGTCGCGGCGGTCGCGGAAGGCGGCGAGTCCCTCTTCGCGGCCGACCTTACCGGGCCGCTCGCGCTCGCCATCGGCAACGAGGGAACAGGGCTCTCCGCTGGCGTGCGCGATGCCGCGACCGCGCGCGTCACGATCCCGATGCCCGGGGGCTTCGAGTCGCTTAACGCGGCGGCGGCCGCGGCCGTGTTCCTGTTCGAATTCGTGCGCCGTCGCGCCAATCCCGTCAGTTGAGCAACACCGCCGAGAAGTGCAGCACGACCGTGCAGCCACCCACCAGGTTGCCGCTCAGTTTTCCTTCGATCCCTTGACCGGTCGGGTGAAGTGCATCGATCGTCACCAAAGGGTTGCCCGGGAAAGCGTTGGGGCCTGTGCAGGTCATCTGCCCGTTCAACTGGTATAGCCTGCCCAGGTGAGTCAGCGGCCCCGAGACCGTACACACTAGGCCGTTGTTGACGTTGTCGACGAAATTGAACGTCGCCGTGGCCGACGCGTCGCCAGACTGGCCGACGGTCAGATTGTACCTGCCGCGGAACTGAGGCATGTTGTTGTTCGGGTCCGTACAGTTCGAGACCGACCCGGCCATCGAGCCCGAGTAGTTGCCCGCCATCGGGTAGGGCGTCAGTGTCTGGCGCACGACGTTCTTCACGACGGTCCCGACGCCGTTGACAGTGTAGGTAAGCGTCGCATGATAGTTGTCCGTCGCCTTGAACGTCGCGGTCCCCGCGGCGGGCGCTGAGGACAGCGCCGGATTCCACGGCAACGGGAAGTAGGTTCCGGTCGTGGCGAAGAGCTGCCCCGTGAATGTGTCGGTGCCGGTGCCATCGTCAACGAGCGTTGCGACATACCAGGTCGGCTTGCCGTCGGACCCGTAGATGAAGAAAGCCAGAAACTGGAAGGTGTCGCTCTGTACGAGGAAGAAGCCCCACCCGGACTCGGCGGGATCGTAATAGACATCGGTGTATTCCTTGCCCTGAGCGCCGAAAGCAGCAGCTAGAAGAAGTACGGCGATTACGAGTCTTCGCAGCATGGTGTCCCCCTTGGAGCGCAACAACTAAATTATTCTAGACTTCCCCAGCGCTGCGGCAAGGGGACGCTTGGGCGCTCAGGATCATTTCTCCGCCTTACAAAATCCTTACATCAGCACGGCCGAGAACTGCGCGTCCTCAGCGCAGTTGCTGCCGACCGAAGGCGCATGAAACAGGCCTTCGATGCCGAGCGAGGTCGCCTTGATCTCCGACATGCTCGCGTGCGTGTTGAGCCCGGTCGAGCAGGTGTACGTAGCATTCGGGATGCTGTAGAGCTTGCCCCGCTGCTGCAGCGTGCCCGCCAGCGTGCAGCTCAGGCCGCTGACGAACGAAAAGACGAAAGAGGCGCTCCCGTTCTGCTGCGTCACCTGGAGATCGAAGTAGTCCTTGTAGTTGTCAGGATTGCCAAGGGCGCATTGCGACCCGCTGTACGCTCCCGCCTGCCCGCCGCTGTACGAGCCGCCTACGATGATCGTGGTCAGCGTCTGGCGCTGGATGTTCTTGACCACCGCAACCATGCCGACGTTGTAGGTGAACACGCCCGTATCCGCAGCGGTCGGCGTGAAGGTCGCCGTGCCTACCTGCGTAGCGGCGAATTGCGCCGGATCGTAGGGTACGGTGCCGAGGTAGGTTCCGGTCGTCGCGTACAGGCCGCCGCTGAAATTGCCGTGGCCGTCATCGGTCAGGTTGCCCGCGTACCAGATCGGCTGATTGTTCGGTCCGTAGACGAAGAACGTGGCGAAGATGAAGGTGTCGCTCTGCGCAATGTTGACGCCCCATCCGTTCTCGGACGGATTCCACCAGATGTCGCTGTAATCGGTTGCGGCGGCGCGGAGGGGCACGAGCAGCAGCCAAACCACGAGGACAATTCGCATCGGCATGACCGTTAACCTCAGAGGGTCGATGCACGATTCTAGCAGCGCCATTCCTCGCGCAAGGTAACGGATCGTAACAGCGGCGACGGTCGCGCCGCGGCGGGACAACTCAAGCGCGGATCACGCCCTTGACCAGCAGGATGCTCCCGCAAGGACGCAGCTCGCCGGTGCGCACTATGACGAATGCCTTGCGCGCCCTTTCGCAGAAGGCCTCGCGATCGAGGTGGCCGATGTCGGTGTCGCCAAGCTGATGGCGCGTGAACACGGCGGCGAAGTCGCGCACCGGATCCGGCACTGCCGCGGGATCACCGGCCGCCTCCATCGTGAACGCCGGCTGGGCAGCCGTGTCGTCGAGCGGAAAGACGGTGAGGACGGCGTCGAGCGCGTCGGAAGAGGAAACGCCGGCGAGAGAGACCAGGCGCCGGGCGAGGCTCGCTGCGGGAAAGTTGGCATCCGCGATGACCAGCTCATCGCCATGCCCCATCGATGCGAGCGCATGCAGCAGGTCGGCGTGCAGCAGCGGGTGGATACCGTTGAGCATTCCTCCTCCGTCGGTGCCAACG
>DATJVI010000064.1:0-3579 GCA_035501875.1 Burkholderiales bacterium
TCACCAAAGTGACCCTCTACACCGAAGGCTTCAGCCGCTTCGTCACCTCCACGACTGCTCCGATTGCTACCGGCTGGAGCGAAAGTTGCCGGGCGGGACTACCATTCTCTCCCGCTGAGAGATCGCGCCTTTTCACGGCGCCCGAAATATCCGGGCTAGCTCGCGGGCGGTCAGCTCTCAACCACGCGAGTCCTCGGTCAAGATGCGACGAATCTCGGGACTTTATCCGTTCAGCCATCCGCTGCAAGCGCCCCCTATCGGCGCCGCGTTGCCGCTTACGCCAATGCCGGCCAAGCAGGATCGTCGGCTTCGGGGCTGAGCCGGATGGAAGGCAGCTTGAGTATGCGATCAGGCCGCTTTGGACCGATCGACTCGCCCTCGCCTTCGGCCAGGTAGCGCACGCCCTGCTCTGCGATGAGGTAGCCGATGCTTGTCAGCAGCTTGAGGCCGCGCCGCTCGACGCACGCGGCTCGGCTGATGCTCGCGCGCGACAAGATCTGTCTCTTCGGCGCGGGACGGGGACAGCATCCGGTCCGCGTCGGCAGCCGATTGATCGCGTAGACTGCAGCTTTCCGGAGCAGCCGGGGTCGCGGTCCGGCCTCAGGTGCTCGCCTGCCAGCACGAGGGCCAACATGCCGGTCATCAAGGTCGCCGATATCGCCTACGGGCGTCTGCAGTCTCCGAGCCTCGACGAGGCGGAGGAGTTCCTGACGAACTTCGGGATGGCGCGCGCGGAACGGACGCCGAAGGCGCTGTATATGCGAGGGACGGACGCGCCCCACCATCTGCACGTCACGCACCTTGGGCCCTCGAAGTTCATCGGGCTCGCGTTCCTTGCCGAGAACGAGGAAGACCTCGAGAGGCTATCCAAGGTGAAGGGCGCCAGCGGGATCGAACACATCGACGAGCCGGGTGGCGGCAAGCGCGTGCGCATCGCTGACCCGCACGGATACCAGATGGAGGTCGTCTGTGGCATGCAACAGCTCGCGATGCTTCCCACGCGCCGCAACATCCTCAACTGGGGCGATGCCAAGTATCGCCGGGCCGGCGAGCTCATGCGCTTGGAGCGCGGTCCCTCGCAGGTGAAGCGCATCGCGCACGCCGTCGTCATGACTCAGAACGCCGGCGAGCGGATCAAGTGGTATCGCGAGATGTTCGGCCTGGTGTGCTCCGACGAGGTATACGCCGGCAGCAAGGAGAACGTCATCGCCTCCTTCAACCGCTGCGACCGGGGCGAGACATACGTCGATCATCACACCTTCCTCTGCCTGGAGGGGCCGCAGGTGGGGCTGAACCACCTCTCCTTCGAAGTGCAGAGCATCGACGATGTCATGCTCGGTCACGAGCATCTCAAGCGCGCCGGCAAGTACAAGCACGTGTGGGGAATCGGGCGGCATGTTCTCGGCAGCCAGGTCTACGACTACTGGCAGGATCCCTGGGCACGGGTGCACGAGCACTGGACCGACACCGACGTGCTCAACATGCACACCCCGCCGAACCTGTTGCCCGCGGAGGAAGGGCTTTCCTCGCAGTGGGGTGAGCCCGTCCCCCAAGAGTTCATCACGCACTCGATACCGTAGGGCGCGGGCACTCGGGCGCCGGCGCGGTGGTCGGCCGGTCATCTGGAGCGCACCCGTCGCGGGCGCATGCCGCGGCAGTGAGCGCCACGTGGAGGGTCCTGAGGTCGGACCCATACAGTTGACTATCAGTCTCGGTAACCTGCTGCGCAGGCGCTTGCTCGCCTCGCCCGCCTGCCGCCGGCTCTGGATCTGGGAGGTGCGCCCGATCGAAACCCCCCACCATCTCCGCGCGCTCCCTGCCCCAACTATGACGACCGCCTGAAGATCATCAACGCACGAGCCTTGCGCGGCCTACCGGGCGCGTGCCCGCATCGAGCCCGGATGCCCCGGCAATCCAATCCTGATGCCGGTGTCGCTCACGTCGGTGCCGGTCACGCGGAACACGCGAACATCGCTGTCGAAGAAGCTGCTCACGTACATGTAGCTCCCGTCCGGGCTGAATGCGATGCCCTCGGGCAATGCTCCGACCTCGATCTCCTTGATCTTGGTGAGCTTCAGCCCATCGATCTTGAGCACCACCAGGCTCCCGTTGCGCTTGTACGCCCAATGGTCCTTCGGCAGGATCACCCCGCCGAGCAGGACGGCGCCTGCGATCTTGCCGCTCGGGCTGATCGCGAACGCTTCCGGCGCGTCGCCGGCGGAGATGTAGTCTGCTACGCGCGGCGGCTCCTGCGTGAGGTCGATGATCGCGAGCGGATCGGCGTTGCCGTCCGGGCGACCGCCGTTGCCGGTATGGGCGACCAGCGCAGCGCGGCCGTCGGGCGTGATGTCGATGTTGTAAGGGAACTGGCCGACGAGCATGTCCAGGCTCTTGTCGTATGTCACCTTTTGCCCGGAGATCTCGAGCACGGCAACCTTGCCCGCCGTGTTCTTCACCGCGAGAGCGCGCTTGCCGTCGGGCGTGATGGCGACGGATGCCACCTCATCGTCCATGGGAACCGTGTCCACCAGGCGCACGTGGCCGTCCGCGATGGCGAGCACGCTCACCGATTTCCCGGCACGGTTCGCCACGAGCGCCAGGTCGCCGGCGTGGTTGATGGCCAATCCGGAAGGCTGACGTCCGATCTCCAGCGTTTCACTCAGGGCAGGCGGGTCGGCGCGCAGGTCGATCACATATAGCTTGTTGTCGGGCCCCGGCTTCCACTTGCCGCCCTCTTCGGTCCAAAGCATGGAGTTCGCCACCAGCGCCAGGCTTTCGTCGGGCGTAACCTGGAGGTTCACCGGCGGCCCGAAGATCGAGTTGGTGAGCGGGAGATTGGCGACGATCTTCGGATGCGCCGGATCGGCCCCGATCTCCATGATGGTCACCAGATCGTGGCCCGGTGCGGTGAAGACGGGTTTGCCGGAATCGTCGAAGCTCACCTTTTCGTCCAGACCATTGAGAAGATAGTGATGCTGCTGCGCATGGGCATCAGCAAGCAGGCACATCGCGACCGCGGCGACGCCCACGCATTGCGCGCGGATGGCAAGTTTCATGAGAGGCTCCTCCTGTTTGGTTCGACCGCTGCCCGCAGTGTATGCCATCGCCTGCCTCGACATGAACCAGGCTCATGGCCGAATGCGGCCGCCTCGTTGGCTTCGCTCCGGCCTCGAGCGCGCCCGAACTGGACTCGACTGTTCAATGTACTCGACTCGCTTCCCGACGGCTGACGCACTGCTGTCGCGCGATCCGGGAGACATGAATGGCAGACAACGACCGCATCCTCTGCGCCTCTGGTGTGCGCATCCCCAGGATCATCTATGGGACGGCGTGGAAGAAACTGCAGACCGAGCCGCTGGTAGCACTGGCCCTTCAGCACGGATTCCGGGGCATCGACACCGCCTGCCAACCGAAGCACTACCATGAGGCCGTGAGCCTAGGAAAAACAACCCGCCTTTTTCCTCGATTGGTAAGCTAGCGCGGGGCCGGTCAGCCGCGAGTCCTCGATCCGGAGTTGAGGAATTTCGGGGATTTGTCGGCCCATTCATCCTCGCAAGCGCCGCATATCGGGGCCGTCTT
>DATJVI010000065.1:0-2116 GCA_035501875.1 Burkholderiales bacterium
CGACGTACGCCTGCGCCGCAGCGGCATGCGTGCCATCGAGGTGGAGCAGGGCGTGCTGCTGTTTGCGCACCTCCTGGCCGCGCAAGCCACGCAGATGGGCGTGATGAGCGTGGACTGGGCACGCGCGGCCTCCGAAATGAACGCGAGCTCGAAGCCGGTGTTCGAATCTCTGGTGGAGGCGCGACACGCCCCGCAGCCTGCAGACAAGGATCTCCTACGCCGGACGTTCGAGGCGCTTCCGCAAGAGCAGCGCAAGGCGTTTCTGATCGAGCGGATCGGGGAGCGCGTGAGCGCGGTGATGGGCTTGCACGGATCGGTCGATCCGCACCAGCCGTTGCGGGAGCTCGGCCTGGACTCGCTGATGGCGGTGGAGCTGCGCAACGATCTCGCGCGCGAGCTCGGCCGCGAGCTCCCGGCCACCATGCTGTTCGATTATCCGTCGGTCGACGCCTTGGCTTCGTTCGTCCTGTCCGAGCTCGCTCCGCCGCCGGCAGCAGCTCCGCCCGAGACAAGCGGGACATGGGACGAAGAGCTGGACGCGATCGAGCAACTTTCCGACGCAGAGATTGAGCAGATGCTCGGCGCCGTGCCGGGCGAATCGAGCGAGAGGCGCGAATGGGCGACGATTTCCTGAAACGCATCAGTTCCCTGTCCCAGAAGCAGCTCGTGCTGCTGGCGGGCAAGCTGCAAGCCAAGCTGGAGGGCATCGAAGCCGCTCGGCAGGAGCCGGTGGCGGTGATCGGCCTCGGGTGCCGATTCCCCGGCGGAGGGGATAGCCCCGAAGCGTTCTGGCGCGTGCTCGAGGAAGGCGTGAATTGTGCCCGGCTGGTGGGTCGCGATCGCTGGGATATGGATGCCTTCTACGATCCGGATCCTGCTGTACCCGGAAAGATGTACACGCGGCACGCGGCGCTGCTCGACACAGTCGACGACTTCGACGCGGAATTCTTCAGCGTTCCCGCCGGCGAGGCGGGAAAGATGGATCCTCAGCAACGCCTGCTGCTGGAGGTCGCATGGGAGGCGATCGAAAATGCGGGATACGCACCCCCTCGACTATCGGGTTCGCGCACTGCCGTATTTGTCGGGGTGATGAACCACGACTACGAACATCTCCAGAACCTGCGTCGAGCCTTCGATGACATTTCGGGTTATGTGGGCGTGGGCACCGCGCTCAGCGTGGCCGCCGGACGACTGTCCTATTTTCTGGGGCTCAAGGGCCCGAGCGTCGCACTGGATACGGCGTGCTCCTCGTCTCTGGTGACGGTTCACCTGGCCTGCCAGAGCCTGCGCCATCGGGAATCCGATCTCGCGCTCGCCGGTGGCGTCAACCTGATCTTGTCGCCAACGACGATGATCGCGGAATCCAAAGCCATGATGCTAGCGCCCGATGGGCGCTGCAAGACTTTCGATGCGTCGGCGGACGGCTACGGGCGCGGCGAGGGCTGCGGGATCGTGGTCCTGAAGCGGTTGGCAGACGCGAGGCGCGATGGCGATACCGTGCTCGCGGTGATTCGCGGGTCTGCGGTGAATCAGGATGGACGCAGCCAGGGGTTGACGGCTCCGAACGGGCCGGCGCAGCAAGCCGTGATCGAGGCTGCGCTCGCCAATGCCGGCGTGCAACCACAAGACGTCGATTATGTGGAAGCCCATGGCACCGGCACTCCACTGGGCGATCCAATCGAGATCCAGGCGCTGGGCGCTGTCTATGGGGCGGCGCGTGCGAACGGCACTCCCTTGTTGGTAGGCTCGGTCAAGACCAACGTCGGGCACCTGGAGTCGGCAGCCGGTGTGGCCGGGTTGATCAAGTTGATTTTGGCTTTGCAGCACCGGACCATCCCTGCGCATCTGAATCTGCAGAAGGTCAATCCGCACATCGATCTCGAGCGTCACCAGGTGGCCGTTCCTACTGCGGCCACACCGTGGCCGACAAAGAACGGCAAGAAGCGAGTCGGGGCGACCAGCTCATTCGGCTTCAGCGGCACCAACGCACACGTGATTGTGGAGGAAGCCGAGGCGCGCGAGGCGGCGGTGGAGTCAGGCGAGCCGGAGCGCGGGGTGCACGTGCTGGCGCTGTCGGCCAAGAGCGAGGCGGCGCTGCAGGAATTGGCGGGGCGCT
>DATJVI010000066.1:0-135343 GCA_035501875.1 Burkholderiales bacterium
ATGGTGATCGTGTTCGTCGCCGACGTGATCGCGCTCACATAGCTTCCTGACGGCGCAGTAACAAAGCCTACGGTCGTCTGGGTCGACGGCCAGGCACCATTGGACGCGTAGTATTCCGCCATCGCGGTCTTCAGGCCTTCCGCCAGCGTCGGGCCTTCCGAAACTTGCGCACGGATGGTGTAGTCCTGGTACGCCGGCAGCGCGATGGCCGCCAGAATACCGATGATCGCCACCACGATCATCAGTTCGATCAGGGTGAACCCCCTTTGAATTGCCTTCATGCGAGACTCCTCTGGAAAGACACAAGCAATGTAAACACGCGCTTCCGTGTTCCCCCTCTCAGTAGGCAACGCCTATGCCCACTGCAGCGCGACACCGGAAATCAACGGGTTAGTACGACTATCGAAGAGGAGGTTGACGCAGGGAAGAGACGAATTGAAAACTGCCGTGCACTTTGTAACACGTCACCCGCGCGGTTTGACAAAGGGCACCGAAAACCATCCGGCATGTGACCGTGAGCGGTGACGCATAACGTCACTTCTCAAGCGATCAAATCCTCGGGAACACCAGGGATCATGGCCAGATCGACCTCATCGATCTGCTCCGGATCGAGGAACTGTGTGGCGTACTTGAGGTAAACCTTCTCGCGGAGGAAAACGTCGAAGAGGTCGGGATCGATGTGGCCGTTGAGCTTGAACTTGCCGAGGATGGTCAATGCCTCGGTCAGCGTTTTTCCCTTCTTATAGGGGCGATCCTTCGCCGTCAACGCCTCGAAGATATCGGCGATCCCCATCACTCGCGCCTGGATCGACATCTGATCGCGGGTGAGCCCGCGCGGATAGCCCCTGCCGTCCATGCGTTCGTGATGACCGCCAGCGTACTCGGGCACGTTCTTCAGATGCCTGGGCCACGGGAGCGACTCGAGCATCATGATGGTGACCTCGATGTGATGATTGATGATCTTGCGCTCTTCCTCGGTCAATGTGCCGGAGCGGATCGTCAGGTTCTTGATCTCGTCGTCGGTCAGGAACGGCGCGTCCGCGACGCCGTCGACATCACGCCACTTGTAGCCCCAGCCGATCGCCGCCACCCGCTGCTGATCCTCGGGCGCCATCCGCTCGACCCCGATGTTGCAGAAGCGCAGGAATTCTCGATCCGCGTCGATCTGCTTGATCTCCGCCGACAGGCGTGCCTCGATCTCGAGCCAGGTCGAGCGGTCACCGCGCTCCAGAGACTCCAGCTTCGCCCGCAACGCGCGCAGCTCGGCGTCCCGCTTCAGGACCTCGAAGCGCGTGTCGATCAATCCGACGCGATCGAAGATCGTCTGGAGCTTGGTCGCCTTGTCCACGACGTGCACGGGCGTAGTCACCTTGCCGCAATCGTGCAGCATGCCTGCAATCTTCAGCTCGTAGCGGTCCTGGTCGCTCATCGTGAAGCCGGCGAGCGGCCCCACCCGCGTGCTGTTCACCGCCTCGGCCAGCATCATCGTCAGCGTCGGCACCCGCTGGCAGTGCCCGCCCGTGTACGGCGACTTGTCGTCGATCGCGGCGTTGATGAGGCTGATGAACGACTCGAACAACTCCTCCAGCTGATTGATCAGCAGCCGGTTGGTGAGCGCGACCGCAGCCTGCGAGGCGAGAGACTCCACCAGATGCTGATCGGCCTGTGAGAACGGACCGATCTTGCCGGTCTGTCGGTCCTTGCTATTGATCAGCTGCAGCACCCCGATGATCTCATCCTCGTGATTCTTCATCGGGACGGTGAGGAAGGACTTGGAGCGGTAACCGGTCTTGCCGTCGAAGCTCTTGGTGCCGGAAAAGTCGAAGCCCTGCTCGGTGTAGGCGTCCGCGATGTTGATCGTCTGGTCGTGCAACACGGCGTAGGCGACCACCATCGAGTTGTTCGGCGTACCGTCTTCCTCGTAAAGCTTGACGGGGTGAAACGGGATCGGCTTACCTGTGGTTCCGCCCATCGCGATCCCGAGGGAGTCGGTAAGCATGATCTCGAAGCGCAGCTCACGCCCGTTATGTACTCGATAAAGGGTGCCGCCGTCTGCGTCAGTGATCTTCTTGGCCGCCACCAGTATCGCTTCGAGCAGCCGCGTGATGTCCTTTTCCCTGGACAGCGCGATCCCGATGTGGTTGAGCTGCGTGAGACGCCGAAGCAGATCGTCCGATTCCGGCTGTACTATCGTGTCCATGACCGCGGCCGAGCGCTGCTTCGCCCGTCTACTTGATGCAGACGGCGCGAACCTGATGCACGTCTGTGATGCCCTGCAGTACTTTCTCTAGACCGTCCTGCTTCAGCGTGCGCATTCCTTCGTTGAGCGCAGTGGCCAGCACGTCCGCCACGCGTGCATGCTCCTGGATCTGTTTCTTGATCGCGTCGCTGCCGAGCAGCAGCTCATGCAAGCCTACCCGCCCCTTGTAGCCTGTTCCACTGCAAGCCTCGCAGCCCACAGGCGTGCACAGCGTGAACTGTCCCTTGTCGTCGGCGAAGCTCTTCGCCCATTCCCGATAGACACCTTCATACGCCGCTTTGGGATCGCGCTTCCAGCTATCGGTGTTCTTGAGCTCCTGGCAGTACTCCTCCAGCAGCAGCTTGATTTCTTCCTGCGATGCCGAATGCGGCTGCTTGCACTTTGCGCATAGGCGCTTCGCCAGACGCTGGGCCAGCACTCCGAGAAGAGCGTCGGCGAAGTTGAACGGATCCATCCCCATGTCGAGCAGCCGCACGATAGACTCGGGCGCGCTGTTCGTGTGCAGAGTGGCGAAAACCAGGTGACCCGTGAGGGACGCCTCGATGCCGATTGCGGTGGTCTCCTTGTCTCGCATCTCACCCACCATGATGATGTCGGGATCCGCGCGCAGAAACGCCTTCATCGCCGTGGCGAAGGTCAGCCCAGCCTTGGGATTCATCTGCACCTGCCTTAGACCCTTTTGCGTGATCTCGACCGGGTCCTCGGCTGTCCAGATCTTCGTGTCCGGCGTATTCAGATGGCCGAGCACGGAATGCAGGGTGGTCGTCTTACCGGAGCCGGTCGGCCCACACACGAAAAACAGCCCGTAGGGCTTGCTCACGGTATCCTTCAGGTTCTTCTGGTTGCGCGCCGACAGGTTCAGCTTGTCGAGTGGAAGCGGCTCCCCGGCGGCGAGGATACGCATCACGATGTCTTCAACGCCCCCCTGAGAGGGAACTGTGGCTACGCGCAGCTCGATGTCCAGGGGGCCGAACTTCTTGAACTTGATCTTGCCGTCTTGTGGCCTGCGCTTCTCGGAGATGTCGAGATCGCACATGATCTTGAGCCGGGCCGCGATGGCGTTGCGATAGCTCGCCGGGACCGAGATATAAGGCACGAGACTTCCGTCTTTGCGGAAACGGACCTCGGTCTTGCCCTTCCCCGGATAGGGCTCGATGTGAATGTCGGACGCGCCCTGGTTGTAGGCGTCGATGATGATCTTGTTGACCAGCTTGACCAACTCGTTGTCCGCGGCGAGCGAGACATCATCGGCGCCGCCGCCGTCCTCGTCGTTCTCCTCCGTCATGTCCGAGAGCAGGTCGCCGATGGAACCAGAGTCTCCGAGATCCCCGCCGAAGAACTGGTCCAACGTGGCAGCGAGCTCTCGCTGCGTGGTGACGCGGAACACGACGCGAGACTTGGGAAAAACGTTGGCCACGATCTTGGATGCACGCACGCGCTCCGGGTCGGTGGTGACCACGATTAGGCCCTCGCGGGAGTCCTCCACCGGCGCCCACGAGCTGCTCTCCAGGAAGTCGCGCTTCAGGTTCTTGAGCAAGTCCATGGGTTTGATTCGGTCCGCCTTGAACGACTCGTAGGGGACACCGAAGAAAGCCGACAGCGCCTCGCCGATGGCCTGCGGCTTGACCTGGAACTCGTCCAGCAACACCGCCTCCAGGTCCATCCCTTTGCGCCTAGCTGAGCGCAGCGCCAGTTCCATTTCCTCGGCGGACAGCACCGCGTTGGCCACCAGCGCGTCATACTTGCCGCGCACCAGTGTCTGCGACTTCTGGCGCTGCTTCAGGGCAATGGCCAGCGTCTCGCAGACGTTGGTCACACCCTCCTCGGCAAGCGGCGAGAAGGGTTGCCCGCTCCTGGTGTTGATCGCCTGCACAACCCCGACCAGCTCGTTGGTGGTGGAGTCGATGATGGGCGCAACCAGCATCTGCTTGGTGCGGTACCCCGTTCGCTTGTCCACTTCCTTGAGGAACCGCAGATGCGGACTATGCTTGCGCAGCTCGTTCTCATCGTACACGTCGCGGATGTTGATCAGCATGCGGTTCTGCGCAGCGAACCCGGCAACGCTTTGATCGTTGATCGGCAGCTTGAGATCCTTGAACGAAGTCAATCCGGTCTTGACTTTGGATATGATGGAGGCCCGATCGTCGGATACGGCGTACACGGTTAGGCGGTCGGCGCCGAGCAAGCTGCAGATGTCCTGGCCCAGCTCCAGCATGATCTCGTCGGCGTTGCTGGTCGCGTGAATGCGGTTGGTGACCGCTTGCAGCTGCTTTTGAAACTCCAACTTGCTGCTGATGTCCGCAAGGTTCTGTTGTGATCTCGCCTCAAACACCGTGCTCATAGGAGCCATCCTTTTCAAGCCGGCCGCGTGAGCGACCTTAACCATGGTTCGGATTGTGATATGGGTCGGCGGCTGGTGTGTGCGCCGGCCGTGCCAGACGCCGCTGCTTGTCGCAGCCGGCTGCCCACGCTTAGAGCTCGAACACCTGCCCGTTGTGCAGCATGCGGGGGCTATAGGTCCCCGCCACCTGTTCGATTTCCTCCATCGTCAGCGCGCCCTCGCCGGGCTTGAGATGGGTGATGAAGATTTGCGCAGAGCGTTTCAGCTTTGCCAGCTCCACCGCGAGCAAGCTGGGGCAAAGATGCTTCGAATCTAGAGCGAGCTGACGTTCCGCATTGGAGAACGCGGTCTCGATGATGATGTACTGGAGGTTGTCTATCCGGTTCACCACTTCCCACAACGCATCGTTCGTGGTGGTGTCACCGGTGAACACCAAACTCTGCTTACCGCTATCCAGATGAAACCCGACGGCCGGAACGACGTGGTTGGCCGGCAGCGCAGTGATGCGCCGACCCGAGAGGCTCACCGGTTCCCCGACCTGGATCTCTTCGTAGCGCAGATATGGCGCATCCCGGCTGGGGATCTGCGCAAAGTCCGGCCAGATTTTCCAGTTGAAGATATGCGCCCGCAAACTCGCCGTCGTCTCTGGCGTCGCGTGGATCGTGATCGGGGAGCGCCGCATCCCCCCGACCGTATCCACCAGGAAGGGAATGCAAGCGATATGGTCCAGGTGAGAATGCGTAACGAAGATATGATCGATCTGTTTGAGCTCGGATAGCGCGAGATCTCCCACGCCCGTGCCGGCATCGATCAGGACATCGTCATCGAGCAGCATCGACGTGGTGCGCAGACTCCCGCCGATCCCGCCGCTGCAACCGAGTACTTTGAGCCGCATCTCTACCTGGTCCCGGAGGGCCACCTAGCGCCTAGGGTGAACCGTGGCAGCGGCTTGCAAGGGTGAATCACCCGCCCGAGCGATGTCGGCCAAGGAACGATCTGCGGATCGCCTCGCTGGGCGGACCTCATTGTTCTGACGTTCATCCGGCGTCCGTCTCGGCTGATGCCCATGCGAATCTCCGCCGAACCAGCCGCTCCTGTGCTGTGCCGGCGGTGAGTCCATGACTCGGGGGACGTCACCGCGAGCCCGCTCGATCTCGCCGGCGTGCCCAGCGTCGCTCGCCCAAGCAAGGCAGAAGAGCATCATATCTTCATTACTGCCCGGCAGTTGAGCGGACGCGAATGTGCCGCGGGCGATCGCCTCGGGTGAACCCGTCGGCCGTCGCTCCATAGACTTCCGTGCGAGTGCAACCGTTTGCCGGTCATGGATAACGCCCACATCCTCATAAACAACGCGGACGAGACGGGCATCGCGACCTCGTCCGGGTTCAAGCTGACGCGACACTGCTTGGCACCAGGGATCGGCCCAGTGGCCAAGTGCATTCGTAACAGTTGACGCGGGATCCATATGGCATCTCCCGGCTGGCGGTCAAGCATCACCAAGGCCGCAAAACCTACCCGCAGCGCCGGGGCAGGATCGATCCCTACCAACCGGTAATTGCAAAAATAATAACCACGGCCCACTCGGTCAACACGGGAACCCGTAGGGTTTAAGCAAGCGCAGGACCAGGGCCACGGCCACCACGCGGCCGAGCAGTGGGCCGCCCGGAGCCTGTACAACCAGGGAAACCCGCTTCCCGGCCCCCGTAGCTGCGGGACGCATGGAGACAGCGCCCTTCTCAAGCTCTGGGCACAGCGGACGATTGGGCGCGGAACGCATCCACTGGGATTTGGGATTGGCAAGCGCCACAGCGAGCTAGATCCCGGTGGCCAGGACCTTTGGGTTCGAGTAGTCCTCCATGAATTTGTTGACTGGGACCCAAGGGAAAGCGCGGCCTGCTTCGACCGGCCCGAAAGCGGATCAGCCCCGTTGTCCCGAGACGTCGCTGGCGTGGACACCTTGTTCGACTCGCTCCGAACCAGGATGGTGCTCCCCTCACACTTCGCACCTGCAAACGCTCGTTTGACCCGCGGCAACCGCGCAGCGGCATCCACAACCGCACCGTGCCGGCGTTGGCGCTCTCCGCATCCTGGCCCCGCGTATGCTCCAGACAATGTCGATCGGGCGGACACGAGGGCGCGCCAAGTGAACCTGTACGACCGGTTAGTATTGTCTCGGATTAGGACAGCGCTGGCCGCAGAGGGGTATAGATCGAACGGTTGATGTTGCGCCAGCACCACACATTTTGTTCATCACGCCTACGGAGGCATTGGCGTAGGAAGAATTGGCTCGCTCGGCGGAAGGGGTTCGCTCTCACGCTTTCCATGGTGATCGCGCATTTCGGAGCGATAACGGGAGCAGGCCTGGTCACGGGTCTCGGCCGCAGTATGGTCGACGTCGTGCAGTCTCGAGGGGCATGTCGCGGGGCGCGGGCAGCGCGCCACGGCGTCAACAACCCGCACAGCACCGCCGGCGACATCGGTCTCGAATCCGGGGACGTTGGATTCTCAGCGGCGTCCAAGCCCACGCATCCGCGCAACACCTACGACAGCGGCTTGAGATAGAACTCCATTTTGACGCCCGCGAGCTCGATGACATCGTGGTCATTGAGGGCGTGAGCCTGAGCGTCGAGCTGCTTGCCGTTGACCACCGGGAACGTCGTCCCCTCCACATGAGTGATGAAATATCCCTGTGGGCGCTTAGCGATCACGGCGACCTGTACCCCCGGTTTCCCCAGCGTTGTCAGGGGCTTTGCCAGCGGCAGCTCTTTTCCGGCGCTGGGTCCGGAGAGGATCTGAATCGTGCCCTGAATCTGCGGCCCGGTGGCGCTAGGGGCAACCACGGCAGCACCCGTCGCGGTGCGGGCGGCAGCGGCGGGCTGAGCCCCGGCCGGCGGGATTGTGGCCGCGACGTCCGCCACCGCTGGCTTCGGCGCTGCTGCAGCGTCAGCCGTAGCGGTCGCCGCGGCGGCAGCGGGAACTCTTGGCGCCGTTGCAGTCGCCACCGTGGGCGAGCCTGCGGCTGCGGCCTGGCGCGCAGCCTCACGCAAGCCCGGCCCCTGCGTCTGCATCATCTCCGGGTTCACCACAGTATCGCCGAAGCTACGTGCGCCGGGTCCACCCTCCGCTTTACCGCCGGCGGTCGGCGCACGCAGCACCATCGTCTTCTCGAAGTCACCCGGGTCAGCCTGCGCTGCGGTGGCTTCGGTCATGTACTTGAGCTTGTACTTCCCGAGCTCGACGACGTCGTTGTTCTGGAGAAAGTGCTTCTTGATCGGCTGGCCGTTGACGAGCGTGCCGTTGGTGCTGCCTAGATCCTCCAGGAACGAATCATTCAAAATCGTCATGATCGTCGCATGCTCCCCGCTGATGGCGAGGTTGTCGATGACGATGTCGTTGTGCGGCTTGCGGCCGATGGTGGTGCGTTCCTTGGTGAGCGGGTACTCCCGGATCACCATGCCGTCTAGGCTCAGGATCAGCTTCGCCATAAGATCAATCCCCGTTTCTCATCTAAACCACGCCTTCACCCGCCCCAGCCAGCCGCGCTCGGCCGGGAATAACTTCCGCACACGGATGAGAATCACCGATATGTTGTCGCGGCCGCCATTGTCGTTCGCCATCTGTACCAGTTGGCTCGCGGCGAACGAAAGGTTGGCCGATAGCGATGAGAGCGTCTGATGGATCTCGTCGTCATCGACCATGTCATTCAGTCCGTCGGAGCACAGCAAGAACAGGTCGCCTTCGCTGACCTCGAATGTGTTGATGTCGGCCTCTACTTCGGGCTCAATGCCGACTGCGCGCGTAACCAAATTCTTGTTCTGGGACCGGCGCGCCATCTCCTTGGAAATCATCCCGCTGTCGATCTGCTCCTGAAGCAGCGAGTGATCGCGTGTGAGCTGCTCGAGCACGCCGTCTCGGAGGCGGTACATCCGCGAATCGCCGATATGCGCCACGGTCACGAGGTTGTCGCACAGCAGGGCCACGACCAGAGTCGTACCCATTCCCGCGTACTGCGGCTGGCTATTCGCCGCCTGATAGATGGAGGTGTTGGCATCGGCGGTCACCGTGCGCAACAGCTTCTCGACCACCGGCTCACCCGACTCGGGGTCCTGCTCGGAAGGGGAGTAGCGCAAGACCGCATCGCGGGTTTCCTTGGTGATCAACGCAACCGCGATTCCACTCGCGACCTCGCCTGCATTGTAGCCCCCCATTCCATCGGCCAACACGGCCAATCCGATGGTGGGATCCGTGCCAATGCTGTCCTCGTTGTGCGCGCGGACCATCCCAGTATGCGTTGCGGAGGCCATTTCGATGTACTTGGACAGGTCCATTCCGGCTCGCCCGGCTAGGCGTTGATGTCCCTGCCACATGCCGAGCTGGTGCCGTCGCAAACGTTCTGCTCTGCGCCGCCGCGAGACCAGCCTCCAGCCGCACTGCACTCGCGCAGCACGTTGCCGATGTCGGCACTCGAGCACCCGGGTCTAGCGGTACACTCGTTCCGCAGGTTCGCGATCGGCTCCCAGGCAGCTTCGTCGGATGGTCCCGCAGATGCCACTCTGCCAGGCTTCCCAATCCCCGCATTGGTCTTACTAAACCCGATCACCGAGGCAGTCCGGACTTGGAGGAGCGTGGCGCCATTGTCGAGTGCGGCCGCGAGCTGCTGCGCGCGTCCAGCCCCTGGCGGCACCGCCGGCTTACCAGGTTCGATCTTGGCGGTAGGAACCCTACCTTTCAGGCGTTCCATGGCGATGCAGGCGAGCTCATCTTCTTCACGGGATTCAAGATCGTCACGATCCTGGGATGGTTGAGGCACTTAGTGGCTTCGATCCGCTGGACGGGACCGGTGCCCAGTTCAACGAGTCCCTGCGATGCCCGCGATCCCGTCTTGAGCCTGATCGCAACCGTGCATCCCGCCGCAGGGTTGCGGTTTCTGCACCCTGCAGGCCAACGCGTGAGGTCGTCGGCCCAACCGTCGTTTGCCGGGACCGCGAGCGCACCAGGCATTGTGCGACGCAATATCGGCGCGCCCAGAGGAAATCGGCATGGGTTGCCGCCGCCCACTTCCTTCCTGGCTATGGTCAGGATTCCGCTTGGCGCAAGCGCCTCCTCGCCACCTCGGTCGGGCCCGGTGAAGGCCGCGATCCGGGCCTTCTGCGCCGGCACCCAAGGCCTTCCGGCTGGCGGCACAGAACGATGGATCCCGTTGTTTCGTAGTGAGTTACTCGACATCAGTCGCTGTTTCTATCGCATTCACTTCTTGAAGCTTTGATTTTCTTGCCAAAAGCTGAACCTGGAGACGGGCCGGTGGGCAGCCCGGACGCAGCAACGGCCTGGCCGGATGACAGAGGGTAAGAGCTGAGCGAGGGCTGCCGCCGAACTCCTCAGCCGGCGGAGGAATGTCGTTCGGCAGCTCGAGATGCGGTTGGGCTGCGGTAGACGTCGATCCTCCCTGATGACACCTGGCCTCGCTCACGTATCCACGTCTACAGGCGCTCGGGCCTCCAGCGGTCCACGCCCGATGCAAACCCTATGCCAAGAAGTTAGACCGGCCTCGCTGATGAGCATCAGGCCCCTTCGACCAGCAAAACGCTGCTCACGGAACTGCGCTGGCGGATCTGCTTGGCTGGAGCGTATTCGGCGGACTCATAGAACGCCCGAGCTTTGGCCATGCTCTCGAACTCGACGACCACAACCCGCTTAGGTCGCCAATCGCCTTCCTTGTGCTCGATCGCACCGCCGCGCACGATGAACTTGCCGCCGTGCGCGGCAAGCGGCGCAGCCACCCGTTTCTTGTATTCCTCGTAGGCGACCGGGTCAGTGACCTCGATCGTGGAGATGAGATAAGCCGGCATGCTGGGTTCTCCTTGCTGGTTGCGGCGGATCACGGGGCGATTACATGGCCGTTTTCGCCCTGGGCCCAACGTGCCCGGTATGCTCGCCGGAGTAGGGCCGGTGGATCGGAACTCCGGGAACAAAGTCGTCCGCTCCTCGGCATGGTCCGGTCAACCGATCAATACTAATCCCCAGATCAGCACGACGTTCATCAAACTCATGAACACGGCCGCACTGCCGATGTCCTTCGCGCGCTTGGCGAGCTGATGATTCTCGAGCGAGATCCGGTCGACCGTGGCCTCCACTGCGGAGTTGAGCAGTTCCACGATGAGAACCAACAGGACCGAGGCAACCATCAATGCTTTGTCTGTCCCGCTGACAGGTAGGAGCATCGCGACCGGAACCAGGACCGCCGCCAGTAGGCATTCTTGCCGGAAGGCGTCCTCGTGCCGATAGGCGGCCCGGAAGCCGTCCAGTGAGTAGAGCAGCGCGTTCCAGATCCGCCGCAGCCCTGTCTTGCCTTTGTCCGGGCGCTCGTGCGGCTTGTCGCTCACTTTTTCCATGTCAAATCGAGCTCGCGAGCGGCTTTCACGTCGTCGAGCTTGCGAACCGGCGTCGTGTGTGGCGCGTGTTTGACGAGCGCCGGGTCGCTGTGCGCCTCTTTCATGATCTCGGTCATGGCGACCACAAACGCATCCAACGTCTGTTTGGACTCGGTTTCCGTCGGCTCGACGAGCAGGCATTCCGGAACGAGCAACGGAAAGTAGGTGGTCGGAGCGTGAAAGCCCTTATCCAGCAACCGCTTGGCCACATCCATCGCGGTGACCCCGGTTGTGTCTTTCAGCCCCTTGAGTGTGACGATAAACTCGTGGCTCGCCCGCCGTCGAGGGAAGGCGACCTCGAAGCCAGCGCGCTGCAGCTGCACCATAAGGTAGTTCGCGTTCAGCGTCGAAAACTCGGCCACCCGACGCATTCCTTCTCGACCGAGCAGCCGGGCGTAGACAAAGGCCCGTAGCAGTACCCCTGCGTTCCCCATGTGCGCCGAAAGCCGGCCAATGCTGGAGGGCCGGTCCTGCTCTGTGAGCCAGCGATAGCGCCCCTGCTCGAAAGCAACCATCGGTACCGGCAGGAAAGGCTCGAGTCTTGGCGCGACGCCCACCGGGCCTGCACCGGGGCCGCCGCCCCCATGCGGGGTCGAGAAGGTCTTGTGCAGGTTCAGATGGACGACGTCGAACCCCATCGCGCCCGGCTTGACCTTGCCCAGGATTGCGTTGAGATTCGCCCCGTCGTAATAGAGCAGGCCACCGGCGGCGTGGACCACGTCGCGGATCTCGAGGATCTTTTCCTCGAACACCCCGAGCGTCGATGGGTTCGTGAGCATGAGGCCGGCGGTCTCCGGGCCGACGGCCGCTCGCAACGCCTCCAGGTCGACATTGCCGTCCGGCCCTGTGGCGATCTCGCGAACGACAAAACCGCACATCGTCGCGGTGGCTGGGTTGGTTCCATGCGCCGCATCCGGGACGATGATCTCTTTGCGGGCGACATCACCGCGGGACCGATGGTACGCGCGAATCATCGCCACGCCGGCAAATTCCCCTTGGGCACCTGCCATGGGCGTAAGGCTGACGGCTTGCATACCGGTCAGGTCCTTGAGCATCTCCTGCAGCTCGAACAGGCACGCCAGATAACCCTGTCCCGTGTCCGCGGGCGCCTGCGGATGCCGGGCCAGAAACTGCGGGAGCAGCGCGGCCGCGTTGCACGCCCGTGGGTTGTACTTCATCGTGCACGAGCCGAGCGGATAAAACTGGGTGTCGATCGAGAAGTTCAACTGCGACAGACGGGTGTAATGGCGCACTGCATCCAGTTCCGATACCTCCGGCAGCAGCGGCAAGTCGCGTCGGCGCAACTCGTCCGGGATCTCGCCCGCCGTTGCGGAAGGCGCGGGAGCCTGTGCGCGGTTGACGCGACCAGCCTCGGACAGCTCGAAGATCAGCATGGAATAGGACCGCTCCCGCCCGCCCAGTCGATGCAAGATACCGGCGCGAATCCTCGCGACCGCCGAGGGTGCGGAAGCGGCATGCCAGCCGGCCGTCGAAGGTTCATCGCTACCTATACGATGCGCTTACTTCAATGCGCTCAGTGCTGCATCGTAGTTAGGCTCGTTGGCGATCTCGGGCACCAGCTCCGAGTGCAAGACCCGGTTGTTCTCGTCCAGCACGACTACGGCGCGTGCCGTCAAACCCTTGAGCGGCCCGTCGGCGATGTCTACTCCATATTTGCTGTGAAAAGCATGGTTGCGGAAGGTCGACAGCGTGGTCACGTTGTTCAATCCCTCGGCCCCGCAGAAGCGCGACATGGCGAACGGCAGATCGGCCGAGATCACCAGCACCACTGCGTTGTTCATGCCGCTCGCTTTTTCGTTGAATGCGCGGGTGGATTTCTGGCACGTCGGAGTGTCCAGGCTGGGGACGATATTCAGCACCTTGCGCTTCCCGGCAAACTCCGCAAGCGTCAGGTCTTTGAGCTCCTTGTTGGTCAACGCAAAGTCGGGTACGACCTGACCGCGGGCCGGCAGCGTGCCGCCGACGGTGACTGGGTTGCCTTTGAGCGTAACGGTGGCCATTGGATTCTCCTTTGCGTCAAGGGTGAGCGGAACCGAATGATTTATGCCGCGACAGCAGGCGAGCTGCGCAGCGCCGAGTCCAGGCCGGTGGCGTAGCGTTCCAAGTCCAATTCGGTCTTGGTCTCGGTGGCGCAGACCAGGATGGCATTGTCCAGCTCGGGATACCACCTGGTCAGATCGAGCCCGCCTAGCACTCCCTCGCTACGCAGCTGGCGCAAAACCGCCTCCGGAGCAGCCGGTAAGCGCAGCACCACTTCATGGAATATGGGAGAGCGAAACCGGCGCGATACGCCCGGGATGCGGGCAAGCTTGTCCAGCAGGCTCATCGAACTGGCGTGACAGGCCGCTGCCGTTCTCCTGAGTCCCTCCGGGCCAAGGATCGCCATATGGATTGTCGCCGCCGTCACGGCGAGACCTTGATTGGTGCAGATGTTCGAGGTCGCCTTGGAGCGGCGAATGTGCTGCTCGCGAGCCTGGAGTGTCAGGGTGAACCCTGGCTTCCCGTCGAGGTCCACGGTGCGGCCTACGATGCGCCCGGGCATCTGGCGCACATGTGCTTGCTTGCAGGCCATGAATCCGAAGTATGGCCCGCCCGCGGACAATGGCACCCCCAACGGCTGCCCTTCTCCGACGGCGATGTCGGCTCCCAACGCGCCCCAGTTTCCAGGCGGAGCAAGCAATGCCAGTGCAATCGGATTCACCACACCGATCACCAGGGCGCCCTGTGCATGGGCCCAGTCGGTGAGCTGATGCGCGTGTTCGAGCACGCCGAAGAAATTTGGCTGCGGAACCACCAGCGCGGCGAAATCCTGCCCATCGTAGCGCTGCAAGGACTCCGGAAGGATACGGCCCTGCTCAGTGCAAAACGGCAGCTCCAGTAGCTCGACCTGTTGCGCGGACACGATCGTGCGCACCACTACCTGATACACCGGGTGAAGCGTGGCAGGCACCAGAACGCGGCGCGAAGACCGATGCAGGCGCACGGCCATGAGCACCGCTTCTGCCAGCGCCGAGGCGCCGTCGTACAGGCTGGCATTGGTGACTTCCAGGCCCGTAAGCGACGCCATCATGGTTTGATACTCGTACAGCACCTGCAGGGTGCCCTGACTGGCTTCGGCCTGATAGGGCGTGTATGCGGAGTAGAACTCACCGCGCGTAGCGAGCTGCCATACGGCGGAGGGAATGTGGTGCTCGTAGGCGCCCGCACCGATGAAGTTTAGATAGCGGCCATCGGCATCTGCCCGCTCCTGCATCAGCCGCATGATCTCCATTTCCGAGACCCCTGCCGGCACGCCGTCGAGCCGGGCCGCGCGGAGCCGCGGGGGGATCTCCTCGAACAGATCGTCGATCGACGAGGCGCCAATCGCGGCCAGCATGCCCTGGACTTCGGCCTCGGTATGCGGGATGAACGGCATGTCAGCGGGGCGCAGGACGAGCGCGAATCGGTGCCGTCCTCCTCAGTGACGCCTCGCGGCCAGAGCTCGAATAGAAGATCGCGTTCGACATTCGTATGCGTTCTCGTCCAGGCGGAGCGCACCCGCTGTGCTCAGCGGCACCCGCGCCGCGCCGATGACCGCTCTGGCGCTTGGTGCGGTCAGTGTTCCTCCGCCGCGATCAGCCGCTCGTACGCGGCTGAATCGAGGAGCGCTTGCCACTCGGCGGGATCCTTGGCCTTGAGCTTGAACATCCAAGCGCCGTAGGCATCCTGGTTAATCATCTCGGGGCTCTTCGACAGCTGCTCGTTCACCGCCACCACCTCGCCCGAGAGCGGAGCAAAGATGTCGGAGGCCGCCTTCACCGACTCGACCACGCCGCACTCTTGCCCCTTCTGGAACGAGCCGCCGACCTTGGGGTTCTCGACATAAACGAGATCACCAAGGCGGTCTTGCGCATGCCAAGTGATTCCCACCGTGGCCGTACCGTCGCTGTCGAGGCGCACCCATTCGTGGGTGTCGGTGTAACGCAAATCACTTGGCACGTGCATTCGGAACCCCGCTCAGGAAGCAACCGGCTGCAGCAGGCTCTTGCCGCAGCGGACGAAGGGGTATTTTACTACCCGCGCCGGCAGCCACTTGTCGCGGATCAGGACCTCTACGGGGTCCGACGGCGACACGCCAAGCGGAACCCGCGCCAAGGCGATGGAACAGCTCAAGGTTGGCGCGAAGCTGCCACTGGTCGTCACACCGTCGCCTTGTGCGGTGCGCACCGGCAGGTGACTGCGTAACACTCCCTTCTCGCTCAACACCAGACCGACGAGCCGGGCGCGGGGCTGGCGGGTGAGGAGTGCACGGCGCCCGACAAAGTCGCGCTGAGTGCTCAGATCTACTGTCCATGCGAGCCCCGCCTCCATGGGCGTGACGGACTCGTCCATGTCGTTGCCATACAGGTTCATTCCCGCTTCCAGCCGGAGGGTGTCGCGAGCGCCCAGGCCACATGGCGCCACACCGGCCTCAAGCAGTGCTCGCCACGTCGCGACCACGCGACTTTCGGGCAGCATCACCTCTAACCCGTCTTCACCCGTATAGCCGGTACGGGCCACAAACACCTCGGCGGGCAACTCCGCGCCCTGGAACGCAGCAAGGCCTTCCGTCGCCTGCTTGCTGGCCGGCTGCGCGGTCCAGAACCGTGTCCGCGCATCTGGGCCCTGTACGGCGACTATCGCAAGGTCGCGGCGTGGGTCCACGCCGACGTCCGGCGCGTAGCGGTCGCGCTGCGCCTGGATCCAGCTCAGATCCTTGTGCGCGGTAGCGGCGTTGACCACGAGCCGGTAGCGTTCCGGCTGCAGATAATAGACGACCAGGTCGTCGAGCACGCCAGCGTCGTCGTTGAGCAGACAAGAGTACAACGCCTTGCCTGGTTGCTTCAGGCGTGCCACGTCGTTCGCGAGCAGATGGCGCAGGAAATCGAATGCCGATCCGCCGACCACGTCGAGAATGAGCATGTGGGACACATCGAAGATGCCTGCGTCGCGGCGGACGCGGTGATGCTCCTCGAGCTGCGAGCCATAGTGCAGCGGCATCTCCCAGCCGCCGAAGTCGACCAGCCGTGCGCCTAGCCGTCGGTGCTCTGCGTTGAGCGGTGTGCGCTTGAGCTCTGTGGCCATCACGCGAAGAACAGATACAAACGATAGCCGGCGGCCCGAATCTCGCCCGTGTCCAAGTACAACTTGACCGCGATCTCCTGGCTCGCTCCGACGCCCTGCTCCGGATCCTGGGACTTGTCCAGATATTCGGAAGGATAGAACACCTTCCGAGCGGCTGCTTGATTGAGCTTGTCAGTCAGCGTCAGCTCTAACAGCGGCAGCTCCTGCGCGACCGCGGCGCGATTGCGTATGGTTGCGGTGAGCAGTACTTCGTTGGGCCGCGTCGCATTCAGCACCTGAAGGTCGGAGGCCTCAATGTAGAGCTGATCCGGCAAACGTGGCAGCACGACCGCGCAGCCCAGCCAATTGCACGCTTCGATCAAGGTAGGGCGCAGCTCCGGGAGCCGTACGGCGAGGTCGGTCCCAAGGAAGAACAGTCCCTGGCCGAACAGCCCAATCACCAAAACGAGACTAGCGACGGCCCAGGGCCAACCGCGACCGGTGCTTGCGCGCTGAGCCGCGGGGCCGAACAGGTTGTCCGGCAGTGTCAAAGCCTGCGGCTCAGTTGGGCTTGGAGCGTCGGAGGCACTAGGCGCCGGATGATCCCCCAGTCCCGACGTCGCACCGTGCGTATCCAGGTCAGGTGGTTCGGCCCCGCGCGCGGCCTCGCTGGCGCGCGCGGATTCGGATCCGGGGGCGTCGCCTGAGACTACACCCTCCAGCGAAGGCGGTGGTGCTGGAAGCTGCGCGCTGAGCGTCGCGAAAGCGTCGAACACCCGTTCGCAGCGGCCGCAGCGGACCTGGCCGCTCGAGATTTGGAGCTGCTCGCGTGTGACGCGGAAATAGGTGTCGCAGTGCGGGCAGCGGGTGTACATGCTCATGACCCTTGCGGCAAGGGAGGCCGCAATCCTACCGCGTTCGCGCGCCGGATAGACAGACCCAACCCTCGCTGGGGTAGACCACCGCTAGCTCGGCAGAGTCGGCGTAGGCTTCACGAACGGCGGCGACCTGCCCTTCGAGAATGCCGGCAAGGACGATCGATCCTCCAACGCGTGTGCGTGCCGTCAGCAGAGGAGCGAGCACCCGCAGCGGCCTCGCCAGCAGGTTTGCCACAACTACGTCGAAGGCTCCCTCGCTTACGCCATCGGGCAACGCGAACTCGACCTCCACGCCATTGCGGGTCGCGTTGGCCACGCTCGCGTTGATCGCGTTGGGATCGATGTCCACACCCACTGCGCGCCCCGCGCCCAGCTTCTTGGCGGCGATCGCCAGGATCCCACTGCCGCATCCATAATCGAGCACCGACCAGCCCGGGCACATCTGATCATCCAGCCACTGCAGGCATTGCCGCGTCGTCGGATGGCTGCCGGTACCGAAGGCGAGCCCTGGATCGAGCCGCAGGTTGATCGCTGCCGGGTCCGGGGAATCAGCCCAGGAGGGAACGACCCACAGACGTTGCGACACCTGCATCGGGGCAAACTGCCGCTGGGTGGCGCTGACCCAGTCCTGATCGGCGATCACGCGGGTCTGCACATCCACTGGGACGGTCACCCCGACGCGGTCGCACGCCGCGCGGAGGATGCGACGATGGTCCGCCTGCTGCTCGAATAGGACGTTCACGCAGCAGCGCTCCCACCCGAGAGCTTTCGCCTCTCCCGGCTCATCGAAAGCCGGCATCTCCCGGTCCGTCCCCGCATCGGCATCGGTAATGTCGACCGAAATCGCGCCGAGGTCCACCAGAGCGTCCGCAAGCGCCTCCGCCTGGGCGGGGTCCAGCTCGACCGCGACGCTCACCCAGCTCATGCGAGATCAATCGGGACGGCTTTGCTTCGACAGCTTCTCTTCGAGGTAGTGGATGCTGGTGCCGCCGCGGAGAAAAGCCGAATCGAGCATCAGCTCCTGGTGCAGGGGGAGGTTCGTCTCGATCCCCTCCACGATCATCTCCGACAGCGCAATGCGCATCTTGGCGATCGCCTGCTCGCGCGTGTCGGCGGACGTGATGACCTTACCGAGGAGCGAATCGTAATTCGGGGGGACAAAATAGTTCGAGTAGACGTGAGAGTCGACGCGGATGCCGGGGCCTCCCGGGACGTGGAATTGCGTGATGCGCCCGGGCGAAGGCGTGAACTTGTATGGGTGCTCGGCATTGATGCGGCACTCGATCGCGTGCCCCCGGAACTGGATGTCGCGTTGCTTGAACGGCAGCTTCTGTCCGGCCGCGATGCGGATCTGGGCCTGCACGATGTCGATGCCGGTGATCATCTCGGTCACCGGATGCTCCACCTGCACGCGGGTATTCATCTCGATGAAGTAGAACTCGTCCTTCTCGAACAGAAACTCAAAGGTGCCGGCCCCGCGATAGCCGATCTTTCGGCAGGCCTCCGCGCAGCGCTCCCCGATGCGTGCCTTGAGCCTCGGGTTGACGAGCGGGGCGGGCGCCTCCTCGATGATCTTCTGATGGCGCCGCTGCATCGAACAATCTCGATCTCCGAGGTAGACGGCATTCTTGTGCTCGTCCGCCAACACTTGGATCTCGATGTGGCGCGGATGCTCCAGGAACTTCTCCAGATACACTGTGGGGTTGCCGAAAGCGCTCTGCGCTTCGGAGCGCGTCATGCTCACTGCATTGAGGAGAGCGGCCTCGGTGTGGACCACGCGCATCCCCCGTCCGCCGCCGCCCCCGGCGGCCTTGATGATGACCGGATAGCCGACATCACGGGCGACCTTGACGATTGCATCCGGGGCTTCCGGCAGCACACCATCGGATCCGGGGACCACGGGCACTCCAGCCTTGACCATGGCACGCTTAGCACTGACTTTGTCCCCCATTAGCCGGACGGTCTCCGGGCGCGGACCGACGAATACGAACCCGCTCTTCTCGACGCGCTCGGCGAAGTCGGCGTTCTCTGACAGAAATCCGTAGCCCGGATGGATCGCCTCAGCGTCCGTCACCTCCGCCGCGCTGATGATGGCCGGGATGTTCAGATAGCTCTGGGCCGAGGGGGGCGGGCCAATGCACACCGACTCGTCGGCCAACCGCACGTACTTCGCGTCGGCGTCCGCTTCGGAGTGAACCGCGACCGTCTTGACGCCCAGCTCGCGGCAGGCACGCTGGATGCGCAGGGCAATCTCACCGCGATTCGCAATGAGGATTTTCTCGAACACGCGAAGATCCTAACCGGCAGTTGAAATCCTACAGCGCGCGCTCACGCGCGCCCCGCCAGCCGTCGCTTCGAAGCTGCTGGATCGACGCCACTGACGCCTTGCACGCTGCGCGCCTACGGACTGCAGCGGCCGGCCAGCCCGCCACGGACTGACCGCTGCCTCGGGGTCTACCCTGCGGTCGTGGGCCGGGAAGCCTAGCGTCGGCCGTGATTCAGCCCGCATCGGGTTCGAACCCGGCCATGGTCCCTAAGCGATGAGGAAAAGCGGTTCCCCGTACTCGACCGGCTGCCCATTCTCGACGTAGATCTCCTTGATCGTTCCACCCTGGTCCGCTTCGATCTCGTTGAGCAGTTTCATGGCCTCGATGATGCAGAGGGTGTCGCCGGCGTTGACGTGGTCGCCGGTCTCCACAAACGCCTTGGCACCGGGGGATGCGGCCCGATAGAAAGTTCCGACCATGGGCGACTTCACGATATGGCCTTCTTGGGGGGCCGGAGCCTCAGGCGCGGCCGTAGTCGCCGCAGCTCCCGCGGCTGCAACTGGAATCGCCGCAATCGGCGCCGCCGGCGCGCTTACGACCGCGGGGGCTCCTTGCGCTACCCGGCTGATCCGGACCTTCTCTTCGCCCTCGGTAATCTCGAGCTCAGCGATCCCAGACTCCTGTACCAGATCGATGAGCTTCTTGAGTTTCCTGAGATCCATGGATGAGGTATCGGAATGGCCTTCAGCACGTACTGCCCGAAGCGATTCGTGATCTGTCCAGCGCAGCAGCGCTCATGGCCACAGATTGGGCGGAGGGGCCGATCACCCTGCAGTACGAGCGGTCGGTCCGCGCCCGCCGGTTACCGGCGGCCGAGCCCGTGCCCGAACGCGGCGCTGCGCGGCACTTGGAGACCATTGCTATAGGCGAGACCGGCCGCATGATCCGTTACTCGAGAAGCGGCTCCTACCGGCAACCCGAGGCCGATCCAGTCGGAGAGGCACCGGCGTCGCCGGCATCCGGGCCGCAAAGAGGGTTCAGCAGCAAGGTGGGACGTCCCGGATCGGTGCTGGCGGCGAAGCGCGAGTGATATGGTCGCCTCGCATCGGAACCGGACTCGTGCCTCCCCGTGGTCGCCCCGGCTGAGCTGTCATGGCCACAAGTTTGCCGCAGCTCTCGGCAGATTGTCCAGTTTACCCGCAAATTGCCGGAAATTCGCTGGTGCGTTCGTGCCGCACCTGTTGGATTCCAGCCGCCCTACACCCGGGTTTCAGCGAGCCCGGATGCTACACCAACGGAGATGGGAAAACAGGCAGCGCGGCCTCAGGGTCTGCATGCCAGGCGCACGGAGCAGCCAGGCGACCGCCGGCAGATCTTCCTCAGAGCAGAGGCTCGATCAACGCTGCGAGCTTCTTGCGATCGACGCCGCCTAGTTGAGTACTGACAGCCTTGCCGCTGCGGTCCACAACGACGGTGAAGGGCAACACGGCGAGACTATCGCCGGCGCCGCGGGCCAGCTCCAGTCCCTCCGGGCCGCCGATCAGGACCGGATAGTTGATCCCCATGTCAGCCGCGTAGGGCTTGACGTTCTCCACCTCGTCGATGGCAATCCCCACGATCTGCAGCCCACGCTGTCCCCACTCGGACTGCGCATGAATAAGCTCGGGGACCTCCTTGCGGCAGGGAGCGCACCAAGTCGCCCAGAAATTGACCACCAGCACCCGGCCGCGCCACTGATCGAGCGCCTGAGCGCGCCCCGTAAGATCAGGCAAGTTCACCGAGGAGAGCTGTACCGACGTCGGCGCGGGAGCGGACTCGCTGGCTGCACGGTGCCGTGTCTCGAGTTGAAAGATCACACCAGCGGCGAGCGCGAACGCAGCGACGATGAGGTACGCCGAAGCCTTTCGGATCCTTGTCACGAAGCGCTCAGCACGGCATCCAGGGCGGCTCCGAAGCTCTCTGCCGGCTGGAAGCCGACGACTCTCAGCCCTTCCAGTTCTTGCCCATGAGATCCGAAGAACAGGATCCCAGGGGGACCAAACAGGCCGAAACGCTTCAGAAGCTGCTCGTCGTCGGGCGAACTCGCCGTGACGTCCGCCTGGAGCAGTACCATCCGATTCAATCGCTGGCGGACCTGAGGGTCGCTGAAAGTGAAGCGCTCCATCTCCTTGCACGACACGCACCAGTCGGCATAGAAGTCCAGCATCACCGGGCGACCGGCCGCCAGGGCAATCCGCTGGTTCAGTTCCGTCAGGGAACGAACGCGCTGGAACTGGATGGCCCCACCCGAGTCCGTCTCGGTCGCGCCGACTCGCAACCGCGCCAACGGTTGGAGCAGATCCCGACCTCCGGAAAGAACGCCTACGAGCAACGCCACACCCACGAGCAGCGCAATCACTCCCACGCCCTTCCATAACTTGCGAAAGCCCGACGCGTTGTGCGGCAGCGGGTCGATGGCGTGCAGGTAGATGGCGGAGATGATCAGAAGCCCCGCCCACAGCAGCATCTGAGCGACAGATGGCAGGACGGGCGACACGATCCAGATGGCCAACCCCAGTAACACGACGCCGAACGAATTCTTGACCGTCTGCATCCACGCCCCGGCTCGCGGAAGCAGGGCGCCGGCCGATAGCCCGACGGCCAAGAGCGGGACACCCATTCCCAATGCCATCGCGAAGAGTGCCGAGCCACCCAGAGCCACATTGCGGGACTGACCGATATACAACAGCGCGCCGGCCAACGGAGCTGCGACGCACGGCCCCACGATCAGCGCGGACAGCACCCCCATGACGAACACTCCCCAGGACCTGCCGCCCTTCATCCTGTTGCTCGTGTCCGACAGCTTGGTCTGCAGCGACGAAGGCAGTTGCAACTCGTAGAACCCGAACATGGACAATGCCAGCAGCACGAACACGATCGCGAAGGCTCCCAGGACCCAGGCGTTCTGCAGTGCGTTGGACAGCAGCGTCCCGGACAAGCCCGCGGCCACGCCAGCGAGAGCGTAAGTGATAGCCATCCCGAATACATAAGACAGGGACAGCGAGAAGGCGTGTGCGCGCGTAACCTTGTGGCCCTGCCCTACGATGATCCCAGACAGGATCGGGACCATCGGCAGCACGCAAGGGGTGAAGGAAAGCAGCACGCCGAACCCGAAGAAACTGGCAACGATCAGCGCGAAGTTCCCGGTCTTGAAGATCGCAGCGACCCTTGAGTTCTCAGTCTGCGGCAACGCCGGCACAGGCGCCGCACGGGCATCCAAGTCCCCCCCAGTCGCTGCTGGGCGAGCCGACGAGGAGGCGGCCGCGACCGGCAAGTCCTGGGACGCAGGTGCCTGCGCCGCCCCAGCGCGCGCCGGCGCGGACAGCGCCGCCAAGGTGAGCCGGAAGGTCTTCTTCGCTGGGGGATAGCACAACCCCTTTTCGCTGCAGCCCTGGTATCCGGCTTCGATCGATAACAGGCTCTGGCCGCGCACGCTCCCCCGGTCGAGGTGGACCACCGCCTGGAACGGCCGATGGAACACCTCGGTGTCACCGAACTTGGGATCCGACTTCTTGTCGCCCGCCGGCAGCGTCACACCGGCGATCCTCACGCCGGAATCCCCGGGCACCGAGAACGTGATCTTGTCGCGGTAGAGGTAGTAATTCTGGGCGGGCGCGAAGTCCGCGAGTAACGTGCGGGAATCTCTCGGTCGCATGCTGACGGTGAACGCCTGCTCCACCGGCAGGAACGGTTCCTCGCCACCGGCATTGCTCAGCGCCCGTAGCTTGGCAATGACTCCGCCATGACCGACCGTCGAGGCACCGGGCACATCCTCGGCGGCGGCCAGTGAAAGCTGCGCGCTCTGTCTGAGCGGCGTATAGCACACCCCCGCGTCAGCGCACCCTTGCGACAAGGCTCGGAGAGTGAAACTTCTATCTCCCGCGCCGGCGGTCACCGGGATCCGGATCGCCACCGCTCCCCGGTATGTCTCAACCTTGCCGAAGAATTCGTCTTCCTTGACCTTCCCGGCTGGGAATTCCGCCGAGCCCAAGGTAACGGTGCTCGGCTGAGCAGAGAACCGGAACTTGTCGCGGTACAAGTAGTAACCGTCGGCGACCTCGTAGCGCACTTCGACACTCGTTGCATCGATCATGCGCGCGGAGAACTTGAACGCCTGCTCTGGCGGCAGCAAATCGTCCGCGGCGTGCACTCGCGCGAGGAGGAAAAAAGCCGGCACGGCTGTGCCGGTTAGACGCCCGACAAATCTCAACCAGGGTCGCATAGCCCACCTGCGGCGCGTGCCGCTTCCGACCTCGTCTCTTGCAGCACCCACTCGAGGTACGCGGGGTGACCTGCGGTCACCGGCACAGCGATCACTTCGGGAACCTCGTACGGATGATGCGCAAGGATATAGGCTTGCACCTCTGCATACAGACCAGCGCGCGTTTTGATCAGCACCGGCGTTTCTACGGCCGACTCCACCGCCCCAGTCCACCAGTACAAGGACGCGCACTCGGCGAGTACGTTTGCGCACGCCGCGAGGCGCTCCGAGACCAAGCCCTCCGCAAGCTTGCGTGCCGATTCCCGGTCCGGAAGATTCGTGATCACGAGCAAAACCGGTTCCATCGGTTGATCTCGGTGAGTCTCCATTGGCGGCAGCCAAGCCAGTGCGCAAAGTCTCGGCACATGGCCCTATCGGCTGCGACTGATATGGACCATGCGCTGTGGTACGCTTCCTCTGAGTGTCCGGATCGAACTGAGGTCGGTGCTGTAGCGGGCGCACTCTTCGGGTCGCGGCGTCCAACGTGAAGAATTCCGGGCAAGGCCGCCCCCGCGCAGGACGACCGCCGAACCGACCGGCGCAGCCAACAGCGGGACAGTCCGCCGATGCTGGCGCCGGTCGGAGCATCGCGGCACGGGGCACACACGCAGGCGCCCCGTGGCGAGCTCGCCGCCGTGAGGACGGTGTTTTCGCACTCTACGATCCGGAGTTTTCTCATCCTGGATATTCTAGTGGAACTCGGGCCGCCCTCGGTGCGAATGCCCGTTTCGGCCAAAGGGTTGTGCATGTCACTACGGGTCAACATCAAGCCGAGCAATCGTAGCTTCACCCTGGACGAGGGCGAAACCGTCCTCCAGGGGGCCATGCGCAATGGCATCGTCTTGCCGTATGGCTGCCGCAACGGCGCGTGCGGGGCCTGCAAGGGGAGAATCCTCGAGGGTGCAGTCGACTACGGCCAGTACGCGGCGCATATCCTCACAGACTTCGAGAAGAAGTCCGGGTTCGCGCTGTTTTGCCAGGCCAAGCCGTTGACCGATGTCACCATCGAGGCGCGCGAGATCGGCGCCGCGGGCGAGCTCCAGATCAAGAAACTCCCGTGTCGGGTGCAACGCATCGAGCGGCCGTCCAGCGACGTGGCCGTGCTGTATCTGACGCTTCCTGCAAACGAACGTCTGCAGTTTCTGGCTGGGCAGTACCTCGAAATCATCATGCGCGACGGCAAGCGCCGAGCTTACTCCATGGCCAGCCCGCCCGATGATGACGTGCACATCGAGCTGCACGTGCGCAACATGGCGGGCGGGGCGTTCACCGAATACGTATTCGAGCGGATGAAGGAGCGCGATATCCTGCGCTTCGAGGGCCCGCTGGGGACCTTCTTCCTGCGCGAGGACAGTCTCAAGCCGATCATCTTCGTGGTGAGCGGCACCGGATTCGCGCCGATCAAGAGCATCATCGAGCACGCGTTCCATGTCGGTGTGACGCGGCAGATGGTGCTGTACTGGGGCGGACGCAGGAAGAGCGAAATCTACATGCTGGACCTTCCGTTGAGGTGGCAGCAGGAGCATGGGAACTTCAGCTTCGTGCCTGTCCTATCGGAGTCGCCTCCGGAGGAGGCGTGGACCGGGCGCACAGGCTTTGTCCACCGCGCGGTGATGGAGGACTTCCCCGACATGTCCGGGTACCAGGTATACGCATGTGGCGCGCCGGTGATGGTCGAGGCCGCGCACAAAGACTTCACATCGATATGCCGATTGCCCGAAGACGAGTTCTACTCGGACGCCTTCACCCCTTCCGACGGCGCCAAGCTCGGTTGATCGCATGGCGTCCGCGCGCAGGTCCGATCCCGTGCGCCCGTGGCCTTCTTCTGTTGCGACTGCGCGCCTGCGTTGCAGAAGTCGAGGGCGACGAGCCTTAGCCGCTATTGCGCAGACCCGCTGCGATGCCGTTGATGGTGAGCAGGATCGCGCGTTTGACTTTCTCGTCCTCTGCTCCGGCGCGAAATCGCCGCAGGGACTCGACCTGTAGATGGTTGAGGGGATCGATGTATGGCGACCGGGTCTTGATGCTGCGGGCGAGCTGTGGATTGGTGTCCAGCAGCTCGCGCTGCCCGGTGATGGCGAGCAAATGGCTCACCGTGCGGTGCATCTCGGCTTGGATGCGGTCGAAGATTCTGTCCCTCAATTCCGCGTCGGCCACGAGCGCCGCATAGCGCGAAGCGATGTGGATGTCCGCCTTGGCGAGCACCATGTCCATGTTCGACAGCAGCGTCTGGAAGAAGGGCCAGCTGCGATGCATCTCCTTGAGCGTTGCCAGCCCCGACTCCCCGTGGCTGCGCACAAACTGCTCGACCGCTGTGCCGAAGCCATACCAACCCGGTAGCATGATGCGCGCTAGCGACCAGCTGAACACCCACGGGATCGCCCGCAGGTCCTCGATGCGATCCGTCTTGCGCCGCGACGCGGGGCGGCTGCCGATGTGCAGCTCGGAGATCTCGGTGATCGGCGTGGCAGTCCGGAAGAAGGTGACGAACCCTGGGGTTTCGTAGATCAGATGGCGGTACGCCTTGAACGCTTGCTCGGACAGTTCATCCATCACCTCGTGGTACCGCGAGTGCTCGCCCGTATGCTCCGGGTGGGTGAGCAGCGTGGCCTCCAGCGTCGCCGCCAACAGCGTTTCTAGGTTCCGGCGGCCGATGTCCGGGTCGGAGTATTTGCTGGCGATGACCTCGCCCTGCTCGGTGATCCGAATCTGCCCCTGCACGCTGCCAGGCGGCTGGGCCAGTATGGCTTGATAGCTCGGTCCACCGCCCCGCCCGACGGTGCCGCCCCGGCCATGGAACAGGCGCAGCTTGACGCCATGGCGCTCGAACACGTTCACCAATGCGACCTCCGCCTTGTACAGCTCCCAATTGGAGGTGAGGTAGCCGCCGTCCTTGTTGCTGTCCGAATAGCCGAGCATGACCTCCTGCTCGCCGCCGCGGCTCTCCAACATGCGCCGGTAATCGGGGATGCTGAATAGCGCATCCATGACGGCCCCGCAGGCGCGCAGGTCGAGAATGGTTTCGAACAACGGGATGATGTTCATCGCCAGCCGCGCTGGGGATCCCGGACGCAGCAGCCCTGCCTCCTTGAGCAGCAGCGCCACCTCGAGCACGTCGCTGGCGGCGTTGGCGTTCGAGATGATGTAGTTGGGGAGCGCTTGGGGACCGTAACGCCGATGCAGATCGGCCACGGTGTCCAGGATCCGCAGCTCCTTCTGTGCATCTTCGGTGTAGGCCAAGAACGGCGAGCGGAGCAGCCGAGGCACCGACAGCTCCTCGAGCAGCCACCGGCGCCGTTGCTCCTCTGGGAGTTGATCGTAGCCCTCACGGCGCGCCCCGAGCAGGAACAGTTCCGCGACGACGCGCTCATGGACACCGCTGTGCTGTCGTATGTCCAGCGGCGCGAGATGGAAGCCGAACACCTGTGCTGCGCGCATGAGCGCACGCGGCCGACCTGCCGCGATGCGCGCCGATCCGTTGTGCACGAGCGAATCGTGGATCACCTTCAAATCGCGCACGAACTCCTCAGGGCCGGCGTAAGGCTCGGCGGAACCGAGTTCTCGCCGCTCCGGCGCGTGCTGGTCCAAGGCGCGGGAACTGGCCGCCAGTCTGGCATAGACATTGATGAGGGCGCGCCGATACAGCTCGTCGCGCCGGTGCTCTGATGCGTCGGGGGACCGGTCAGCCAGATCTTCCAGCTCGGGACTGACGCTCACGAGGCGCAACGATTGCGACAGTTCGCTGCCGAGCTCGTGCACCTCGCTCAGGTAGAAGTCGAGCGCCGTGGACGACTGACGTGCGAGGGCGTAACGAGTAACCTCGTGGCTCACGTTGGGGTTACCGTCGCGGTCCCCGCCGATCCAAGCGCCCAGCCGCAGGATCTGTGCAACTGAAGTCTGCACATCGGGCCACTGCGCCTTGAGCTGGTTCTCGATCTCCCCGTACAGCCGTGGCACCTCGCGCAGGAACGTGTAACGGTAGTAGGCGAGCCCGTTCTCGATCTCGTCGCGGACTGTCAGACGCAGCTCGCGCAGGATGCGCGTCTGCCATAGCGTGAGGATGACGCGCCGCAGCTGTTCTTCGTTCGCCCGTTGCTCCTCCGGTGTGAGCTCCAGTCGATCGCGCTGGTTGAGCAGGTCCGCCACCTCGAGATGTCGGTCCAGAATACTCTTACGCTGGACCTCGGTGGGGTGTGCCGTGAGCACCGGCGAGATGAGCGCGTAGCGGAAAAAGGCGGCCACCGACTGCGCGCCCACCCCGGCGGAAACGACTCGGGAGAGCGCCGCGGTCAGCCTGCCCGGCAACGGTGGTGCGCCATGGATCTCGTGCGCGCGGAACCGCCGGTTGTGGTGCAGATCCTCTGCGATGTTGGAAAGCTGGGAAAAGTAGGTGAACGCACGGACGACAGAGACGGCGTCGGCATGGCTGAGTCGATTCAGGATCGACTCCAACTCGCCGCGAGCAGTCGTGTCGCCGTCGCGGCGGAAGCGGATCGCCGTCTGACGAATCCGCTCGATGAGATCGAACGTCTCCTCGCCTTGCTGCTCGCGCAGCGTGTCGCCGAGCAGTCGGCCGAGCAGCCGGATTTGCTCCCGCAACGTAGACTCACTGTCGGCGCTCACGGAGCTGCGGTCGCTGCTGGTCATGTCGGCCTCTCTGCGGTAAGTCGATGGGTAGTGGCAAGATTCAGATCCTGCTGGCGCTTCCTCCTTTCCTCCCTTGGCGGTGACGGTCGGTATGCTTATGATGCGGCGCGACTGCGAGCGCCGCTGGTGTTCGTGCTCTGACCGAGGCTCAGCTCCAGCCCCTGGCGAAACACCCGGCTCGCTTCTTCGGCCTTGCCAACGCGTTCGAGCAGGCGTCCCAACTGTACGTAGGCGGCGTGGCTGGGCTCCACCGCCAGGCTCGCCTCCAGGTAGCTCCGCGCCTTGCCCCACAGCTCCTGATGCATGCAGAGCTCGCCCAGCGCCAACAGCAGTGCTGGATCCCCCGCATGCTGCTTCAGCCAGGTTTCCGCGCGCTCGAGGTGCCGGCGCGCATCGCGTGGCAGGCACTGGATGTACAGCGGCAGCAGCGATGGGTCCCAGGCAGAATCCAGACTCTCCTCGATGATCGCGTGCGCTTGTGCACAATCGTTCAAGGCGATGAAGCACTGCGCCGCCGCTGCAGCGATGCGGCTGTCCCGGCGGTCTTGCTGCGGCAGCTTGTCCCAGTAGCTGCGCAGGGTTCTCGCGTCCAGCGCCTTGCGCTTGAGATTCTCGGTCTGTGCGTATCGCTTGAGCTGCTGCAGCAGAGCCGGCTCGAACACATCGCGTCTCTCTAACTGCGCCAGCAGTTGCAGTACCTGGTCCCAGTTGCGCGCGAGTTGCTGCGCCTTGAGCTCCAACCGCAACGCCGCCGTATGTTTGTCCTTGACTTTGGACAAAGCCTGCAAGGCGTCGAAGTACCGGCGCTCGTCGAGCAGCAGTTCGGCCTGCGTCATCAAGCGCAGATAGCTGTCCTGCGGCGCCAGGCGCTCCATCTCCTGCAGGTACTCGTCGCGGCGCGGATAGGATCGCAACTCGTGCGCCGCGCGCGCCGCCACCGCGAGGCTGAGCGCGGGCGATTCATCCTGTGCCAAAGCCTCCTTGGCGGCGCGCTCAGCGCGACCGAAGCGGCCTTCGAAGAAGGCCTTCACCGCATCCTCGAAAGCCCGCCGGGCCTTCGCGCGTTTGCGCTCGCGGCGAAACTCGCCGGCCAGCGCCGGCATGCGCAGCGTTATGGTGAGCGCCCGTATCAGTCCATACGCGATTGCGAAGCCCACCACCAGCAGCACGACGGCAAAGTTAAGCGACAGCTCCACGCGATGCGCCGGCAGCATGATCAGCACGTACCCGGGGTTGTCTCGCGCCGCGATGGTCAATCCCACCACGAGCGCGAACAAGCCGACGATCCAAAGCAGGGTTCGCATTGGACAGGCGACAGGCTCACACCGCCGTGATGGCCAGGTGGCGCATCAGCGCAACCCTCGCTCCCGCACCAGCTTGGCGTTGCGGACCGCCTCCAGGCTGCCGGAGATGTCGGGTACCTCGATGGTCACGTCGGCAGCTGCCAGCTGTTTGAGCGTTGCCAACCCCTGCGCGACCTTTGCATCGCTTGCATCGAAGTAATGCTGCAGCCACGCCGCCGCTTCGCGTGTGTCGGCCTTGAAGCTGTCCTCCTCATGGGCCAGCAAAGCGACCCGCGCGCTCATCAGGCGCATGCGCAGGTTCTCACGCAGGAAATATGTCTGAGAGGGTGAAATTACGGGCGGCTCCTCCTTATCGACGCGCTGAATCCGGATCAAGGCCGTGACCTCCTGCCAAGCTTCCTTGGTCAGACGCCCGAACCATCCGCTCTGGGGAGAAGCGGCCGCGGGTTTTTCTTGCATAGCGCGCTCCTGGATGACGAGCGGAAGCCTGTCCACATCGTGCGCCAGCGTGTCCAGACGCAGGCTCATGCCGACGACATCGACATAGGGGGTAGCCTTCAGTCGCTCGATGTCGCGTCGAATCGCGCGCCGAAGAGCCGTGAATTGTGCGCTGTCGGTGCGCTCCAGGCGACTTTCGGCCGATTCCAAGGCGATCAGGGCGGCCTTGACATTCCCGGCCAGCGTCAGCTGCTGGCTGCCGATGATCAGAATCTGCTCGACCTCGGCGAGCACGCGCTCGTCCCGGCTGCGGTTGAGCTCGAGATACAACGACTCCAACGCCAAGCGTTGGTTCTGCGTCTCCGCCAGCCGGCTCTCGATGCCGCCAGTCCGGTACTCCATGTCGCGGACGGTATCCGCCGCGCGGCTGGCGATCTGGCGCGTTTCCTTGTTATAGCCGTCCGCTTCAGCCAGTTTGCGGATGATCTCCTGTTGCAACTCGTGAAGCTGGCTGCGCATGTCCAGCCACACGGCCGCGATCAATGCTACGACGAGGATCGCCCCGATCGTGCGGAGACTCGGCCCGCCGCGCCACTGCAGGCCGCGCTTGCGGCGCGCATCGGACGCGGGTGGCGCCGCAGCCGGCGGCTCGGGAGATACGGTTGGGCTCTGTTGCAGGTCCATTCGGGGGCGGGGCGGCGGGGAGCAGGCGGCGCCTGGAAGTTTACCCTAGGCGCACACCAGATGAGCGGCTATCGTACATGCAAGGAAAACCATGCACCGAGTCCGCGGACAATGCCCTCGTCGCCGGGCGCCGTAACTGCGACCTCAGTAAGACCTAGCCGGCCGGCGCGCTCGGCGATTGCGAGGTGCGGCACGAAGAGCGGGGTCGTCAGGAGCAAGGGCTGGCCACGCGCTCCGATCATGGTCCAAAGATTCTCGAGCGTCTCACCGCTCATCGCGGTGACGGCGTGAATGCCGCCGCGTTCCCAGCGCTGCAGCAGCGCGGAGGGGTCTTGGTCGGGGCGCACACGGCGATAACACTCCACATAAGCCACCTCCGCTCCGCGCTTACGCAACGTATCGGCCAGCAGCTCTCGGCCTCCCTGCCCTCGGAAGATCAACACCCGCATGCCGCCGAGGCGATCGAGCTCGGGCAACGCCAGCACCCCGTCGCTGTCTGTGGCGACGCTGGGAACGATCACTTCCACCAACCCATGAGCGCGCAGTGCCGCTGCGGTGCCGTCACCGATTGCCACGACCCGCACCTGCGGCGGCCACTCGCTGGCGAGGGAGGCCAAGCCGTGCTCGACCGCGTTGGCGCTAATGAAGATGGCATAGTGGCACTCCGGCAGATTGGCGAGCGCTACCGACGCAGCCGTACTACCGGCGAGCGCCTCGATACGCAACGTGGGGAAGAGCAGCGGTTCGCCACCGGCCTCCCGGATCAGCGTGGCCTGTCGCCCCGATTGATGGGCGGGACGGGTGACTAATACGACGCGCCCCTGGAGAGGCGGCAGCGCAGTTGTGTCACTCATCGGCGAGCGCCGCCAGAATTGCGCCTGCGCCGCCAGCGAGCAATTGTTCTGCCGCCCGCGCCCCAAGCTCCTCAGGTTCGACGCCGCCATCTCCGCTTTGCACGTCGGCGGTGACAAAGCGGGTGCCCCCGGGATCGGCGACGAAGCTGCGAAGGCGCGCTCCGGCGCCCAGCCTCTCGGCATAGACGCCCATAGGAACCACGCAGCTGCCGGACAGCGCGCGGCTCACCGCCCTCTCCGCACGCACGCACCAGCCGGTCTCGGCATGCGCCAGCGGCGCGAGCAGGTCCATCAGATCGGCCCGAGCCTCGAGGCATTCGATCCCGAGCGCGCCCTGGCCGGCAGCTGGCAGGCTATCCTCCGGGTCCAGCAGCGCCGTGATGCGCGCAGCCAATCCCAGGCGCTTGAGGCCCGCAGCGGCGAGGATGATGGCCGCATAGCGCCCTTCGTCTAGCCGCCGCAACCTGGTCTCCACGTTGCCGCGCAGCGGCTCGACCGAAAGCCGCGGATGGTGCGCGCGGATCTGGCTCGCTCGACGCAGGCTGGAGGTGCCCACAGAACTGCCATACGGGAGGGCCGATAGGCGTGCGTAATGCCTGGATACGAATGCGTCGCGCGGGTCCTCTCGCTCGGTGATAGCGGCGATCGTCAGCCCCGCTGGGAGAATCATCGGCACGTCCTTCATCGAGTGCACGGCGATGTCGGCTCGACCCTCCACCAGCGCTGTTTCCAGCTCCTTGACGAAAAGCCCCTTGCCGCCGATCTTGGCCAGCGAGCTCGAAAGGTCGCGGTCGCCGCGAGTGGTGATGCCCAGGATCTCCACCTGCAGTCCTGGATTCGAGGCGATCAGCTGGTCGCGAACGTTGCATGCCTGCCACTGCGCGAGCGCGCTCTGGCGTGTGGCGATGACTAGCCGGGAAGGGAGGGCCAACGGAGTGCTGCGCGTGAACCGCTGAGGGCGCGTATTCTAGCACCCGCAGCGTCCCCGGCCCCCCGCCGGAGCCAACCGCAATTGGTGGCTGGAAAGGATTCGCAGATCGGCAGCCCTACCCGGCAAGCCGTCGATTGCCGGAGAGCGTCGATTCGAATGCGGATTCGGCAAAACCCACCCGGGTTGTGAACCACGATCGGACTACGCCTACGAGCCCGCCGTCTTGGCCGCAGGCGAGCCGCCGCTGCGGCGGCCAGGGTCACGGCCGGCCAGACTAAGACGCTACAGCGCAGCGCAAGGCGCCGGTATCGGACCAGCGCCGGGCGCGTTCGGTGTCACCAGGTATGGCGGGCACGAATACGCACTCCGCCCAATCGACGATACGCAGTAACTCCACGCTCGGCCGGTTGCGCTCGTACTCGTGGACGGCCTCGAGCAGCGCGAGGAAGCGTTCGTCATCATCTGCGCTCGCCGCGGTCTGCTTGACGAGCTTCCGCGCGGCCTCATAGTCGCGGCGCCAGAGGATGGGGCGCGCCCGGTTGGCGCGTCCCCGCCTATGCATGCTGCCCACAGATTGTTCCCCCCTCTGGTGCCCCGATCGGCGCAGACCTTGCGCCGTTGCGTGGAGTGTATTGGGTGCTTTGTAGCGCGAGCCGGACGACATGTCCAGCATCGTTAACGGAATGTCTGGGTGCGCGTGGACTTGATACGACGCGACGGGGATGGAGGGGAACCTTTGGAGACGGCGCCCATATGACTCGTCGGAGCGTTCCGGGCAGGGCAGCGACAGCGCTCAACGCGAGGCCGGCAAATCCGGCCCCGGATGCAGGGTGTGTGAGACTGCTACGCCGAATCGGCGTCGGCGGGCTTGCTCCCTACTCGGATCTTGCGCGCCTTCGTGCTGGCCTTGAGCTGCTCCGCCAGCCGCGCGACCACTTCCTCGATATCGGGAATGTCCCGCAGCTGCAATACTCGCTCGGAGAAGCCGATTTCATGCGTCACGCCATCACGGGTGATGAGGAACTCGTGCAAATCTTGCGTGCACAGGTAATCCACTTGCGCGTCGAGAAGCTCGGCTCCGAAGCGCTCCAGGATCGTGCATGCCTTCATATCGATATCTGCACTCATGTTCTGCCCGGCTCAGAAGACTTTTGACAAAGGCCGCCAGTTGCACGGCCCCCCGCCAGTACGGGCAGCAGAAACCGTTCCCACGCCCCACCTTCTCACGTTATCACACTGAAAGATATAGCTAATCAGACAACGGGTGGATCCGAAGGGCGGGTCGCGGAGGAGCCGGCGCCCTGCCCTTCTCCGCTCCCCCGCCAACGGACAGAGCGCGGCGTGGAGCTCGGGAGTTGACAATTCCCGCCCCATCTACGGGAAGGCCCGCTAAACGAAAGAGGGCGGCGGATGCTCTGAATGCAACTGCTGCAGTCCGAGGCATCGTGCCGCCCTCCCGGGCGATCGTGGATGTTCGCTACTCGACGCGTTCGCCGTGCAACGAAAGGTCGAGACCCTCCCGCTCCTGTTCCTCGGTCACGCGCAGGCCGATGGTTAGGTCGAGCACCTTGAGAATGATGTAGCTCACGATAAAGCCGTAGATCAGCGTGGCGCCCACGCCCCAGCATTGAGTGAGCAGACTACCCTCCTGTCCACTAATGTCCTTAGATACGAACACCCCAGTCAGCAGTGCGCCGATAATCCCGCCGATGCAGTGCACGCCGAAGCAGTCTAGCGAATCGTCATATCCGAGCATGGACTTCACGGTGGTCGCTGCGAAGTAGCAACCGACGCCGGCCACGATCCCGATGACGACCGCGGGAACCGGAGCGACGAAGCCGGAGGCCGGCGTAATCGCCACCAACCCGGCAACTGCGCCGGAAGCGATTCCCAGCACGCTCGGTTTGCCCTTCACGATCCACTCGCTGACCATCCATGCCAACGCCGCGGCGGCTGTGGCAACCTGTGTCACGGTCATCGCCAATCCTGCACGTCCATCCGCGGCGACCGCGGAGCCGGCGTTGAACCCGAACCAGCCGACCCAGAGCAGCGACGCGCCGATCAATGTCAGAGTCAGGTTGTGTGGCGGCATGGCCTCCTTCCCGTATCCCACGCGCTTCCCGAGTGCGAGTGCTGACGCGAGACCGGCGATCCCTGCATTGATATGGACAACCGTGCCGCCCGCGAAGTCCAGCTGCCCCTTCTGCGCCAGCCATCCGCCTGGTTCCCAAACCCAATGCGCGATCGGCGAGTACACGACGATGGACCAAATTCCCATGAACCAGAGCATTGCGGAGAACTTCATCCGATCCGCGAATGCGCCGCAGATCAACGCCGGCGTGATGATCGCGAAGGTCATCTGGAACATCATGTACACCGACTCCGGCACGTTCGTCGCGATATGGGATACGGAAACCTGCTTTCCCGTCACATAGTCCATTCCATGCAAGAGAAAGCGGTCGAGGCTGCCGAGCCACGGGCTCCCGGGCATGAACGCGAGGCTGTAGCCCGCAACCATCCATAGAATCGTCACCAGACAAGTGATGGCGAAACTCTGCATCAGAGTGGCGAGCACGTTCTTCTTCCGGACCATCCCGCCATAGAACAGCGCCAACCCCGGTATGGTCATGAGCAGCACGAGGCCGGTCGAGGCCAGCATCCAAGCCGTGTCGCCTGAGTTGATCTTCGCGACGTCGAGCATGAACGGCTTGTCAGGGGCAGCGGGCGCTGGAGCTGCTGCAGGCGCCGCGGCGGTGGCGGATGTGGCCGCCGGCTCCGCGGCGGGCTTGTCGTCCGCCAAGCCCCAAGTCGATACCCCTACCAGGACGCACATGGCGACCCATGCGAAAAGCTTTTTCATCGATTCCTCCCTCGTAGCGGTCAAAGGGCATCCGCGCCGGATTCTCCGGTGCGAATGCGAATTACCTGCAAAAGATCGAAGACAAAGATCTTCCCGTCGCCGATCTTGCCCGTATTGGCGGACTTTTCGATTGCCTCGATCACAGAGTTGAGCAGTTCGTCCTGGACCGCCACCTCGAGTTTGGTCTTGGGAAGAAAATCGACCACATATTCGGCGCCTCGGTAGAGCTCGGTATGCCCCTTCTGTCGCCCGAATCCTTTCACCTCGGTGACGGTAATGCCCTGCACTCCGACCGCCGAGAGCGCCGCCCTGACTTCATCCAGCTTGAATGGCTTGATGATGGCCGTGACGAGTTTCATCAGATTGCCTCCTTATTGAAGTTGACCGATCCCGGCAGGCCGGGTGTTAGCTGCTGCCGCATCACGCGGCCATTTCAGGAAACGGCTGTGGAGTTCCTCGGCGAGCAGGGGGGAAGCCCTCGGCTGCTGCCGGACAACGAATGCCCGCACAGGAAGATGAGACGGGTCTGGGCCTGCGGAACATGGCCCCTGTACGAAGCCCCGGGGGTGAAGCAAGCCGCGAGGGTCACGAGAGTTCTGTGTTCCACCTGAGCTGGACCTCGGCCGGACCCAGGGTTCTGGACGGCGTAGCGACGAGCGCTCCACGTGCGACATCCGACGCCCAGCCGGCGTGAGTTCCGACTGGTCGGCGCGGTATGGGTTGATGATCGTTCTCTGAATCAGCATGGGTCCTCCCTGTTCTCAAATTTGAGAACGGGGACGCGGCAGCGCGGTAGCGCCACAGCATTTCCTGTGCCAATAAATTAGATAATACATATCAATAAGATATATGCTATTTTCGCACTTCTCGTCGACGGCGCCGCACCGAAACGATGCGTTGCAAAGCGGCTTCGCACCAATCGAGTGCAGCTATGCCGATGGCAAATGCAGGCGCGGTTCTTCGCATAATCTGAGGTCGCTCATCAGGTTTGTTAGACTCTGATCGGACCGCTTACCCCATGGTGCCTGCACATGCTCAACCCAAGCTTCCTCGAGGAACTCACCTCTCGGGTCAGCGCCCTGATCTCCACCACCCCGGCGGGGGACCTGCAAAGGAACCTGCACAGCCTATTGAGTGGGTTTCTCGGCCGGCTAGATTTAGTCACACGCGAGGAGTTCGATATCCAGAGCGCCGTGCTGCACCGTACGCGCGAGAAGCTGGAACAGCTCGAAGCAAAGGTGGCGGAGCTCGAGCGGGCACAGTCGCCCCCAACCGTCTAGGTCCGACATCCACGAGGAATCCGGGGCCCCCGATGGCCCTGCTCCGGCCGTTCGCTCAAGCCACGGAGCGCGGCCGAGAGCAGCCTGCGATTCCCGTCGAGGCGCAGGATCGTACGCGGACGTTCAAATCGATTGACAGGTTCCGCCAAAAAGCTTCGCTCTTCCATGCCACCGCGTTTGCTAGACTCGGCCGGCGGTCCAGGATGTCACGGCGCCGGGAGCGGGCCTCCGGAGCGCACGGTCACCAAGCGGCGGGAAGAGCCGGCCTGTCACGCTGCCGAAGACAGTCGGTCGCCGGGGCATGACCGCGAACAGCCGAGTAGGTGGCATGCGCTACACCAAGACAGCGGTGACCTTGCACTGGATCATCGTGCTGGCGATCGTCACCGCCGCCTCGGTGGGTTTGTATATGGCCGGGCTGGCCTTCAGCCCGCAAAAGCTCAGGCTCTATTCGTGGCACAAGTGGATCGGCGTGACGATCTTTCTGCTCGCAGTTGCGCGGGTGCTGTGGCGGCTCACGCATCCCGCACCGCCGCTTCCACGGACGATGGCGCGGTGGCAACGTACTGCGGCGGCGGTGAGTCACGTCCTGCTGTATGCACTCGTCCTGGTGATCCCCGTGTCGGGCTGGCTGATGAGCTCGGCCTTGGGCGTGAAGACGGTGTACCTCGGACTTGTCCCGTTGCCGGACCTGCTCGCCAAGAACAAGGCGTTGGGCGAGGTGCTCAAGCAGGTGCATGGGTGGCTCAACGGCACTCTCGCCGTGGTCGTGCTGTTGCATGCCGCGGCCGCGCTGAAGCACCACTTCGTGGAACGGAACGACGTCCTGCATCGGATGGTGCCGTTGATCAAACCTCGCGAGCAAGCGCGGCGGTGACCCGCGCGGTGACTCGGCTTGCGCTCAGTGCCGCACTAATAGTCGCGGCGCTGCCTGCACACGCGCAGCGGATTACAGCGGTCGCAGTGGACCGCAGCGCGATTGCCTTCGTCTCCAAGCAGATGAATGTCCCTGTCGATGGCAAGTTCGGCAGGTTCAGCGCCGAGATCTCATTCGATGCCGTGAAGCCCTCCGACGCCAAGGTGTCCATCGAAGTCGACCTCAACAGTATCGACACCGGCAGCGACGAAGCCAACGCCGAGGTCAAAGGCAAGTCATGGTTCGACGTGAAGAGCTTTCCGAGCGCGAAGTTCGCTTCGACCGGCGTGAAAGCGCTGGGGGGCGGGCGTTATGAGGTCGCCGGCAAGCTCACGATCAAAGGCCGCACGCGCGACGTGGCGGCGCCTTTCACGTTCAAGCCCGATGCTCAGGGCGGCGTGTTCGATGGCAGTTTCACGCTGAAGCGCCTGGACTACGGGATCGGCTCGGGTGTCTGGTCCGACACCGACACCGTGGCGAACGAAGTCCAGATCAAATTCCACATTACGGGAGTGGGTGGCACGCCGAAGCAGTAGCCCGATCGGGTGCGCCACAGGGGAGCAACTCAACTGATGAGGAGACTTTGCATGCGGAAATCTTGCGTAGCCGTCGCGGCAGTGGTCGGCACGTTGGTATCGGTACCGGGCTGGGCGGCAGATTCCTACACGATCGACCCGAACCACACTCATCCGAGCTATGAGATCAGTCATTTCGGCTGGTCTACCCAGCGCGGGCGGTTCGACAGAGCCAGCGGGAAGATCACGCTCGACCGCGCCGCGAAGATGGGCTCGGTGGACGTGCTCATCGAGGTCGCCTCGATCAGCACGGGTGTGGCAAAGCTGGACGAGCACTTGAAGAGCGAGGACTTCTTCAACGCTGCCAAGTTCCCCACGATCGCATTCAAGTCCAAGAGCGTGCACTTCAGCGGCGACAAGCCGGCATCGGTAGACGGCGAGTTGACCATCCTCGGCGTCACCCGACCCGTTACGCTCACCATCGATGCATTCCAGTGTGCGCCTAACCCCTTCGTCAAGAAGGAGGCCTGTGGCGCGGATGCCACCGCCACCATCAAGCGCTCGGAGTTCGGCATCAAGACCTACCTGCCCGGGCTGGGCGACGATGTGAAGCTGCTGATCAACGTGGAGGCCTTCAAGGACTGACACGCTCCTCCGGCCGCATCGACATTGGGGGTGCCAGCGGCGCCCCTTTTCGTTTGGCGCGTCGGAGGAAGACCATCGGCCGCCTGCGGGTAATGGTATGGTTCGGTTTGTGCTCCACAGCAAGATCCCCGTCGGTTACGAGTGCCAAACCAGAAGTCAGCGCGTCCATGTCGCTCGCCGTCGTTCACAGCCGTGCCATCTCTGGAATGGACGCGCCGCCCGTAACCGTGGAGGCGCATCTGGCCAACGGGCTACCGAGCTTCACCATCGTCGGCTTGCCGGAGGCCGAGGTGAAGGAGGCAAAAGACCGCGTGCGCGCGGCGCTGCAGACGGCCCGGTTCGAGTTTCCCGCCCGCCGCATCACGATCAACCTGGCGCCAGCCGATCTACCGAAAGAGAGCGGGCGCTTCGATCTGCCGATTGCGCTCGGAATCCTGGCGGCATCCGGGCAGGTGCCGGGCGAACATCTGCCCGGCCTCGAGTTCGCTGGGGAACTCGCGCTGACCGGAGAGCTTCGGCCGATCCGCGGCGCGCTTGCCATGACGTATTCGGCACACCGCTCAGGTCGAGCGTTCGTGCTCCCGGAAGCGAATGCGCCGGAAGCCGCATTGGTTCGCGACGCTACGGTGTACCCAGCGCGCACCCTGCTTCAGGTTTGCGCGCACCTCTCGGGGGCCGAGCCGCTGACTCGCTGGTCCACACCTGCGCAGACAACCGACGCAACGTATCCCAGCATCCTCGATATCAAGGGGCAAGCCCAGGCGAAGCGCGCGCTGGAGGTCGCGGCTTGCGGCGGCCATAGCATGCTGATGTCGGGCCCGCCCGGCACGGGCAAGACCATGCTCGCCGAGCGCCTGGCGGGAATCCTGCCGCCGATGACTGAGGAAGAAGCGCTGGAGTCCGCCGCGATCCAGTCTCTGGCTTCGGGCGGGTTCGACGTGCGGACTTGGCGACGCCGCCCGTTCCGCGCTCCGCATCACACGGCGTCGGCGGTGGCGTTGGTCGGCGGCGGCAGCATCCCTCGCCCCGGAGAAGTCTCAATGGCGATGCATGGCGTGCTCTTCCTCGACGAGTTACCCGAGTTCGAGCGTGCCGTGCTCGAGGTGCTGCGCGAGCCGCTCGAGTCCGGGCACATCACCGTGTCTCGCGCCGCACGCCAGGCCGACTTCCCAGCGCGCTTTCAGCTCGTCGCGGCGATGAACCCCTGCCCTTGCGGGTATCTGGGCCACTATAGCGGCAAGTGCCACTGCACCCCCGACCAGGTCGCGCGCTATCGCAGGCGGATCTCCGGGCCGCTGCTCGACCGCATCGACATCCACATCGAGGTGCCGGCGGTGTCGCCGGCGGAGTTGGCGGGACGCCCGGCGGGGGAATCGAGCGAGGCGATCCGCGCACGAGTGAGCAAGGCGCGAGAGAGCCAGCTCACCCGTCAGGGCAAGCCCAACGCGCTTCTGTCCACGCGCGAGACCGATCAGCATGCACAGCCCGAGGAGCCGGGCGAGCAGCTGCTCAAGCAGGCGATCAGCCGGCTGGCGCTTTCCGCGCGCGGGTACCACCGCATCCTGAAGGTGGCCCGCTCGATCGCGGATCTCGCCGGCGCGGCGCGAGTGCTCGCGCCGCACGTGGCGGAAGCGATCCAGTACCGGCGCGTCGACAGAAACTGACGCCGTGGCCGTGACACTGCAACGGGATCGCTCTGCGCGCGGCCGTGCGCCCGGGGGCAACACCGGATCACCGCTGGAATCGAACGTCGCCGCGCACCCCGCTTGGGCCCGGCTCGATACCGTGGCACCTTGACGGTCCAGGGGTAATGTTGAATGGACGAACGAAAGAACTGGGAAGAAGAGCAGCGCTCGGCCCTGCTGTACCGGGTGCTTGCGCAGAGCGAGCACGGCACACCACGCGAGCGGTTGTTCAGCGAGCTTGCGCGCGAGGCGGAGAGCCAGTCGAAGATCTGGCTGCGGACCGCAGCCAAGCGCGGGGCGAGCTTACCTTCGGAGTACCGGCCGGACTTGCGAACTCTGCTCGTCATGCGCCTGACGCGGCGCTACGGTCCCCGTGCCATGCGCTCGGTGCTCGCCGCGATGAAGGTGCGCGGGATGTCGGTCTACTCGCACGCCGACCCCGGGCACGCGATGCCGGATGCATCCGGCGGCTTGGAACGGCGCCATCGCGGGCTCGCCGGCGGCGGCAACCTGCGTGCGGCGGTATTCGGTGTCAACGACGGGCTGGTGTCCAATGCGAGCCTGATCCTGGGCGTGGCCGGCGCTGTTTCCGAGCCGGGCGTGATCCTGCTCTCGGGTGTCGCCGGCCTGTTGGCCGGCGCCTTCTCGATGGCCGCCGGGGAATACATGTCGGTGCGCTCGCAGCGCGAGATGTATGAGTATCAGATCGGCCTCGAGCGCGAGGAGCTGAGCGAATACCCGGAAGAGGAAGCGCGGGAACTCGCATTGATCTACGAAGCGCGCGGCCTGTCGCACGAGGAGGCCACGCGGCTGGCCGGCTCCATGATCGCAGATCCGGCACGTGGCCTGGACACGCTCGCACGCGAGGAGCTGGGGCTGAACCCGGACGAGCTCGGCTCTCCGTGGGGCGCGGCCACCTTCTCCTTCCTCTCCTTCGGCGCCGGCGCGCTGATTCCGTTGCTGCCGTTCGTGTTCGGCAAGAACCCGAACGCACTGGTCATCGCTATCGCCCTCACGGCCGCGGCCTTGTTCGGCGTGGGAGCCATGCTGAGCCTGTTCACGGGCCGGCGGGCGCTGCGCGGAGGGCTGCGCATGCTGCTGATCGGTGGCGGAGCGGGAGCATTGACCTTCGCGATCGGGAGGATACTCGGCGTCACCTTGGGTTGACCGCGCGGCGATAGACACAGCCACAGGCGGGCGAACGCTCAGCGCGTGACTTGGCCCGATAGCGCGATATGCCAGATCAGCCCGCTCATCCACCACGATTGACATAGGCGGCATAGCCCGCTAATCTGACCGTGATCGCGCCGATTTGATCGCAGCTTGCGGGCGCGTAACAAATGCGGCTAAAGCGCGGGAAGTGTCCAGACAACCCGACCGCGCGACCGGCCGGGTTTTTTGTTTTCGCCCATGCCACGATTTTGCGTCGAGTTCTACCCCCGCGTGAGGCGCGTTGCGCGCCCGACGTGCGCCGACCAATGCGCGGCACAGCGGCGCCGCGTGCAGTACAACTCTTGCCGACCTCGTACCGGCTGCCTCGCGCCCGGTTTTCGATCATGACCGACCGCGTAGCACTGCTCCACCGATTGCTCGCCGAGCGCATCCTGATCCTGGATGGCGCCATGGGCACGATGATCCAGGGCCACAAGCTCGCCGCCCTCGCCTACCGCGGCGATCGCTTCCACGATCATCACTGCGACCAGAAGGGCAACAACGACCTGCTCACGCTGACGCAGCCGAAGATCATCGCCGGGATCCATGCCGCGTATCTCGAAGCCGGCGCCGACATCGTCGAGACGAACACGTTCAATTCCACCCGCATCTCCATGGCCGACTACGGGATGCAGGCCGAGGTGCGCGAGCTGAACCTCGCGGGCGCCCGCCTGGCGCGGCAAGTGGCCGATGAGTTTTCGCGCGCAACACCAGACCAGCCGCGCTTCGTCGCGGGCGTGCTGGGCCCAACCAATCGTACCGCGTCGTTATCTCCCGACGTGAACGACCCTGGGGCGCGCAACATCACCTTCGACGAGCTGGTGGAGGCGTACGCGGAATCGGTTGCGGGGCTGGTGGAGGGCGGAGCCGATCTGCTCCTGGTCGAGACGATCTTCGACACGCTGAACGCGAAAGCCGCATTGTTCGCCATCGACCGGCACTTCGAGCTCCACGCTGCTTACCTTCCGGTGATGATCTCGGGAACCATCACCGATCGGTCTGGGCGCACGTTGTCAGGCCAGACGGTCGCCGCGTTCTGGAATTCGGTGGCGCATGCACGGCCGCTCAGCGTCGGGCTCAACTGCGCGCTCGGCGCCAAGGACCTGCGCCCGCACATCGAGGAACTGTCGGCCATCGCCGATGTGCATACCTCGCTGCATCCCAACGCGGGGCTGCCCAACGAAATGGGCGAGTACGACGAGTCGCCGCAGTACATGGCCTCGATCCTGGGCGAGTTCGCGCAGTCGGGCTTCCTCAACATCGTGGGCGGCTGCTGTGGCACCACCCCGGCACACATCCGCGCCATCGCGGAGGCGGTCCGGCCGCTTGCTCCACGGGCACTGCCAACGGTCGAGAAGAAGCTGCGCCTGTCGGGCCTCGAGCCGCTCGACATCGGCGAGCGCTCGCTATTCGTCAACGTCGGCGAGCGCACCAACGTCACGGGGTCCAAGGCCTTTGCGCGACTGATCCTGAATGGCAACTTCGCCGAGGCGCTCAACGTCGCGCGCCAACAGGTGGAGAACGGCGCGCAGATGATCGACGTGAACATGGACGAGGCGATGCTCGACTCACGCGCGGCCATGGTCACGTTCTTGAACCTGATCGCCTCCGAGCCCGACATCGCGCGCGTGCCGGTGATGATCGATTCGAGCAAGTGGGCCGTCATCGAGGCCGGCCTCAAGTGCGTGCAGGGCAAGCCTGTGGTCAACTCGATCAGCCTGAAGGAAGGCGAAGCGGAGTTCCTACGTGAGGCGCGGCTGCTCCGGCGCTACGGCGCCGCAGCCGTCGTCATGGCGTTCGACGAGCGCGGACAGGCGGACACGCCCCAGCGACGCATCGAGATCTGCACCCGCGCCTACCATCTGTTGATGAAGGAGGTGGGGTTCCCACCCGAGGACATCATCTTCGACCCGAACATCTTCGCGGTGGCGACGGGGCTCGAGGAGCACAACAACTATGCCATCGACTTTATCGAGGCCACGCGCGCGATCCGCAAAGCACTGCCACACACCAAAGTCAGCGGAGGCGTGTCCAACATCTCCTTTTCGTTTCGAGGCAACGATCCGGTCCGGGAGGCAATCCACACCGCCTTCCTGTACCACGCGATCCGGGCCGGGATGACGATGGGTATCGTCAACGCGGGTCAGCTCGGAGTGTACGAGGAGATCCCGCACGAGTTGCTCGTGCGGGTCGAGGACGTCCTGTTCAACCGCCGCCACGACGCGACCGACCGACTGGTCCGCTTCGCCGAGACCTACAAGAAGGAAGGCAAACAGGTCGTGGAAGACCTCGCCTGGCGCAAGGCGACGGTCCAGGAGCGGCTGAGCCACGCGCTGGTGAAGGGCATCGATACATGGATCGTGGAGGACACCGACGAGGCGCGACGGCAAGTCGAGCGTCCGATCCAGGTCATCGAGGGTCCGCTGATGGATGGCATGAACGTGGTCGGCGACCTGTTCGGCGCCGGCAAGATGTTCCTGCCGCAGGTGGTGAAGTCGGCACGCGTGATGAAGCAGGCGGTCGCCTATCTGGTGCCGTTCATCGAGGCCGAGAAGCAGAAATCGGGCGGCGGGCAGAAGTCCAAGGGCAAGGTCGTGATCGCCACGGTCAAGGGCGACGTACACGATATCGGCAAGAACATCGTCACCGTCGTGCTCCAGTGCAACAACTTCGAGGTTATCAATCTCGGCGTCATGGTGCCGGCGGAGAGGATCCTCGAGACCGCGCGCGAGCACAACGCAGATCTCATCGGACTGTCGGGGCTGATCACGCCCTCTCTGGAAGAGATGGTCCACGTGGCCAAGGAGATGCAGCGCCAAGGGTTCACCGTTCCGCTGCTGATCGGCGGTGCCACCACATCCCGCGTGCATACCGCCGTGAAGATCGAACCTAACTACTCCGCCCCGACCGTATGGGTGCCCGACGCGTCCCGGAGCGTCGGGGTCTGCACGAGCCTCATGAGCGATGAGCTGCGCGCCGAATACATCGGCAGGATCAAGGCCGAGAATGAGCGTACCCGCCAGCAGCACAAGGGAAAGAAGGGCCACGGACCGCACTACAGCATCGCGGAGGCACGCAAGCACGGGCTGCCTACCGACTGGAGCAGCTACCGGCCCGCAGTGCCCAAGGCGCTGGGCGTGAAGGTGCTCGCGGGGTATCCGCTCGCGGACATCGCCTCGCTGATCGACTGGACGCCGTTTTTCCAGACCTGGGAGCTGACCGGACGCTACCCGAAGATCCTGGAGGACAAGGTGGTGGGCGAGGCGGCCCGCAACTTGTTCGCCGATGCAAGAGCGATGCTCGCTCGCATCGTCGACGACAGGTGGCTCACGGCCAACGGGGTCATCGGGCTGTTCCCCGCCAACAGCGTCGGCGACGACGTCGAGGTGTATGCCGATGAGTCGCGGACGCAGGTGCTCGCTACGTTCCATTTTCTGCGCCAGCAGATGGTCAAACCGGACGACCGCCATAACCATTGCCTGGCCGACCTGGTGGCCCCAAAGGAGTCGAGGGTGCGCGACTACATCGGCTGCTTCGCGGTTACCGCCGGGATCGGAATCGATCCGCTGCTGGAGGCCTATGAAGCCAAACACGACGACTACAGCGCGATCATGCTGAAAGCGCTCGCAGACCGACTCGCGGAGGCGTTCGCCGAGCTGATGCACCTGCGGGTACGCAAGGAATTCTGGGGCTACGCCGCCGACGAGGACCTGAGCGTAGAGGAGCTGATCGAGGAAGCCTACACCGGCATCCGCCCCGCGCCCGGCTACCCCGCCTGCCCCGACCATACGGAGAAGGAGTCGCTGTTCCGCCTGCTCAACGCCCAGGACAATGCCGGGATCACGCTGACGGAAAGCTTCGCGATGCTGCCCAGCGCGGCGGTCAGCGGCTTCTACTTCTCCCACCCGCAATCCCAGTACTTCGCAGTGGGAAGGATCGATCAGGACCAGGTGCAAGACTACGCTCGGCGCAAGAGAATGCCGCTCGAGATCATGGAAAGATGGCTCGCATCCGCGCTCGCCTACGAGCGTGGCGACCCCGCCCGGACGCCTGAACGCGAGCCCGCGTAGGCTCTCGACGTCATGCCAAATGCGTAGGCACACCACCGCTCTCCGGCTCCCACGCAGACGGCGGCAACCGCATGAGTGAGCCCGGCTTCAGCGCCGCGGATCTCGGCCGATTCGCCTCGGACGGGTTCGTCGTCGTAGCGCAACTTGCCGCGCCCGAGCGCGTGCATGCGCTGCGCCGAGCGGCCCTCGAACAGCTGGCCGCCCGCATCGACCCCGCCGAATTCGAAGCCGATCTGCAATACCCCGGTGCCCCGGCGGGACGCGACGCGCCCGGCGGCGGCACCGTCCGGCGGTTGCTGCAAGCATACAGACGCGTGCCTGCATTCGCGCAATGGGCGCGTGCACCGGAGGTAGCAAACCGGCTACGGCAGATCCTCGGGGCTTCAGTGATGCTGTCGCAGGCCCACCACAACTGCGTGATGACCAAGCAGCCACGCTACAGCAGCGCTACCGGTTGGCACCAGGACATCCGCTATTGGTCGTTCGAGCGCCCCGAGCTGATCTCCGTGTGGCTGGCTCTGGGCCGCGAAACGCCGGAAAACGGCTGCCTACAGTTCCTGCCCGGCACGCATCTCCTGGAGCTCGCTCGTGACCAACTGGACGATGCGCTGTTTCTCCGCCCGGATCTACCCGCCAATCAGTCTCTGATCGCTACGCGAGTGTTCGCGCCGTTGGAGCCTGGGGATGTGGTGTTCTTCCACTGCCGCACCTTCCATGCGGCGGGGAACAACCGAACCGACGAGGCGAAGCTCTCGCTCGTGTTCACCTACCATGCCGCAGCAAATCGGCCGCTGCCCGGCACCCGCTCGGCGGCGCTGGCGTCGGTTGAACTGTGAGCGCTGAGCCTAGCGCGTCGAACCTTGGTGCAAGCCGTTGTGGCTGCTATGCTAAGCCGATGGTCGTGTTTGGGTATGGTGCCGCGCGCCGCGGGCGCCCCAAGAGCAGAACGCGCTCGGCGGCACACTCGCTAGTGCTTCTGCTGGTCGCCTGGGTCTCGGTCGCCGCCGCCTCCGAAGAACCGTCACGCTTGCACCGGTACTCGGTGTCGGCGGATGAGGCGCTGACGCATCTCCAGGTCCGTGCCTGCTTCGACGGCAAACCCCCGCGCCGGCTCATGGCCGAATCTCTGGATGCCGCTGGCGTGCTCGAGCATGCGTCCCTCGAGGGAGGAAAGAACGCCTTCGAGCCCAACGGCGCCGAACTGCGTCTGGGCACTCTGCCCGCCGGTGCCTGCATCGTGTACCGGGTCGATCTGACCGATTTCACCGCTCGACATCAACGCGGTGGCAACCCGACGCGGCATGTCGGCAGCGACCTCGTCACCGATCTCGGGGTCTGGTTCTGGCGGCCGGAGCTGCTGACACCGGACGAGGACATCGAGGTCGTGTTCGATCTGCCCGCGGGGATCTCCGCTTCCGCCCCCTGGCGCCCAATCTCACGCAGGGATGGCAAGCCGGCTTACCGGGTCGGACACGGACCTTACGATTGGCCTGCTGCCGTGGCGTTCGGCCGCTTTCGGGAACACATGGTCGAGGTCGCCGGAGCGCAGTTGCATATCGCCGTTCTCGACGCTCGGCCCAAGCTGGACGAAGACCAGATCACCCACTGGCTCAGGCGTGCCGCTAGCGCGGTGGCAAGCTTGTACGGGCGCTTTCCCGTGCCGTCGCTTCAGGTCGTGGTCATTCCCAGCAGCCGGGGCGGTGAGGCGGTCCCCTGGGCGTATGTCTTGCGGGGCGGAGGTCCGGCTGCGCATTTCTTCGTCAACCAGCGGCGCCCTATCGCGGAGTTCTACACGGACTGGACGGCAGTGCACGAGTTGTCGCACTTGCTGCTGCCGTACGTAGCGTCCGAGGACGCTTGGCTGTCGGAGGGCACCGCGAGCTATTACCAGAACGTGCTGCGCGCGCGCGCCGGCATCATCGACGCGCGCCAAGCGTGGGCTGAGCTCAACGATGGCTTCGCACGCAGCCGCGACTCGATGCGTGGCGCTACGCTCGCGGATGCGACCGAGCGCATGTATCAAAGCGGAGCCTATCAGCGCGTCTACTGGGAGGGCGCGGCGATCATGCTGCTGGCCGACGAGCGCCTGCGCGCCCAGTCGGCTGGGCAGCAGTCGCTGGATTCCGCTCTGGACGAACTTCAGCGCTGCTGCCTTTCGACCGAAGTGGGATGGCGCGCCCGTGATCTGTTCGACAAGCTGGACGCGCTGACCGGCGGCACCGTCTTCGCGCAGCTGTACGAGCAGCATGTACGCTCGGAAGCTTTCCCCGATGTCGCCGGCCTCATGCAGCGGTTGGGAGTCGCAGTGGACGCGCTGGGCCAGGTGGCATTGAGCGACGATGCGCCCGAGCGCGGCTTCCGTGACGCCATCATGGCAACACACGCCGCACCGTCGGCGTACGAGCAGGGCCGCTGAGGCCATCGCGACGATGGAACCAGCGCTTGCCTACCTGCACTATCTCTCGATCATCGGGGTAGGTGCGTGTCTCGCGGCCGAGTTCTACCTCTGCACACCGGATCTGCAACCGCCTTATGTGCGCACCCTTGCGCGCGTGGACCTCATGTACTTGATCGCTGCGATCGCGGTGCTCGCCACCGGGTTCGGCCGCTTCTTCGCTTCGCCCAAGGGCATGCCGTTCTATCTACACAACCCGGTGTTCTACATCAAGCTCGCATTGTTCGTCGCCGTAGGGTTGGTCTCGATCGCACCCACGCTGCAGTTCTTGCGCTGGCACCGCGCCCTGAAGTCCGGCAAAGAGCGCATCCTCAACGGCCGCGATATTGCGAGCGCGCGCCGATACATCACGCTCGAGCTCGCGCTCTTCGCCTTGATCCCCCTGGCCGCCGTGCTCATGGCCCGCGGCATCGGAATTCAGGGCTGACCCGGGACCGCCGATGGCTGAGTCCGAGCTGTGCTTTCAGACCGCAGTCGAGCTGGCGCGGCTCATCCGCGCGCGTGAGGTCTCCTGCGAAGAGCTGATGCGCGCGCACATCGCGCAGATCGAGAGAGTGAACCCGAAGGTCAACGCCATCGTGACCTTCTTGCCCGAGCAAGCGCTCGCCGCGGCGCGCGCGGCCGACGCGAGTCTGGCGCGCGGAGATGCGCCGCCGCCGCAGAGCGCACCGCTGTATGGTCTGCCTGTGGCGCACAAGGATCTCGCCGTCACCAAGGGCGTGCGTACCACCTTCGGTTCGCCGATCTTTCGCGACTTCGTGCCCGACATCGATGCGCTGGTCGTGGAACGGCTGAAGGCAGGCGGCGCGCTGACGCTGGGAAAGACGAACACGCCGGAGTTCGGCGCCGGTTCGCAAACGTTCAACGCCGTGTTCGGCGCCACACTCAACCCTTACGATCCCTTACGCACCTGTGGCGGCAGCAGCGGCGGCGCCGCCGCTGCGCTTGCCTGTGGCATGGTCCCCATCGCCGACGGTAGCGACCTGGGCGGAAGCCTGCGTAACCCCGCGAGCTTCTGCAACGTCGCCGGCTTTCGCCCCTCCATCGGGCGCGTGCCGTCGTGGCCCGTGTTCAACGCCTGGCACTCGCTGTCGGTGGTCGGCCCGATGGCGCGCACGGTGTGCGATCTGGCTCTGCAGCTGCAGGCGATCGCCGGGCCGGACCCCCGCGCGCCCCTGTCCATCGCCGAGCCGGGCTCGGCCTTCGCTCAGCCGCTGGAGCGAGAATTCCGCGGCGTGCGCCTGGCTTGGAGCCGCGATCTCGGCGGCGTGCCCGTGGACCCACGAGTGACCGAAGTTCTGGATGCGCAGCGCCACGTGTTCGAGGACATGGGGATCATCGTCGAGGATGCGCAGCCGGATCTCACGGACGCGGACGAGGTGTTCAAGACGCTGCGCGCCTACCAGTTCGAGCTGTCCTACGGCCAGCTCCTGCAGACCAACCGCGCACAGATGAAGGATACGGTGATCTGGAACATCGAAGCAGGCGCCAAGCTCACGGGTCCTCAGCTTGGGCGTGCGGAGGTCAAGCGCACCCAGCTCTATCATCGGGTACGCGAGTTCATGCAGCGCTATACCTTTCTTGCCGCCCCCGTGGTGCAGGTGCTGCCGTTCGACGTGCGTGAGCCCTGGGTCAGGCAGATCAACGGCCGACAGATGGAGACCTACGTGGACTGGATGAAGTCCTGCTACTTCATCAGCGTGACCGGCCTGCCGGCGATCTCGGTGCCTTGCGGGTTCTCATCCGGTGCGCTGCCGGTAGGCCTGCAGATCGTGGGCGGGCCAAGGGACGATTTCGGTGTCCTGCAGCTTGCAAATGCCTTCGAGCAACGCACCGGCTTCTGGAAGCAGCGGCCACCGTTGGCAGCGCGCTGAGCATCCGGCGGCGCGTTACCCCACATTCAGACCACCGACCAATGAGAACTCACTATCGGTTAGTTCGCCTCCCATGGGCGGCATTCCTGCTCATCGCTTGCGTGCAACCGGGGTCCACCGCGAATGCGCAAGACAAGCCGGCCAGCGATGCAGTCGCTGCCCAGCCCGCACGGCACGCGCCGAGCAAGGACCGAGTCTTCGTCTGGGACCTGGACGGAACCTGGATCTCGAAGAGCTATCTGGACGCGCTCAAGCGTCTTCGCGCACCCCACGCGGCGGCGAAAAACACGCAAGCCGTGGTGATCCAGATCGACAAACACGACGACAGCCATCCGATCCTGATCAGCAATCTTCGGCACTCCGTGCAGCAGTTCCTGATCGAAGTGGAGCCGGATCTCAAGCCTGGATCCTACCGCATGGTGACGGCGCCGCAGGACGGTGTGGTCAGCGCGAGCGAGGTCACCTACATCTACTTTCACGGCGTTCGGACCTCCGAGGGCAAGTTCGAAGCGCTTTCTATCGCGGAACCTCACTTCGCCAACCGGAAATACCTGGCCTTTGTGCGTCTGCCGGATCCGTTGAAGACGGTGGTCAACCGGCTGGTCATCGCGGGCCAATACGTGGACGCGCAAGGACGCCGTTACGAGTTCGCGGAGTCGGGCGAGGCAATCCTCCCCGACCGGAAGTTCACGTATGAGATCTCGCTCGATCCGAGCAGGGCGCGCTGTGAGCTGTTGCAGAGCCGCGACGAGCGCGAGCCGGACAGCACACAGCGCATCGGATTCCAATGGCACGGACACGAGCTTTGCCTCTTCGACGTCAAGCCGGATGCAAAGGGAGCGCCAACGTGCACGCAAAAGCCGTTCGCTGTCCTGACGCCGGCGTGATGTTAGCCATGCGGTTTGACCAACCTAGCAGGGCTGCGGCATAGTGCGTCGCCATTGCAACCATAACTGCACAAGATGGAGGAGGCCACGATGTTGAAGGGACTTTTGCGAGCGCTGTACGCTTATGCGGTTCTGGGCGCGCTCAGCGTCGGCGTAGCGGTGGCCGGAGACTGCACGGCTCCGATCACATCCGATGAGGCCCTAGGCGGTGAAGATGCGCGCTATGCCGCACAAACCAGCGGCGATTTCGGCGCGCTGGAACGCTTGATCGGCGACGATCTGGTATATATCCATGCGAGCGCGCTGGTAGACAGCAAGACAAGCTACATCGAGTCCCAGCGCTCGGGCACCGTCCGATACCGCGTCATGAAACGCAGCAACGTGACCGTGCGCACCTACGGCTGCGTGGCCATCATCACCGGCCAGGGCATCTTCGACGTGACCGTCAAGGGTCAGGACCGCTCGGTCGAGCTGCTGTTCCATAGCATCTGGGCCAAGCGCGACTCCGGCGTGCAGTTCATCTCCTGGCAAGCCACCCTGATGCCCGCGAAACAATAGCAAAGAGCCGGTCGCCGGCGCCGATTCGAGAGCCCAACCGCAGACGGGTCGCGCTGGTGCGCAACCCGGTGGTTCGATCCAGCAAAACGGTCATCGCCACCACCGCAAGTATGGGCATTCTTCCGGGCTTCGCGACGCTCTTTCTGCTGCGTCACGGTGCCGCGGGATAGTCTGGCCCGAAAGCGGCTTCTTCCGCATCCAGCGAGCTTTGCGAGCCGTAACAACGGGTGTAAGTTAGTGCCCCTCGCCGCGACGAAGGCACATCTCCCCCTCTTGCCCTGGAGCCCACCCATGCGCATCAAGCTGCCCCGCGATATCCCCGCGTCGGAGATCACACCGAAAGCGCTGTACGAGACCCGCCGGGACTTTCTCAAAACCGCCGCTGGCCTAGGCATCATGACCGGAATGGTGGCCGCCGGGATCGGATTGCCGAGTGCCGCCCGCGCGGGCACGAAGCTGCAGGGAATCGCCAAGAGCCCGCTCTCGCTCGCGAGCGAGCCGCTCACGTCCTTCAAGGATGTCACCACCTACAACAATTATTACGAGTTCGGCACCAGCAAGGACGACCCGAGCGATGTGGCGCCGAGCAAGCTGCACCCGCGCCCCTGGACAGTCGCCATCGAAGGAGAGATCAAGAAGCCCCGCACCGTCGACGTGGACGAGTTGTTCAAGCTGGCGCGGTTGGAGGAGCGCGTCTACCGGATGCGGTGTGTGGAGGGCTGGTCGATGGTCATCCCCTGGGTGGGGTATCCGCTCTCGGAGTTGATCAAGCGCGCAGAGCCGACCGGCAAGGCGAAGTACATCGAGTTCGTCTCGCTCGCCGACCCGGAGCAAATGCCGGGGGTGAAGGTTCCGATCCTAGACTGGCCTTACGTCGAGGGCTTGCGGATGGACGAAGCGATGCATCCACTCACCATCCTGTGCCTGGGACTGTACGGCGAGACCCTGCTGAATCAGAACGGAGCTCCGGTACGCGTCGTGGTGCCCTGGAAGTACGGTTTCAAGAACGGCAAATCGATCGTCAAGATTCGCTTCGTGGAGCAGCAACCCAAGACCACCTGGGCGCTCGCGAACCCGCACGAATACGGCTTTTACTCCAACGTGAACCCCGAGGTCGACCATCCGCGCTGGAGTCAGGCCAAGGAGCGACGGATCGGCGAGTTCGGCAAGCGGCCCACGCTGATGTTCAACGGTTACGGCGATCAAGTCGCCTCGCTGTACGCGGGAATGGATCTGCGCAAGTACTTTTGAGTCGCGGCACGCCCCAACGGCGCCGGCAGCACTGGGACGCGGAGCGATGTGCGTCGCCTCAAAACCCTTCTTGGCGGTGTATCTGCCCAACGTCTGCGTGCCTGCATCGTGAGCAGAATGAATCTGAGACAACTCAATCAGGATCGAGTCCAACGGGTCAAGGCGGTGGCGTTCGCGCTGTGCCTGATCCCGCTGGTGCATCTGGGCTGGCTCGGGCTGCGCGGCCGGCTGGGCGCGAACCCGATCGAGTACATCACGCACTCCACCGGCTGGTGGACGCTCGCCTTCCTCTTGCTCACGCTCACGATCACCCCGGCGCGCCGGCTCACCAACTGGAATTGGCTGCTCAAGCTGCGCCGGATGCTCGGCCTCTACGCCTTCTTCTACGTCTGCCTGCATTTCACGACCTACCTGTGGCTCGATCAGTTTTTCGACTGGAAGAGCATCGTGAAGGACATCGGCAAACGTCCGTTCATCACCGTCGGATTCGCGGCGTTTCTGCTGCTGATCCCGCTGGCCTCGACGTCGACTCATGCAATGGTGCGCCGTCTCGGCGCGAGACGCTGGCAACGGTTGCACCGGGCGGTCTACGCGATCGGCGTGCTCGGCGTGCTCCACTTCTGGTGGCTGGTCAAGAAGGACATCAGGGAGCCGCTGATCTTCGGCGCGTTGCTCGGAGCGCTTCTGCTGGTGCGCCTGGTCTATGCCGCCCGCAAGGCCGCAGCCTCCACCCCGCCCTCCGGGACCCGCTCGCAGACCGCGTGAGGTCCTGCGCCTCGCGCCTTGCTCCAGGTCAAACCGGCCGCGTCGAACAGGGCGTAAAGTTTTGGCGACGTTGTCCGTAGTCCGACTGATCCTGTTCTCGAGGCTCGTGCCATGCTGATCGGCGTTCCCAAGGAGATCAAAGACCACGAATATCGCGTCGGACTGACACCGGCCGGCGTACACCTGCTCAAGCAGCACAGCCACGAGGTCTGGATCGAAAGCGGTGCAGGCGCCCGAGTGGGATTCCCCGACGAGGCCTACGCGGCGGAAGGCGCTCGGATCGTGCCGCAGGCGCAGGACGCGTGGTCAGCGGACATGGTGATCAAGGTCAAGGAGCTGCAGCCGGCCGAGTTTGCGTTCTTGCGCAGAGGGCAGATGCTGTTCGCGTATCTGCACCTGGCTCCGGATCCGCCGCTGTTGGAGGCGATGTTGCGCTCGGGAGTCACCGGCATCGCGTACGAAACGGTGGCCGACGCGGCAGGCGGGCTGCCGTTGCTTGCGCCGATGTCGCGCATCGCCGGCAAGCTATCGATCCAGTTCGGCGCCTGGGCGCTGCAGATGAACAATGGGGGCAGCGGTGTGCTGCTAGGCGGGGTGCCGGGTGTGGCGCCCGCGCGTGTAGTGGTGCTGGGCGCCGGAGCAGCCGGGGCCAATGCCGTGCGCGTGGCCGCAGGCTTCGGCGCCGACGTGACGGTGTTCGACCTCAATACCAATGTCCTGGCGCACATCGAGGAGCTGTACCAGGGTCGAGTGAAGACCTGCTACTCCGAGCCGCTCGCGCTCGCGCAGCACGTCGTCGATGCGGATCTCATCGTGGGTGCCACGCTCGTGCCCGGCAAGTTGGCGCCCAAGCTGATCTCACGCGCGTGGCTCCGCAAGATGCGACCGGGCTCCGTGCTGGTCGATGTCTCCATAGACCAGGGCGGCGTCGCCGAGACATCGCATCCGACCACGCATTCGCATCCGATCTTCGTCGAGGAAGGCGTTGTGCACTACTGTGTCGCGAACATGCCCTCTGCCGTCGCCCGCACGGCCACGCTGTCGCTTACGCAGGCCACGCTGCCCTATGTGCTGGAGTTGGCCGACCGGGGATTGGATGCGGCGCTCACACGCAACCCCGGCCTGAAGGCGGGATTGCAGGTCTACGCCGGCCAACTCACGCATCGGGCGCTGGCCGAAGACCTTCATCGCCCATGGTCCACCTACGAGGAGGTTGCCGCGCGCGTACGCACCGCGTAGCGACCGGCACCATGGCGCGGACCGTGCCCTCGCCTCGTCATGTCTTTGTCCTACCCCGCCCCTTGCTCGCAAACCACGCCCTGAGCGGGCTCCAGTAATAGTCTTTCCACCCTTGTCGCAGGCTCGCCGCCTGTGCGGCTGGAACCCCCGCATGGACCATGACCAGCAGGGTGCCTGTCCCCTTGGGCTCGAGGCGGATTTCGAGGCGCGACGGCGCGGCGCCGCTTGGCCACTCGGTCGTACTCCACTCCTGCACGATCCGGCGTGGCTTCTCCAGCACCAGATGTTTGCCGTGGATATACCCATCCCAGGCGGTGAACCGGGCGCCCACACGCCCGGACCCCGTGGCCTCGGACTCGGTGAAAGCCGCATGCTGTCGCGCGTTCGTGAGCGCGCAGTACACCTCATCCGGGGGCGCCGAAATCGTAACGCGCTGTCGGATCGTCGCAGTCCGAATGCTTCTGGCCATCGTTACTCCTTTGGTTCGACCGCAGTGCGCTTCGGGCCGGCGAGCGAGTCCACCGGTTCGCCGCGTGCGCCGAGGTAGATCCCGCCGAGCAGGAGCAGGAAGCCTGCGAGCTGCAGCGGCGCGAATCGTTCGCCGAAGAGCATCATCGCCAGCAGCGCCGAGCCTACCGGCTCGCCCAGAATCGACAGCGCCACGAAGGTCGCAGACAGATGCCGCAGCGCCCAGTTCAACGCCGTGTGACCGATCAGCTGCGGCCCCAGCGCCAACCCGAGCATCGCGGCATAGGCCACAGCAGAATACCCCACCAGCGTCTGGCCGGTCGCCGCGACCGCAATCAGGAGCACGACGGCTGCGGTCCCGTAGGCGAGCCAGATATACGTCAGCAACGCGACGCGAGCGCGCAATGCACGGCCAACGAGCAGATAACCGGAGGCCGCCACCGCTCCCAGCAACGCCAGCAGATTGCCGCGCACCGGGTCGGGCTGCAGACTCGCGTTCTGGGCCGTGGCGTCGCTCAAGAATATGAGCACGCTTCCCACGAGCGTCAACGCGATGCCGGCAAGGGTCCCGCGCTGCAGACGCTCGCCTAGAACCACCACCGAGGCGAGCCCCACCCACAGCGGGTTGGTCGTGACCAGCACAGTGCTGCTCGCCACCGAGGTGTAGGCGAGCGAGGCGATCCATGACCAGAAGTGCACTGCGAGCGCAACGCCTGAGAGCAGCGCCAGCGCAAGGTCGCGCCGACTCAGTGCAAGCGGCTTCGGAGCGGAACTCGCCCACAGGAAGGGTGTGAGCAGGAGCGAGGACACTGCCAGGCGCACTGCGGCGATCGTCAACGATGGGACTCGATCGGCCTGCGCGATGCGGATCAGGATCGAGGCCGAGGAAACCACGGCCACCCCCAGGGCGAGGACGACGTACGGCGAGGAGATGGGGCGCCGCAGCATCCCACCCTTATAGCACAGTGCCGGCTTCAGGCGATCCCACAGCGTCTGCACCAGCCGGCTCGGCGCGGTAACATGCTCCCAGGCCCAGACGAGGGAGGTCACGCCGGTGAGCAGGATCAGCAAGGTCGAAGTACACGTATTCCAGTTCGACGCCATCAACCTCGGGCTCGCGGGCGGCGGAGGCGGCGTAGGCGCGCTCGGCTTTGCGCGCGGATCGAAGGTGCGGCTCACCAAATATGCCGTCGTGATCGCTACCGACAACGGGCTGCGCGGCGAGTACGTCACGCACTGGGTCGGCTCGGCCTCCGCGTTGGGGCAGACGCTGATGCTGGCGCCGTATCTCATCGGGCGCGAGGCGGAGGAGCGCGAAGGCATCTACGACGACCTCAAGCGCGAGGCGCGCCAGTTCGACCACATGGGCCACGGCCCGCTCGACATCGCGCTGTGGGATCTGGCAGGCAAGAAACTCGGCGCTTCGATCTGCGAGCTGCTCGGTGGGCACCGCAAGCGGCTTCCCGCATACGCGAGCACGTACATGGGAGACCACAACGGCGGCCTGTCCAGCAAGCAGGCCTACGCCGACTTCGCACAGCAATGTCTCGAGATCGGTTATCGCGCGTACAAGATCCATGGCTGGAACGAAGGCGACAAACGCGCGGAGGCGGAGAACCTGCTCCATGTGCGCGAGCGCGTCGGCGACCGGATGGAGCTGATGATCGACCCCGCCTGCCAGCTGCGCACCTTCGCGGACGCGCTCTACGTGGGGCGCGCCTGCGACGAGGCGGACTACTTCTGGTACGAGGACCCGTTCCGCGACGCCGGCACCTCGGCGTTCGCGCACCGGAAGCTGCGCGAGATGATCAAGACCCCGCTGCTGCAGACCGAGCACGTCCGGGGAGTCGAGCCGAAGGCAGACTTCATCATCGCCGGCGGGACCGACTTCGTGCGGGTCGATCCCGAGTATGACATGGGGATCACGGGCGCGATGAAGATCGCGCATCTCGCCGAAGCCATGGGCCTCGACGCGGAAGTGCACGCCTGCGGCCCGGCTCACCGGCATTGCATGGCCGCGATGCGCAACAGCAACTATTACGAGGTGGCGCTGGTGGGACCCGAGTGCCCCAACGCAGTGGCGCCGGTGTATCGGTGCGGCTACACCGACCAGCTAGACTGCGTGGATAAGGAGGGATGTGTGAGCGTGCCCGACGACCCCGGACTCGGAGTGCAGTACGATTGGGAGTTCATCGCCAAGAACCGGATCGCGCTGCACGAATTCAAATGACAACGTCCCGACTGAACCAGGAACAGGAGGCAAGTCTTAACAGGTGAGGCAGCGGGCGCGCCCCGCATGGAACGGGACTGCGCACCCCCGTTCGATATGACGATGTCGCGCCCAGGGTCAGTGAAGCTGGTCCGGCGGAACCGGCGCGATGGGTAGCGCCACGACCTCGATGCCTTCCTCGCGCAGATCCTCGACCTCCTGCTTGGAGGCCTGTCCGCGGATCGGGCGTTGGGGGGCTTCACCGTAGTAGATCTGCCGCGCCTCCTCGGGGAAGCGCTCGCCGACATCCTCGGTATTCTTGATCACGTACTCGATGACCTTGGCGCGCAGCTTGGCCATGAAGTCGGGGCTGCCGGTGACAGCAGTCTCCTTGGTGGGCTCGAGACGCGGCATGTTGACGTAGGGGGCGCTAGGCAGCCTGGCCACGGCCGACGAGCCGCACACCGGGCAGGAAAGATGTCCGGCCCCGCTCTGATGCTCGAACGCCTCTGGCGAGGTGAACCAGCCTTCGAAGCGGTGCGCGTTTTCGCAAGAAAGATCGTAGACGACCACTCTAAGTACCTGCTGATGGGCCTTTCGGCGGGAGTCTAGGGTCACCGGGCCGCGAGCGCAAGTGTCGGCGGAGCTTTGACAATTTGACCCTTGACAGGGTCCCGGAGTTGAGCTCCCGATGGTGCGCCCCGGTTACATCGGTAACGCTGTGTAGACGGGAAGATCGGCGGCCTTGTCGGCCGCCACCGTCTCGATTCACTTCGATTACGCACGGATCACCACGACGGCATGCTGCTCGCTGATCTGACGCAGACATCGCGGCGCGTAGCAGAGACCAGCCGGCGCTCGGAAAAGACCGCTGCGCTGGCGGAGTGCCTGCGACGCCTCGCTCCGGATGAGATCGCGATCGCAGTGGCGTTCCTGTGCGGGGAGACGATGCAGGGCCGGCTCGGGGTCGGGCCCTCCACAATCGCCCAGGCACTGCCCGATGCCGCCGCGTCGTCCGCCACGCTCAGTCTGATCGACGTGGATCGAACGCTGGGGGTGATCGCAAGCACGGCAGGAGCGGGCTCCGCCACGGCGCGCCAGCGACAGTTGACCGAGCTGCTGGCGCGCGCGACGGCGCCGGAGCAGGAGTTTCTCACGCGGCTGCTGTACGGCGAGCTGCGCCAGGGTGCGCTCGAGGGCGTGATGCTGGAAGCCGTGGCGCGCGCGGCGCAAGTGCCGGTGTCGCAGGTACGGCGCGCGTCGATGCTCGCCGGCTCGGTCCCGGTCGTTGCTCAGGCAGCGCTGACCGAGGGCACAGCGGGCCTGCAGCGGTTCTCGCTACAGCTGTTCCAACCGCTGCTCCCCATGCTGGCGCAGCCGGCACAGGACGTCGACGATGCGCTCAGCCAGCTCGGCGTCGCCGGCTTCGAATGGAAGTTGGATGGCGCCCGCGTGCAGGTGCACAAGTCCGGCGACGAGGTGCGGGTGTATAGCCGGGGCCTCAACGACGTGACCGCCGCCGTGCCGGAGATTGTCGAAGCCGTGCGCCCGCTGCCGGTCCGTGCCGTGGTGCTCGACGGGGAGACGATCGCCCTGCGATCGCAGGGGCGCCCGCAGCCGTTTCAAGTCACGATGCGCCGCTTCGGGCGCAAGCTCGACGTCGACGTCATGCGCCACGAGCTGCCGTTGCAAGTGTTCTTCTTCGACGCCCTGCGCCGCGACGATGAGGACCTCATCGATCGGCCCGCGGCGGAGCGCGTCGAGGCGCTGGTCGAGACGCTGCCGAGCGGGTTACGCATCCCGCGGCTCACCACGGCAGACAGCGCGGCGGCACAGGCGTTCCTCGCCGAGGCATTGGCGCGGGGCCATGAAGGGATCATGGCCAAGTCGCTGGACGCACCGTATGAGGCGGGCAGTCGTGGCAGCAGCTGGCTCAAGATCAAACAAGCGCACACCTTAGACTTGGCGGTCCTCGCCGCAGAGTGGGGACACGGCCGCCGGCGCGGATGGCTCTCCAACCTGCACCTGGGTGCGCGAGACCTGGCCTCTAATGCCTTTGTCATGCTAGGCAAGACCTTCAAGGGCCTCACCGACGAGATGCTCGCCTGGCAGACCAAGACACTGCTCGAGCTCGAGGTGTCACGCGACGCCTGGACGGTCTACGTGCGGCCCGAACTGGTGGTGGAGATCGCCGTCAGCGAGATCCAGGAAAGCGCGCAGTATCCCGGCGGCCTGGCGTTACGCTTCGCGCGCGTGAAGCGCTATCGCCCGGACAAGCGGCCGGAGGACGCAGACACGATCGACATGGTGCGGCAACTGTACGCAGCCCAGGTGACCCGCACGGTGTGAACACGACGGCTCAGCTGGACAGCGCGGCGAGCACTCGGGACAGAAACGCTTCGTGATCCCAGACGTGCTCGCCGCGGGTCAGCCCCAGGCGCACCACGACCAGGCCGCGGCTCGGGATCACGCTCACGAACTGCCCCTCGTGGCCGACGACGTGAAACGCATCCGCCGGCAGAGCCGTCGGATGGAGGCTGTTGAACGGCGGCGGTACCTTAAGCCATAGGTGCGCGCCGAAATCGTGCCGCGCCGACTGTGGCGTAAGCGTATCCATGTAGCGCACCCATCCCGGCGGCAGGATGCGCTGTCCGCGCCACATGCCGTCTTGCAGCAGCAACTGGCCGAAACGCGCCCAGTCGCGCGGGCTCGCATACATGAACGAGGAGGTCACGAACAGACCGGAAGCGTCGGGTTCCAGCACCGCGTGCCGCATGCCGATGCGTTCGAACAGCGCACGGCGCGGATACTGCAGATAATCCTGCTCGCTGCCACCCACGGCCGCGCGGATCAAGCGCGCCAGGATGTTGCTCGTGCCGCTCGAGTAGGCCCAGTGAGTCCCGGGCGTGAATTCAACGGGCTTGCCGATGGCATATGCCGCGCCGCCTGGCCGGGCATACAGCATCAGCGCCACGTCCGCCAACGGATCGTTGTAGCGCTCGGTGAAGCGCAGCCCGCTGGTCATTCGCAACAGCTCGTCGAGCGTGATCCGCGCACGCGGGTCTCCCGAACCCGCCCATTCCGGCAGCAGCGCCGTGCGGTCGACGGACAGCTTCCCATCCCGAACCAGGGTGCCGATCAACGCCGCGGCGACGCTCTTCGTCATGGACCAGCCGAGTAGCGGCGTATCCGCGGAGAAGCCCTCGGCATAGCGCTCGGCGAGAATACGCCCGTCGCGCATCACGATGACCGCACGCGTCCGCCGCAGGTGTTCCGGGCTCGGCTCCGTGAACGCCTCGTCGACCGCTGCCTGAAGTCTGGCCGCATCGACCGAGCGGTCGGGTCGGGCGACGGGCAGCTCATCGGACTCGGTTTGCGCAGGCCCGCTGGCTGAGCTCGGATCCGGCAACCGCGTGCGACGCAGCTCCTCCGGGGTCGTGCCGATGACGAGCGTGCAACCCAACGCTGGGCGATACTGAGCCTGGCGCCGCGCGAACCCGAGAAAGGTGGCGGAGGCGAGCTGCCCGCCTCTGTCGAGCGACGGCGACACCGCCTTCAGCAGCGGGTGGTTCTCGGCCAGGATATCGACGCGCACGACTTCCTCGACGGGTCGCCCGGAGACGAACACCCCGGAGCAGAGCGTCTTGGCCGCATACGCCGTTCCGATCGGCGCGAGCTGAGAGAGGAGGTAGATGCCCCATCCGATGCCAGCCGCAGCGATGCCGGCGGTCGCGATCAGAGCAAGCCGGAGAGCGGAACGGCGCATCATCGAATGGAGGCACGGACGGAGAAAGCATGATCTCCGATTCGCAGCTGCCTAACAAGAATGTGCATTGAGGGAGACCCGGGGTCAGTATTGTCCCGACATCAAGCAGAGTCCGCGCGATCGGGGCGATAATCGCTTTGGCGTGCGCTCGCGGCTAGAGGACAGCCGGCGGTCCGGGCGAGGGTCTAAATCCGGATAGCCGCCGGGCGCTGGCACGGACAGGAATCACCCCCGCACGGAACCCAACCACGCAAGGAGATGCCATGACTACGCTGCTCGTCCCGGTGGACGGATCCCCCTGCTCCGACCGCGCGGTCGAGCATGCCAGTCAGCTCGCGCGCGAGCTGCCCGCGGCCGATGTTCACCTGCTCAACGTTCAGCCCCGCATCTTCTCCGAGCCCAGCCTGGTGTTCCTGCCGGCCGACCGCCTCGACAGCTATTACTATGCGCAGAGCGAGAAGGCGCTCGCCTCCGCAGAGGAGCTTCTGCGACAGGCCGGGGTCGACTTCACCGTCCATCGCTCGGTCGGACAGCCGGCGGAGGAGATCGTCGCCAAAGCCGAGCAGCTCCGCGCCGACGCGATCGTGATGGGCACGCATGGCCACGGCAAGCTGGCCGGAATCCTCGTCGGGTCCGTCGCGCTCAAGGTGCTGCATCTGTCGCCCATCCCGGTCACGCTCGTGCGCGCGCCACCCGCAACCGGTGTTCCCGGCCCCATGGGCATGCCGTGAGCGAGCGGCCCGGTCACTCTTCGCGGATTCGTCAACGAGGCCATGCGCTCACCCCCGTCGCCATCGTATGAGCGCTGCTGTCACAGATCGCTTGGACCGGGACGCCGCTGCGTCCGCGCCGGGTCGGTCTCAATGCTTCAGGTGCTCGTCGAACCATTCGATCGCGAGGCGCGTGGCCTGCTCGTGTGCTTCCCCGTAGATCCCGTAGTGCGAGATGTTCGGGATCACGACGTACCGCTTCGGCTCGGCGGCGCGCTGGAACGCCAACGCAGCATGCTGTTTGTTGTCGAACAACTCCTCGTTCTCCGCGGCGATGAAGAGCATGGCGCAGCCCTTGACCTTGGACACATCTTCCACCGGCGCGTAGCGCAGAAACTTCTCCCGGATCGGCGCGCCCTGAAGGTTGCCGATCTCCCGTGCCCGCGGGGCCGGATAGCTGAGCTCTCCACGGGCTCGTGCTGTCCCGCTGGTATAGGCAGCGCTGAGGCCCGGCGCTGAAAACCGGTCGATCGGCTGTCCCATGTAGCCTACCTGACTCACGAGCGCCTTCACGCGCGGGTCTCGCGCCGCCACGTATACGATCAATCCGCCCGAGAAGCTGGTCCCCCACAGGCCGATGCGGGTCACATCGACCATCCGCTCCCCCATCGCCCAGTGGATCACATTGAAGATGTCCTCCGCCTGATCCAGCGGGTCCACCATCTCGCGCAGCTCCAGCACTTCAGCCGTGAAGCGCTGGCCGTTCTTCTGGGACGCCTCGGGCGCCGGGCGGGCGAGGATCACTTTCGAATCGCTTTCGCCCCAGCCGCGATAGTCGAAGGCGATGACGAAGTAGCCGGCGGCCGCGAACGCCGTCGCCTGTCCCCGCAGCATCGCCGCCGTCCCTCCCCAGCCATGGGACATGATGATCGTGGGGAGTGCGTTGCCTTCGAGCGCTTTGGGATAGTAGAGCTTGGCGCTCATCCGCACACCCTCGCTCCGGACGTCGGCGTTGCGCTGGACCACCTCATCGAGGCCGTTGCCCTGCAGATCGCTCGACTGCGCACGCACAGGCAGCGCAAATGCCGCCATCAGGACGATGGCCGCCAGACGGCCGATCCGGTCGATATTCACGCGTTCCTCCTATCGCGCTCCGTCTTCGCACCCGGAGCCGGCAAAGCATACCAAATGTCCCTCTGCCGTCGCGCTACGTGGACGAGCACCGCCGCAACGCCAGCGCGAGTGTTCGAGCGCGGCCTTCCCGGGCAGGTCAGTGCGGTTCGGAGTGAAACAGCCGGTCGAGCACCTCGCCGAGCGCCTCTACGGTGTTCGGCTTGAGGATGAGGTCTCGAATCCCGATGCGAGCCGCGGTATCCTGATCTTCCGGCCGGAGATAGCCGGACGTCATCACGATCGGAAGCTCAGGGCGTAACTGCCGCATCGCGCGCGCCAGATCGAACCCCGACATCCCGGGCATGGAGAGATCGGCGACCGCGACATCGATCGCTTGCGGGTCGGACCGAAACCATTCGAATGCTCGTGCTGGATCGCTGAAGCCGATCACCCTATAGCCCCGGCGCCGCAGTGCTCGCGTGACGAGCAGCACCAACGCCTCCTCGTCATCGACATACAGCACGCGCTCGCTGCGCACGCGCGAGGATTTGCGCTGCACGGTCTTGGCGTCCGCAACCGCCTCCTCCACCGCCGGGAGATAGACCCGGAAGGTCGCCCCTGCTCCGGGCTCGCTCTGTACGGTGATCGCCCCCGCATAGCTTCGCACGATGCCGTGCACGGCCGAAAGCCCCAGCCCCGTACCTTGCCCCGGGGGCTTGGTGGTGAAAAACGGATCGAAGATGCGCTCCAGTGTGGCCCGGTCCATGCCGCAGCCGCTGTCGCGTACCGTCAGTCGCGCGTAGAACCCCTCGCGCAGATCGGCGGACGTGGCTGCAAGCTCCGCCCCTACGCTCAAGGCATCCAACGCGACCTCGATCGAACCCCCGTGCTCGCCGATGGCGTAAGCGGCGTTGGTCAGAAGGTTCATGACGATCTGATGGACCTGCGTTGGATCCACGGCCACGGCCGGAATGTCGTGAGCGAAGTCGGCTCGGATCTCGATCATCGCGGGTAGAGTGGAGCGAAGGAGCTGCAGCGCTTCCCGGATCACCGACTCCAGCTGCACGACTAGGCGCCTTGGCTCGCTCTGACGTGTGAAAGCGAGGATGCGCCGCACGAGATCGGCCGCGCGCGCACTGGCCTTGCCGATCTCGGCTAGCTGCTCTTGCACCGGATGATCGGCGGCCAAATCGGCGGCGGCCAGATCGGTATTGCCCGTGATGGCGAGCAGCAGATTGTTGAAGTCGTGTGCGACCCCGCCGGCCAGCGTACCGAGCGCCTCCATCTTCTGGGAGCGGCGCAAGGACTCCTCGCTCCGCTTTCGATCGGTGATGTCGCGGTTCGTTTCCAACACGAGCGGCCCGCTTTCCGGGGTGCGCACCAGCCGCTGGCGGCTCTCCACGTCGATTAACGCGCCCGAGCGCGTACGCTGCCGCAGCTCGCCGCGCCAGGCCCCCGTGCGCAACAGCTCGGCTTTCTGCGCCGCGATCCCGGCGGGGTACTCGGTATGCAGCAGCTCGTGACTCGCCCGGCCGATCGCCTCCGCGGCCGTGTACCCATACATTCGCTCTGCACCTTGATTCCAGAACGTGATCGTGCCATCGGGGTCGCGCACCAGGATCCCGTCAAAGGAGATCTCGAGGAGATTCGCCTGGCGCTGGATCGCGTCCTCCGCGCGTTTGCGCTCCGTCACATCGATGAGAAATCCGTTCCACAGCGTGCTGCCGTCCGGCTCACGCGCGGGAGCCTGATACGCCTCGACCCAGACCTCCCCCCGACGAGGATTGCGTACCCGCCAAGCGTGTCGCCACGGCCGCAGTGACCGCGCCGACTCGGCCAGGCTTGCGAGCAGGCTTTCGCGGTCATCGGGAGGGACCAGGGCCATCACCGTGGCGGCGTCGTCCACCAGTTGCTCGGGCTGCAGGCCGAAGATATCCGCGATCTGCGGGCTGGCATACGGGAAGCACAATGTCCCGTCGGGGCGCATCCGAAAAGCAACGATGGCCCCGGGCGCGGTGTCTGCGATGACGGCGAGCCGTTCCTGCAGCGCGACCTTCTCGCGCAGCGCCGCTTCCGTCGCGTACTCCTGGGTGCGATCGCGAAACACGATGACCAAGCCCTCCACCGTTCCATCGCGCTGTACGATCGGAGCACCGCTGTCGCCGACGGGGATGCGCCGGCCGTCCTTGGCCAGCAGGAGCGTGTGCGGGGCGAGATGCATCGCGCCTCTGGATCGTCGAACGGTGTCTGCCCAGTTCGCGACCGGTTGGCCGGTCTGGGCGTTGACCAGCCGGAATATCGAATCCACCGCCCGGCCTTGTGCATCCTCAGTTGTCCATCCGGTGAGGCCGGCCGCCGCGGGGTTGAGGAAAGTGACGCGGCCGAGCACATCGGTGGTCACCACACCATCCCCGATGCTGGCCAACGTCACGGCGCGCAGCCGGTCGTTCGCTTCGGCTTTGTGCCGGGCGCGGCGCAGCAGTCCCGTCATGACGCTCACGAGCGTACCGGCCGCCAGCAGGGCGAGCCATTCCACGCTGTGCAGAGGGCTGGCGATGCGGAACGAGTCACTCGGTGGCAGGTAGTAGCTTGCACCCAGTCCGGCGATCGCAGTGGCGGCAAGCCCCGGCCCCACTCCGCCTACATATGCGCTGAGACTGATCGGGATCAGGAGAAGCACCAGCGCCGGATCTGCGCCGAACTCCGGCTCCAGCAACAGGCGCAGGATCAGGGTTGCCCCCGTCAGCACGGCCGCTGCGAGGTATGCCAGCCAAATCGGCTGCCGCCGGCGTAACGCCGATCGCACTGCTATGCCCGCGGCATTGCGGGGCCGCTTCTTCCGCCAAAGTTCCGCGTAATGGATCACACCGCTGCACCTGCCGCCAAGAGCAGAGAGGCGTTATACCAAAACAGGCTGACAAGACATTGACGACGCTCCGCGCCTCGCCCTAGACGTGCCTTCCCGAGGCGCTCGGCGTGCGGGCCATGCTCTCCTGGGCCTCGACAAACCGGTACACGTTGCTGTCCGTCTGCGGAAGCAGGCCGCAAGTTGACGGTGAGTTTACGGACTTGGCTGCAAACAGTCGCGTCCGGATCTCGCGGTTGCCACCAACCCAGCGCCGTCCAGATTGGCGCGTCGTACACGCGCGGCGCGCCGCGGCCCGATCGAGCCTGGATGCGCCGCACGCGACGGCGTTCTGCTGCCAACGCCCTGCGCCGCTAGAGGTCGGCCGCAGCGTCTCGACCAGCAAGCCCTCGAAGCGCTCCGCTACGCGAGGTTAGCGATCAACGAGCGCTGTCGGGCGGCATGCCGGGGCCCGGGACGCGGAGCGGGGCTAGGGATTCGCCTTCAGGTACAGGATGATCTTGCGGCGAATCTCCGGATCCGGTTGCTTGTAGAACATGTAGACGCCCGGCACCCAGGCCTGCGGGTTGGTGATCCACACGTCGAGCGCAGCGTCGTTCCACTCCATCCCTGTCAGATTCTTGAGGAACACCGCCGAGTACTCGTACCCTTTCGCGGTGCCGGCCGGGCGCCCATAGACACCCCGCAGGTTCGGTCCAAACGGCGGCGCGAAAGCGACCGCGCCGCTCGATGGCGCGCTTGCTGCAGACAACACACTGCTCGTCGCGGTTGCGGTCGAGTTCGAGATCGGATCAGCGGGCACATCCACCAGCGTCGATCCGCTGAACTGGCCCAATGCCAGCCGCACGGGCTGCAGCTGGAAAGGGCCGTACGCCTGGCCGCGCCCTTCGGACGGCGACACGCTGCCGTGGCAGATCTTGCACTGTGCGATGTATAGCTTTTCCCCGGCGGTCAGGTCGCTGTCCTCAGCCAGCGCGCTCGTCGCAACGGTCAGCATTACAAACAAAGCAGCGCCCGCAGTCTTGGAATTCATCTTCTGCCTCCTCCTCTCGGCCTTGCTGAGCTGCGCAGGAGCAGGTCCGCTCCGCGCTTTGATCCGAGAAAGCTAGCCACTCGGCGCGAAAAAAGCCTTGACCTAGGTCAAGGTCCTGGATTCCCGCCTCCAGCCGCTCACCGCCGCCGCGACGTTGCGCGATCCGGTCTGGCGACATCCTGATGGAATGGCGACGAGGAGTCGTTGCGACTACACGTGATCGGCCAGGCTCCCAGCGGCGCACTTCCGTCGGCTTGACAGCCGCGCGATACCGCCGTGATAGTGTCGGCATGATCCTGCACGCGCGGCGGCAGCCGGCAGCGCAGGCGCACAACATCCATCTCGGGGAGGAGCATGGAGCTTCGACATCTTTGCGTGCCGGTACTGCTGCTCGCCACGACTGCGCTGAGCGGTCAGGCGGCGGACCTCACGCTGCGCTTCGGTACGCCCTTCGTCACCAACAGCAATCTGCACAAGGCGATGGAGAGGTTCGCCGAGATCGTCGCGCGCGAGAGCGGCGGCAAGATCAAAGTGCAAGTGTATGCGGACAGCCAGATCGGGGACATCCAGCAGCTCATCGCGGGCATGCAGCTCGGCACGGTCGACATGGCCTATCTCGGGGTGGGGAACTCTGGGCAGCTCAGGGACTGCGGCGCGCTCAACGCGCCATACCTGCCGTACCTGTTCAAGAGCAAGGAGAAGGCGACCGAGGTCCTCAACGGACCGATCTTTCAGGAACTGTACGATACCTGCGCCAAATCCTCGGGGTTGCGCATCTTCGCGGTGGCCGGTGCGCGTTCGCCGCGCGCCATCGTCACCACCAAGGGCCCGATCCGAAGACCCGAAGACTTGAAGGGCATGCGACTGCGCATTCCTCCCGTTCCCATCTTTCGCGACACCTTCGAGACGCTGGGGGTGAAGGTGGTGCCGCTGGGCTTGAACGAAGTCTATATGGCGCTATCTCGGGGGCAAGTCGACGGCCAGGACAATGGCTTTGACCTGACCCTGACGTTCCGCTTCTATGAGGTGTCCAAGTATTGGTCGGCTACCGACCACGTGTACGACGTGGCGGCCTGGTACATCTCCGAGAGGCGGTGGAAGTCGCTCACCAAGGAACAGCAAGAGCTGTTCAGGCGCGCGGCCCAGGACGGAGGCAAACTCGCCACCGACCTGGGCGAGCAGATCGACCGTCAGGGCCTAGAGGAGCTGAAGAAGGCAGGGGTAAGCTACGTGGTGCCCGACAGAGCCGCGTTCGCGGCAGCCTGGAAGGACGTGTACAAGAACTACGAGGGCAAAGCGTGGCCCGCGGGTCTGGTCGAGCGGATTAAGGCTGCGCAAAAGTAAGTCGGGCAGACTTCCGCCGCGTCCAGCTATGCTGACGGTCCTCCGCCGCACGCTGCGTCTGCTCGAGCTTCTGATCGAGTGGGTCGTGGTCGCGTTGATGGTCGCGCTCGTCGCGATCGTATCGCTGCAGTTCATCGACCGCCACTTCCTCGACACCGGCATCGCCGCGCCGGACCAATACGCGCGCGTCGCGTTGGTTTGGCTCACCTGCATCGGCTTCGCGATCGCGGTCCGCGCGGGGCTCAACGTCCGGGTCGACCTCATCGACAGCCACCTGCCCAGCAGAGCCAGGCGCGTCCTCGAGCTGGCGTTCGACGCCCTGATGCTGATGCTCACCGCGATACTGCTTCCAGGGAGCTGGAGGCTGATCGAGATCGGACGCGACCAGCTCCTTCTCGGGACATCCTTCACCGCCGCCGTGCCCGCCGCAGGCGCTTTCATCGCTTGGGCGCTGATCGTGTTGTTCGTCGCCCTGCGGTTCACTGTCCGACTGCTGCACCGCGAGCTGCCCGGGCCCGAGGAGGTCTAGCTTGTTGGCCTTGCTGTTCGTCGCCTTTCTGCTTGCTCTGTTGATCGGGTTCGACGTCGGCTTCTCCATGATCTTCTCGGCATGGCTGGGGATCCTGGCGAAACCGGGAGAAGCCATCGACACCGCCATGATGCCGCTCTCCATGATCGCGGGCGTGGACAGTTACGCCTTGGTCCAGGTGCCGTTGTTCATCCTAGCAGGCGAGCTCATGAACAGCGGAGGGCTCACCATGAGGCTGATCGACTGGGCCATGATGCTGGTCGGGCGCCTCAAGGGCAGCCTCGGGCATGTGTCCATCATCACGAACTTCGTGATGGCGGGCGTGTCGGGATCGGCGGTCGCCGACGCAGTCGCGACCGGCAAGCCGCTCATTCCGGCGATGCGGAACGAGGGGTATGGCGAGGGGTTTGCCGGCGCGGTCATCGTAGCGGGCGCACTGCTCGGCCCAATCCTGCCGCCGTCGATTCCGATGGTGGTGTACGCGCAGATTTCCAGTCAGTCCGTGGTCAAGCTGTTCATGGCGGGCGTGCTCCCCGCGATCCTGCTCGCCGCCGGATTCCTCGTGATCTGCAGCATTGTGGCCAGGTATCGCAAGTATGCGAGCCGCGAGCGGGTCGACTTCAGGTCGAAGCTGCGGGCGACCGGCCGCGCATCTTGGGCGCTGATGATGCCGGTCATCGTCATCGGCGGCATCCGTTTCGGGCTGCTCACCGTCACCGAGTCGGCGGCCGTGGCGGTGCTGTATGCGCTGGTCGTGAGCTTCGTCGTGTACCGCGGAATCACGCTGCGCCAGCTGCCCAGGCTCATCTTTCACGCCGGACGCTCCACCGCCATCATCCTGTTCCTGCTGGCGGCCGCCGGCCCCTTCAGCTGGCTGGTGGCCGAAAGCCAGATCAATCAGACGGTGATCGATACGATCAGGAGCGTTTCCACCAATCCGGTCGTGGTGCTGCTGATCGTCAACTTGTTCCTGCTTCTGATCGGCTGCATCGTGGAGCCGCTGCCCGCCATGATCATCTTCCTGCCGTTGCTGATCCCGCTGGGCGCGCAGGTGGGCATCGATCCGATACAGTTCGGTGCGGTCGTGGTGCTGAATCTGATGATCGGTCTGATGCACCCGCCGATCGGCCTGCTGCTGTTCGTGGTCTCGAGCGTGGGCAAGCTGCGGCTCGCGCCCGTCATGTGGGAGGTACTGCCTTTCCTCGGGTGGGCGATCCTGATCCTGGTGTTGACGATCGTCTTCCCGCCCATCACTACGTGGCTGCCAAGTCAGATCCGATGAGCTGATTGGCTCCTTCGACGCCGCGCGTACGCCACGGGTTGGCGGCGGACGTTACAAATACCGAGCTCGCACGGCAGGCCGCAGATCCGCCAGACCCGCCGTCTTCATCCACCCTGCAGCTCTCCGAACAACACCCACTTCTTGCCGTCGAAGCGCATGAGGTGGACCTGCCTGATCAGCCGGTAATCCGTCGGGCTGGTGTTGAGCTTGATGCCGGGTAGATACATGGGTGATTCGAAGTTCCTCAGGCTGGTGGCCTGGCGCATCAGGTTTTCGCGCGTGAGATCGTCGCCGCACTGCGCGAGGATGTGGACCATGACCTGCGCTGTCAGGTAGCCCCATACATTGAGCTGGTCGGTGACATCGCCCTGCGGGTAGTACGCCTTCATCCATGCCAGCCACTCCTGGAACCCGGGGTCGGTTTTCCAGCGCGGGTCGGCGGGATCCTTCACGAATCCCGCGGTGATGAGGCCGACGGCCTTGTCGGGCCCGGCGGGCGTGAGCACCGCACCGACGGAACTGGCCGGGTAGGCAACGAACTGCAGCGGCCTCCAGCCGATGTCATAGACCTTGCGGATCGACTGCGCGGCGAACTTCGGAGTGGCGAAGTTGAACAGCGTGTCTGCGCCGGCCGCCTGCAAGCTCACGATCTGCGAATCGACGGTGGGATCGGTGACTTCGTAGCTCGCGGTCGCGACGATCAGCGCGTCCGCCTTTGGCCCCAACGCCTCGCGCAGGCCCTTCAGTAGATCCTTCCCGTAGTCGTCGTTCTGGTACAGCACGGCCACTTTGGCATCGGGCCGTTTCTCCATCAGGTACTTGCCGTAGAACTGCGTCTCCGTTTGAGCATTCGGTGGCCAGGCCATCGCCCAGGGGAAATTGGCCGGGTCGTTCCACTTGTTCGCGCTGCTGTGGAGCAGGAGCTGCGGCACGCGCTTCGCGTTCAGGTACTTGTGGATCGCGGTGTTGGGCGGTGTACCGAGCGGGCTGAAGATCGCGAGTACCCCTTCCTGCTCGACCAGCTTGCGTACCTGCTCTACCGTTTTCGGGGGACTGTATCCATCGTCCAGACTGATCAACCGAACCTTACGGCCGTTGACGCCGCCGTGCTGGTTGATCATCTCGAAGTAGGCGAGCTCGGCTTTGCCGATCGTGCTGTAGGCAGAGGCCGGCCCGCTGTAGGGCATGGTCTGGCCGAGGGTGATCTCGCTGTCGGTGACCCCGGGCCCATATCTCTTGTCTGCGCTCTGCGCGTGTGCGCAGAGGGCCGCCGCAGCCACAACGAGCAGTATTTGCTTCCCGTGTCCCATCGGCCCCTCCTCCCGTGTCGGTGACGACTCTGTTTCCCAGGATGTCGGCTCAAGCTCGCCGGCACGTCGATGAATCCGTCGTGCTCCCGCCCGTTCCAGGCCTCGTACCGTCAGCTTTCCTTGGTGTCTTCTCTGAGCGCCGGATGGCGACGGATCGCCTCGCGCAGGAAATCCATCTGCGCCTTGAACTGCCGGCACCCCTCGCATACGCCCAGGTGCGCGCGCAGCCGCCAGCGGTCGACCCAGCCGAGTTTACGGTCCTCGGCCAGCGATACAAGCTCGGACGCTCGTCTGCAGTTCAGCACGGCGTTGCGCTCCAGACCGGCTCAGCCGGCATTCAGGGCCAATCGGGCCTCGATCACCGAGCAGGCGCGAACCAGCGCGTCTCCAAGCACTCGCGCAGGCCCATGCGTGCACGATAGAGCATGACCCAGCAGTTGGTCGCGGTGATGCTCATTTCCTTGCAGATCTCGTCGGTCTCCAAGCCCAGGAACTCGCGCATGTAGAACACCCGGGCGAGTTGTGCCGGCAGTTGCCTGCTGCAGAGGTCGAACACCTCCCAGAAGCGCTTGTCTTCCAGCGACCGCTCCGGGTCGCCCCAGCTTCGCGGGAAGGTATGCCAATGATCGCGGTCCGCGCGGTCGAAGTACAGCTCCGCGAATTCGTCGTCCGGGTCGCCCTCCCGGTCCAGATCCAGCGGCGCCTCGCGCGCTTGCCGGCGGAACAGGTCCACGATCTTGTGCTTGAGGATGCCGGTGAGCCAGGTCCGCACGGAGGACCGGCCGGAGAACCGCTCCTTGCCCTCTACGGCGGCGAGTAGCGTCTCCTGCACCACGTCCTCTGCCCGGCTCTCGTCCCGCAGGTTGAGCAAGGCGTAGCGGTAGAGGTAATCGCGATATCGGGCTATCCCCTGCTCGTCGGGTACGGGCGCGTTCTGGCGAGCCTCCTCCATAGGCGCCAATCTAGTGGGTTTGTGCCCTCCAAACAAGGCGTTCAGCGTCGTCCGCCCGCCCGGCCCTTGAAATCCCCTGGCCCGTTCCTATGTTTCGCTGCGTAGGGGACGACCCCGCAAACCGCAGGTACGAGAAACACCAAACAGGAGGTTTACGTCATGGCAAACATCACTCGTTGGGATCCGTTCGAGGACAGCCTCGACGACCTGGTCAAAGGCTTCTTCCTGCGCCCGATGCGTTCCGAGTCGCCGGAGCAGTTGCGCATCAAGATGGACGTCAAGGAAGACGACAAGACCTACACCGTGCACGCCGAGATCCCGGGCGTAAAGAAGGAAGACATCCAGGTCTCGATCGAAGGCAACCAGGTGGCGATCAGCGCGGAAGTCAAGCGCGACAAGCAGGAGAAGCAGGGCGAGAAAGTCCTGCGCAGCGAACGCTACTACGGACGGGTATATCGCGCCTTTGCACTGGCACAGGACGTGGATCAGGAACAAGCCCAGGCCAAGTACGAAAATGGTGTGCTGGAGCTGACGTTGCCCAAGAAGGCAGCGACATCCACCCGCACCCTGTCCGTGCAGTAAGAGAAGTCGGCCACCGCCCAGGCGACGAAGCCTGCGGCGTCACGATTCGCAGGCCGCGTCCCGCGGCCTGCTCTCCTTTGCCGTTCCCGTCTGATCCCGGCCAAGGTGGTCCACGTCACCCGCGCGCGGTCCCGCCTGCCAACCAGCCAGCCCACCGGTAGAATCGCGCTTTCCCCCCAAGCTCACGCACCATGGCCCTGACCGAGTCCGGAGCCGGCCAGCGGGCAAAAATCCTGGCCGAAGCCCTTCCATATATCCGCCGCTTCTACGGCAAGACCATCGTCGTGAAGTACGGCGGCAACGCGATGACCGACGAGCGCCTGAAGCATTCCTTCGCGCGTGACGTCGTACTGCTCAAGCTGGTCGGGATGAACCCGGTCGTGGTGCACGGCGGAGGGCCCCAAATCGACGAATTGCTCAACCGGCTGGGCAAGAAGGGCGAGTTCGTTCAGGGAATGCGGGTGACCGACGACGAGACTATGGACGTGGTCGAGATGGTGCTCGGCGGGCTGGTCAACAAGGATATCGTCAACCTCATCAACCAGCATGGCGGTCGCGCGATCGGACTCACGGGGAAGGACGGGGCGTTCATCCGCGCCCGCAAGATGCTGCTGCCGAGTAAGGACAACGAGATGCTGGACATCGGACAGGTGGGCGAGGTCGCCAGCATCGACCCCGAGGTGATCACCCTGCTCGAGACGCGCGAGTTCATCCCGGTCGTGGCGCCGATCGGGGTAGGCACCGATGGCCGCAGCTACAACATCAACGCCGATCTCGTGGCCGGGAAGCTGGCGGAAGTCCTGCGGGCAGAGAAGCTCGTCCTGCTCACCAACACACCGGGCGTCCTGGACCGCGACGGCAAGCTGCTCACGGGGCTCACCCCCAAGCAGGTCGACGAGCTGTTCGCCGACGGCAGCATTCACGGCGGCATGCTGCCCAAGATCTCCTCGGCACTGGACGCGGCCAAAGGTGGAGTGCGCAGCGTGCATATCATCGACGGCCGCGTCGAGCATGCGTTGCTGCTCGAGGTGCTGACCGACGAGGGGGTCGGGACCCTCATCCGGAGCCGCTGAGAGCGGCGCACGGAACGCCTCATGCGTGCAGGACTACGCGCCTCCCCGGTGTGGGTGTTCGACCTCGACAACACGCTGCACGACGCCGACCCGCATATCTTTCCGCATCTGAACCGGACCATGACAGCCTACCTGGAGACGCACCTGGGCCTCGCCTGGGAGGATGCCAACCGCTTGCGGATGCAATACTGGCGCCGCTACGGCGCAACGCTGCTGGGGCTCATGCGTCACCACGACGTCGATCCCGACCATTTCCTGCGTGAGACGCACCAGTTCCCGGAGCTCACCCGCATGGTGCTGCGCTTTCCCCTGCTGCGTGCGCTGCTGCTGCGCCTTCCCGGCCGCAAGCTGGTGTTTTCCAATGCGCCGGTGCATTATTCCCGTGCCGTACTGGGCATCCTGCGCGTGGCGGACCTGTTCGACGACGTGTTTTCCATCGAGCATACGGGCTACCGGCCTAAGCCGGACCGGCAGGGATTCTTGCGCTTGCTGCGCAAACATCGCCTGCCGGCACACCGCTGCGTGATGGTGGAAGACAGCCTGGCCAACTTGCGCACGGCCAAGCGCCTCGGGATGCGCACCGTCTGGGTGGCTTCCTCACCCAAGGCGCCGGGCTACGTAGACCTATCCATCCGGCATGTGGCGCAGCTGCCGCAGGCGCTGCGGCGGCTGGGCGTGCGCTGATTCGAGACTCGCGGTACATGGCCACCAAGCCTGGCGAGCGCAAGCTGCAGATCCTGCAGACATTGGCCGAGATGCTGGAGAAGCCGTCGGCGGAGAAGGTCACCACCGCAGCGCTCGCCGCCAAGCTGGACGTCTCCGAGGCGGCGCTGTATCGCCACTTCGCCAGTAAGGCGCAGATGTTCGAGGGGCTGATCGCCTTCATCGAGGAAACCATCTTCGGGCTGGTCAACAAGATCACGAGCGAGCAGGCAAGCGGATTGGCCCAGATCGAGGCGATCCTGGTGATGCTGCTGGGCTTCGCCAAGAAGAACCCGGGCATGACACGCGTGTTGATCGGCGACGCGCTGGTCAACGAAAACGAGCGCCTGCAGCAGCGCATCAACCAGCTCCACGACCGCATCGAGGCGACGCTCAAGCAATGCTTGCGGTTTGCCGCCACACAGAACGAGGTGCCCGCCGAGCGGGAGCCGGCCGCCTATGCCAATGTTCTGATGTCGTACGTGGTGGGCCGCTGGCATCAGTTCGCCAAGAGCGGCTTCAAGCGCGATCCGATGGAGTTCTGGCCGCAGCAGTGGCAGGAACTCTGCCGCGATTGAGGCCCCTTCCTCGGCAGGACGCCGCGACTAGCCGCGAGCGCGCAGCCGGCGCAGCAGCTCGAAGGTCTGCTCGGTGAGAAGACCGTCTTCATCCGGCGGCAAGCCGCGCGGGTCGAAGCGCGCACGATAATAGCGCTGTAGCGCCTCGCGCAGCAGCGCCTTGGTGTGCGGGTCGGCGAGATCCAGCCGTTCGGCCCAACGCACCAGCGGTTCGCCGAACGGGCGGGTGTATCCCAAGGCCGCTAGCCGCTCCAGCAACGCATGGATGCGCCCGTCGGCGGCCACCCAGGCATGCGCGCGTGCCGCTTCCGCTCGGGTCCGGCGGTGCACGCGCTGCCTGCGCCGGACGCGCCAAGCCAAGTAGGCCAAGAGAGTGCCTGCGCCGCACAGCATGAGCATGCGGCTCCCCCCGGTAGCGGAACCGTCGTCCTGCCACACCGTCAGCCGGTAATTGAGCAGCGACAGCAGGTCGTAGAGGGCCCGCAGCGGCGAGGCACGCGCAGCACCCTCCTCCGCCCATCGTGCAGGGGTGGTGTCCAGCTCCTGCCAGCGGCCATCCAGCCAGGCGAGCGCCCATGCGTGGGCATGGCGCTCGCGCACGACGTATTGCCTTTCCCAAGGACTCCACTCCTGCACGGCATAGCCGGTGGCGTAGCGCGCGGGGACGCCGGCCCGGCGCAGAAGCAGCACCGCCGCGGTCGCGAAGTATTCACAATGCCCGCGGCGGTCCTCGAGCAGGAATGCCGAAAGGCTGCGGGGGCGGTCGCGGCTGTCCGGCGCTGAAAGCGATAGGGTATAAGTGAACTGTGTCTCGAAGAACGCGGCGATGGCCCGAACGGCCGCGTGTGCGTTGCGCTCCGGAAGGGCGATCTCGCTAGCGACTTGTTGCAATGCCGGGACGATGCTGGGCGGCAGCGCCAGATCCGCGGGGCCAGGTGGCGCATCGAGACTCAGAGCGGGGTCGAACTGTGCGTCGAAGCGCAGGAGGTCGGGCGCCTGATCGGCACGCACCGCTCCCAGAGCGTTGCGCTCGAGGTTGCCCACGTCCGATCCGTCGATGCGAAAAGTTCCCAGCGGCAGAGCGAGCAACCGCGAAGCATCGGTATGCCAGGTGGCTACGCGCACACTGCGCCCGCTGCCGGAGCCCCATTCCCAATGCCGCCGAGCGAAGACGACCGGAAGAAACGGCTCGCCGCGCGACAACCAGCTTCCTGTGGCATATACGCTGTAGGTCGCACTGCGCAGTCGCTGCGGCGGCTCCTGCCCATGCGCATCGACCCTCAGCACGATGCGGTCGGAAGCCGGCACCTCGCCGAGCTCACCGATGGCCGTGCGGGTACGGTACGCGTCCGCCGGCTGCGTCCACCGCTGAGACAGCCACTCGAACACCAACTCCTCCATCTTGGACTGCGCGCGGGCCAACCCCGCCTGCACCCCGAACCCGAGTGCGCCGGCCACCGCGAACGCGAACGCCCAAGCAACCCAGCTACGTTGGCGCGGATGCGTGGGCGATAGTGCGTAGAGCGACAAACCCCAAAGGCCGACAAAGAACCACGACGAGCGCGGGTTCGCCGAGCTCGCGGCGACCCCGGAACAGAGGAAATAGGCATAGTCGAGCGCGACGGTGTCGACACCTACCCGTCCCGCGCCTCTGCGCGGTCGCAGCGACCAGAACAGCGCCGAGAGCGGGACCGCGCCTTGACTGCTATAGCGCTGGGTCAAGATCAGCGGGAAGTAGAGCATGGGCAACCAGCCCAACACGCACACCAGGCTATCGGGGAATTGCCGGGACCGTACGAACTGGAACACGAGCGCACCCGCAAAAGCGGCCGTGCACAGATCGGCGACGCGCTCGAAGTCCCGGTGCGAGAGCTCCCATCGCATGCGCAGCCAGCGCGGGGCCTCCAAGGCGAGCGCCAGGGCCGCGGCAACGGCTTCAAAGCCGCTGCAAAATCCCCAGAACAGCAACCCCAATGCGAGCAGATACGGCGGCGGCCGCATCACCAGGCTTGTGGCAGCCGAGCAAGAGAGCCGCCAATGTCGTCGAGGTTGATGGGGTAGACCGGCACGTCCAACTCGGGCTCCTTCCCCTCGCCGACCACGACCACGAGCTGGCGCACGCCCAAGGCGCGCAGCGCGCGCACCAGCTCGCGGCGCGCAGCATCGAAATCGATCAGCACGAGGATGCACCCGCTCAACGCCGGCGCATGCTCCAGCACTTGCGCGGCTAGCGATTCGAAGCTCTTCGACCAAGCCGGTCCGACGGCCGCCAGCTCACGCAGAAGGTCCGTGCTACGTCCTAGCCCCCGGCCAACGGTGAGACGGTAGGCGCGGTCCTCGACAAACATCAGGTCGAGAAGAGCGTCGTCCATCTGGAGGCCAGCCGCGAATGAGGCAGCCACGGATACGGCCGCCTCGAGGGCAGGAGCCCCCGTGGAGCGCGCAAACGTATCCAAGACGAGCGCGTGGCGAGTGAAGTACTCGTCGTGGTACTCCTTGACCACCAACGCGCCGAGTTTGGCGCACGAAGGCCAATGGACATGTCGGAGCGGATCGCCGGGACGGTAGTCGCGCAGCTGGGTGAACTCCTGACTGTCCCCGACGTGATGCGAGAGAGCTACTCCGCCGCGTTGCAGGCGACGCATGCCCGGCTGGCGTATCGGCGGCACCGGGTAGCAGCGCGGCAGCACGAGAAGCTCCCCGGTGAGCTCTACCTGGCTGCAGGCGTTGACCAGTCCCAGCACATCCGCACGCAGCAGGCGACAGCGTTCGAATCGCAGCGACCCGCGCCGTACCGGAGTCAAGACCACCGAGACCTCCGCGCTGCACCCAGGCGCGACTTCGGGCAAGTCCGCATCGGGGATTTCCGCGCCGCGGCCGCGGCGAACCAACGCGAGCCAGCGCGGGTAGCCCACATGGCGGTCTACCCAGTTGACCCTCTCGTCACCGTGGGCGTCTCGCGCACCGCGGAAGGTCCCCGCATCGGGAAAGAGCTCCGCGAGCTCGTCGCGCAGTCGGACCCCCGCCAATGGCCTGGCGCCGAGGTTACGGACCAGTTGCCGGTAGCGAACCGGCTCGCCCACGGTGGCGAATTCCGGCAGCCGTCGCTCCACCGCCACGCGCGGACGGAAGCGCGCGTTGGTCAGCACGGCCACTACGAGCAGCGCAAGCGCGAGCGCGAACAGCTGGAACGCCGCTGTGCGCTGGGTGTCGACGCCGAACACAGCAGAAGCGGCCAGAAGGTATACCAAAGCCATGCCGGCAGTGGTGAACCGACGCCGCGCCCATCGGCTGAGGCGGTATACGGTTCTGAATGCCCGCAGCAGCCATGCCACCCGGAACTCGCGCTCAGTGTGGAACAGGGGTGGCGCGCAGGATGTCTTCGACCAGTTGGCGTTCGGTCCCGCCCGCAAAGCGTCGTTGCGGATCGAGGACCAAGCGATGCGCGATTGCATCCACCGCGATCTCCTGGACGTGGTCTGGAGTCACGAAGCCGGTGCCGTCGAACGCAGCCAGTGCCTGCGTCAGCTTCATCAGCGTCAACGACGCGCGCGGGCTTGCGCCCAGCCGCACGCCGGCGGCCCGGCGCGTAGCCGCCACCAGGTCGACCATGTAGTGCTTCAGCTCATCCGACACACGCACTTCAGCGACTGCGCGCCGCACTTGCAGCACGTCCCCGATCGACGCGCACGGCGCCATTTGGTCCAGCGGATGCGCACGAGTCTGCGCCGACAGAATCGCGACTTCATCGCGCGCACTGACGTAACCGAGGCCCAGCTTGAGCGCGAAGCGGTCCATCTGCGCCTCCGGAAGCGGATAGGTGCCGTGGAACTCCACGGGATTCTGCGTGGCGATGACGAAGAAGGGCTCGGCGAGCGCGTGGCGGGTGCCGTCGACGCTGACCTGGTGCTCGGCCATGGCTTCGAGCAGCGCGGATTGGGTGCGCGGCGAGGCGCGATTGATCTCGTCCGCTAGGAGGATATGCGTGAACACGGGGCCGCGATGGAACTCGAACGCGTGCGCCTGTGGGTTGAAGATCGAGACGCCCAGGATATCCGACGGAAGCAGATCCGGCGTGAACTGGACGCGCTTGAACTCGGCCGACACGGACGCGGCCAGCGCTTTGGCCAGGGTCGTCTTTCCAGTGCCGGGAAAGTCCTCCAGGAGCACGTGGCCACCGGTCACCAGCGCCGCCACGAGCTTGCGTACGGCCGCATGCTGGCCGCGCATGACCGCTTCGATATTGGCCGCAACGCGCCTGTACAGCGCCTCCGGAGCGAGGTCAGCAGCCGCAGGCAGGCGGTCGATGTTCACGGTAGCGGGCGAGGTGCGTGATCCAGCAGGCTTGCATCGCCCTGTTAGCGGATACCCGCAGTGGAAATTTAGCCTCTGGCCGTCACCGTCCCCGAAACACAGCCGGCGCGGACGGGCATTAGCGCCCGCTGCCTCGGGTGACGATCAGTGTGCAGTGGTCGGCGCGCAGACCGTGCAGGAGCGATCTTTTGTGAGCTTCACGCTGCGCCATTGCATGCTGAGGGCATCGAGCAGAAGCAGCCGGCCCTGCAGGGGTTCCCCCACGCCCGCGAGCAGCTTCAGCGCCTCCGCCGCCTGGATCGAGCCGATGATGCCGACGAGCGGCGCAAACACGCCCATCACCGCACACCGCATCTCTTCGGTCTCGCCGCCTTCGGGGAACAAGCAGTGGTAGCACGGGCTATCGGCGCGCCTCAAATCGAATACCACGACCTGCCCGTCAAATCGCACGGCGGCGCCGGACACCAGAGGCTTGGCGAATTGGACGCAAGCGCGATTGATGGCGTGACGCGTCGCGAAGTTGTCCGTGGCATCCACGACCACGTCCGAAGCCGCCACCAATCGCTGCAGCGGCTCCCCCGCGACTCGGTCGGCCAACGTCGCCACCTCGACCTGCGGATTGATGCGCGCGAGCGTCTCCTGCGCCGAGACGACCTTGGGGCGGCCGATGGATCCTGTGTGATGGACGATCTGCCGCTGCAGATTTGTGAGATCGACCTTATCGTGGTCGCAAATCGTGAGGCGGCCGACGCCGCTCGCGGCGAGGTACAGACAGACCGGCGAGCCGAGACCACCCGCGCCGACCACCAAAGCGTGCGAGCCGAGCAGCTTCTGTTGCCCTTCTATGCCGATCTCCGGCAGCAAGATGTGCCGGCTGTACCGCAGCAGCTGCTCGTCGGTCAGATCGATCTTCGGATCGGGTCCACCCATCGCGCAATCCAGTCCCGCTCGCCAGCCCGTGTCCCCAAAAGCAGCGAGGCCGGCGGGCACTCACCCGGCGGCCTCGCTATCGATGCGCCCCGGCTCAGCGCTTGCTGAGGATCTGCAGGCCCTTGAGCAGGTTCATGGCTTGATTCAGCTGATAGTCGCCCTTCGAACCGTACTCCGCTTGTTCCGGCTTGTCGCCCTTGTTCTCGGCGCCGCTGTCCTTGTTCGGTTTGGCGGCCGGCTTGGGCGCCTCCGGAGTCTCTTCCTTGTCGGTCGGGTTGGACAGGTGCCGCTCCAGCTCCGATTCGCGCATGCGCAGCTGCGGCTCGACTTCAGAGATGGTGGCCTCTTCCACGGTGATGTCGGGTGAAATCCCCTTGGCCTGAATCGAGCGGCCGTTCGGTGTGTAGTAGCGCGCCGTGGTGAGCTTGATGGCCGTGTTGTTACCCAGAGGCAGGATGGTCTGTACCGAGCCCTTACCGAACGTCTGCGTGCCCATGATGATGGCGCGCTTGTGATCTTGCAGTGCGCCCGCGACGATCTCCGATGCGGACGCCGAGCCGCCGTTGACCAGCACGACCATCGGCACCGTCTTCACGCTCGCCGGGAGTTTCTTGAGGTAGTCGTCCTTGCCGCCGCGCAGGTAATACTCGGCCGAGGCATACAGGCGCATCTTCGAATCCTCGGTACGCCCGTCCGTGTACACCACCAGCGCGTTCTGCGGCAGGAACGCGGCCGCGACCGCGACCGCCGCGTTGAGCAGGCCGCCCGGGTCATTGCGCAAGTCGAGGATCAGACCCTTGACCTGGCCGTCGCTCTGCTTCCACAGAGTCTCGAGTGCCGCAGCCAGCTTCTCGGGCGTGTGCTCCTGGAACTGCGTGATGCGCACATACACGTACCCGGGCTCGAGCAGTTTGGACTTGACGCTCTGGATCTGTATGACAGCGCGCGTCAGTGTGATGATGCGCGGCTTGGGATCGCCCTTGCGGATCACGGTCAGCGTGATATCAGTGTTGGGCTTGCCGCGCATGCGTTTGACCGCCTCGTTGAGCGTCAAACCTTTCACGTTCGTGTCGTCGAGCTTGATGATCAGATCGCCCGGCTTCAGGCCCGCGCGATACGCGGGTGTGTCTTCGATCGGAGCGATGACCTTGACGAATCCGTCCTCCATACCGACTTCGATTCCCAACCCGCCGAACTCGCCCTGCGTACCCACCTGCAGCTCGCGAAACGCCTCCGCGTCGAGATAGGCGGAATGCGGATCCAGGCCAGAGAGCATTCCGTTGATCGCTTCGGAGATGAGCTTCTTGTCGTCCACCGGCTCGACGTAATCGCTCTTGATCCGGCCGAACACCTCCGTGAAGGCACGCAGGTCTTCGATCGGAAGCGGCCCCGTGCTCTTCTCGGCGACGGCCGAGAAGTTCAGGGTGATGAGCACGCCGAGAAGGGCTCCGAGCGTGATCAGCGCCACTTGCTGCAATCTGGTGCGCATTGCTTTCTCCTTGAAACTGCCGCAGGCTAGCTCGGGCCGGCCACGAGCTCGCAGCCCTGAACTGAGTGAGGCCCCAGTACGACCGCTAGTTAAGAGTCACCCAGGTGAGGGGATCGAATGGTTTTCCTTGGAATCGTAACTCGAAGTATAAACCCGTTTCGGGGTTACCGCCGGTGGCCCCTACGGCGGCGATCGGGTCTCCCGCTTTAACCAAGTCTCCCACCTGGCGCAACAATGCCTCGTTGTTCGCGTACAGGCTCATATAGCCGCCTCCATGATCAAGAATCAGGAGGTTACCGAATCCGCGCAGCCAGTCCGCGAACACCACTCGCCCCGCGGCCACGGCCAACACTTGGTCGCCCTGACGAGCAGCAATAAACAGGCCCTTCCAGGACAACCCACCGTCCGCCCGCTGAGCTCCAAAGCGGTTAGCGAGTGCTCCTATTACGGGTAGCCGCAGCCGACCTTTAAGGTCGTGAAACGAGCCCGTTGCCGCGGATGGCTCCGGGAGTTGCTGATTGCGTAGACGCGCCCGACCCGCGGGAGGACGTGCGAGCTCGCGGGCGAGGCTGTCGACCAACTTCGCCAGTCGCTGCTCATTGCGGCGAAGGCTCCGCATTTGCTTGCGCTGACGGGCGATCTCGTCGGAGACCTGCTTGAGCACATCAGCCCGTCCACGGCGTTGCTGCTCCAGGCGCCGCTGCTCCTCGGTCTGCTCGGATTGCAGGCGCGAGAGCACGCGAGCCTGCTCCTCGGTCTGACTTGCCAGCCGGTCTAGGTCTGCCAGGTCGCGCCGTAGCGCTGCGATCAGATCGGCCCGGGTCTGCGACACATAGCTCAGATAATGGATCTGGCGGGCGATGTCGTTCGGATCCTGGCGGTTGAGCAGCACCCGCAGCGGCTCCGGCTGGCCTGCCACGTACTGTCGGTAGAGCAGCTTTGCAAGCCGCTGCTGTTGAGCCTCGGTGCTCTCTAACATCTGCACTCTGCGCGCCTGCAGCTCGCGCAGGATCAGGTTGGCTTTCCGCTGTTCCTGGCCCAACCCGAACAGCCGCCGGCTCGTGTCGCTGATCGCGCGCTCGGATTCGCGCAGCGCATCCGCCGCCTCCGATTTCGTCTCTTCGGCCTGCGTGAGCTGCCGTTGCAGCTTACTGATGCGGCTGCGCAGCTCGTTGAGCTGGTCGGAGGGGGCCCCCGGCGCAGCAGAGGCCAGCGCGAACAGGAACAAGAAAACGCAGGACCGCCTCTGCGACGATCCCATCAAGGCGTCAGCGCGCCTTGCCCTGCGCCGCCACCGCGCGCACCGCGGCCGCGATCTTCTCCTGATCGCCCAGGTAGTAGTGCCGCAACGGTTCGAGTGCCGCGTCCAGCTCGTACACCAGGGGTACGCCCGTGGGGATGTTCAGGCCCACGATCTCCTGGTCGGATACCTTGTCGAGGTACTTGATCAAGGCCCGCAGGGAGTTTCCGTGCGCGGCGATGATCACGCGTTTGCCCGCCTGGACCATCGGAGCGAGTGTTCCGGTCCAGTAAGGAACGAAGCGGGCGACGGTGTCCTTCAGGCATTCCGTCAGCGGAACCTCCTCCGGCGCCAGCCCCTGGTAACGCGGGTCACGGCCCGGCCAGCGCTCGTCGGTTCGCTCCAACGCCGGCGGCCTGACGTCGTAGCTGCGACGCCAGATGAGAATCTGTTCGTCCCCGAAGCGGGATGCCATCTCCGCCTTGTTCAAGCCCTGGAGAGCACCGTAATGGCGCTCGTTCAGCCGCCACGAGTTCATGACCGGGATCCACATCAGGTCCATCTCGTCCAGCGCGATCCACAGCGTGCGGATGGCTCGCTTGAGCACGGAGGTGAACGCGACATCGAAGCTGAACCCGGACTGACGCAGCAATCGACCGGCTTCGTGCGCCTCCTGAAGCCCCTGGTCCGACAGATCCACATCGGTCCAACCGGTGAAACGGTTCTCCTTGTTCCAGATGCTCTCTCCATGCCGCAACAGGACCAGCTTGTACATGAGACGACGGCCTTCTCCGAGAAACGGGTAAACTGCGCACTATTCTAGCGGCGCCTCGCGTCGCGCTCCAAGCGGCGGCTCGCCGCGACTGTGCCTCGCTTCGAAACCCGCCCACTCTGCCCTTCATGTCCTTGCCCCCGCCTGGCGCCGTGCCTGCAGCGTCGGCATCGCACGCCGCGGCCACGCGGCAGATCCTGCCGCCGCAGACCGCGACGAAACGGCTGCTCGTCGTTAGCACGTGGGCACTCGGGCTGATGTGGCTAGTGCCATTTCTGGTCGCCGACAAGTCCCCACCGATCCCGAGCTTTCAAGCCGAGGCGCTCGCCGCAGTGCTCGGACTGATCGCAATGAGCGCGCTGCTAGGTCTCACGGAGCGCCTGGAATTGCCGCGCGCCACGCTGATGCCGCTTGGGTTTGCGGTGTTGATTCTGCTGCAGCTCTTGGTCGGCCGGCTCCCGTACGCGCAAGTGGGACTGCTCGGCGTTCTTTACCTCCTGTGGGCGGCCGGCTTGGTCGTCTTGGGCGGGTTGCTGCGTCGCGAGCTGGGACTGGACCGCGTTGCGTCCGCGCTATCCTGGTTCCTGCTCACGGGCGCATTCGCGAGCGCGCTGATCGGCTGGGCCCAATATGTTGGGACCGATGTCCTGTCCGGGCTCATGATGCCGCGCTCGCCGGATCGGGTCTGGGCCAATCTTGGCCAGCCGAATCAGCTCGCCGACTATCTGACTTTGGGTCTGATCGGCGCAGGGTACCTCTACGCTCAGGACAGGTTGCCGCTGGTGTGGACCGTGGTGGCCGTGAGCGTTTTGGTCTTCGTGCTGAGCCTTGCCGCTTCCCGCGCCAGCTGGTTCTATTGGATCGGCCTGCTCACCCTGTCCGCGGTGTTTTGTTGGCAGGACCGCTCGCGTGCCAACCGGCGCCTGCTGGCATATTCCGCCGCAGTGTTGGTGCTGCTGGCGCTGCTCGCCTGGCTCATCGAGCCCACCGGTCCCGCCACTCTCGTCCGGCATGCTCCATGGGAACGGGTCACGTCCACAATGATCACCACGGACCTGCGATTCCGCATCTGGAAGGCGGCGCTGCTCATGTTCCTGGATTCGCCGCTGCTGGGAATAGGGTTCAAGTCGTACGGCTGGCATCAGTTCCTCCTGAACAAGCAGGCGCCCGAAGTGGCGCTGTCCACGTTCACAGACCATGCGCACAACCTCGTGCTCCAGGTGCTTGCCGAGTTCGGGTTGGTCGGGCTCGCGATCCTGGTTGGGCTCGGAGCGCTCTGGGTCGCAGGTCTCGTGCGCCAGCCTCGCACGCCGTCGCATTGGTGGATCTGGGCGATTACCCTCGTTCTCGCCGTCCACAGCATGCTCGAGTACCCGTTGTGGTACACGTTCTTTCTAGGAGTGGCTGCTGTAGTGCTTGGTTTGGGTGAGGGTCGCACGATAAGATTGCGCCTGGGTCAGGGTGGGCGCGCGGGCCGTCTATTGCTGGGCGGCTTGTTGTCGCTGGGATGGCTCGCGACGATCGAGCTGTATCGCGACTACGCGGTGGTCGAAGGTTTCGTCACCTTCCGCTACCGATATTTCCATGCACCGCCGGATGTGGTGCTTCGGGCAAACCAGGCTCTGGCCGGTATTCCTCGCAGCTCGTTACTGACTCCTTACGTGGAGATGGCGCTCGCGCGCGCCATCAGCATCGACCGGGAGCGGCTGACGGACAAGCTGATCGTCAACAGCAGGGCGATGCGGGTTTTTCCGATCGAGGATGTGGTATTCCGGCAAGCGATGCTGTTGGCACTCAGCGGTGAGCAGAGAGCCGCGGAGCGGCAGTGGGATCTGGCAGTTGCCAGCTATCCCGACGAACGCTCGACGGTGGTCCTGCTGCTGCAGCGACGGATCGACGACGGAATAGCCGAGCTGCGCCCGCTGCTCGAGTACGCTCGCAAGAGCACGAGGACGGTCGGCGCGGGTTCAGGACATGAGTGAGTCGGTCGTGGAATTCATTCAACAGAACATCTGGCTTGTCATCATCGCCGTGGTGAGCGGCGTGCTGTTCATCTGGCCTACGGTGGCCAAGCTGTTCTCGCGCGCGCGCGAGGTGGGGGTGGCCGATGCGGTGCGGCTCATCAATCGGATGGACGCGGTCATCGTCGATGTGCGCGAACCGCACGAGTTCAGATCCGGGCACATCCCCAACGCGCGCAATATCCCGATGGGCCAGCTCAAGGACCGCATGAAAGAGCTCGAGAAGTTCAAGAACCGGCCGATCTTGCTCGTCTGTCAAACCGGTCAGCGTTCGGGTCAGATGTGCACGAGCCTCGTCGACGAGGGCTTCACGGAGACCGTCGGGCTCGCCGGCGGGATGGGCGCGTGGCAGCAAGCCAACATGCCGGTGGAGAAGGAAAGTTGAATGGGGGCCAGGGTCAGCATGTACGTCACGGGGTATTGCCCGTACTGCACGATGGCGGAGCAGTTGTTGCGGGACAAAGGGGTCGAGCAGATGGAGCTCATCCGCGTCGACCTGGAACCCGACCGCAGGCGTGAGATGATGCAGCGTACGCGCCGCCGCACCGTGCCGCAGATATACATCGGAGCGGTCCATGTCGGGGGATATGACGAGCTCGCCGCCCTGGACCGGACCGGGCAGCTCGATCCGCTATTGCACGAGGAGTCGGCGCCCGAATGACGCAGCTCGTATGCCCGGCTTGCTTCCGCGTAAATCGAGTACCGCAGGAGAGGCTGGGCGACAGGCCAAAGTGCGGCAGCTGTCACGTCCTGCTTCTCGATGGCAAGCCCGTAAATCTGACCGGCGAGCACTTCGATACCTTTGTATTCCGCAATGAGCTGCCCACGGTGGTGGATTTCTGGGCCGATTGGTGCGCGCCGTGCAAAGCGTTCTCGCCCGTGTTCGCGCGAGCCGCGCAGGAGCACAACCTGCGGCTGCGCTTTGGCAAGCTGGACACCGAGGCCGAGCCAGACATCGCCCAGCGGTACGGCATACGCAGCATCCCCAGCTTGCTGATGTTCCGGCAGGGCGAAGAGATAGACCGGGTCGCTGGAGCGCTCGATCCAGCAGCGTTGCGGACCTGGCTGCTGCGCCACGCGGACCAGCGCTGACCAGCGACATCGTAGCGCGGCGGGCTACAATGCCGCATCGCGAGGAGAGCATGAGCGAAACGCCCCAGCAACCCGTATTCACCATCGAGAAAGTCTTCGTCAAGGACCTTTCGCTCGAGGTGCCGAACGCCCCTCAGATCTTCCTGGAGCGTGACGCACCCAAGGTCGACATCCAGCTGGGAACGCGCGCCGCGCCGTTGGACGAGGAGCACTACGAGGTGGTCGTAACCGTGACCACCACGGCCACGTTGGGCGAGAAGACCGTGTTCCTGGTCGAAGTCCATCAGGCCGGCATCTTTCTGGTCCGCAACCTGCCGAGCCAGAGCCTGGAGCCGCTACTGGGAGTGACTTGTCCCAATATCCTGTTTCCGTACCTGCGCGAGACCGTTTCCGACGCTGTCGTGCGGGCCGGTTTTCCACCTTTCTTGCTGGCCCCGGTGAACTTCGAGGCCCTGTACCAACAGCGCCTGCAGCAGGCACAACCGGCACCGGCGACGACACAATAGCCCGTGGCCAGCCCGCCCTGGGCGCGGAATAGCGGCGCGCGGCGCGGCGTAGCGTGGTGCCTCGCCATAGCCGGGTTGGCGTGTAGCTTTCCCGCAGCAGCTCTCGAGTTCCGCTCTGTCGGCGCGCCCGCAGCCGTGCTATACGATGCCCCCTCACTTCAGGGGCGCAAGGTGGCGCTGCTCAACCACGGCTACCCGGTGGAAATCGTGGTTACCCTTGGCGCCTGGCTCAAGGTGCGTGACGCGACCGGAGAGCTGGCTTGGATCGAGGCGAGTCGACTCTCGAGCGAGCGTATGGTCATGCTCCGGGTGCCACGCGCGCCGGTGCGCAAGGCGCCCGACGACTCGGCACCGGTGGTGTTTCAGGCCGAGCAAGGCCTGCTGCTGGAGCTCGTCGACACCCTCGACAACTGGGCCCAGGTCAAGCATCGTGACGGCCTCACCGGATATATCCACATCACCGAGCTCTGGGGAATATGAAACTCGCCGTGCTCGGCGCCGGGGCCTGGGGCACGGCCCTGGCGGTCACCTTCAGTTCTCGGCACGTCGTCGCGCTGTGGGCCCGCGACGCGCAGCAGTGCATGGCAATGCGCTCGACCAGAGTCAATCGTCGCTACCTGCCCGACATTGCATTACCCGACACACTGGCCATCACCAGCGACCTGGGCGAAGCGCTGGCCGGGAAAGAGGCGGCTATCGTCGCGGTCACCACCAACGGCCTGCGCGACACGCTGCGCGCGTTAGTCGCGCAAGGCAATCCTCCTCCGCTGATCTGGGTATGCAAGGGATTCGAAGCGGGCAGCTGCCGGTTGGCGCACCAGGTGGCTGACGAAGAGTTGCCGGCAAGCCTCCCTCGGGGCGTGCTGTCGGGTCCGAGCTTTGCCGACGAAGTCGCGCGCGACATCCCGGCTGCCGTAACTCTCGCCGCGACCGACAGCGAATTTGCCGCCCGGATGGCGCGAGAGCTGCACAGCATGCGCCTGCGGGTCTACTCGACGGACGACGTGGTCGGCGTGGAGGTGGGCGGTGCGGTCAAGAACGTGATCGCGATCGGAGCCGGCATTTCCGACGGCCTGGCCTTCGGCGAGAGCGCGCGAGCCGCCTTGGTCACGCGTGGCCTGGCTGAGATCACCCGGCTGGGTCTGCGCCTGGCGGGGCGCCTGGAGACCTTCATGGGGCTGTCCGGGGTCGGGGATCTGATCCTGACCTGCACCGGCAGCCTGTCGCGCAACCGGCGTGTCGGGCTGAGGCTGGCCGCTGGCCAGCAACTGCCGGACATCCTCCGCGAACTGGGTCATGTGGCCGAGGGCGTGCACAGCGCGCGCGAGGTATCCCGGCTCGCCGGCTCGCTGTCGGTGGATATGCCGATCGTCTCCGCCGTCTGCCGCGTACTCTACGACGGCCTAGGTCCCCAGGCGGCCGTAGACGAGCTTCTGTCCCGCGATCCCAAACGCGAATATCGGAGTTAGCGCCCCGCCGACCCGGCACGAGCAGGGGGAGGATACGAGGCCAGAGCCCGAAGGGGAGACTCGTTCCCGCCCGAGCCAGGCGAGGCTGGCTGTGCCGCTTCGCCAATGCGCCAGGAGGTCTCGCTGCATGGATTCGGCCGATCCAAAGCCCCGCCCGCTTGAGATTGGTGGCCGCTGGCTTTCCCTATCTCTCATCGGCCGGCTCCGCGCCCTAGGTTGACGCAACCTTAGCCTGCGCCGGCGAAGCCGTTCTGTCGCCAAGCCTCGTAGACCACCACCGCCACCGCGTTCGACAAGTTCAGGCTGCGAACGCCGGCCCGCATCGGCAGCCGGAGCCGATGCTCGGGCGCGAATCCTGCAAGCAACTGCGCCGGCAGTCCCCGGGTCTCGGATCCGAATACGAATGCATCGTCGGGCGCGAATCCAGCGCTGTCGAAGCGGCGGGCGGCACGCGTGCTAAAGGCGAACAGGCGGCGGCCGTTTAAGGCGCTCATGCACGCCGCCCAATCGTCGTGCACCGCGATAGCGGCGAACTCGTGATAGTCCAGCCCTGCACGCCGCAGGTCGCGGTCGTCGAGCCGGAACCCCAGGGGGCGTACCAGATGGAGCTGCGCGCCGGTATTGGCGCACAGCCGGATGACGTTGCCGGTGTTGGGTGGAATCTCGGGCTCAACGAGCACGACGGCGAACATGGGCTGACCGATCGACGGGCATGAAACTGTTGCGATATCAACGCACTGCTGAGGGGCTCCGAGAAACCGGCTGAGAAGCAGCCAGTGAGCGAAGCCGCGGGCAGGCGGCACGCCAGATGCCAAGACCAGAGAAGGTTCGATTAGGCGAGATTCTATTGCAGCAGGGCCTGCTGACCGAGGCCAAGCTGCAGGACGCGCTTGCCGAGCAGCGCAAGAGCGGGCGCAAGCTCGGGCGCGTGTTCGTCGAAAAGGGCATGGTCTCCGAAGAACAGATTTCGACCGCGCTCGCACGCCAGCTCCAGGTCCCGTACGTGAACCTGAAGCACTTTGTCATCAAGCCGGAGGTGGCCATGCGCCTGCCCGAGACGCAAGCGCGCCGCTTCCGCGCCATCGTGCTCGAAGACACCGGCTCGTTCTACCGTGTCGCGATGGCGGACCCGACCGATCTGTTCGCCTACGACGAGATCGCCCGCTGGCTCAAGCGTGACATCCAACTCGCGGTGGTCACCGAGTCGCTGCTGATCCAGACCATCGACCGCGTCTATCGCCGCACCGAGGAGATTAGCGGCCTCGCGCAAGAGCTCGGGCAGGAGCTGGGCGATACAGGCACCGATTTCGCCGCGCTGGGGCTTGCTGCGGCGGTCGAGGATGCGCCGGTGGTGCGCCTGCTGCAGACCATGTTCGAAGACGCGGTCGGAGTGCGTGCTTCCGATATCCACATCGAGCCGCAAGAGAGCCGCCTCATGATCCGGTTCCGGATCGACGGCGTGCTGCACGTGCAAACCGAGGCCGATATCAAGATCGCATCGGCCCTGGTGTTGCGGCTGAAGCTCAGCGCGGCGTTGGACATCTCGGAGAAACGCCTGCCGCAGGACGGGCGGTTCAACGTGCGCGTTCGCAACGCGCAGGTCGACGTGCGCATGTCCACGATGCCCACCCAGTACGGCGAGTCCGTGGTCATGCGGCTGCTCAACCAGAGCACCGGGCTGCTCACGCTGGAGCGCCTCGGGATGCCGCCGGCGATCTTGGCGCGCCTGCGCGAAGTGATTCATCGGCCGGCCGGCATGATCCTCGTCACCGGCCCCACGGGCAGCGGCAAGACCACCACGCTGTACGCCGCGCTCGAGGAAATCAACAGCCCGGAGCGCAAGATCATCACGGTCGAGGACCCAGTCGAGTACCGCTTGTCGCGCATCAATCAAGTCCAAGTGCAGGACAAGATCGATCTCACCTTCGGACGCGTCCTGCGCTCGGCATTGCGTCAGGACCCAGACGTGATCCTGGTCGGCGAGATGCGCGATCAGGAGACCGTCGAGGTCGGACTGCGCGCCTCGATGACGGGCCATATGGTGCTGTCCACTCTCCATACCAACGACGCGCTGAGCACTCCGATCCGATTGCTCGACATGGGCGCACCTCGCTACATGGTGGCCATGTCGCTGCACCTCGTTCTCGCCCAGCGCCTCGTGCGACTGGTATGCGAAAGCTGCCAACAGGAACACAAACCGCTGCCCGGCGAGCGAGAGTGGTTGCGGAACGAGCTGGGCGAGGCCGTCGACTCCTATAAGTACCTGCGAGGTTCCGGCTGCTCCCAATGCAATGCGACCGGATATCTCGGGCGCACCGGCGTCTATGAGCTGCTCGAGATGACGCGCCCGGTGGCAGAGGCAGCTAGCTCGGGCGACCCGGCGCAGTTCATCCAGGCGGCCCGCACCCAGATGCAGGGGCAGACGCTGCGCCACCACGCCGCCACGCTCGCGGCGCAGGGGCGCACCACCGTGGACGAGGCGATGAAGGTCGCTTCGCAGTTGGAGGATTAGTTCTGGGATGACCTACTTCGCTTACAAGGGGCGCGACGCGAGCGGTCAGGTGGTGCAGGGAGTGCTGGAGGGACCCGACAGCGCGGCCGTGGCCACCCAGCTCTTCGCGAGCGGCGTCACGCCGGTGGAGATCGGGGAGACCCACGCTTCGTCACAGAGCGTTACGGCGGGATGGCAGCTCATCAAGCGCGAGGTCAAGCCCGTCGATTTGATGCTCTTCAGCCGTCAGATGTATTCGCTGCTCAAGGCCGGAGTTCCGATCCTGCGTGCGCTCGCGGGATTGCAGGAGTCCAGCACCAACCCGGTCTTCAAGGACGCCCTGAAGGGCGTGCGCATGAGCCTGGAGAGCGGGCGCGAGCTGTCCACGTCTTTGCAGCGCCAGGGCAAGATCTTCTCGGCGTTCTACATCGCCATGGTCTACGTGGGCGAGACAACCGGGCGGCTGGAAGAGGTCTTCCTGCGCCTGTTCCACCACCTCGAGTTTCAGGAGTTCATGCGCACGCAGGTCAAGTCCGCGCTGCGCTATCCGACCTTTGTGGTCGTCGTCATGGCGGTGGCGCTTGCGGTGATCAACCTATTCGTCATCCCGGCCTTCGCGAAGGTGTACGAAGGCTTCGGCGCCAAGCTGCCGGTCATCACACAGTGGCTGATCGCGTTTTCCAACTTCATGCTGAATTACTGGTGGCTGCTGCTCGCGCTGATGCTTGCGGCGTGGGGTGGGTTCAGACTCTGGGTCGCAACGGCCGATGGGCGCATGCGCTGGGACCGCATCAAGCTGCGCTTGCCGATCGCGGGGAAGATCATCCTCAAAGGGACGCTCGCGCGCTTCGCCCGCAGCTTCGCACTCTCTCTGCGCAGTGGCGTGACCGCCGTGCAGAGCCTGACCCTGGTGGCGCAGGTGGTGGACAACGCGTTCTTGAGCCAGCGGATCGAGCACATGCGCCAGGGCGTCGAGCGGGGCGAGAGCGTACTGCGCACCGCCATCGCCTCGGGGGCGTTCACACCGGTGGCGCTGCAGATGATCCTGGTGGGCGAGGAATCGGGTTCGCTCGACGACATGATGGACGAGGTCGCGGACCTGTACACCCGCGAGGTCGACTACGAGCTGAAGACGCTCAGCTCGCAGATCGAGCCGATTCTGATCGTACTGCTCGGCGTGCTGGTTCTGATCCTGGCGCTCGGCGTGTTCCTGCCGATCTGGGATCTGGGCCGGGCGGCGTTTGGGCGTCCAGGGTGACTCGAGGTGAAGCGACGTGACACCGGCATTGCCGATTGGCGCCATGCGCTCGCCAGGGCACCCTGCGAGTTCAGGCTTCAGCCTGCTGGAGCTGGCAGTGAGCCTGACGCTGATCGGCGCGTGTCTATTGGCGCTGCTGGATCGAGTGCTCTTCTACCAGGAATTGGCCGAGAAGGCGCGCATGGAGTACACGGCCACCACGCTCAAGCTCGCGCTGCAGTTACGTGTGGGGACGCTGATGGCTGAAGGCCGGCGCATCGACTACCCCGCGCTCGCACGCGAAAACCCGGTGGCCTGGCTGGAGCGGCCGATGGCCGGCTATGCGGGCGAGGTGACGGCGGATCAGCCGGCGCGCCTGGCAGGCGGGTCCTGGTATTTCGACCGGCCACGCGCCGAACTGGTCTACGTGGTCGATCTCGACCGCCACTTCTCTTCCGGTGGCGAAGCCGGCGGTCGGGTGCGGTGGCACGTGCAGCTGGTACGGCCGTTCGGGCAGCCCGCGACGGACATGACGGCGGTCGGGGCACGTTTCGTATCGGTGGCGCCGTATCGCTGGTTCTGACGCCTCATAGGAGAACCCAGATGCAACTCTGGAAGCAGGCAAGGAAGCGGCTCCGCGCCGCGGGCTTCACGCTGGTGGAGCTGGTCGTGGTGATCACCATCCTCGGCATCCTGGCCGCCGTGGCGATCCCCAAGTTGGTCTCGCTGCAGATCGACGCGCGCATCGCCAAGATCAACGGCGCGCTGGGATCGGTAAAAGCAGCGGCTTCGCTCGCCCGTTCCGTCCAGCTCACGCAGGGCCTTGCGCCGAACACGGCAGTGGTGATGGAGGGGGTGACCATCGGCATGACCAACGGATATCCGAGCGCGGGCTCGATCGCGACCGCCGCCGGGGTCAGCTCTCCGGACTTCACTCTCGGGGCGGTCGCCCCGGCCGCAGGGGTGAACCAAATCAGGATCTCCACCGACCAGAACCACCTCAACTGCGCCATCGTTTATCAGGAGGCGGCGGCCAATGGCGCCCCTGTATACAGCAGCGGGCTCGATCCAACGAACCCGACAGACCGCAGCAACTGCTCTTGACCCAAACGCAGGCCACGCGGCTGGCTGAGCGTCGTGGCGCAACGCCGTCGGCATGCCCGCGATCGGGCATTGTTCTTGCGGTGGATGCGGCGGCGTTGGATAGCAACCCGGATTCCGGTTTCGTTTTGACCCGATGGAGATGTCAATGAAGAGTATGCAGAAGGGCTTTACGCTCATCGAGCTGGTGGTGGTGATCATCATCTTGGGGATTTTGGCCGCCGTCGCGCTTCCGAGGTTCATCGACCTCACCAACGACGCGCTGACCGCGGCCGTGCAGGGTGTGGCGGGTGCCGTCGCCTCCGGTTCGGCGATCAACTACGGGGCCTTCGCTGCCGGCCACGCCGGTACGGTCAGCATCGCCGGCGCCAACGCCGCGGTCTGCACCACCGCCAATCTCGGCCAACTGCTTACCGGCGGGTTCCCGAGCACTGGGGGCGTGGCGTACGCTGTCGTGACCAATGGCGGCGCCTGCGCAGGAGCCGGCACCACGACGACCTGCCAGATCAACGGCACGAAGGGCTCCACCACGATGTCCGCAGTCGTCACCGTGATCTGCACCGGTTAGATGCACGCTTGCCGGGATTCGGTTGACACCTGAACCAGCGGCGAGGATCGATCGCCCTCCAGAGGGAGCCGGGGCTGTAGCGACACGCAGGGGGCTCGGCCGCCATCGATGGCCGAGCCCCTTCCTGTCTGCAAGACCCGGCCACGGGCAGGACGAGTTGCAGCGCCACTTTTGAACGACTCGTCGAGCGTCGCCATCGACAGCGCCAGCGCCTGTAGCGCCATGCACGCGACGGCTTCGACCGATGCTCGCGCCGTCTCGGCCCTAAAGCGGCGCTAGGCAGGCGTCGTTAATACCGGCGTGACCGACCAGGTCGCCGCGCACGCCAGCGCGGCCTAGGCGCAAGGACATCCCGCCAGTTGGCGCAGTCAACCCACGCAGCCCTCACCCTGGCCGGCAGATCGGCGTCGCGCATCCCGACTAGGACAATGTCAAGCTGCCGCCTCACAGACTGATCATGCGTACAGCCGCTGACGATCGCGACGACCACTCGCTTCTTGGCGCCATCCAGGCAACCCGGAGCGGAAGCGCCGGCCGGGGCCGGGCTGGCCCAGTCGCAAAGCTCCACGCGGGACGCTCGGCGATGACGAGACGGCCGGTCCAGCTCTTCGCGCGACGCACCGGATAGGGGACAACGTGGCGCTGTTCGGTGCGAAGAGCAAAGGAGGCGACTGGCTCGCCGTGGGCATCTATGCCGATCGGATGGACCTCGCCCGGGTGGAGCGACGCAGCTCGGGGCGTCCCGTGGTTCAGCTGTGCGAGTCGTATGCCAAAAGGGGCGGCGATCTCGAGACGTTGAAGGCGGTGGGGCGCGCGGTGCGCGCCGAGCGTTTCCGCTGCTCGACCATGCTCGAAGCGAGCGACTACCGGATGCAGCTCATCGAGGCGCCTGCCGTCCCGCGATCCGAGCTGAAGGCCGCGGTGCGCTGGAAGCTCAAGGACCTGCTCGACTATCCCGTGGACGCCGCCACCGTGGACATCGCCGAGGTTCCTGCCGAGCGCTCCGGTGCGCTCCGCGGGCAACACCTGTTTGCGGTGTGCGCCCGCAACGAGCGCATCGGCGCGCGCATGCAGCTGTTTCGCGATGCAAGGCTGTCCCTGCAGGCGATCGACGTGCCGGAGATGGCGCAGCGGAACATCGCGCATTTGTTCGAGGAAGCGGGACGCGGGCTTGCGCTGCTCGCGTTTGACGACCAAGGCGCCATGCTGACCATCACGGCCGGCGGCGAGCTCTACTTGGCCCGCCGAACCGACATCGCGGCAGACCAGCTGGTCGCCGTCCCCGGCGAGCACACCATGGAGCGGTTGGTGCTGGAGTTGCAGCGCACGCTGGACCACTTCGACCGACAGCACAACCATCTCACGGTTTCGAAGCTGCTGGTGGCGCCACGTCCAGGCGAGATCGGCCTCGAGCAGCAGCTGGCGGAGCATTTGGATCTGCCGGTGCGCGTCCTCGATCTGAGCGAAGTCTTGGACCTCGCCGGGGTGCCCGAGATGCGCGAGGTCCCGAGCCAGGGGCACTGGCTGCACATCGTCGGCGCTGCTTTGCGTGACGAACGGGCGGCGGCGTGATGCAGCAGATCAACCTCTACAACCCGGCGCTGCTGCCGACAGCCGACTTGTTCTCGGGGCGCATGGTGTTGCTGGGCCTCGGAGGACTACTGCTGGTGAGCTTGATCGGCGTCGCATGGAGCAGCCTGGAGGCAGCAAACACAGCGCGGGAGGAACAGCGCGTTGAAGAGCGGCTGACGGCGTTGCGCAACGAGGTGACGAGCCTGTCACAACAGGTCACGGTGCACCGCCCGAGCGCCCAGCTCAGCGCAGAACTCGCGGATCTCGACGCTCTGCTCGCCGGACGGAACGAGGTGGTCCAGGTGTTGCACAGCGGGGCCCTGGGGGATACCAAGGGCGTCTCCGAATACTTCCGCGCATTCGCCCGTCAGACGCTGGAAGGGGTCTGGCTCACAGGGTTCAGCATCGCGGGAGCGGGATCGGACGTGGTCATCGAGGGCCGCACGGTGCGGGCGGAATTGGTGCCCACCTACCTCCGCATGCTGCGGCACGAGGAGGTGTTGCGCGGGCATGCGTTCGAGGCACTGCGGATCGAAAAACCAGCGGCAGCGCTGTCGGCGAACGAGGCCAAGAAGAGCGCCGAATTCCTGGAGTTCCGGTTGTCCAGCCGCATACCGGAGTCGCCAGGCGCAGCGATGCAGCAGGGGTCCAGAAAGTGAAGGCGCTGCTACAGCGATACAGCAAGCGGTTGGATGCCCTCGCGCGCCGTGAACGCATCCTGATCCTGGCCGCGGGCGCGAGCCTGCTGCTGGTGCTCCCCTATGCGCTGGGAGCCGCGCCCGCCCTGGAACGGGCCAAGACACTTTCGAGCCGTCTCGCCGAGGCGCAGAACCAGATCCTCACACTGGAAGCAGAGAAGCGCGAGCTCGAGAGCGCACTGCAACACGACCCCGACGCGGCCCTGCGCCAGCGCGTTGCGGAGCGGCGCAGCCAGATCGCACAAATCGACGCCCGGCTCTTGAGCCTCCAGCGCACGCTGGTGCCGCCCGAGAAGATGGCCGCGATGCTGGAGGAGCTGGTGGGCCAGGACCGCCGCGTGCGGATCGTGGGCCTGCGCAATCTGCCTGCCGCGCCGTTATTGGACAAGGCCGGCGGTGAGCAAACCGCGGCCGGGGTCGGCAAAGGGGCGAACTCGGCACCTGCCGAGTCGATGCCATCGCTGGGTGGGGCCGCTTCTCCCCATCACGTCTTCAAGCATGGGGTAGAGGTTGTCGTCGAAGGCAGTTATCTCGATCTGCTCGCCTACGTTGCGCGGCTCGAAAAGCAGACCTGGCAGGTCTACTGGGGCCGCACCGTGATGAGCGCCGCCCCTCCGAGGATCCAGGTGGCGCTGACGCTGTACACGCTGAGCCTGGATCAGGCCTGGTTGGTGGTGTAACGCATGCGGGCGCACGCCTCGATCTGGATCCTGACCTTGGGGCTTGCTGGCGTTCAGGCAGTCTGCGCGCAGGTGCTTTCGGATCCGACGAGACCGCCAGCAGCGTTCCAGAGCGTCGGGCAGTTGCCGGCCGGTCCAGACCGTGGCGGCTTGATCCTCCAATCGGTATTGATCTCTTCCGACAGCCGCTCGGCGATCATCAGCGGCCAGCATGTGATGCTGGGCGAAAAATTCAGAGGGGTGCGTCTGGTGCGGGTGGCCGAAACCGAGGTCGTCCTGCTCGGCGGCGGCACGTCGCGCACTCTGAAGCTTTTCCCGGGCGTCGAGAAGCGACCGGCGGGCTCGACACGGGAGATAGGCCTACCGGAGACGCCCCGGAACGCTCGGACCTCGGCCCACAGGACACCGGGACCGCGGAGACCACGATGACGAGCAAATCCAAGTTGCTAGCGCTCGTCTCCCTGAGCCTAATTCTGGGCTGCGCCCAGCACGCAGGAATGAAAACGCACTACGAAGCCGCGATCGGCGAGCTCGACAAGTCCGCCTCCTCGAAGTCCGCAGCGAGCCCCTCCGAGGCGGTCAGCCAGGCGCTTCTGCCGCCGTTGGTGGTGGAGATGCCCAAGGTCGAAGACAAGGCGGGCGAGACGCGCTTCGACCTCAACGTCAACAACGCGCCGGCGCAGGAGGTATTCCTGGCCATCGCCTCGGGCACCCGCTACAGCATGATCGTGCCTCCCGGGGTCACGGAGAAGTTGTCCGTGAACTTGAAAGACGTCACGATGTTCGAGGCGCTAGACACGCTCCGCGAGTTGTACGGCTACGAATACAAGGTGGTGGGCAGCCGCATCTTCGTTCAGCCGCTGTCGATGCAAACGCGCGTGTTCCAGGTCAATTACCTGTATAACCAGCGCAAGGGCCGCAGCGAGCTGCGCGTCTCCTCCGGCGCGATCTCCGATTCGACCACCCAGGGACAAGGCGCCCCCGCTACCGCCGCCACCGCCACCATTCCACAGGGACCCACCGCTCACGCACTCGAGAGCAGCAGAGTCGAGACGACCTCCGAGCTCAACTTCTGGACCGACCTGAACAATGCGCTCCGTGCCATCGTCGGCAGCGGAGAAGGCCGCAACGTGATCGTCAACGCCGAATCCGGAGTCGTGCTGGTGCGTGCCATGCCCTCCGAGCTGCGCGAGGTGGACCAGTTCCTGAAGACCATGCAGGGCGTGGTCGCGCGCCAAGTCCTGCTGGAAGCGAAGATCGTGGAAGTGGACCTCAGCGACAACTTCGCCACCGGGATCAACTGGGCCGCGTTCCACGCCGGCAGCAACGCCCGCATCGCCGGAGGCGTGCTGCAGCCGGGGACGAACCTGAGCCCGCTGGGCGGGATGAGCACCTTCACCACCATCGGGCCGGACGGCCAGCCGCTGCCTAACTCCATCTTCGCGTCCAACCCCGCGTTTCCCGGAACGCTCCTGACGGGCTCCTCCGTGCCGGGGACCATCTTCGGGCTCGCGTTCCAGACGAGCAACTTCGCCGCGCTGCTCGATTTCCTGGAAACCCAGGGGGAGCTGCAGGTGCTGTCCAGTCCGCGCATCGCCACGCTGAACAACCAACAGGCGGTGCTCAAGGTGGGCACCGACCAGTTCTTCGTTACGAACGTCACCACCAACCAGACCACGACCATCGGCGGCGCCGTGCAGAACTCGCCGACGATCATCACCCAGCCCTTCTTCTCCGGGGTGGCTCTCGACGTCACGCCGCAGATCGACGAGAACGGTCTGATCACGCTGCACCTTCACCCGTCGGTGAGCCTGGTGATCGAGAAGCAGACGAGCGTGGATTTGGGTGACGCCGGAGTGTTCAAGCTGCCACTCGCCTCGAGCAGCGTGAGCGAAACCGACACCATCGTGCGCGTCGGCAACGGGAATATCGTGGCCATCGGCGGCCTGATGAAACAAACGGATTCGCGGAACAACGGGCAAGTACCCGGACTGGGCGACATCCCCGTCCTGGGACATCTGTTCAAGAACACCAACCGCAGCTCGGTCAAGAGCGAGCTGGTGATCTTGCTCAAGCCGACCGTCATCAACAGCGACGAGAGCTGGAGGCAGAGTGCCGAAGATGCCCGCAACCGGATCCGCGACTATAAGCACGAAGAATTCGCCCGCTACTGGCGCGACGAAGTCGCGCCCCAGAAGCCGGCGGCCCAGCAGGGCGACGCAGCGAAACAACCGCAGGCGCCCAAGCAATGACGACATCGCACACTGCCTGAGTCATGTATCGGAGCCATTTCGGGCTGCGTGAGCTGCCGTTCGGCATCACGCCGGACACTAGCTTCGCGTTCTCGTGCGCCTCCCACCAGGAGGCGCTCAACACCCTGCTGGTGGCGGTCGCGAACGGCGAGGGGTTCATCAAGATCACCGGCGAGGTGGGTACGGGTAAGACGCTCCTGTGCCGCCGCTTCCTGTCCACGCTCGACGCCGGCTACGTTTCGGCCTATATCCCTAACCCTTGTCTCGACCCGCACGCGTTGATGCTCGCGCTCGGTGAGGAGCTCGGGCTGCAGCTCGACGCGGGCGCGGATCAGCACCAGTTGCTGAAGGAGCTCAACTCGACGCTTCTCGACTCGGCGCGCGACGGCAAGCGCGTCGTGGTATGCCTCGACGAAGCGCAGGCGATGCCGCTCGAAACTCTGGAGGCGCTGCGGCTGCTGAGCAACCTGGAGACGGAGAAGCGCAAGCTGCTGCAGGTGGTCTTGTTCGGTCAGCCGGAGCTGGATCTGCGGCTGGAGGCGGAGGCAGTACGCCAGCTACGCCAGCGGATCACGTTCCAATACCACCTCGGCGCGCTGAGCCGTGAGGAGCTCGCCTACTATCTGGAGCATCGGCTGCGCGTGGCGGGCTACGTCGGGGCACGCATGTTCACGCCGCGGGCCACGGCGGCGATCTACCGAGGCACGCGCGGAATCCCGCGGCTGGTAAACATCGTGGCGCACAAATGCCTGATGCTCGCCTATGGCCAAGGCGGTCACGAAGTGCGGGCCCGGCATGTGCGCGTTGCCGCGAACGACACTCCTGCAGTCGGCGTGTTACAGGACGGCTGGTGGTGGTGCTGGATGCCTACGGTGGCCGCGGCTGCCGTGGGAACCTGGCTGCTGATGCGATGAGCCTGATCAACCAGGTCCTCCAGGACCTCGAGCGACGCCACGGGCGTGGGGTGGAAATGCGGGAATTGGTGCGGGCGGTCCGCCCAGCCCCCCGGCTTCGAACGCACCGTATGGTATGGATCGTGGTGTCAGGCTGTGCGGGCGCCGCGCTCCTGCTTTGGGTCTTGTTTCGGCCTCATTTGGCGCCTGCTCCCGGATCATGGACCGCCGCCACAGCTCCAGGCCCAGCGGAAGCCGTTTCCCAGGCCGCACCCGCGGTCGACGCCCAAGTCAGCAGGCCCCCCAGAATCAGCCCCGGCCCGTCACAAATCCCAGTGGCCGCACCCCGGGCGGTGGCGGTCCGTCCTAGCTCGCTCGTCACAGTTGCAGCGCGTCCTGAAGACGCCTCTGCGCGCGCCGAGCGCAAAGATCCCCAAGCCACCGGACAAGCGGAGACTAGCCTCTCGACAACAGCCCCCGAACCGGCAACGACCGCCGATGTCCCTCCTGGCCTGTCCGGCGCAAGCGCGCCGATGGCGGCGAATGCCGAACCGCCCGCATCCCCTGTCGCGCGACCCGGACCCAGCATTCAGAAACAGGTCCGGCCACCATCGCAGCGCGAGCGGGCCGAGTCAGAAACCCGGCGGGGCTTGGCGGCCCTGCAGATCGGCGACGTGACGGAGGCGGAGGACAGTTTGCATCAGGCGCTCACCATCGACCCGCTTGCCGACAAGGCGCGCCAAGCGCTGGTTGGCCTGTGCTTGGACCGGGGTAGGAGCGAGGACGCAGAGCGGCTCTTGGATGAGCGCCTGAACATCGATAACCGGCATGCCGGGTTCGCCATGGCGTTGGCACGGCTGCAGCTTGCGCGTGGCGCCAACGCCGATGCGCTGGCGACGCTGGAACGCTCCGCACGCTCCGGCGAGGCGAGCGCGGGATACCAAGCGATATTGGCGAGCGCCTACTCACGGGTGGGGCAGCACAAGGAGGCCGCAGAGCGCTACAAAGCCGCCGCGCAACTGGCGCCGCAGACCGCGCTCTGGCTACTGGGCATGGGGGTGGAGCTGAAGGCCGACCAGCGCCCTGCAGAGGCCCGCGCGGCCTTCCAGCGGGCCCGAGACGTGGGTGGTCTGAACTCGCAATTGGCGAGCTTCGTCGACCAGCAGCTGTCCCAACTCCGCTGACCAGCGGTCGGCAGTAACAGATGCGAGCGGCGCGGTCAGCGACTCTCTGCCCTCGCCACAACCCATCCGACGACCTCCCGGGCACCGGCGCGCTTGAGGGTCCGCGCCAACTCCTCCAGCGTGGCGCCGGTGGTCATCACGTCGTCGACCACTGCCACACGGGAAGCCTCCAGCGCCCCATGCCATTCAAAAGCGCCGCGGACGTTGCGCTGGCGCTCATCCCACGGCAAGCTCGCCTGCGGCGGCGTATCTCGCGCCCTGACGCAGCGCTGCATGTCCAGGCGTGCGCCCAGCTTGCCGGCGACCACCCGAGCAAGCTCCAGAGCCTGGTTGAAACCGCGCCGCCGCAGCCTCTGCGGTGAGAGCGGCATCGGCACGATCAGATCCGGCGCCGGCTCCAAAGCGACGCGCTCGGCCAACAGCGCGCCGAGCGGCCGGGCCAGGCGCAGGGCTCCTGCATACTTCAGACGCCGGATAGCCGCATCAGCGGGGAAGCGGTAAGACACCGCGGTCACCACGCGCGCGAGTTCGAGCGGGTCCAGCAAGCAGCGCCCGCACCGCTCACCCCCTGGCGAGAGCTCGGCGCAGACCGGGCAGCGCTGCGCATTCCAGCCCGGAAGATCGCCTCGGCACCGCAGGCAGATTCCGCCGCGCGCGTCCGCGCTGCGGCAGAACAGGCACCGTTGAGGGAGCGCGAAGCGCTGCACTAACTTACGCGTGGCGTCCGCCGCGCGGGCCAGCATTGACTTCGGGGACCCTGCACTTATCATCCTGCAACGCAGTCTAACAGCAGCCAGCCTGGCCCTGTCCGCCCGTCATTCCGGCATGTCCGTCCCCGAACCCCTCGACAAGCAGCGCATCCGCCGTCAGTTCGCGCGCGCCGCCGCGAGTTACGACGCCAGCGCATCAGTCAGCCGCGAGATCTGCTCACGCTTGCTCGAGCGGCTCGATCTGGTGCGGATGACCCCTACGCAGATCCTCGATCTGGGAAGCGGCACCGGGCTAGCCGCCGGCGCTCTCGCTCGGCGCTACTCGAAAGCCCGCGTGCTAGCGCTCGATTCCTGCCTCCCGATGCTGCGCCAGCGCGGTCGCACCCGGGGCGGCTCCGAGTGGTTGCGTGCGATGGTCAAGCGAACGTCGATCCACAAGCTGTGCGCGGATTTCGAGCGACTGCCAGTACGCACCGGGTCGGTCGACCTTGCGGCGTCCAATCTCGCGCTGCATTGGAGCATCGCCCCGGAGGCGGCGATGCGCGAGGCGCACCGAGTGCTTCGCCGCGGCGGGTTGCTCCTGTTCAGCACGCTGGGTCCGGACACGCTGCAGGAGCTGGCTCGCGCAGCCGCCGATGCCGGCGGGCGCACGCCGGTCCACACGTTCACGGATATGCACGACCTCGGCGACCTGCTCGTGCACACGGGGTTCGCCGACCCGGTGATGGAGATGGAGCGATTGTTCGTGACGTACGCGCGGTTGCAGGACCTGTTGCAGGACCTGCGCTCGAGCGGCGCGCTGTCTGCCAAAGCGGGCGGTGGCGGCTTGCGCACCCCGCGATGGCGCGATCGCCTGTTCCGGCGCTACGAAGAGTTGCGCCGCGACGGCCGGCTGCCCGTGACCCTCGAGATCATCTATGGCCACGCCTGGAAACCCGAACAGGGCCCGCGCGTTACAGCTGACGGGCGTGCGGTGGTGCACGTCGAGCTGCCGCGGCGCCGATGATGCGGCGCCGATGGTATGGCGTCGCTGATCCGGCGAGTTGAGAAGCATTCCTCGCCGCCATCATCGGCCGCCGTCCTTGCGGGTGTGCGGAGCGTGTGCTACATTTCGGCGCGCTGCGAGACGGGAGACCCGCAGCTGCAATCGCCGGAGAAGTGGACCCGAGAAGCTGAATGGACTGCGCCGACGCCAGCGAGCCCGCGGAATACCTCCTCGTCGCCAGAAGGAACAACTCCCTCACGTCCGCCGGTAGAGCGATCGTCTTCGGGTCTCTCGCAGTCATCTCTCTCGCGATCTCGCTCGCCTTTGCCTTCCTCGGCGCATGGCTCGTCTTTCCGTTCGCCGGAGCGGAGATGGTCGTGCTCTTCTTCGCGTTCCGGTATGTGGACCGGCATGCCGCAGACTACGAGAGCATCACCATTCAGGGAGATCGCGTGCTGGTTGAAAGATGGGAGACAGGTACGGTCTGCCGGTTCGAGCTCAACCGCTGGTGGGCGCAGGTCGTGCTGAACCGGGAGCAGCCGGGCCGGACCACACTCGCGCTTCGGTCGCACGGTCGGCAAGTGGAGTTCGGGCATCACCTCACGCAGGAGCAGCGCGAAGCGCTCGCGCAGACTCTCCGCGAACAACTGAGAAACCCTCATTGAGTGCAGACCACCTCGGGGAGACTATGATCAGAAGAACCGCGCAGACACTCGCCAGCTTGTTTCTCTGCTTCGCGGCCGGCCTCGTGCATGCCCAGAGCCGGTACAACTTGCAGCCGCCGCAGACAATCATCGCGCGCGAGATCTATACGCTCCACACGATCATCCTGCTCATCTGCGTAGTCATCTTCATCGTCGTCTTCGGCGCGATGTTCTACGCGCTGTGGCGGCATCGCAAGTCGGTCGGCCACAAGGCGGAGCAGTTCCACGAGAACACCACGGTCGAGGTCATCTGGACCATCATCCCGTTCCTGATCCTGGTATTCATGGCATGGCCGGCCACCAAGACCGTGCTGGCGATGAAGGACACCTCGAACTCGGACATGACCGTCAAAGCCACGGGCTATCAATGGAAGTGGCGCTACGACTATCTCGACGAGGACATCAGCTTCTACAGCACGCTGTCCACACCACGCGAGCAGATCGACAACATCGCCCCGAAAGGAGAGCACTATCTGCTCGAAGTCGATAACCCGCTGGTGGTGCCGGTGGGCAAGAAAGTGCGGATCCTGACCACCGCCAACGATGTGATCCATTCCTGGTCGGTGCCTGCGTTCGGTGTCAAGCAGGATGCGATCCCCGGATTTGTGCGCGACACCTGGTTCAAGGTGGACAATCCCGGCACCTACCGCGGCCAGTGCTCCGAGCTGTGCGGCAAAGATCACGGGTTCATGCCCATCGTGGTGGAAGCGCTGCCCGAGGCCCAGTACAAGGAATGGGTCGCGCAGCAGACGGCGAAGAAATCCCAGGCCACCGCTTCCGCGGCCGCGGAAGCGGGCAAGACCTACAGCATGCAAGAGTTGATGGCGCAGGGCGAGAAGGTGTATTCGAAGACCTGCGTGGCCTGCCATCAGGCAAACGGACAGGGCCTGCCTCCCACATTCCCTGCGCTTGCGGGCGGCAAGATCGCCACCGGCCCGATTGCCGGCCACATCGACATCGTGACCAACGGGAGCAAGAAGAACCCGGTGATGGTCGCTTGGAAGAATCAGCTTTCCGATCTGGAGATCGCCGGGGTCATCACCTACGAGCGGAATTCCTTCGGCAACAAGCTGGGCGATATGGTGCAGCCCAAGGACATCGCCGCAGCGCGTAAGTAGCGCCCAGGTGCGAGGGTCCGGATTCGCAGGGTAGTCGCGGACGACGAATTGAGTCAGGAGACATCGATGGAAGCAGCCTACGGCCACGCGCAGGATACAGCCCACGCCCACCATCCCACTGGCATCATGCGGTGGATCATGACGACTAACCACAAGGACATCGGCACGCTGTACCTGTGGTTCGCGTTCATCATGTTCCTCACCGGCGGCGTGATGGCGTTGACCATCCGTGCCGAGCTGTTCCAGCCCGGCCTGCAGATCGTGCAGCCCGAGATGTTCAACCAGCTCATCACGATGCACGGGCTGATCATGGTGTTCGGGGCGATCATGCCCGCGTTCGTCGGCTTCGCGAACTGGCAGGTGCCGCTGATGATCGGCGCGCCCGACATGGCCTTCCCGCGCATGAACAACTGGAGCTTCTGGCTGCTGCCGGTCGCCGCGATCCTGCTGGTCGGCTCGTTCCTGGCACCGGGCGGAGCGACGGCCGCCGGATGGACGCTGTACGCGCCGCTGTCGATTCAGATGGGGCCGGGGATGGACATGGCGATCTTCGCCATCCACATCCTGGGGGCATCCTCGATCATGGGGGCGATCAACATCATCACCACGATCCTCAACATGCGCGCCCCCGGCATGACGCTCATGAAGATGCCACTGTTCGTCTGGACCTGGCTCATCACCGCGTATCTGCTGATCGCGGTCATGCCGGTGCTGGCGGGGGCCGTGACCATGACGCTCACCGACCGCCATTTCGATACACACTTCTTCAACGCGGCCGGTGGCGGCGACCCGGTGATGTTCCAGCACATCTTCTGGTTCTTCGGGCACCCCGAGGTCTATATCATGATCCTGCCCGGGTTCGGGATCGTGTCGCAGATCATTCCGACCTTTGCGCGCAAGCCGCTGTTCGGATACTCGTCGATGGTCTACGCCACCGCCTCGATCGCGATCCTGTCTTTCATCGTCTGGGCCCATCACATGTTCGTCGTGGGCATGCCGGCAGCGGGGCAGCTGTTCTTCATGTACGCCACCATGCTGATCGCAGTCCCGACCGGGGTAAAGGTGTTCAACTGGGTGGCGACGATATGGAAGGGCTCGATATCGTTCGAGACCCCGATGCTGTTCGCGCTCGGCTTCATTTTCCTGTTCACCATGGGCGGGTTCACGGGGCTGGTGTGCGCGATCACTCCCATCGACATTCAAATCCAGGACACGTACTACGTCGTAGCCCACTTCCACTACGTGCTCGTGGCGGGCGCTTTGTTCGCGATCTTTGGAGGCATCTACTACTGGCTTCCCAAGTGGACCGGACATATGTACGACGAGAAGCTCGGACAGATCCACTTCTGGCTCTCGTTCATCTTCTTCAACGTCGCGTTCTTCGTCCAACATTTCCTGGGCTTGGCGGGCATGCCACGACGCATCCCCGACTACGCGCTGCAGTTCGCGGACTTCAACAAGGTATCGAGCATCGGCGCGTTCGGCTTCGGACTTTCGCAGCTGCTGTTCCTCTACATCGTGGTCAAGTGCATCCGCGGTGGAGCGAAGGCAGCGGACAAGCCGTGGGAGGGTGCGGACGGGCTGGAGTGGACCCTGTCCTCGCCGCCCCCGTACCACAGCTTCGAGACTCCACCGGTGGTCAGATGAGCATGCTGCGGCTGGACTCCGGCGGCGTCGCTTCGCGTGGTGAGCGTCGAGCGTGGCCAGGAACTTGAAGACCGCGCTGATCCTGTTGTCGGTGGCCCTGGCCTTCTTCGTCGGCGTGATCGTGCGTATTTGGTTGTGGCCTTCGGGATGAACGGCAAGCCGGAAAATCGCGTCCTCCTGGTGAAGCTCGTGGTCGTGGCCGGCGTCATGTTCGGTTTCGGGTTCGCGCTGGCTCCGTTCTACAACAAGCTGTGCGAGGCGGTGGGGCTGAACCAGATCCAGTCCGCCGACGCCCCGGTCAACACACAGGTAGACCGCACGCGGGTGGTGACCCTGCAGTTCGATTCCAACCTGCGCGATGACCTGCCCTGGACCTTCCGGCCGCTGACCAAGAGCCTGCAGGTCCATCCCGGGGAGCTCGTGCACGTGCTCTACGAGGTCAAGAATGCCTCGGACCAGCCGGTGATGGGGCAGGCGATCCCCAGCTACGGGCCGCAGCTCGCCGCGCAGTATGTGAAGAAGCTGGAGTGCTTCTGCTTTACGCGGCAACAGCTCCAAGCGCACGAGACCCGCTCGATGGCCGTGGTATTCGTCCTCACACCCAACCTGCCCCAGGATGTTCACACCGTCACTCTGTCCTATACGTTTTTCAAGGTGGAAGGGGCGGGGCGACAGGCAGGCTGAGCGGTCCGACGCATGGCGCAAACGGAGCGAAGCGACCAAAAGGCCAAGCGGGCCGGGCCGCTGCAGGTTGCCAAGGCGGTGTTTTGGTCCTTCTTCGGCGTGCGCAGGTCCAAGGACCATGACGCCGACGCGGCAAGCTTGACGCCGGTTCAGGTGATCGTCGCCGGGATCATCGGTGCGGCACTGTTCGTGTTTGTTCTGATCATGGTGGTGCGTTTGGTGACGAGCTGAAGCGAGAGTCAGTCCAGACACACTCGGGGAGAAAGGAGAAAACGAAATGGCGACTCAGGCTGGACGCTACTACCTGCCGGAACCTTCCTATTGGCCCATCGTCGGGTCCGTAGCGCTGCTGTTGATGGCCAGCGGCGCGGTGATGTGGCTCAATCAAGTCGGTGCTGGCCCGTGGGTCGTGCTGGTGGGGCTCGCCGTCTTGATCGTCATGCTGGTCGGCTGGTTCGGCACCGTCATCCGAGAGAGCGAAGGCGGCAAGTTCAACAAGCAGGTCGACATCTCCTTCCGTTGGGGGATGAGCTGGTTCATCTTCTCCGAGGTGATGTTCTTCGCCGGCTTCTTCGGCGCGCTGTTCTATATGCGCGTGTTGTCCGTGCCGTGGCTGGGTAGCGGCGAGACGATGGAGCTGCTCTGGCCGGGGTTCAAGGCTGCGTGGCCGGTCGCGGGCCCCGGCCTGAAGGAGATGTTCACGCCCATGCACGCAATGGGCATTCCGGCGGTGAACACTCTCATCCTACTGTCCTCGGGAGCGACCGTGACCTGGGCGCATTGGGGTCTGAAGAAGGGCAACCGCGCGCAACTGAACCTGGGCCTGTTGCTGACCATAGTGCTCGGCATCACCTTCTTATGCCTGCAAGCGTATGAGTACCACCACGCCTACACAGAACTCAATCTCACCTTGACCACCGGGGCCTACGGCGCAACCTTCTTCATGCTCACGGGCTTCCATGGCTTCCACGTGACACTGGGCACGATCATGCTGATCGTGATCCTGGTGCGGTGCCTGCTCGGGCACTTTAAGCCCGACCACCACTTCGGCTTCGAAGCCGTATCGTGGTATTGGCACTTCGTCGACGTGGTCTGGCTGCTGCTGTTCGTGCTGGTGTACTGGCTGTAGAGGCGGAACCGGAGACGGGGCGGTCCCGCTGCGGGCGGGGTAGCCCGAGCGCGCCGCACCCGAGGGTGCGGCGTGTCTTTTCTGGGGTCGGAAGCTTGGATCAGTGCAGGCCGGTCTTCGGGATCAGCCCCAAGTAGTAGCCGGCCATGAGCAGGAGGAACAACCCGATCGAGAGCGAGATGCGCACCGTCAGTGCCTTGACGGTCCGCTCCGTGGTGCCCTTATCGCGGATCAGGAACCAAAGAGCCGATCCGAGGCTGCCTACGATCAGCACGAGCATCACGATGACCACAACTCTCATTTCGAACCTCTGTACGCTTCACCGGAGTCTACTCCTGCGCACTGGGCGGCGCTATCGGCTGCCTCGCGGGAGTTAGGGACATGGCTTCTCGCCTCAATCTCAGGCCGCGGCTTCTGCCGACGGTCGCAGCGGCACTCGGCATTGCACTGACCCTGGCTTTAGGAAGCTGGCAGCTCGACCGTGCCGGGCAGAAGCTCGAGCTTCAGCGTCGGATGGAACGAGCAGAGCACGGATCACCTCTGCATCTCGGGGCGGAACCCATTCAGACCCCCGACATGGCCTACTACAAAGTCGAGGCAAGCGGAGAATTCCTGGCGCAGGACACGGTCTATCTGGACAACAGAACCCGCAAAGGTGTGGCCGGCTATGAGGTGATTACACCGTTGCGGCTCAACGACGGCGGGCGCTGCGTTTTGGTCAATCGCGGATGGGTTGCGGCCGGCCCCAGCCGCAGTCATTTGCCGGAGGTGCGCACACCAGCCGGACACATCCGAGTAGAGGGCGTGGCGCTGCCTGGAAATCAACGCGGATTTGAGCTGTCCAACCGGGTCCAAGTGGGCAGGGTCTGGGAGCACGTCACGGTCGAGCGGTACCGGAACGCCTACGGGCTGGAGCTGCAGCCGATCATCATCCGCGCTCAAAACGATCTGGGAGACGGCTTGGCGCGCGACTGGCCGCCGCCCGACGTGGGCGTCGATCGACATCGCGCGTACGCCGCACAGTGGTTCGCGATGGCGCTGGCCATCTTCGTCCTGTATGTCGTCCTCACCGTCAAGCGGAAGCACAGCGCAGCGCCAGCGGCGTAGCTTGTGGCTCATGGCCGCCGTCGCGGTGCTGCCTGCGCTCGCCGCCTACGCGATGTATTACCTATGGCGCCCGACGGCGTTCACGAACTATGGGGAGCTCATCCCAGCCATGCCGGTAGCCGATCTCGCCGCGCGCCAACCGGACGGCACGCAGTTCAAGCTCGCCGCTCTGTCGGGCAAATGGGTATTCGTGATCGTGGATTCCGGCGCCTGTGATGAGTATTGCCGCCGGAAGCTGTACACGATCCGTCAGGTCCGACTGACACAGGGCAAGGATATGGAGCGCGTCGAGCGCGCCTGGCTCATCGACGACGACCAGCCGCCAGCCCCGGAGCTGGCGCTCGAATATCAAGGCACACACCGTATCTACGCCAGAGGCAGCCCACTGCTCAGGGAGCTTCCAAGCGAGACGTCGGTGCGTGACCACATCTACATCGTGGATCCGCTCGGAAACCTGATCCTGCGCTATCCTCGCAACGCCGATGCGAGCAAGGTGAAAAAGGACCTCACCAGGCTGCTCCAGATCTCCAGGATCGGGTGAGGCTCGCGGTACTCCTCGCATCTACGTTGATGCTACACTTCGACGGCGGCTTCGCCGCCCCGGCACCCTACAGCCGAGGATTCGTCTGACGAGGATCCTGCATCCCCGTAGAACCGCCATGTCCGCCACCGTTCAGTCCAAACCGCTCGCGCCGCGCTTCCAGCAATTCCTACAGCTGACGAAGCCGCGCGTCGTATCCTTGATCGTGTTTACGGCCGTGATCGGAATGTTCCTCGCCAAACCCGGTCTGCCCCCGCTGGATGCAGTGCTGTTCGCAACCGTCGGTATCGCGCTGGTCGCAGGTGCCGCCGCGGCCATCAACTGCTTGGTGGAGCAGAGGATCGACGCGGTCATGGCCCGCACCCGCGCACGCCCCCTGCCCATGGGTCAGGTGACGCCGGCCCAAACACTGGGCTTTGCGGCCGCGGTCGGGGGGAGTGGTCTGGCGATGCTCTATCTGCTGGTCAACTCTCTCACCATGTGGCTCACACTGGCCACGTTCGTTGGCTACGCACTGGTGTACACCGTGATCCTCAAGCCTCTTACGCCCCAGAACATCGTCATCGGCGGAGCCTCCGGCGCGATGCCTCCGGTTCTCGGCTGGACCGCGGTGACCGGTGAGCTCAGCTCCGACGCCTTGCTGCTGTTTCTCATCATCTTCGCTTGGACGCCGCCGCACTTCTGGGCGCTGGCGCTGTTCCGCAAGCGCGAATACGAGAAGGCCGGCGTCCCGATGCTGCCGGTCACGCATGGGGATCGCTACACCCGCCTGCACGTGCTGCTGTACACCTGCATCCTGCTGGCGGTCAGCCTGCTGCCTTTCACGACCGGCATGAGTGGGCTGATCTATCTCGCCGCGGCGGGGCTGCTCGGGGGCATATTCCTCTGGTATGCGATCAAGGTGCACGTGGATTACAGCGATCGCATCGCGCAGCGGACCTTCCGCTACTCCATCGTGTACCTCTCGCTGCTGTTCGCCGCTTTGCTCGTGGACCACTACTTGCGCCTCCCCGCGTAATTGCGCTGACAAGACCGTGATACGCGCTCTATTGCCGGCCGGTCTGCTGTTGCTGTTCTTGGCTGGATGCGGGAGCGCTTCGCAAGCGCCCTCATTCCGCGCCACGGACGTGACCGGCACCGATCTCGGCAAGGACTTCCTGCTCCCTGACTTCAACGGAGTGCCCAGGCGACTAGCCGATTTCCACGGCAAGGTGGTGGTGGTGTTCTTCGGCTACACACATTGCCCGGACGTGTGTCCGACTACGCTGGCCGAGCTGGCCTCCGCGCAGCAGAAGCTGGGACCGCTGTCGAAGAAGGTCCAGGTGCTGTTCATCACAGCCGACCCCGAACGCGACACGCCGGATGTGCTCAAGCAGTATGTCACGGCCTTTAATCCTGGGTTCCTGGGGCTGCGGGGCACGCAGGAGGAGACCCTGCGGACCGCGAAGGAGTTCAAGGTCGTGATCCAAAAGGTGCCAGGAGCCGATCCCAACAACTACACCGTCGATCACTCCGCGGGGTCGTACATCTACGATCCCCAGGGTCGGCTGCGGCTGTACGTCAGCTACGGTCAAAGCGCGGACATCTATTCCCACGACATCGCCGAGCTCCTCAAGGCCTCTTGAGGCTCGGGAGGTGGAAGATCCGGTGCCCATGAGCGCATCGGTTCCGGGACTCGTGCCCGATCTCATACCGGCGCTCTGCCCACGATTTGCAGCTGTGCAAACGAAAACGCCGCCCAGGGGGGCGGCGTTCCGATTCTGCAGTTCGGGACGGGTCAGGCAGCGACCTGGATCTGCCCGCGCATCTTCTTCATCGCCTGAGCCTCGATCTGGCGGATGCGCTCGGCCGAGACGCCAAACTCGTCGGCCAGCTCGTGCAGCGTGGCAGCATCGGTTTCGCGCAGCCAGCGGGCCTCGATGATCCGGCGGCTCCGTGCGTCCAAGCTATTCAGCGCGCGCGCCAATCCTTCAGCGCGGGAGCGCTCGCCTTCCTCGTGCTCCAGGATCCGGCCAGGCTCATCTTCGGGGTTGGACAGATAGGAGAGCGGTCCGAAGCCATCCTCGTCTTCGTCGCCCATCGGCTCCAGGGCAATATCCTGGCCGCCCAGGCGCATCTCCATCTCCGAGACGTCCGATGCCTTGACGTTGAGTTGCTTCGCGACCGCATCGGTCTCGCTGGGCGACAAAGTCCCCAGGGTCTTCTTCATGCTGCGCAGGTTGAAGAACAGCTTCCGCTGTGCCTTGGTCGTGGCGATCTTCACGATGCGCCAGTTGCGCAGGATGTACTCGTGGATCTCCGCCCGGATCCAATGCACCGCAAACGACACCAAGCGTACCCCGCGGTCGGGGTCGAAGCGTTTCACGGCCTTCATGAGCCCCACGTTGCCTTCCTGGATCAAGTCGGCATGGGGAAGCCCGTAACCCAGGTACCCGCGAGCGATCGAGACCACCAGCCTCAGATGCGAGAGGATCAGTTGACGCGCCGCGTCCAAGTCATCGTGCTCGCGCAGGCGCCGCGCCAACCCCATTTCCTCTTCCTCGGACAGAAGCGGGAAACGGTTCACAGTCTGGATATAGCTCTCCAGGCTGCCGGAAGCGGCGGGCAGGACCAGCGCTGCGGTAGGCAAGCGATTGATCATTAACGGCTCCTCCTGTAGACCTTGCAGTTTAGCACTCGAGCAGTAAGAGTGCCAATTCCACCTAAAGTTCCCGACTGATTTGGTCGGCTATCGGCCCTCGATCTCCGCCAGATGGCGAGTGACCGAGAGCCAGGCCCCCAGCCAACCCAAGACCGCTGAAAATCCAAGGAGTTCGGCTACGTCGGCCGGGCTCAGCCCAGGCAGCCGGAGGTCGGTCGAGTAAAGGCTGGCCAGGATCCCCAAGTCGCGGTTCAGGAGGAACGCCGCCCCCTCCACGATGAGCCACGCCGCCAGGCCGCCAGCCAGCCCTTGCAGCGCTCCAAAAAACAGAAACGGCCGCCGGATGAATGCGTTGGTCGCGCCGATCAGCTTGGCGACCTCGATCTCCTCGCGCCGCGTGAGGATCTGCAGCCGGATCGTGTTGAACGTCACGGCCACAAGAGCGGCAGACAGCAGTCCTCCCAGGATCGCGGCCCCAGTGCGCCCCAAGCGTACGGCGGCATCCAGCCGGCGAGCCCACTCCGAGTCCAGCTGGACATGCGCGACCTTGGGCCAACGCGCCGCCTCGTCGCGCAGGCGTTCCAGCGTCTCTGGACGGTTGTCTCGCACGGTCGCCACGAACGCGTCCGGCAGCGGGTTCTGCTGAAGATCGTCGAGCACGTCTGCAAGTCCGGCGCTGCGCTTGAGATCAGCCAAGGCCTGTGCGCGGGGAATGAAACGCCAGGTTCCGACCCCCGGGTCAGTACGTAACTGCCGCTCGACGTAGCCGGCGTCGCCCGCAGTCGCATCCAGAGCCAGGAAGATGCTGATTTGAGGGTCGGTGGACAGCTGGCGCGTGAAGGACTGCAGCCGGGTCAAGCTCAAGTAAAGGCCGGCGGGCAAGCTCAGCGCCACGGCGATCACCAGCACGTTGAGCCCGGAGGCGAGCGGGCTCGCCAGCAGACGGCCAACGGCGTCGCGCAACGCCCTGCCATTGTCGCGCAGCCAAGTCTTCACGCCTCCAGCCGTCCCCGGCTCAGCGAGATCGTGCGCACGTTGAGGCTCTGCACGACCATGCGGTCGTGCGTCGCGATCACCACCGTCGCCCCCACCTGATGGAGCGCACGGAACAGATGTACGATATCGCGTCCGTACGCCTCGTCGAGATTGCCGGTGGGCTCATCCGCAAGGAGGACGGCCGGGCGATGCACCACCGCACGGGCGATGCACAGGCGCTGCTGCTCCCCGCCGGACAATGTCACCGGCATAGCCTTTTCCTTTGCGAGCAGTCCAACCTTGTCGAGCGCAGCGCGAGCGCGGCGCGCTGCATCGCGACCGTCAAAGCCGGCGATCTGAAGGGGCAGCAGCACGTTTTGAAACGCATTCCGGTCGCGCAACAGCTTGTGGTCCTGGAACACGATGCCGAACCGGCGGCGCAGAAACGGAACCGCAGCCGGCTTCAGCTTCGCCACGTTCTGCCCGCTCACCAGCACGGTTCCGGAGGAAGGGGACTCAATCCCCGCCATCAGCTTCAGCACCGTGCTCTTGCCCGCGCCGGAGTGCCCCGTGATCAGAACCAGCTCGCCCGCTTCGATCGCGAACGAAACATCCTGCAAGGCGTCGTATCCGCCGGGGTAGCGCTTATGGACCTGGCCGAAGCTGATCATCAGCCGATGCGGGGCGGCCGCCGGGCCTAGTCGAATAACGCGTCCACGAACTGGCGGGCGTCGAAGGGCTGCAGGTCGTCGATCCCCTCGCCTACGCCGATGAAGCGGACCGGAATCGGCTTGAAACGGGCAATGGCCGCCAAGGCGCCGCCCTTTGCCGTTCCATCGAGCTTCGTCACGGTCAGCCCGGTCACGCCCAACGCGTCGTCGAAGGCACGCACCTGGCTCACTGCGTTCTGGCCCGTGTTGGCGTCGAGGACCAGCATCACCTCATGTGGGGCGTCGGGGATCACCCTCGTGATCACGCGCCTCACCTTCTTCAACTCTTCCATGAGGTGGAGCTGGGTCGGCAGGCGACCCGCCGTGTCCGCGATCAGCAGATCCACGCCGCGAGCCTGTGCCGACTGCAGGGCGTCGAACACCACTGCGGCGGGATCCCCCTTGTCCTGTGCGATCACTGGAACGGCATTGCGCTCCCCCCAGCTTTTGAGCTGCTCCACGGCCGCTGCTCGAAATGTGTCACCCGCCGCCAGCATCACCGATCTGCCGCGCGCCTGATAGTAGTGGGCCAGCTTGCCGATGGACGTGGTCTTGCCCGAGCCGTTGACGCCCGCGACCAAGAGCACGAAAGGGCTGCGGCCCTCGACGACGAGCGGTTGCGCCACCGGCAGCAGAAGCTCCAGCAGGCACTCCTTGAGCATGTGCTGGACCTGCGCCGGAGAGCTGATCTTCTGGCGCGCGATGCGCAGCCGCAGCTGCTCCAATAGGTACTGCGTAGATGCTACGCCCACGTCGCACGACAGCAGCAGCGTCTCCAACTCGTCGTAGAGTGCATCATCGATCTGGGCGTGGCGTCCGACCAGCGCAGCGATCTGCCCGCCCAACTTGTCTCGCGTGGCGGCCAGGCCGGCCTTCAGGCGTGAGAGCCAGCCCGTCGACCCGCGCGGTTGCGGCGGATCCTTCTTGTCACTCTTGAGGGAACTCAACATACTGGAGGCGTGTCACAGATCGCTACGTCACCATCGCTAGTTCGCGCGTCGCAACCGCGCACATCCCTGCGAGACGCCATGGCATAAATTGCATCCCGCAGCCGGATTCTAACAGCCCTGATTCCTCGCTTCGAACCGAAACCGTGCCCCCTGTCACCATTGCATCGCGCGCCGCACTGGCGCTGCTGCTCGCCTTGCTGTGCGTGCGCGCAGCACCGGCGAAAGTCATCGAGTCCACGCTACCCAACGGCCTGAAGATCCTCATCAAGGAGGACCACCGCGCGCCCGTCGTCGTGTGTATGGTGTGGTATCGGGCGGGCAGCATGGACGAGTTCAACGGCACCACCGGCGTGGCACACATGCTCGAGCACATGATGTTTCAGGGCACCGCGAAGGTCCCGGGCGGGGAGTTCTCCCGGATCATCGCCCGCGCCGGCGGCCGCGACAACGCCTTCACCAACAGGGACAGTACGGTGTATCACCAGCAGCTGCACAAGTCCAAGCTGGCCCTGGTCCTCGAGCTGGAAGCCGATCGCATGGCCAATCTGCAACTCTCCAACGACCAGTTCGCCCGCGAGCTTAAGGTCGTCATGGAAGAACGCAGGCTGCGCACCGACGACCAGCCGAAGTCGCTGGTCTACGAAGCCTTCATGGCCGCGGCCTACACTGCCAATCCCTACCGCACTCCGGTGGTAGGGTGGATGACCGACCTGCAGAGTCTGACTGCGGACGACGCGCGATCCTGGTATCGGCGCTGGTATGCCCCCAACAACGCCACGTTGGTGGTCGTGGGCGACGTCTCCGCCGCCGAGGTGATCGAGGAGGCAGAGAAGTACTTCGGGCCGATCGGAGCGCACGCGCTGCCCGAGCGCAAACCGCAGCTCGAAGCGGCCCAGCGCGGTACCAGGCGCGTGTCGGTGCGCGCACCCGCAGAGCTGCCGTACGTGATGCTCGGCTGGCACGTGCCGAGCCTGCGGGACCCGGAGCGAGACTGGGAGCCGTATGCGCTCGAGATGCTGGCCGCCGTGCTCGATGGCAGCGATGCCGCCAGGCTCGACCGCGAGCTGGTGCGCGAATCCCGGCTCGCGCTCTCAGCCGGAGCCGACTACAGCCCGATCAACCGCGGCCCGGGCCTGTTCGTCATGGATGGCACCCCCGCGCCTGGCAAGAGCGTCGACGATCTGGAGAAAGCGTTGCGTGCCCAAATCCAACGCATACTGGCCCAAGGCGTAACCGACGAAGAGATGCGGCGCGCGAAGGCGCAGGCGACCGCGTCTCAGGTGTTCCAGCTCGACTCGATGTTCGCGCAGGCGCGCGAGATCGGGGCCTTGGACAATGCCGGGTTGCCACCCGATTCGGTAGAGCTGCAGGCCCGCAAACTGGCACAGGTTACTGGAGAGCAGGTGCGAGAGGTAGCGCGCAAGTATCTGCACGACGACAACCTCACCATCGCCGTACTCGAGCCGGAGCCGCTCGGCGAGCGCAAGCCCGCGCCGCCGCCCCCGGCGGAGCATCGGCACTGAGATCGGCGCCATGACACCCCGCCTCGCCACTCGGCTCGTCGCCTCGCTGCTCCTTCAGGGAATCTTGCTCGCCCCGCTCGTATGCAGCGCCGCGCTGCCGATCCAGCATTGGAGCACGGCCGCCGGAGCGCAAGTGTATTTCGTCGAGAGCCATGACTTGCCGATGGTGGATGTGATCGTGGAGTTCCCGGCCGGATCCGCGCGCGACACGAAACAGGGCTCAGGATTGGCGAACCTCACACTCCAGATGCTGCGCCTGGGCGCTGGCGGCATGGACGAAGACCAGATCGCGCGCACGCTGGCCGACACAGGCGCAAACCTCAGCCCGGTCTTCGACGTCGATCGCGCGGGGTACTGGCTGCGCACGCTCTCCTCCGAGGCCGAGCAGCGGGAGACCCTCGGAGTGTTTGCCCGCATGCTGCAAGCGCCCTCATTTCCGCCAACCACGCTAGAGCGCGAGAAGGCGCGCGCTGTGGCTGCGCTGAAGGAGTCGGACACCAAGCCCGAGACGAAGGCCACGCGCGCCCTCGCGCACCTCATCTTCCAGGATCATCCCTACGCCCAGCGCAACGGGGAGCCGGACACGGTTCCCGTGCTGACGCGCGACGATCTGGTCGCCTTCTATCGCGGCCATTACAACGCCGACCGCGCCGTGGTCGCGATCATGGGTGACGTGACGCGTGCCCGCGCCGAGCAAATCGCCGAGGCCCTGACGGGCGGGCTTCCCGCGGGCTCTGCCGCAGTGTCGGGTCTGCCTTCCGTCCCCGCGCTCGCTGGCCCTGTCGAACGCGACATCGAGCACCCATCCACACAAGCCCATATCGTGGTCGGGCAGCCCGGCATGAGGCGCAACGACCCCGACTACTTCCCGCTGTGGGTCGGTAACTACATCCTCGGCGGAGGTGGCTTCAGCTCGAGGCTGTACGAGCAGGTACGCGAGAAGCGTGGCTTGTCCTACAGCGTCTACAGCTATTTCGCTCCCTACGAGCAGCCCGGAGCGTTCCAGGTCGGGCTGCAGACGCGGGGCGACCAAGCGCAAGAAGCGCTGGCGGTGGTGCGCTCCGTGGTAGGAGACTTCGTCGCCCGCGGCCCCACCCAGGAGGAGCTGGAGGCAGCGAAGCAGAATATCGTGGGCGGCTTCGCGCTGCGCATCGACAGCAACCGCAAGATCGTCGAGTACTTGGCCGTGATCGGCTTCTATCAGCTGCCGTTGGATTACCTCGACACCTTCCCAGTGAAGGTCGAGGCGGTCACGCTGGAGCAGATCCGCGACGCGTTCCAGCGCCGGATCCACCCCGACCGCATGGCCACGGTGGTGGTGGGCGCCAAGCCATCGCAGTAGCTTGCCGATCGATCCGAGTGAACCGGGTGCGGATCATCGGCGGGCAGTGGCGCAGCCGCCGATTGCATTTCCCCGATGTGCCTGGGCTTCGGCCGACGCCCGACCGCGTACGCGAGACGCTGTTCAACTGGCTGGGCCAGGACCTCACCGGGTTGCGCGGGCTGGATCTGTTTGCCGGCAGCGGTGCGCTCGGTTTCGAGGCCGCGTCGCGTGGCGCACGCGAGATCATCCTCGTGGAACAGGATCGAAAAGCGGTAGAGGCATTGCGCGCCAACGCACGCGCGCTTCAGGCGCAGTCCGTGGAAGTGGTGCACGCCGATGCGCTAGAATTCCTCCGCACCCGGCGCGGGACCTATGACGTCGTGTTCCTGGACCCGCCCTACTCGCTCTGGGAGCAGGCTCCCGGCGAGGTCGCATCGCTGCTCTCCCGGCTGGCCGAGCATCTGATGCCTGGAGCACGTGTCTACCTGGAATCCCCGGCCCCAGCACAGCTGCCGCCGGGGTGGCAAGCGGTCAAGCGCGGACGCGCCGGAGCCGTGCATTACCAGCTTGTGGAGGCGACGGCCAAGTGAACAAAGCGGTCTATCCTGGCACCTTCGACCCGATCACCCGCGGGCACGAAGACTTGGTTCGTCGCGCCGCTCGGCTGTTCGATCACGTCGTGGTCGCAGTCGCCGACAGCCGCGGCAAACGACCCTTCTTCAGCATGGACGAGCGGGTGCAGATGGGGAAGGACGTGCTCGCCGCGTATAGCAATGTCGAGGTCGTGGGCTTCTCCGGGCTCCTGATGGACTTCCTGCGGCAGCACGGCGCCAGGATCATCCTGCGCGGCCTGCGTGCGGTGTCCGACTTCGAGTACGAGTTCCAGATGGCGGGCATGAACCGCCAACTGTATCGGGACGTCGAAACCGTGTTCCTGACCCCGAGCGAGCAATACATGTTCATCTCCGCGACGATCGTGCGCGAGATCGCCTCGCTCGGCGGCGACGTCACTCCTTTCGTCAATCCGCTGATCCTGTCGCGCCTGCAGCGAATGCACCCCGTGTAAGGCTTGCGATGGCGCTGCTGATTACCGACGAGTGCATCAACTGCGACGTGTGCGAGCCCGAGTGCCCGAACGAGGCGATCTCGCAAGGCGAGCTGATCTACCGCATCGACCCCACGCGCTGCACCGAGTGCGTCGGCCATTTCGCGCAGCCACAGTGCATCGAAGTGTGTCCAGTCGACTGCATCGTGCTCGATCCCGGCGTGCCTGAGACGCGCGAGCAGCTCGAGCTCAAATACGCTGCCCTGATGGCAGCCAAGTCCGAGTCGACCGAGGCCTGACGTAGGCCGGCAACGCTGCGCCGGCGCCGGCCGGCCGCTTTCCTATCTCTGGCAGCGCGGGCAATAGAAGGCCGACCGCTGTCCGATGCGGACCGTGCGGATCGCGGTGGAGCACAGCCGGCACGGCTCGCCCGCGCGGCCGTACACGAAGTACTGCTGTTGGAAGTATCCCGGGTTGCCGTCTGCGTTCACAAAATCGCGCAGCGTGCTGCCGCCCGCGCGGATCGCCTCAGTGAGGGTTGCGCGGATCGCCTCGACCAGTCTCGCGTATCGCTGCTCTCCGATACGTCCCGCCGCCCTTCCGGGATGGATGCCGGCACGAAACAGCGACTCGTTGGCGTAGATGTTGCCCACGCCGCAGACGAGGCGCTGATCCATCAACAGGCTTTTGATCGCAGCTCGCCGCCCGCGCGTGTGCTGGAACAGCCACTGCGCATTGAACCGGGGATCGAACGGCTCGGGAGCGATGTCGCGCAGAAGCTTGTTTCTGGTGGGCTCGCCAGGTTGCCAGAGGACTGCCCCGAAACGCCGCGGATCATGCAGCCGTAGCGCTTGGCCTGATTCCAACACGATGTCCAGGTGATCGTGCGCTCCGGGCGGTCGATCCGCCGGCACGACGCGCAAGCTGCCCGACATGCCAAGGTGCAGGATCAGCCAGCCGCCACCGCAATCCAGCAGCAGGTACTTGCTCCTGCGCTCCAGGCGCTCGATCCTTCGGCCGGCCACGAGCCGCGCCAGGTGCTTCGGCACGGGCCAGCGCAAGTGCGGGTTGCGCACCACCGCCGTGCGGATCGTTTGGCCTTGGACGTGGGGCGCGAGCCCGAGGCGAGTGGTCTCGACCTCAGGAAGCTCCGGCACCGGGCTTGTCCTTGGCCGGTTGCGGCTGCAGAAGCCGCCGGCTCATCTCGCCGGAGAACTGAAACTGCAGCTTCTCGTCCGCGCGCCCCAGAACCAGCTCCGGCGCCGTCTGGACGATCGTCAGCGTGAGGGTCTTGCCGTCCGACAGCTTCACCTGCACCAGGTCGTGGCCCGGCTTTCCACTCCAGGTCCGCGTCGCCAGGCTAGACGCATAGCGCCAGTCGTCCGCCCAGCGGTTCAGGTCGTCCTGGCTCGGACGTTCGTTATCCTGCGCGGGCTGCGGCGTCAGCGTCCACTTGCCGTCCTTCCGCTCCACGCTGAACCGGTTCAGCGCGAAACCGGTCGGCACTTCGCTATCGCTGAACAACCGATGAGTGAGCATGCGGTCCGCCTGCTTCGGGACGAGCGACGCGAAATACGTCGACACCAGGTATACGCCATCGCCTGTGGCGACGTATTGGTCCTGGGTGAGCGGGTTGGTGCCGCCGAAGGCGAACGTCTGGCCGTCGATGACCACCTTGAGCGCAGGCGTGGCCAAGTCGAAGCGCTGCAGGTCGCCGGCCGCCAGCTTCTCCTTGCTGGACGCCGACAGCAAGTCGAGGATACGCTGCACCTGACTCTGGTCCGCCCGCGCTTGCGTCGGCGCCGCGAGGAACCAGACATCGCCGCGCCGCTCCAGCCGATAGGCGGGCTCTGACCGCGACTCGACGACGATCGTCTTGGCCGCCGAAGCAGTCAGCGTGGAGAGCTTGTAGCTCGGTTCCTTCGGCTCGTTGCTCTTGTAATACGCATACAAGCCCAGGCCGATCACGCCGACCAACAGCACGAGGTTGACCACCCAACCGCGCTTCATCGCGCTGCCTGGTGCAAGCGTAAGGCCATCAGCTCCTGCGCCGACGCCACCAGATCATGAACCCGGTCAGTCCGAACAGGACCGGCAACAGGATCAGAAAGCCGACGCCGATACTCACCAGTCCGGCCCGGCCTAGGCGCAGCTCGCTGTCCACCCTGGCCTTCGGCTGCACGGTGATCAGCTTCTCGTCCTCGGCCAGCCAGTTCAGCATATTGACCCCGAGATCCAGATTGGACAGCAGCCCGACGTACTGGTTGGAGAGGAACTCGCTGCCGCCGACGACCACGATGCGCTGGCTCTTGTCCTTGACCTTGCGCTCCAGCGCCACGGCCACCGTGATCGGCCCGCGCACGTCGTGGTCTTTGTCGTAGTGCAGTTCCTTGTCCAGGGGACCGGTTTCGACCCAGCCTCGCTGCGCGACTTCGACCAGCCGCGTGACGTGCCAATCCGAGCCTTCCGGCTTGGTACCGATCTGCCGGACGAACGGAAATGCCGTGTTCATGGTGAAGTTCTCGGTGATGGGGTGGACACCGTAGGAAGTGGCGAGCGCGATCGTGGGCGGAATACGCAGCTCCGCTGCAGTCGGATCGACTACCACGCCAGCGGTGAGCTGCAGTCCCAGGGACTCCGCCAGCGGCTGCAGGCCTCGCAGGGGCTCCTGATCGATGAGCCACAGCAGATTTCCGCCGCCCTCCACCCAGCGCTTGATCTTCTCCACCTCGCCCTTGAGCAGCTCGACGCGCGGCGTGGCGATGACCAGCACACTGGCATTCTGCGGCACTTCCTGCGCCGTGCCCAAATTGAGAGGTTGGATGCGGAAGCCCTTGTTTCCGAGCTGACGCCCGAACTCGCCGAGGTCGAAGTTCGCGCGCCCGTCCAGCTGGGGTTCGCCGTGGCCCTGGAGGTACATCACCGCCCGCTCCTCGCTGCGCGCCAGGCGCTGCAGCAGGTTCGTCATGTTCTGCTCGGTGAGGTTGGACAGATGCTCGCTGCGCTTGCCGTACTCGATCACCAGCTCGCCGTTGCTGCGCACATTCGCTGCGGCGGTCTGCTTGGGCTGCTCGCGCGGGTCGACGAACTTCAGATCGATGTCCCGTTTCGCGCGCTGGTACGGCTCGACGAAGTCGTGGATCAGCCGCCGGATGTCTCCGAGCTGTGGGTCCTGGGGCGTGGCATAGGCGGTGACGGTGATCGGCCCCGGCATCGCCTTGAGCAAGTTTAGGGTGGCTTGCGACAGCGTGTTGCGCTGGTTCTGCGTGAGGTCGTACTGCGTCCGGTTGTCCTTGAGCAGCCACAGGATCAAGAACGCGCCCACGACCAGCAGCGCCAGGAACAGAGCATTCTGGATCAGGAGCTGGACCTGCTGCCTCGGATGAGCTTTCATGTGCGCAACCGGTCGCCGTCGAGGCGGCGGATAGACAGCAGGAGAAACACTGCGATCAGAACCAGATAGTAGACTAGGTCGTTGACCGCGATCGTGCCTTTGGCAAAGGTCTCGTAGTGCTTGATCAAGGACAGCAGGTGCAAAAGGCTGGCGGGATCGCTGGCGGAGATGTTGATCAACCAGAGGCCGAGCAGCACCACGAAGGTGCCCACGCCGGCCACCAGAGGTTGCGACGTCATGCAGGATAGATATAGGCCAACCGCCGCGAAGCTCCCGCATAACAGCAGCAGCCCCAGGATGTTGCCGACGAGCAGCCCTAGATCGAGCTTGCCGCCGGCATACAGCGACAGCGCCATCAGCACGATCAGCCCGACGGCGAGCGCCAGGAACGCCAGCAACGCGACGAACTTGCCGAGCACGATCTGCGTGACGGACACCGGCGCGGACATCAGGAACGGCAGCGTCTGGTTACGCCGTTCCTCGGCGATCAGGCGCATGGAGAGCAGCGGCACGATCATCAGCAGAATGATCGTGGCGGTGCCGAAGGTGGGTGCGACCACCAGCTCGGTGAGGCCGGGCGCCGCCGGCATCACCGCGATCTGCGGCTGGAGATCGAGGAACACCTGTAGGCGTGTAAGGAAGATCCACGCTAGGATCAGCTGCAGGAAGAACAGGATCGCCCACGCCAGCGGCGAAGTGAACAGGCGTCGAAGGTCCTTGCCGGCGATCGCCCAGATCATGTCGGCTGACCCTGCTCCGAGGTGGTGAGCTGCACGAACACGTCCTCCAGGCTGGCGGCCTCCGGGGCGAGGTAATGCAAGCCCCAGCCATGCTCCACGCTCGCCTTCACCACGGCGTCGGTCGGATCCTGGCCCTCTTGCGGCAGCAGCCGCACGAACCCGTCGACGCTCTCGGCGCTGGCAACGCCCGGCAAGCGGCGAATCTCGTTGACGTCGGGCGCAGCCCGCAGACCGACGCGCAACGCTTGGCCGCCGCGGAAGCGCTGCAGCGCCTCGATCGTGTCGCTGTACACGATTGAGCCGCGATGCAAAATCTCCACACGGTCGCACACCGCCTCGACCTCCGGGAGGATATGGGTGGAGAGGATCACGCTGTGCCGGTCCCGCAGCTCGCGAATCAATGAGCGGATCTCACGGATCTGGTTTGGATCCAAGCCGATCGTGGGCTCGTCCAGGATCACGACGTCGGGCTCATGAATGACCGCCTGGGCGATCCCGACCCGCTGCTGGAACCCTTTGGACAGCGTACCGATGAGCTTCCCGCCCACCCCATCCAGGCCGCAGCGCCGTTTGGCACGGGCCAGCGCTTCCGCCACCCCGGCGCGCGGGACGCGGTGCAGGCGTGCGGCGAAACGCAGGTACTCGTCGACGGTCAGCTCCCGATACAACGGCGGCACCTCGGGCAGGTAGCCGATCCGCGCCTTCGCGGCGGTGGGGCGGTCGAGCAGGTCGATGCCGCAGATGCTGATGGATCCGGTCGTCGGCGCCAGGTTGCCGGTCAGCATCTGCATGGTGGTGGTCTTGCCGGCACCATTGGGGCCCAGCAGCCCCAGCACCTCGCCCCGGCGTAATGACAGCTCGATCCCGCGTACGGCACGATTGCCGGCGAAGCTACGCGACAACTCATGTGCCTGTACCGTTAACTCGGCCTGCTGACTTGCGGGTGTGGACGACTCAACCATTTGGATGCGCAGAACGGCAGAAAACTTGCTTTGAGCAACGTGGTCTTAATCCCGGAAGGTCGACCCCGGATGTGATCCGAGGCGGCATTCCCCTCCCAGGTAGCTCCTTTGACGGCTGCGGCGGGTCGACCGGCCGTCCGGTGCGATGCCCCAGGGTCTCAGGGGCGACTTGAGACGCGCCGCAAATATACCTAAACTGGCTCAGAGTTAGAAGCCGGCCGAGCCGATCGTGCATGCACGGTCGTTCCGGGCCCGCCCCGAGCGCGCGCAGTATCTGCACGGGAGCTTACCCGGATCTTAAGGCCCAAACCTTCGGGAAAAGATCATGTTCAAGGTTTCCATCCTTGCCGCCGCATCCGCCCCCCTCATCCTCTGCGGATGCGCCGAGCAACCGACCTCCACACCCCTGCCGGTGCCGCGGGCCCATACCGCATCCGTCGACTGGCGCGTGCCATTAGGCCCGGACACCGGGCTGGCACAGGCCGACGACGATTCCGAGCCGCCCACACTGGAAGATCGTGCCCGAGCCCTGCTGGGGGACAAGACGCTGGGCGGGACGTTACCGAACAACCAGCTCAGCCAGGAGATGCTGTTCAAGTTCCTGGTATCAGAGATCGCGGCCCAGCGCGGCAACCTGCAGCTCGCGGCGCAGGGCTATCTCGAGATGGCCAAGAGCACGCGCGACCCGCGTCTGGCCAAGCGCGCCACCGAATTGGCCGCCTACGGTCGATATCAGAACCTGGCGCTCGAGGCTGCGCGCCTGTGGACCGAGCTCGACAAGGACAACCCGCAAGCGCGGCAGACTCTCGCGGCGTTGCTGGTGGCGAGCAACAAGCTGTCCGAAGCCAAGCCCCACCTCCAGGCGCTTCTGGAAGCGGACGGCAACGTGGCCGCGGGCTTCATGCAATTGCACCAACTGCTCGCGAAATATCCCGACCGCGATGCCGTCTTGACCGTCACCAAGGATCTGGCCAAAGGATACTCCCAGCTCCCCGAGGCGCACTTCGCGGTGGCGCAGGCCGCCCTGTCCGCCAATAAGCTCGACCTCGCGAGCGCCGAGATCAACCAAGCGCTCAAGCTCAGGCCGGACTGGGATATCGGGGCGCTGTTCAAGGCACAGGTGCTGCAGCAGCGGACCTCTAGCACCGAGGCGCTCGCGTACCTGCAGAGCTTCCTGCAGACCTACCCCAAGGCGCGCGATGTGCGCGCCAACTACGCGCGGTTGTTGATCAACGACAAGCAGCTCAAAGAGGCGCGGGCGCAGTACCAACTGATGCTGGAGGATCAGCCGAACAACCCCGACATCGTGGTCACCGTCGGTCTGCTGTCGATGCAGCTCAACGACTACGACGCGGCCGAGACGTATCTCAAGCGTGCGCTCGATCTGAAATATCGCGACCCCGACGCAGTGCGGTTCTATCTGGGCCAGACCTTCGAGGAGCGCAAACGCTACGACGAGGCGATGAAGTACTACGGCGCCGTGACCGGGGGCGATCAGTTCGTGCCTGCGCAAGCGCGCTACGCGTACCTGCTGGGCCGGCAAGGCAACAAGCTCGCCGAGGCTCGCCAGTATCTGCAGAACGTGCGCACGACCAACGACGAGCAGCGCGCGCTGCTGATCCAGGCCGAGGCGCAGTTGCTGCGCGAGGCGAAGGAATATCAGCAGTCCTACGAGCTGCTCTCGGGCGAGCTCCAGAAGCAGCCCGACAACGCCGACTTGCTCTATGACACGGCCATGGCGGCCGAGAAGCTGGACCGCCTGGACGTGGTGGAGACCGACCTGCGCCGGCTGATCGCGCTCAAGCCCGACCACGCGCAGGCCTACAATGCCCTGGGGTACACGCTGGCGGACCGCACCGACCGCCTGCCCGAAGCCAAACAGTACATCGAGAAAGCGCTCAAGCTCGCCCCCGACGACCCCTTCATCCTCGACAGCATGGGCTGGGTGCTGTTCCGCGGCGGCAGCTACAAAGAGGCGCTCGACTATCTCCAGCGCGCGTACGCGCAACGCCCGGACCCCGAGATCGCGGCTCATATCGGTGAAGTGCTCTGGGTGAAAGGACAGCAGAAGGAAGCCGAGAAGGTGTGGCGCGACGCCTCTCGCGATAATCCCGACAACGAGCTGCTTCAGGCCACGATGAAGCGGTTCCTGCGCTGAGCGGTGGCCGGCTCGCGCGCCGTCCGCACGGCAGCGTTGCTGTGCGGGGCGCTGCTGTCCGCGTGTGCCGCTGTTCCCCCGAGCGTTGTCACGGTCGATCCCACCCGCGTTTCCGCGTTCGAGCTGAACGGCCGCGTGAATGTGCGCGTAGAGCAGGCGGCGTATCCCGGCCGCATCCGCTGGCAGCACGCCCCTGGCGCCGACGATGTATGGCTATACTCGCCGGTGGGTGCGGCCGTCGCGTATTTGCGACAAGATCAGCGCGGGGCGCTGCTGGTTCGCCCGGATGGCAAGCAATACAAAGCCGACGACGTCGAGGCGCTAGCGCGGGAAGTGCTGGGCTGGGACCTGCCGCTTCAAGGCCTGCAGTACTGGGTGCGGGGCTTGCCTTGGCCCGCGCTCGACGCCAGCGACGAGCAGCGCGACGATAGCGGCCGACCCACGCTTATTACACAAGACGGCTGGCACGTCGCGTACCTGGACTGGACGCCAGCGGGGGTCTCGGGATTGCCTTCCAAGCTCGATCTCACCGGTGAGACCCTGCGCCTGCGGCTGGTAGTGGACGAATGGAAGGTCGAGGGTGTCCGCCAGTGAGCTGACGGCGCCGGCCCCGGCAAAGCTCAATCTCTTCTTGCTGGTGACCGGGCGCCGCGCCGACGGCTACCACACCCTGCAGACGCTGTTCCGATTCATCAACTTCGGCGACACGCTGCACTTCCGCCTGCGGCGCGACGGCCGCGTGCGTCGGGTCACGCAACTGCCAGGCGTGCCGGAAGAACGGGATCTCACTGTGCGCGCGGCACGCCTGCTGCAGGCGGAAACCGACTGTACGCTGGGCGCGGACATCTCAATCGAGAAGCAGCTGCCCTACGGCGGCGGCCTGGGGGGCGGCAGCTCGGACGCCGCGACCACCTTGATCGCGCTCAACCGGCTGTGGAAGCGCCAGCTGCCGCGCGAGCGGCTGCAGGCGCTCGGTCTGCGTCTGGGCGCGGACGTGCCGGTGTTCGTATTCGGCCGGAATGCCTACGCCGAGGGCATCGGCGAGCGCCTGCAAGCCGTCGAGCTGCCGCCAGCGTGGTACCTGGTCCTGATCCCTCCGGTGGCCGTTTCTACGGCTGAAGTGTTCGCCGACCCGCAATTGACACACACCACGACTCCGGTCACACTACGCGCCTTTTCAGAGGGATGGGCCACTCCCGAGGGGGCTGGGCGGAACGATCTGGAGGCAGTCGTCTGCCGCCGCCACCCGGAGGTGGCGCGCCATCTGGAGTGGTTACGGCGGTTTGGCCCAGCCGCGATGACCGGGTCGGGCGGATGTGTATATTGCCCCTTCCCGTCGGCCTCCGCGGCGCAGTCGATGCAGCAACGGCTGCCCTCCGACATGCGCGGGGTAGTTGCCGAAGGCCTGTCACAGCACCCGCTGTACAGCTGGGTGGAATAGGCGGCCCGTCGCGGGAGGGTTTGGATCCGGGACACTTCTGGGGAGTCGCCAAGTGGTAAGGCACCGGATTTTGATTCCGGCATTCGTAGGTTCGATCCCTACCTCCCCAGCCAAGCTGGAGCCTGCAGGCCAAGCCGCGAACCCGTTGCGCGCCGCCCGGTTTCTCGTGCCTCGTTTGTAGCGCTTAGCTGCGAGTATGGCCTACAACAACCTGATGGTGTTCACCGGCACGGCCAACCCCAAGTTGGCCGAGAATGTGGTCAAACACCTCAATATCCACGTCGGGCGCGCAAGCGTAGGACGCTACAGCGACGGCGAGGTGATGGTCGAGCTGCTCGAGAACGTGCGCGGCAAGGATGTGTTCGTGCTCCAGTCGACCTGCATGCCGACGAGCGACAACCTGATGGAGATCCTGCTGATGGTGGATGCGCTCAAGCGCTCCTCGGCGGACCGCGTCACCGCGGCGATCCCCTACTTCGGGTACTCCCGGCAGGATCGGCGGCCGCGTTCGGCACGGGTCGCGATCAGCGCCAAGGTCGTGGCCAACATGCTCGCGGCGGTAGGGGTCGATCGCCTGCTCACGATGGATCTGCACTCGGACCAGATCCAGGGCTTCTTCGACATCCCGGTCGATAATATCTACGCCACGCCCATCCTGCTCGGCGATGTGTGGAAGCACGGCTATCAGAACCTGGTCGTGGTCTCGCCCGACGTGGGTGGGGTGGTGCGCGCGAGGGCGCTCGCCAAGCGGCTGGATTCGGACCTCGCGATCATCGACAAGCGCCGGCCCAGACCCAACGTGGCCACGGTGATGAACATCATCGGCGAGGTCAAAGGGCGCACTTGCATCATCATGGACGACATGGTGGATACGGCCAACACGATGTGCGAGGCAGCTGCCGCGCTCAAGGAGAAGGGCGCCGAACAGGTGCTAGCGTATTGCACGCACCCGGTGCTGTCCGGATCCGCGGTGCAACGCATCGAGAACTCGGTGATCGACGAGCTGGTGGTCACAGATACGATCCCGCTCAGAGGGACGGCGAGCAGCTGCAAGAAGATCCGTCAACTGTCGGTGGCGGAGCTGCTGGCCGAAACCATGCTGCGCATCAGCAACGAAGAGTCGGTGAGCTCTCTGTTCATGGAATGAGGACGTCATCGAGTCGTGAATGGTGAATGGTGAATGGTGAATGGCAAGATCATAAAAGCTCCGGTCACGATTCACTATTCACCATTCACTGGCGAATGGCAACTCTCTGGAGGCAGTCATGGCAATTGAAGTGAATGCGACGCCACGCGGCACGCAAGGCAAAGGTGCGGCACGCCGCCTACGCCATGCCGGCAAGGTTCCCGGCGTGTTATACGGGGCGGACAAGGGCGCTGAGCAGATCGAGCTCGAGCATCAGGAACTGGCGCTCAACCTCAAGCACGAGGCGTTTCACGCCTCGATCCTCACCCTGAACCTCGCCGGCGAGAAACAGCAGGTGCTGCTGCGCGATATCCAGATGCATCCGTGGCGCGCCCAGGTGATGCACGTGGACTTCCAGCGCGTGGCCAAGGACAAGAAGGTCCGCATCAAAGTGCCGCTGCATTTCGTCCACGCCGAGATCGCGCCGGGGGTGAAGACCGGGGGCGGATCCGTAAATCACGTGATGACGGAGATCGACATCACCTGCCTTCCGGGCGACCTGCCCGAGTTCATCGAAGTAGACCTTGCCCACTTGGAAATGGGACACTCCATCCACCTCTCCGAGCTGACGCTGCCCAAGGGCGTAGAGTCGGTGCAGTTACGCAGCGGCGACGACGCGGTGGTTGCGACGATTCCCGTGCCACGTGCCGAGGTCGAGGCGGAGGCCGAAGCCGCCGCTGCCGCAGCTCCCGTCGAGGGCGCTGCAGCCGTGCCGGGCGCCGTGCCTGCACCCGAGCAGAAAGCGCCCGAAAAGGAAGAAAAAGAGCGGAAGAGCGAACGGGTCGACAGGCGGTAGTCGCCAGCTGCATTGGATCACCCAGGCGGTTTGGGGCCAGGGGGCCCGCTCGATCCGGGCGCGGGATCGAGCGGGCCTTGTCATTTGGGCCGGGCATGCTACGGCGTGAGGGGACCGAGTGAGATTGGTGGTCGGGTTGGGCAACCCCGGACGCGAGCACGAAGCGACGCGCCACAATGCCGGCTTCTGGTGGGTGGAGAACCTGGCTGAAGCGCAGCGGGTGCGCCTGCGCAACGAGTCTAAGTTCTTCGGTCGCGTCGGGCGCCTGGTCCATGGGGCGGAGCATTGCTGGCTGCTGCTGCCGCAGACATTCATGAATGCGAGCGGACGCGCAGTACAGGCCTGCGCCGACTTCTACAAGATCCCGCCCGAGGAGATCCTGGTCGTGCACGACGAGCTGGACCTGCCGCCGGGCACGGTCCGGCTCAAGAAAGGCGGCGGCGTCGCGGGGCACAACGGGCTCAAGGACATCGCAGCGAAGCTCGGTCCCGATTTCTGGCGCTTACGCATCGGCATCGGGCACCCTGGAGTCCGGGCGGAGGTGATCGACTACGTCTTGCATCCCCCGCGTCAGGCGGAAGCCGAGCTGATCTCCGGCGCCATCGAGCGCAGCCTCGAGGTCTGGCCAGAGCTCTTCTCCGGTGAGATGGAGAAAGCGATGCACCGACTCCATACAAACCCGTGACTCGTGATTCGTGATTCGTGACTCGTGATTCGTGACTCGTGATTCGTGAATGGTGAATCGTGAATGGTGAGTCGCTCACGCCCGCCCGATACCCGGCCGTCGGGTCGACCACGTCGACCGCAATGGGTGGCCTGGTAGGCTAGGGCGACGGTCGTGAGTAGAGCCAGGGAACCCATTCACTAATCACCATTCACCAGTCACTGCTCACCATTCACGATTCACCATTCACCGATCTACCAATGAGCTTGAAATGCGGCATCGTCGGCCTGCCGAACGTCGGCAAGTCGACCCTCTTCAACGCGCTGACCAAAGCCGGCATCGCGGCGGAGAATTATCCCTTCTGCACGATCGAGCCCAACGTCGGCGTCGTCGAGGTGCCCGATGCGCGGCTTGCGAAACTGGCGCAGATCGCCGAGCCGCAGAAGGTCATTCCGGCGATCGTGGAGTTCGTCGACATCGCCGGACTCGTCGGCGGCGCCTCGAAGGGTGAGGGACTCGGCAATCAGTTCCTGGCGAACATCCGCGAGACGGACGCCATCGCGCATGTTGTCCGCTGCTTCGAAGACCCGAACGTGGTCCATGTGACGGGCAAAGTCGATCCGGTGGCCGACATCGAGACCATCAATACCGAGTTGGCGCTGGCCGATCTCGCCACCGTCGAGAAGCAACTCGCGAAGTACGAGAAGGTGGCGAGGGCCGGCGGCGACAAAGAGGCGCAGCGCTTGGTAGCCGTTCTGGAGAAGGTGCAGGTGGCGCTCGATCAGGCCAAGCCGGCGCGCTCGTTAGACCTTGCGCCCGAAGAGCACGAAGTGCTGCGACCGTTGTTCCTGCTAACCATGAAGCCGGCGATGTACGTGGCCAACGTAGCGGAGAATGGCTTCACCGACAACCCGCTGCTCAGCCGGGTCGAGCAGTATGCTTCCGCAGAGCACGCGCCGGTCGTGGCCATCTGCGCGGCGCTCGAGGCGCAAATCGCCGACCTCGCCGAAGAGGACCAGCAGGTCTTCCTAGCCGATCTGGGCCTGCAGGAGCCGGGCCTCAACCGGCTGATCCGCGCGGCTTACGCTCTGCTGCGTCTGCAGACGTTCTTCACCGCGGGGCCGAAGGAAGTGCGGGCGTGGACGGTCCACAAGGGCGACACGGCGCCGCGAGCCGCCGGCGTGATCCACACCGACTTCGAAAAGGGATTCATCCGCGCGGAAGTCATCGCCTATGACGATTACATCGGTTGCAGAGGCGAACCGGGTGCTCGAGAAGCGGGCAAGATGCGCCTGGAAGGCAAGGAGTATGTCGTGCAAGACGGCGATGTCATGCACTTCAGGTTCAACGTCTGATGCTCGGCCCAGCGCGGGCCTCAGTAACTCTTGCGGAACGTCGCACCGTAGCATTTCGGGCAGGGAGGGATGTAGCTCGTCTTCTTCAGCTCGAGGACGTGCCCGCACTTGACGCAAGTCAGCGTCCCGGCGCTCGTCACCTGACCCGCCTCGCAGATCGCGGCTTCCTCTGCCTTGCGCGACCACGCATGCAGCGCATCCCCGGCGGCGCTGAGCAGCTTCGAGAGCGATGACAGCGCGCCCATGCGCAGACGCTCCGGATCCATGCGTTGATACGCGTCTTGTCCCATTCGGCGCATGGCCTCCGCGGCCTGTCCCAAGTCGCGTTCAAGGTACTGCTTGAACTTCTCGCCCTGCTCGGCGGTGAACTCTCCCGCGGCGGCGAGCTGCTCGCGTGCCCGCTCCAGCGCCTTTTCCATGGCGTCGCGGCTACGGTCCTGGCCGGCCTCGAACAGCTCCTTGAAGCGCTCGGCGTACTTGTCGTACTGGACCTCGAGCTTGGCTCGCGCGTCCTGATCACGTGAGTCGGTCATGGCTGCCTCCTTGGATCGACCTCCCATTCTGTCTCGCCGAGCTGGCTGGCGCAAGCCAGAGCAGGATCGCCGCGCAGGTCGCATCCAGACGTTGCGGTCACTTAGCCGTTCTCCCGTCGGGACAAATTCTCGAGTTGCGCGAGCTCCGCGGCGTTCAGATCGGAAACTGCCCAGAACACCATCCCACTTGCGACCCAACCCACTGCGTTGTAGCCGTTGCGCGTCATCGCGTGGCTGCGCGGTAGCGCGCCCCCACGCTCGGGCCACACGTAGACATTGATGCGATGCTGGCGGCGCTGATACACAAGCACCGCCACCGGACGGTCATGTACGTAGTCGAGCCGTCCTCCCAGCAGCGGGAATCCCGCAGCCGATAGGTCGCGCACCGGCGGCGAGTAGTCGAGCTTGCCGGCGAACCACGGCTTGACCGCGTGCTGATCCGTGCTGGCGACATCGAGCAGGTGGTCCTGCATCAATGAACGGACGTGACTGGCTACGAGCTCGTCGGCTAGCTTTTCCTCCCCCCTTGGCGGGGCCCCACTCAGAACCAGGAGCGTACACAGCACCGATGCCGTCGCGGTCGCACTCAGAACGGCGCCGAGCTGCCACCAGCGCATGGTGACGGCTCGGCGCCAATGCGGCCTGTCCCGACTCTCCAGAATACTTGCGAGGCGCTCGCGCAAAGCTTCAGGCGCGGGATAGTAGGATGCGTGCTTGCGCACAGCACGGCGCAGGGCGCTCAACTGCTCTTCCGCTTGCAGACAGTCTGGGCACTCGGTCAGATGCTCCTCCAGCCGCTTCGCGGCCGCGGCATCGAGCTCACCGTCGTCGTAGGCGTCGAGCTGCGCTCTTACCTGTACGCAATCCACACTCAGCCCTCCTCTCGCACAAGACACTCGGCAAGCAGGCGACGAGCGCGCGACAAGCGCGACATCACCGTGCCGATCGGGATCCCAGCGATCTCGGCGATCTCCTTGTAGGACATGTCCTCCAGCTCTCGCAGCACAAGCACTTCCCTGAACTCGAGCGGCATTCGCTCCATCGCACGTGTGATGCGTTCGCGTTCCCACTTGCGTTCCAGCGCCAGGCTGGGGTCCAGCTCGTAGGCGTTCGTGTTCGGGTCGGCCTCGGCAGACTCGTCGTCCAGGTCCGGTCGCAGGTCCTCCCGCTGCACTGCCTTGAGCGAGCTGAGATAGGTGTTGCGCACGATCGCCAGCAGCCAGGGGCGCGCGTTGACACCGTGGAACCCATCGAAGAATTTCAGCGCGCGTAAGATCGCGTCTTGCACCACATCCTGTGCGCGATGGTCGTCGCGTGCAAGCCAGCGGGCGAGATTGTATGCCGCGTCCAAGTGCGGCAATACCAGCTCCTCGAACCGCTCCCTGCTGTGGATCCCTCGTACTTGCACCTGGTCGTCTCTTCTTGCTCGGCAGTGTGGGCTGGACCCGATCTCAGTAATACCACTGGAGCCGTCAGTTTATTCCCGCGACCACCGGAAGCGGTCGGGCTGGGAATATCCGGCCGCTGCACGTGGTACTGCGGGTAACGTCCGGAGCGTCCGGGCGTGCTTCTGCGATGGAGGTGACCATGCATAGCAGATTCGACCGCAGGCAGTTCCTGAAGCTGGCAGGCCTTGGAGGCGCCGTTTTCGCCTCGAGGCTGAACGGCTGGGCCGCGACGCGCGAGGCGCGAGAAGACTTCTACTTCGTCCAGCTCTCCGACACCCATTGGGGCTTCAACGATCCAGCGGTGAACCCGGACGCGGCCGGAACGCTCAGGAAAGCGGTCATGGCCGTAAATGCACTGGACCACAAGCCGGACTTCGTCGTCTTCACCGGCGATCTGACCCACACCACGGACGATCCCGTGGAACGCAGGCGGCGGCTCACGGAGTTCCGCAGCATTGTCTCGGAGCTCCGGGTCAGTACGGTCAGATTCATGCCGGGCGAACATGACGCCGGGCTGGACCGCGGCATAGCGTTTCGGGAGTTGTTCGGTCCGCCCAACTACACGTTCGACCACAAGGGCATCCATTTCATCGTGCTCGACAACGTCACCGATCCGTCAGCGATTCTCGGTGACAGTCAGCTTATCTGGCTGGCACAGGACCTGGCGCGGGTAAGCAAGGAGCAGCCGATCGTCGTGCTCACTCACCGCCCGCTGTTCGATCTCTATCCGCAGTGGGACTGGGCCACGCGCGACGGGGCGAAGGCGCTGGAGCTCTTGATGCCCCATGAATACGTCACCGTGTTCTACGGACATATCCATCAGGAACACCATTTCGCCACCGGGCACATCGAGCATCATTCGGCAAAATCGCTGATGTTCCCTCTGCCCGCACCCGGCTCGGCACCCAAACGCAGGCCGATCCCCTGGGATCCGGCTGCGCCGTATCGTGGGCTGGGGTTCAGGGAGGTGGATGCAGCGCCGGCAAGCCGCAAGCTTTCGCTCGCCGAGTTGCCGGTCAGCAAGGCGTAATCCATGGGCGCGAACAGACGCTCGTGGCGCAACGCCGTCCACGTCGGAGTCGCAGTTGTCCTCTGCAGCACTCTGCTGGCATACATCCTCTCGGTCTCCCAGACGCGCAGCGGAGCAGAGCAGGTCATCCCGATGACGGTGAAGCGCTTCGAGTATCGGCCGCGGGA
>DATJVI010000067.1:0-41524 GCA_035501875.1 Burkholderiales bacterium
TCCTGTGCGTACTGGATGTCGTAGTTGTTCTTGTTGAATAGATTCAAGAAATCCAGGGCCAGCGACACGTGCGAGGACACTGCGTATTGACCGCGCACGTCCACCGTGAACGAAGAAGGCGCCCACAGCGACCCGTCCTGAGTGAGCGGATAGGAGCTGAAATAGCGCGCGATCAGACCGCCGGACCACGGACCCAGGTTCTTGACGGTGGCTCCGAATGTCACCACCGCGCTCACCGCGTTCGGGACGTAATAGCCCGCGGAATCGTTCGCATTGGCGTACGCGTACCTGGCATGGATCCACGCGAGGTCCGCGTTGAACAGCAGCCAAGGGGTCGCCGCCCACTGGTTGTTCCACTCCACGCCGTAGCGCCGGGTCGCCCCGGTGGGCTCGGTGCTGCCGATGTCCGAGTCCGCGGCGTACTCGATTTCGGAATCGCTGTAGAGCGTCCAGAATGCCAGCGAGCTCTGGAAGTTCGGAATCACATTGGTGCGCGCCCCGACCTCCCCGCCTTTCTCCCGCACGATCGCGGGCGTGGGGATCGACGCAAGGCCCGTGGTGGGGTCCAGGATCTGGGTAGTGCCGCGCGCGTCGTTGGTGTGAAACCCCCAGCCGTAGTTGACGAAATACTCGGTTCGGTTCCAGGGGCCGAAGATGAGCGACATCTTGGGCGAGACGGCATGGCCGTCCGAGGTGCCCGTGTTTTCGGGGGTCAGCGTGGCATCGACGTGATTGTCGACTCGGTCGAAGCGCAGACCGAACACGCTGCGAAACCACGATGTCCAGACGGTGTTGTTCTGCACGTAGACGCCGGATCCGAGCTCGTTCACGAAGTCGTCTCTCACCGATTGGAACACGACGCGGGATTGCGTGTTGTCCAACCCGACATGGATGTTGTCGTAGCGCAGCTGCAGGCCGATCTCGGTGTTCGAGTCGTGTCCGAACAGGAAGTGGTACCACCCTTGCGACAGCTTCGTGCCGAGGATATTTCGATTTTCCCATTGCTCGAACTGGTCGCAGGGAAGTGACGGGTCGGGCGCCAACGCGCAACGGTTCTCGAAGAAGGTGAAGTCGGACCAGAGCTGCAGGTTGTAGTACTCGTAATAGACCAGGGCTTTCCAGTAGCCGTTGTCCTCGGTGTCGTGGTATTCGCCCGAGAGAATGGCGCGCCCGGTATTGCCGCCGTCGGTCGGATCCAGCGCACAGAACCGGCACAGCGTGCCATCTTCGATCAGCGTGAGCGGGACCTGATCGGTGGAATTCCAGTGGGCTTTGTAGAAGATCCCGTCCATCGACCAGCCGCGTGCACTGGAACCGTCGCTCAGGCGCAACATGCCGTCGAACTTGTTCAGATCCTCGGGCACCACCCAGGGGCCGTCTTGGTGCTGCAGCACCACGGCGCCCAGCAGCGTCGGAGCGGCGCCCCCCAAGGGCGATGATTGAGTCGACTGCGAGGCCGAGCTGGATTGCCCCAAGACCTTGGAAGCCGCAACCAAGCCGCGCAGGTACTGATACGAGCCTACCGTCAGATCGGCCATATTCTGTTCCAGGCCCTGGTAGTAGTAGATGTCTGCCGCACCCACCGTCGCGAAATCGCCGTACGCCGCGTAGTACGGGCCTTTTTGGAAATCCATCCTCTGCACCAGCTCCGGGACCAGGAAATTCAAGTCCATGTAGCCCTGCCCGTGCGCATGGGTGGGCATATTCACCGGAACGCCATCGACGGTGGTCGCGAAGTCGGTGCCGTGATCGAGGTTGAAGCCGCGCAGAAAGTACTGGTTTGCCTTGCCGTCGCCCGAGTGCTGGGTGACTACCATGCCGGGGACATACTCGAGCACCTCTCCGGGGCGCAGCACGGGACGTAAGTCGATATATTCGCCGCTCACGGACCCCTGCGATGCGGCGTCCGCGCTGCCAATGGAGAGGCTATACCCGAGGACCTCCACCGTCGGGGCCTCGACATGCGAGGCTGCAGTGGTCGGGGCCTTGGGCGGCTCCGGACTCGGCGCTTGCTTTGCAGTGTCGGCCGGAGCCGGCTCGGGCGCCTTGGTCTGCGAAGGAGAGGCTGGCTGTTCGGTCTGCGCCGGGGTCAGTTGCGCGGGCGTAACGTCGCCCATTGCCGACGGCGGTAGAAAGAATACCGATGCGCCAAGAAGCCCATAGACGGACACTCGCGGGCCGCGCGCCTTGAACGTCTCCAGCATGGCTCCTCCCCTGAGATCTCGTGCGCATCGGCCCTTCCGGCCGGGCCCGTACGCGACGGTCTCGGTTATTGTGTGAGACAGATCATTTTCTGATAATTTATCTTAACCTCAGCTCATTTAGCAAGACGCTCGGAGCGGCGGAGCTGGGAGGCCGTGCAAGGTCCGTCCGGCTCGCTTCCAGGGTTGGGGCGTCGGCCGGAGCCGAGCGCGTTGGCGAACTCTTAGGGAGGTTCCGACATGGGTGAGTGTGGCCGCGGTGTCCTGTTGAAGACGCTTCCAGCTCTGATGACCCTGGTCCTGGCCGCTTGCGCCACGACCGAGCTGACCAAGACCTGGCGCAGCCCCGAGTACACCGGCCCGGCGTTGAAGAAGCTGCTGGTGGTCGGCGTGTCGAGGCAGCCGGCCGTTCGCCGAGAGTTCGAGGACACCTTCGTCAAGCAACTCAAAGCCTCTGGTGCGGCGGCAGTCGCCAGCTATACCTTGATCCCCGAGCCGGGACCCGTCGATGCGTCTCGATTGGCGCAGGCCGTCAAGCAAGCCGGAGCCGACGGGATGTTGATCACTCGCCTGGTTCTCGCCGACGCCGACACCCAGTTCACCCCGGCCTTTCGACCCACGGCCGCGACGGAGCTCCCCGACGGCTACTCCGCGGCCTGGAGCGGATATCACGAACCGGCCGCCTCTTCGCAGCCGGAAACGGTGATCCTGGAGACCGATCTGTATGGGATCGGCGAATCCCAGCATCTGTGGTCCGGTACCACGCAGACCTTCGCCACTGCTGCCCACATCCAAGACGACATCCAGGGCTTCGCTAGAATCATCATCGGCGCGTTGGAGAAGCAGAAGCTCATCTAGCAGGAAGTCTGCTGGAACCACTGCGGTCTGCTCTGACCCCGCGCGGGCGGTGTTTCGTGATCTTCGCGACGAACTCGACGACGCTGCCTTCCCTCGGCCGTCGTTCCAGGATGCCAGTAGATCACCGGCCTGAGCACCGCTCGCGAACAGCTCAGGTCGACGACTGGACCCGACCGCTTTGGGCAATGCGAACTCCCGTGCATCCCTGAAACAAGAGAAACAGAACTGTTTCTCCGCAGACATCTCCCGAATACACGTGCGTGATGAAATCCGTCCCTCGTCCCGTGGCCGTCGCCAGCCTCTGCGTTTACGTGCTGTCGCCGCTACGGTGCTCGGGCTTCGCTTTGGAGCATTCACGATTCCACGAGGGGGATGCCATGTCGTCTCATGAGATCACTGCTTGCCTGTCGCAGCGCGTCGCGCGCTTCGTTGTGTCGGTCGGATTATTCAGCCTCTTTGCGGGCGCAGGCATCGCTTTGGCCGATGAGACTTGCAATTCGCCCTATTTGAGCAGTCTCATCAAAGGGCAGGAAGATTATGCATACGTTTGGACCCTGGGCGTGCGTGGGGTCGGGGACGGCTGGGACAAGCTGGTCACGATCGACGTCAATCCCGCATCGTCCCGGTACGGGAAGGTTCTCCACTCGGTCTCCGTCGGCGCGCGCGGCGAGGCCCACCACATGGGGTTCAGCGACGACCGGCGCTTCCTGTGGGCGGGCGGTCTGGACGACAGCAAGATCTACGTGTTCGACATCGGCACGGACCCCGGCAAGCCGCGTTTGGTGAAGACCATCGGGGACGTCACCGAGCGCACAGGGTTTGTAGGTCCCCACACGTTCTATGCACTCCCCGGGCGCGTGTTGGTTGGCAACCTATCCAACTCCAAGGATCACGGCGGCATGACCGGCTTGGCGTTATATAACAACCGCGGTGATCTGATTCAAAGCTATCCGATGCCCAGCTCCAACGGCGGCGACGGCTACGGCTACGACATTGCCATCAATCCGCAGAAGAACGTGCTGCTCACCTCCAGCTTCACGGGCTGGAACAACTACATGCGCAACCTGGGCGAGCTGGTGGGCGACGCCGAGGCGATGAAGCACTTCGGCAACACGGTCGTGCTCTGGGACCTGAAGACGATGAGCCCGAAGAAAATCTTCAGCGTGCCCGGCTCGCCGCTCGAGATCCGCTGGTCGCTGAACCCCGGCGACAACTGGGCAGTGGTGGCAACCGCGCTGACGTCGAAGATCTGGCTCATCCAGCAGGACTCCTCCGGCGAGTGGCAGGCGAAGGACGTCGCCGTGATCGGCGACCCGTCCAAGATCCCGCTGCCGGTGGACATCAGCATCACAGCCGACGGCAAGGGACTGTGGGTCAACACCTTCATGGACGGCAAGACACGCTATTTCGATCTGAGCAACCCCGAGCATCCGATTCAGACCTACGAGAAAGCGACCGGCAAGCAGGTCAATATGGTCTCGCAAAGCTGGGACGGCAAGCGCGTCTACATCGCATCCTCATTGCTGGCGAACTGGGACAAGACCGGGGAAAACGACGAGCAGTTCTTGCGCGGATTCGACTGGGACGGCAAGGCACTGACGCAAACCTTCGAGGTCGACTTCTACAAGGAGAAGCTGGGGCGGGCGCACCATATCAAGCTCGGTTCGAAGGCTCTCAAAGCTGCTTATGCGGATCAACCCGGACAGCTGGCGTCGCGTCCGCGTTGATCGGGCCAGTGCCATGAAGTGGCCCTTGCCCATCGCGCTGGCTCTGCTGATTGGAGCTGGCGGAGCGCTAGCCCACGAGGTGTCGTCGGCGCGTGCTGATTTCATCCCGCCGGAACCGGGCACGTATCGGCTGGAACGTATCCAGGCCTTGCCCGACGGCGCGGTGATCGACACGCACAACCGACGCGCGCGCCTGGCCAAGTACACGCAAGGCCGCGTCACGCTCCTGAGTCTGATGTACACCTCTTGCTCCGACCCGAGCGGCTGTCCGATGGCACTGTACACGCTGCAGAAGGTCAGGCGCGATCTGGAGCGGGAAAAATCCACGGGCAACCGCGTCCGCATCGTGAGCCTCAGCTTCGACCCCGCGCATGACACCCCGGATGTCATGCGCGCGTATAGCGCACGCCAAACACAGAAGCGCTCGCAAGTGCCCTGGGATTTTCTCACTGCGCGTTCACCGCAGGACCTGCGGCCCGTGCTCGATGGCCTGGGTCAGGATGTCAGAGTGCCGGCCGATCCAGCGGCGGCTGCGAACCCGGCGAATCTCACGCACATGCTCAAAGTGTTTCTGATCGACCGCGATGGATGGGTGCGCGAGATCTACACCAGCAGCTTTCTGGTGCCGCAGGTGATGGTCAACGACGTGCAGACGCTGCTGCTGGAAGACGGCGGGAAGCTGCGCTGAGCTCGGTGTGGGTGCATCTCATGTTCCAGTGGCGCCGTGGCTTCTCGTCGTCAACGATCGTCGCCGGCCTGTTCACGATAGTGGCGCACGCCGCCTCGGCAGACCCTGCATTGGGGCTGCCTCGTCTCGACGTCTCTCAGAACGATCCGTCGGCTTCCGGCAAAGCAGAGCTCGGGCGCCGGCTGTTCATGGACCGCAGCCTCTCCCGGAACGGGACGATGTCCTGCGGCATGTGCCACGTCCCGGAGCAGGGATTCAGCGTCAACGAGATGACGACGGCCGTCGGCATCGAAGGCCGCAGCCTCCGCCGCAATGCACCCACCGTCCTCAACGTGGGGTTTCAACGCATGCTGTTCCACGATGGGCGCGAGACGAGTCTGGAACGCCAGGTCTGGGGCCCGCTGCTGGCGGCCGACGAGATGGGGAACGCCTCGCGAGCCGCAGTCGTGGCGCGGGTAAGCGCTCTCGCCGATTACTCGGCCGCATTCGCGCGCGTCTTTCCGGGCGTCGGCATCAGTGAAGACACGATCGCTGCCGCTCTGGCCGGTTACGAACGAGCGCTGGTCGCGGGGAGCTCGCGCTTCGACCGTTGGTTCTTCGGCGGCGAGAGCTCTGCGCTGACCGCAGAGGAGCGCACGGGACTGGAGCTGTTCCGCAGCAAGGCCGGCTGTTCTGCCTGCCACCTCTTCAGCCAGCGCGAGGCGCTGTTCACCGATCACCGCTTTCACAACACCGGCGTCGGCTGGGCACGCGCCAATGCTGCGAGCCGGATCTTCTCCGTGCCTCTGGGCGGAGGAGAGACGGCCGACGCATCGGCAGCCGAGATGACAGCGCTGTTCGGCGGAGATCTGCGCGACGACGGTCGCTTCGAGGTCACCCACCGGCCCGGTGACCGATGGGCGTACAAGACACCCAACCTGCGCAATGTCGCGCTCACGGCACCTTACATGCACGATGGCTCGCTCGCGACGCTGCGCGACGTGATCGAATTTTACGACCGCGGCGGAATCGACAACCCGGGCAAGGACGCGCGGCTGCAACCTTTGCACCTGAGCCTGGAGGAGAAGCAGGCGCTGGAGGCATTCCTGCGAGCGCTCACCGGGGAGAACGTACGCCAGTTAGCCGCCGAAGCGCGCGCGGCATTCCACGCGACCGGAGCACGTTGAAGCGGCGGCCAGCGGAGAACGCGCCGCGAACCGGGGTCCGCGAACCGGGGTCCGTCCCCGATTTATCCTCGTGATCATAGCGTGACCTTTCTCCCCCACACTGACAAGCTGAGCTTGGAGAGGAGGTGTGATGGCATTCAACCGCCGAGCGTTTCTCAATCTGGTAGCCGGAGCGACCGCAACGAGTGTGCTTGGATCGACCCTCGGTGCTCGGGCCGCAACGAAGAAGAAGATCAGCGCGATTGCTTTCGACGCCTTCACGACCTTCGATCCGCGGCCGGTCTTCGCGCTCGCGGATCAACTCTTCCCCGGCAGAGGTGCCGAACTCAGCAATGCCTGGCGCGTCCGTCAGTTCGAATACCAGTGGCTGCGCGCCTTGTCCGGCCGCTACGCAGATTTCCGGCAGGCGACGGAAGAGGCCCTGGTGTTCGCGGCCAACCTGCTCAAACTGGATCTGTCTGCCGAGAAGCGCGATCGATTGATGGAAGCGTATCTCGAACTGAAAGCTTGGCCCGACGCCGCGCCCGCCCTGCGCTCGCTCAGAGAGCAGGGCGTCCGGCTCGCTTTGTTGTCCAACGCCACGCGCCCCATGCTCGAGGCCTGGATCGATCGCTCGGGGCTGGAGAGCACCTACGAGTACGTCTTGAGCACGGACGAGATCAAGACCTATAAGCCCGACCCTCGCGCTTATCGGATGGCGGTCGAAGCTTTCGGGCTGACGATCGACGACATCGCCTTCGCGGCCTTCGGCGGCTGGGACGTGGCTGGCGCCAAGTGGTTCGGCTACACGACGTTCTGGGTCAATCGCCTCAACCTGCCCGTCGAACAACTCGGCGTCACACCCGACGGGATGGGTGCGAGCCTGACCGAACTGGTGCCGTTCGTGCAGGCGTCGAGCTAGAGGCTGCATCCGATCGAAAGGCTGCCACGTATCCTCGAGCAGTAGAGCGATCGCCAACAACCGCTTCTGCGCGAGAGGGAACTTCTTATGGCAAAGCGTAACCGTTGCGCCGCCCAGGCCATTGCGGCTCTGACCTGCCTCGGCGTGCTCAACGCCAGCGCTGGAGAATGCCGCCTGCAAAGCCCGGCACACCGTGTGACGGTAATCGAGCTCTACACATCGGAGGGCTGCAACAGCTGTCCTCCCGCCGACCGCTGGTTCAGCGCGTTGCCGCAGCAGGGCGTGTCCCGGGACCAGGCGGTGCTGCTCGCCTTTCATGTCGACTATTGGAACCAGCTCGGATGGCCGGACCGCTTCTCTCGTCCCGCGTTCAGCGCCCGGCAACGCGACGTGGCGGCGCGCGCCAGCCGTGGGGTGGTGTATACGCCCCAGCTCGTGGTCGATGGGAAGGATTTGCGTCAGGGGTACAACGTAGAGTACCTGCGCACCAGGCTGGCCTTAATCAATCGAGAGACGGAAGGAGCCCGAATCCGGGCGACCGTCCAGCGCTCGGGCAGCGACGTTCGAATCAGCGGTGACATCGAAGTTCTCGGCGCGTCACGACCCTCAGGCTTGCAGACCTGGATCGCGACATTCGAAAACGGCTTATCGAGCCGCGTCACGGCCGGCGAGAACGCAGGCAGGCTTCTCAACCACGACTACGTCGTGCGCGAGCTCGCAGGCCCCTTCTCAATCGGATCCGATCTGCACCTGCCTCTCGACCATCGGGTGAAAGTGCAGCCAGGCTGGAATGCCGAGCGCATGGGGATTGCGGTGTTTGTCGAGCGGCTCGACACCGGGGAAGTCCTGGAAGCGGCCGCGCTCTATCCGCTCTGCACATCTTGACGTTCGCCGTTTGCGCCGGGCTTTGATGGATCGAAACGACCTCCGCCGGTTCCAGAAGACCCGACTGTTCCAGCCAGTTAGCAGTGCCTCTCCGTTCGACAGACACTCAATGGTTTCCGTGCGGGGCGCGATAACCGTACGGAAACCGGGTCGTCGCTCGGCCCCGCTCTGCCGGGGATGGTGACTACCGCTCGCGCCTCTGTTTTATTCCCAGTATTCTTCTCGATCGCGCGTGGAAATACGGGAGGCCGCCTCGCGGTAGTGCAGTGTAGCTGTCGTCGACTTCACCAGATGGAGGGTTCGAACTGGCTACAGGTATCCACCGCAGAGATCTCCTCAGGCTGGCCGGGTTCGGTGGCCTGATGTTCGCCTCGGGCCTGACCAACACCACGGCAGCGGCAACGCACGGCCATCGCCACCGAGATCGGCTACGAGGACGCGGGATTCTTCAGCCGGTTATTCCGCCGGAACGTGAACTTGACGTCGGCACAGTACCGCAAGCGGTTGGGGTCTATGCGTCGGGCGCTCTTGAGCGGTGCGCGAACCGCTCTCGAGGTGGCACCGTGGCACGGGCGGCTTCTCAGGGAAGCGCTATTCAACGCCCAGAATGCCGCCGAACCGGACCCACTCCTTGCCGTCGAAGCGCATCATCTGCGCTTGTTTGAGCGGAAAGTAGTCGGCTGCGCTAGTGTTGATCTTGATGCCGGGCAAGAGCATGGGCAGTTCCACGTCACGCAGGCTCGCGGCCTGGCGCATCACGTTCTCGCGCGTCAGATCGTCGCCGCACTGTCTCAGGACCTGCACCAGGGTCTGCGCGAAAAGGTAGCCATACACGTTGTTGTCGTCGGTCACGTCGCCTTGCGGATAGTACCGTTTCATCCAGGCGAGCCACTCCTTCATCCCGGCGTCATCCTTCCAGAGCGGCTCCGTCGGGTCCTTGATCGAATTGGATGAGATGAGGCCGACCGCTTTATCCAGACCGGCGGGAGTCAGCTCGGCGCCGACAGAGGTTGAGACACTCGTGATGATGTGAAGCGGTGTCCAGCCGATCTCGTATACTTTGCGGATGGATTGAGTAGCCGCTCTCGCCGTGGCAAAGTTGAACAGCGTATCGGCGCCGGAAGCCTTCAGCGACACGATCTGAGAGTCCACCGTGGGATCGGTCGATTCATAGGACGCTTCAGCGACGATCATGCTGGCGGCCCTTTCGCCCAGGCCCTCCTTCAACCCCTTGAGGTAGTCCTTACCGAAGTCGTCGTACCGGTAGAGCACCGCGATCTTGGCGTTCGGCTTGTTCTGTAGGATGTACTTCGCGTACACCTTCGCCTCGGCCGCATACGGGAACAGCCAACCCATGGTCCAGGGGAAATGCTTCGGATCGCCCCATCTCATCGCCCCACTGTAAAGAAAGAGGTGCGGCACCTTTTTGGCGTTGACGTACTTGTGGATCGCGATATTAGACGGTGTCCCTACCGGACTAAATAACAACAGCACATCTTCCCGCTCGACGAGCTTGCGTGTTTGCTCGACGGTCTTCGGCGGACTGGCGCTGTCGTCGAGGCTGATCAGCTTGATCTTGCGCCCGTTGACACCGCCCTCGGCATTGATCTTGTCGAAGTAGGCCATCTCAGCTCGTCCGATGGTCCCGTAGAGAGACGCGGGCCCGCTGTAGGGCATCGTTTGGCCGATCTTGATCTCGGTGTCGGTGACACCGGGGCCATACTTCTTCTCGGCGAGCGCGGCATCGGACCCCCCGAGCAGAAGGCCAGCCATCGGCACGACGAGGAAGCGCAGGGTCGAAAACATGATCCCTCCCAACTCATTTACGTTGCACCGGCTGCTGAAGGGAACCGGGGTGGGGCTCCGATCGCTCGCGGCCGGATCCCCCTCGATGTCTAGTGCGACTCGACGCCCAGTATCCCGCCGAACAGCACCCACTCCTTCCCGTCGAAGCGCCTCATCTGCGCCTGCTCGATCGGGAAGTAATCCGTCGGGCTGGTGTTGATCCGGATCCCAGGCAGCAGCATGTCGAGCTCCAGATTGCGAAGGTTTGCCGCCTGGCGCATCACGTTCTCTCGCGTAAGATCGTCACCACATTGGCGAAGCACCTGGACCAGCACCTGGGCATCGACGTAGGCGTTCACGTTGTTGTCGTCGGTAACGTCACCTTGCGGATAGTGCGCCTTCATCCAGGCGAGCCAGTTCTTCATCCCGGGATCATCCTTCCATACCGGGTCGGTCGGGTCTTTGTACGCTTGGGCGGAGATGAGGCCGACCGACTTCTCGAGGCCGGCGGGTGCCAGCACGGCGCCGACCGAAGTGCCCGGTCCCCGGATGACGTGAAGCGGGTTCCAACCGATCTCGTACACCTTTCGGATCGTTTGAACGGAGGCCTTTGGCGTGGTCACGTCAAATAGCATGTCGGCGCCGGAAGCCTGAAGCGATATGATCTGGGAGTCCACCATGGGGTCGGTCACCTCATAGGATGCTTCGGCGACGATCATATGCGCGGCCTTGTCGCCCAGCTCGTCCTTGAACCCCTTCACATAGTCCTTGCCGAAGTCGTCGTTCTGATACAGCACCGCGATCCGCGCGTCCGGTTTGCTCTGCAGGATGTATCTTGCGTAGATCCTTCCTTCGGTCTGATAGGGAAGCAGCAAGCCGCCCATCGTCCAGGGGAAATGCTTCGGGTCGCCCCATTTCGTCGCGCCGGTCTGAGGAAAGAGGTGAGGCACGTGCTTCGCATTGACGTACTTGTGGATCGCTGTGTTGGTAGGCGTCCCGAGCGAACCGAATAACAGCAGTACTCCTTCGTCCTCGATCAGTTTGCGTGTTTGCTCGACCGTCTTCGCAGGGTTGTAGCCGTCGTCGAGGCTGATGAGCCTGATCTTGCGCCCATTCACGCCGCCCTGGGCATTGATCATGTCGAAGTAGGCCAGCTCGGCTCGCCCGATGGTTCCAAGACCAGACAAAGGGCCGCTATAGGGCATCGTTTGACCGATCTTGATCTCGGTGTCGGTGACGCCAGGACCGTATTTCTTCTCGGCGAGCGCCGCATCTGAGGCGACGAGCAGAGAACCGATCATGAGTGCAGCAATGGGGCGCAGGGTCGCAGATGTCATCTCTCCCTCCTCATTCAGGTCGCGCTGGTCGTTGGGCTAGATCGGGGCAGGTCTTCGATTGCTCCGGGTTCATGTTTTCCTGGGCAGCAGCTGGTCGGAGTTGAGTTGATTGACGATGCGCCTCGCGAGCGATTGGGCTCGGTTTTCGTCCAATGTCGAGAAAGCACCGGCGCCGGTCGACTCTTCACGCTCCCAGATCACCTGTCCGAGCTTTACATCAGTGAGGCTCGCTTGATAGACGATGTAGCCGGAGACAGTTCCGAACGTGAGACGGACTCTCTTTACTTTCAAGCTCAGCACATGCGACGTCTTGAACCCAGTCATCGACAGAGGCAGCGTGTCCACGCTTTGGAAAGAAGCGGCCACGCCGGCCTGCGCGAACGCGTTGACGACGGCGTCGCGGAACAGGTCGGTGAATTCCGGGAACTTCTTCATCTCCAGGAAGTGAGCATTATCGCTCTGTGTGCGAAACGGACCCGCGTCGGAGCTAGCGTCCGGCCCTGTTGCATATACGACCGTGACACTAGCCACCGGCGCTTCGTGATCGCCGCCTCGCTTCGCGCCCGCGCAGCCTCCGACGGCGAGGCACGCCAACACGGCGAGGCAGACACGCGCAGTCGCGGGGTAGGATTTGGCGAAGGCTCTCGGACAATGCTTCATCGCCTGTCGTCCTATCTGGAAAACGTCCCCATCCGGTGCGTGGCGTCGCACCCCCGCGCAACCCAGCGGCTTCCCCGAGTCGTGAAACCGGGGTACGTCCCCGACTAGATGTTGCGCCCCGTCGCCGCCCAATAGGGCTCCCGAAGCTTGCGCTTCATGATCTTGCCCGAGTCTTCGCGCGGAAGCCCGGTCTCGAACTTGATGACGTGTGGGATCTTGTGGCTCGCCAGGCGCTTGCTGAGGAACTCGCGCACTGCCTCTGCCGTAAGGAAAGCGCCCGGGTGTGGCTCGATGTGTGCGGCAAGCCTCTCGCCGTACTCGTCATCGGGAATGCCGAACACGGCGCAGTCGTGCACGCCGGGCATCGCGATCAGCTCGGCCTCGATCTCGGCAGGGTAGATGTTAGTTCCCGCAAAGATCACCATGTCGCGCTTGCGGTCGCAGAGAAACAAATAGCCGTCCGCGTCGAGATACCCGACGTCTCCGAGCGAGACGAGCCCATCGCGTCCGCACTCGCGCCGCTTTTCGGGCATGTTGTGGTACGTGAAGTCGGGCCAGCCCTGCATCCACAAGTAGATCTCGCCGACTTGTCCGGGCGGGAGCAGATTGCCGGCTTCGTCATAGATGCGCACCGAAGCACCCGGCAACGGTCGGCCGACGGTGCCGGGCTTACGCAGCGCCTCATGAGCGGTATGGAGCACGCCGACGCCGGTTTCGGTGCCGCCGTAATACTCGGTGATGACCGGTCCCCACCAGTCGATCATCCGGCGTTTGACGTCGACCGGGCAAGGGGCGGCGCCATGTGCCACCCATTCCAGCGACGAGAGGTCGTACTTCCGCTTCACTTCTTCGGGGAGCCGCAGCAGGCGCACAAACATCGTCGGCACCATGTGAAGGTGCGTGATACGGCATCGATCGACCAACTGGAGCAACCGCTCGGGATCGAAGCGCGGTTGGAGAATGGCGAGCGCTCCCGCCTTGACCGCAGACAGACCGAAGGTATTCGGGGCTGCGTGATACAACGGTCCGGTGATCACAGTCCGGATCACCCGCTCAGGCGAGATGCCGAACACGTCCTTGGCGAGGCGCGCCATGGCGGCAGCGGCAGCGGTATCGAGGTTGAGGCGGCGCACCCCCTTGGGATGGCCTGTCGTTCCCGAGGTGTACAGCATGCTCGTCAGGGCGCCGGCCATGCTTTCCGGCATCGGGTCGTATCGCGACAGGAAGGCCTCCCACTGGACTGCATCCGAGGGCAGCTCACAGACGTCAGGGGCGACACCGTACGCGGCGGCGATCTCCGGCGGAGTCGGCGCGACGAGGAGGCCGACGCCATCTCGGATTGCGGGCAGCACCTGCGGAAGCAGATCCGCGTGCGCCACGACGATCCTCGCTCCGGAGTCTCGCAGCACGTAGGCGATCTCGGGTGTTTTGCCGTGCCAGTTCACCGGCACGCAGTAGGCGCCCAGCCGCTGGGCCGCGAAGCTCGCTTCGAAGAAGGGGAAATCGTTCCGCAGGATCAGAGAGACGACATCACCGGCCTTCACCCCGAGCGCGGCGAATCCGCTCGCCGCGCGATGGGCTCGCTCGATGATCGTGGCGCAGGACGTTTCCCGTTTGCCGCTGACGACGCGGCCCACCGGGATCTGCTCCATAGGGGCCTCCCCCCATCGGTTTCATGCGGCTGCCCTGCCCCGGGCACCGCAATACCGAATACATCCATGTTATAGGACCCGTGACTTACGGGGACCTGTCCGACGATAGCGGAGCGTTGGGAGTGGGATCGCAACCCGACTCGGGCGGCCAACCCCCGCTTCGTGGATCTGCAAGAGGTGTCGATGCGAGCTTGAATGCCTGCCGTCCTCGACTAGGACAGCGCGCGCGTCGCGCGCTCCGAGCGAGGGTCGGTCAGGCGAGCTGGGGGCGCACGCGCTCGGCGAAGAGGCTGATCTGCTCGTCGAGGTCGGCGCCGTCGGAGGCGAGGAATTCGAGCACCAGATGCTCGACGCCGGCGGCAGCCAGCTCGCCGATCCGATCCACCAGCAGAGCGGGCTCGCCCGCCAGCATGCTGCCGCCGTGAACGGAGGTCGGGATAGACCGCCCCGGCCGCATTACGCACGCGGCGTTGCGCAACGTCAACGCGGGAGGCGCCGCACGCCCGCGCGCCTCGCAGAGGCGCTTGATCTCGGCACGGCCGGCGCTCAGCTCTTCCACGGAACGGTTGATCGGATGCCAGGCCGCGCCGATTGCAGCGGCGCGGCGCAGCGAGGCACCGCTATTCCCGCCAACCCAGATCGGCGGGTGCGGCTTCTGCAGCGGCTTGGGCTCGAAGTGCAGTCCGCTGAACTGCGTGTATTTGCCGGAGAACGACGGTGCGGGGCTCGTCCACAGCTCCCGCATGGCGGCCAGGTACTCGTCTGTCATGGGGCCGCGCTCGGCGAACGGAACGCCGAGCACCGCGCTCTCCTCTGCCACCCAACCGGCACCGACGCCGAGCACGACGCGACCGCCGCTCAACGCATCGAGCGACGAGACCATCTTGGCGCTGACCACCGGATTGCGGTAGGGAACGATCAGCACGGTGGTGCCCAGCCGCACCCGGCTCGTCGCCCCCGCCGCCACCGCCAGAGTGATCAACGGATCGTAGATGCCCGCACCGAAACGCTCCAGGTATCCGTTCGGCACCACGACGTGATCGCTGACCCAGACGGAGTCGTAGCCGAGCTGCTCCGCGCGCACAGCGGTACGGCGGATGATCTCCGGCGTGGCCAGGTCCCGGCAGTTGGGAATCCAGACGCCGAATTGCATCATCGGTTCAAGTATCGAAGCGGCAGCCCAGGACGCGGCCAGTCGAATGACACCAGCGTGCCGCCCATCGAGAGCGTCGCGTAGGCGGTGCGCAGCCCCGGACCGCCGAAGCACACGTTGGTCACCATCATGTCGGGGAGCAGGTACTGCACGACCCGGCTTCCATCCGGCCAGATGTCGCTCACCGCCCCGGTGATCAGCGTGGCGACACAGATGTGGCCCCCGCTGTCCACGGCGAGCGAGTCGAACATCTGGTAGCCCCCGAGGCCTGCGAGCACCTTGCCTTTTTCGCTGCGGTACGGACCGTTCGCGGACTCGATCCGCCCCGGTGCGGAGAGCTGGAAGGACCAGCAGCGCGCGGTGGGGGTCTCGACGACGTACAGCGTGCGTCCATCCGGGGAAAGACCGATGCCGTTCGGGCGCTCGAGCGGAAAGATCGCCTCTTCGATCTGGGAGCCATCCGCCTTGGCGTAGTACACCGCGCCGCGGTCTGCGTCGCGCTCGCGTGTCTTGCCGAGGTCCGTAAACCAGAATCCCCCCGCGTCGTCGAACACGAGGTCGTTGGGCCCGCAAAGGCGCCGGCCGTCGCAGCGGTCGTACAGCGTCTCGAAACGGCCGGTCTCGGGATCCACGATCTGGATGCTGCCACCGGCGTAGTCGTCCGCCTGGAGCACGGGAAACAGCTTCCCCGGCCGCTCCACGAACTTGAGCCCGCCGTTGTTGGTGACGTAGATCTTGCCGCCTGGCCCCACGGCTGCGCCGTTGGGCCCTCCTCCGAGAGCGGCGATCATGTGGATCTTCCCGTCGGGCGTAACCCGAGACAACGTGCGGCGCTCGATTTCGACGAGGATCACGGAGCCGTCCGCCATCGCGACCGGCCCCTCGGGAAAGCGCAGCCCGGAGGCGATCTGCTTGAAGGCGGGACGGTGAGTGGCAACGATCACGTGTCGACGTCTCGTATCGGGCCTCGGCGTGGCCGCGATCGAAATATAGCAGCAGCGGAGCGAGAGTGCGCAGCGGAAGACCGTGGTGCCCGGGAAATCAGCCACGGGCCGCGGTACACTCCGCGCAACGTCTTCTCGAAACGATTTCGATGAGCCCTCGCATCACCACCGTCGACGTGCGCGGCAGCCCGATGGAAGTGTTCTTGTTCGACCCCGAAGGCACGGGGCCGCATCCCGGGCTCGTGCTCTGCCAGCACATCCCGGTCGGGCACACCGGAATCGAGAACGACACGGCGACGCTCGGAATCGCCGAGCGCTACTGCGAGAACGGCTACGCCGTCGCGGTGCCGTTCGTCTTTCATTGGTGGCCCAAGAGCGCGGACATGGAGGTGAAGCGCGCGCAGTTCCGCGACGACTGGACACGGCTCGATCTCGACGCCGCGTTCGACCTCCTCGCCGCGCAGCCGGGGGCGGAGCGGGAGCGCATCGCAATCGCCGGACACTGCTGGGGCGGACGCGTAGCGTGGCTCGGCGCCGCGACCAACCCGCGTTATCGGGCCTGCGCGATCTTCTACGGCGGCCGCGTGCGCCTCGTGATGGGCGAAGGCAACCCGCCTGCGATCGATCTCGCGCCGAGAATCCGTTGCCCGGTGATCGGGTTCTTCGGCAATGAGGATACCAACCCCTCCCCCGCGGATGTCGACGCCTACGCCGCCGCGCTTGCAGCCGCGGGCGTCGAGCACGTGTTCCATCGCTATGACGGCGCCGGGCATGCGTTCCAGTCCTTCAACAATCCCGAGCGCTACCGGCCGCAGGCCAGCGAGGATGCGTGGAAGAAGGTGCTCGCCTTCTTCGCGGAGAAGTTGCGGAAGCAATAGGCGCGGCGCCGCTTCCGGGCGCGCGCACGACTATTCGGCGCCTTCCACGAGCCGCATGTCGCGCTCGACCGCATCCTCGCCGAGCACGCGCAACGCCTCCTGATAGCCGGGGCTGTCGTGCGCGGCGAGCGCCTTGGCAAGACTCTCGAACTCGATCAGCACCGTGCGTTGGTTCATGCCCAGCTCGTACGTCTTCGCCGGCATGCCGCGCGCCAGAAATCTCCCGCCCGCCGCCTGGATCGCGGGCCCGGCGATCTTCGCATAGGCGGCAAGCGCGTCGGGCTTCTTGATGGCGCGGTAGGTAGTCACCCAGTAGGCTTTGGGCATGGTCGTCTCCTCCTCGTCAGGGTTGAAACCGCATTATTGCGGATTATCGGCGCGCGGGCCGTGACGGAGCCCACCCGCACGAATTCGAGTGCCGTGATCCGTGCAGCCCCACGCTCGACAGTGCCAAGGTCCAATCGGCAGCTACGCGCCGCCTCGGGAGCGCTGGGATCCAATGCCTCGCCGGTCGGGCCGTCTGTCACCGCAGCGTCACGACGACGTACAGGCTCCCGCCTTGACGCTTGACCAGGAGCAATACTCGGTTCTTCGCCTTGCCAACGGCATTACGAAGCTCGGCGACGTTGCTCACGGGCTTGCGTTCGGCCTCGACGATCACGTCGCCCGGCCGCAAGTCGGCATCCGCTGCCGGGCTGCCTTCTTCGACGCCGGAGATGATCACACCCTTCTCGCCTTGCAGATCGAGCTGCTGGGCCAACTCCGGCGTGAGCGTCTGCACGCTCAGGCCTAGCGCGGCAAGCCGATCTCCCGGCTTGACGGGCTCTTCGGCGGCGACCAGCGGTTCGGTGGGCATCTTGCCGATCGTCGCGGTGAGCGTCTGCTCCTTGCCATCTCGAATTACGTCGAGCTTCACGCTCGTACCCGGTGCGGTGGCCGCGACGAGGTTTCGCAGCTGGCGCGTGTCGCGCACCTTCTTGCCATCGAACCGGACGACGACGTCTCCCACCTTCACATCGGCTTTCGCCGCCGGCGAATCCTTGTTGACTTGCGAGACCAGCGCGCCTTCGGTGTTGGGCAGACGAAACTGCTCGGCCAGCTCCTTGGTGAGATCTTGGATGATGATCCCGAGCATGCCGCGGATGATCTGCCCGCCCTTGACCAACGTGGGGAGCATGCTCTTGATCATGTTCGAGGGGATGGCGAAGCCCACACCGGCGAACTGCCCGGAGCCGCCGAACGGCCCGCCGCCGGTGGCGATGGCGCTGTTCATCCCGATGACTTCGCCGCGCATGTTGACCAGCGGCCCTCCGGAATTACCCGGATTGATCGGCGCGTCCGTCTGCAGAAAGTCTTCGTAGGCTGCGATGCCGACGTCGGAGCGTCCCTTGGCGCTGATGATTCCGGTGGTGACCGTCTGGGTGAGTCCGAACGGCGCGCCCACCGCCATCACCACGTTGCCGTCCTCCAGCGCATCGGAGTCCCCGAGCTCGACGGTGGGCAGATCGTCGGGAAGCTTCCCGGTGATCTGAATGACGGCAACATCGGTCTTCGGATCGGCCCCGATGATTCTCGCCTCGAAGCTGCGCCTGTCTGCGAGTTGCACTTTGATCTCGTCGACCTCGCCCACCACGTGGTAATTGGTGAGGATATGCCCCTGCTTGTCGAGGATCATGCCCGATCCCATTCCGCGCTGTGGAACTTTGCGCTCGCCGCGTGGGCCGGGTGACTTCGGCTGCGGGGCCTGCCGCCCGAAGGGCTCTTCACCGAAGGGGAACGGAAACTCGGGCTGCTGCGGGCTCACCATCTTCTCGGAGTACACGCTGACCACCGCCGGCTTGACATGCGCCGCCACGGCCGCGAACGCCTTTCCCAGTTGCTCGGCCGGAGCGGTGACGGATCTCGGGATGGCCCCCGATGAGGGGTTCTGCGCCAAGAGCGGATCGCTGGTCGCAACCGTCACGAGCAAGCCGAGCGCCGCCGCGCTCGCGACGATACGCCGGCCTCGAGCGATGTCAGACAGGTTCATGAGCGTTTCCTTTCCTCGGGTCACCTACCGGCGAGTTGGATCTCGAGCACTCGGACCTCGTCCGGGCCAACGTCGCGCCTGCACGCTCCGCTTCGTGCCACTGCGGATGTTCGTCGAAGACCCGGTGGTTGAGCCCGCTGCAACGAGACGCAACCGTACCACGCGGGCTGCGAGGGCTCAAGGCAGCATTTGTGACGAACGCGCGCGAGCATGAAAAGCAGCAACGCCTGCCCGGAGCCAGCCCACGCCCGTCGGAGTGGGATGCCGCGCGAATGCCGCCTTGGAACGGGAGCCGGCCCAAGAGGCCGAGCGCGGCGAGGCAAACGAGCCGTTCGTAGTCGGCGACCGCAAGTCTCCTCGCCTCACTAGGACGTGAGGCAGCACACGTGCGGCAAACTGATGCCGACCCCCCTCGTCGGCGGAGCGTTCCTGCCCGCGTGGGATGCTAGCCCGTGATGATCGCCGACAGCAGGTGCGGCTCAGTCACTGCGATGCGGCGAACTGGCACCAATTATGCTGCTGCGCTCGTCAAGCAGTGACGTAGTGAAGCAGTCGATGGGATCTGGAGGCAAATCCAGGGAGGAAATTCGCCTGGAGGCGCAAATGAAATTGGCACTTGTATTAACGGTGGCAGCTGCTCTGGTTCCCTGCGTCGCAGGTCAAGCGTCGGCCCAGGACGCGGACCGCGTCAAGCAGATCGACCGAGTGTGCGTCGGTCGCATGCTGATCGTGCAGGCGATGGATCTCGTCAGACAGAGCGGCAAGACCGAGCGAGAGTATCGCGACGAGAACCCGTTCGACCCGCTCTGGAAGCCCGCGATGAAAGAAGAAGTGAGCGCCGTGATCACCTACGTGTGGTCCCACTCCCACGAGCAGAACCTCGAGTTCTCCGGCGCTGTGATGGACGCCTGCTACTCGCAGAACTCGGAGTCCTGAGCCGATCGGCGCCGCCGCGCGGATTCAAGCCGGCAGAAACACGCCTTTGCCCGCCGTCTGCGAATCGAACAGTCGATAGGCTTCCTCCGCCTGGTCCAGCCTCCAGCGGTGAGTGAACAGGCGGTCGACGTCGATGCCGCGGTCCGCGATGAAGCGGGCGCATTCGGCCTGACCGACGGTGGAGAACGTCCACGACCCGATGAGGGTGACCTGTCGCCGTAGCAGATCGTTGCTCACGTCCAGCGTGACGTTGTCGCCCTCCCCCACATAGCAGGCTTTGCCCCAGGTCCTCACGCAACGCACGGCTTGTGCGCGCGCGAGCGGCGAGGAAGATGCGTCGAGCGACAGATCCGCTCCCAGACCATGCGTGAGGTCCTTGATCGCCTTGACCACGTGCTCGGTGGTTTTGGGATTGATCAGATGCTCCGCGCCGAATTCCTTCGCGCGCGCTAGCCGCTCGTCGCTCGTGTCCAGAGCGATCACGCGCGCACCCATCTCGGCCGCGAGCTGAGTGGCGGAGAGGCCGACGGGGCCTTGGCCGAAGATCGCGATCGTGTGATCGCCCTGCAGACCGAGGCGATGCAAGGCGCCCCACGCCGTCCCCGTTCCGCAGGAGATCGCCGCGCCGGCTTGAAACGAGAGCTCGTCTGGCAGCGGCACCAGGGTGCGCGCCGGGCACTTCATGTATCTGGCATGAGCGCCATGGCCGGTGACCCCGTAGACTTCGGCAACCCCCTCTACGCACAGCTGCATCCAACCCGTCGAGCAGTGCGCGCACACGCCGCAGCCCCGGTAGTGATGCTGCATCGCCCGCATCCCTACGCGCGCCTGCTTCTCGGACACGCCGGGCCCCACCGCCGCGACTACGCCGCAGGGCTCATGACCCGCGATCACCGGGCCGCTCTTCGCGGAAAAACCCAGGGATGCCGCGCCACCGGCGGCCCGGTAAAACTTGAGGTCGCTGCCGCACATGCCGGACGCCTTGATTTCCAGCACGACCTCGCCCGGCCCGGGCGTCGGGTCGGGGAAGTCCATGATCTGCACTTTGCGGTCTCCGGGGAAGACGACTCCTCTCATTTGCGTTCTCCTTTTCGCGACGGCGTGGATCGAGCGCATCATTATGCAGCGATCCGGGATCGGCGTGCCTCACCTGCGGGCAGCCGATAGATCCGGACGGCGTTTTCGTAGAACAGTTGGCGCTGCTCGGGGAGCGGCCGGTCCGCGACGGACGCTCGAAAGCCCGCGAAGATCACATCGAACGCAGCGCACAGCTTGTCCACCGGATAGTTGCTGGCGAACATGCAGCGCTCGACGCCGAATACGGCGATCGCTTCGCGGATGACCGGCAGGTTGGCCTCGAGCGTCCACGGCTGTCCAGGCTGACCGAGCCCCGAGATCTTCAGATACACGTTGGCGCAGTCCGCGACGGCAGCGAGTGCGGTGCGCCAGGGCGCGAGCCCATCCCTGCTTCGGTCCCCGGGTAAGCCGGTGTGATTGACGATGATCGCAGTATCGGGGAAGTCGCGTGCAAGATCGGCCGCCGCGTCCAGATGCCACCACGGCGTCTGCAGGTCGAAAGAGAGTCCGTAGCGTTGCAGCAGCGCGAATCCCCGCCGCCAGCGCGGATCATCCATCGAGCCGTGAGCCCCGCGTTGCGCGGCGTTGGGGGTGGCGGCCGCGCGGGGCTTGTGACGGATTCCTCGGACCAGGGGGCATGCGGCCTGCGCAGCGAGGACGGCTTCCGCGTCGCTGCGGTCGAGCTCGGTGTGCGCGACGCATGCAGTGGGCAAGCCGTGCGCCGCGGCGATCTGTTCCAGCCACCGACTCTCACCCACGGGATCGCGCGGGTCCCAGTCGGCCTGCACGTGCACCGTCATGACTACGCCGTGGGCGGCGGTGTCGCGCCGATAATCCGCTGGCAAGTAACTTCCTCGGATGGCGCTGTAGTCGCCGTACCGGAACGGAATCGGCCGCGGGTCGCAGAGCCACGGGTAATAGTTGCGCTGGAGATCCCAGAAATGCTGGTGCGCGTCGACGATCGGGAAATCCTGACTGCTCTGCATCAGTCGAGCACCCGTCGGTTGCGTCCCATCCGGCGCTCGAACCGCCGTTCCGCGTTCGGCGTCACAGCCTGTAGAACCGGTGGGCCCGCTTCTCGGCCTTAAGGGCGGCATCTTTGGCGGTGAGCTGGCCGGTGACGGCTTCCGCGAACATGTCTACCACGACGAAGTCCGCCAGCACCGCGGCCGCCGGTTGTCCGAGCTTGCCGGCATAGGCGCCCGAGCGCGCACGGGAGCTGACCTCGCGAAAGGGGGTGAGCTTCGGATCGCTGAACCAGGCCGGGTCGTTCTCATAGGCCTTCAACGGCTGCGAGATATAGCCGACGCAGTTGCGCAGCAGGTTCTGGTACTGATCCTTCTCCAGCAGAAACGCGATCAGCGCCTTCGCTGCCTGCGGATATCGGGTGTAGCTCAACGTGACCAGCGGGAAGAGCAGGTGCAACTCGGTCGGCACGCCGACCGGACCTACCGGCCAAGTGGCGTGCGCGATGTCGGCCGCGATCGGCATCTTGTCCGCGCGCGCCTTGCCGTAGATCGAGGTCGCGTTCCCGGTGAGCGCGATCTCGCCCGCCAGAAATGCCTTGTTGTTGCTGGCGTCGTTCCAGGACAGCGTGCCGGGGACGAGCGTCGCGTAGATGGCGCGAGCATATTCCAGCGCACGGATCGTCTCGGGGCTGTTGATGGCGACCCGGTTTTGCTCGTCGACCATCCGGCCGCCGTGCGACCACAGCAGCCAGTGGCACCAACAGTTTCCGTCGTTGGTCGCGTGACCGAACGCGAACCCCGCCGGGTGTCCGATCCGGTTGAGTCCCTGGCACAGCCTCAGGAAACCGTCGGAGTCGGTGGGAAATTTCTCGAAGCCCGCCTCCTTCACCCACGAGATGCGGTAGTTCGGCAACACGCCGACGAGAATGTTCGGAATGGCGATCCAGCGCGCGGCGCTTCGACCGTACTGCTCGACGATCGGATACCACCCGCCGTACTTCCTGCCGAGATAGTCCGCCACGTCCGTTACGTCGAGCAGCTTGTCGGCGAACAGGTGGGGCGTAGCGTTGAGCGTCCAGACGAGATCGGGCCCGCCGCCGACGTTGACCGCCACCGCCAGCTTGGTCTGGATATCGTCCTGCCATTCGTTCTCGATCGCGACCTCGACGCCGGTCGCCCGAGTGAAGGTGCGAATCGCCTCGGCGGTGGTCTTGTCCTCCGCATCGAGGAACTTGCCCCAGCGCAAGAAGCGCAGCTTCGCGCCCGGTTCGGGGCGGAACGGCTGCTCGGCCGCCCAGGCGCAGGTCCAGTCGAGGAGCGAAGAAGCCATCGCGGTGCCGGCAAGCGCAGCACCCGCCTTCATCGCTATGCGTCGAGTGACCGGCATCGTGGTCCCGGAGCGGTTGCGCAACTCGAGCGCCGCGCTGAACGGCGGGGTTAAAAGCCGTGCTTGATCGCGTGGCAACGATCGGCCAGCTCCACCAGCTCGGTGAGCCGCCAGCTGCCCCGATCCGTCAATCTTGCCGCGAGATCCGACGGCAACGCATCCAGGCCCAGATACGCGCCGCTGATCGCGCCCGCCATCGCCGCGGTGGTATCGACGTCGCCGCCGACCGCGATCGCCGTGCACAGGGTGGCCCAATAGTCCTGCGGGTGGCGGAAGAACGAGTACAGGCTCCACAGCACGCTGCTCGTCACGAACGGCGAGATTCCCTCCCACCCGTTGTCATAATCCGCACTGCGGCCCAGCGCGGAGATCACCGACAGCGCTTGTTTCGGTTGCGCGTCAACGAGGTCCGGCAAACGCTCGATGCCGTCCGCGAGCACCGGATCGAGGTCCGCGACCCAACCGCTGAGCTGTCGCGTCCAGGCGGAGACCTCGGCGTCGCCCTGCAGGCCGAGCGCAACCGCTCCCGACACCGCCACCGCGCCCGCGGAACAGCGCGGGTCCTGGTGGGTGATGCGGCCCTGATCGTGGGCGGCCGCGATCATGCGCTGCGCATCGTCCCAGAAGATGAGACCGACCGGTGCGGCACGCATCGCGCTGCCGTTGCCCGCCGCAGGCGCCGGGGTGCCCGCCTGCGTCCACGGCACGCCCTGACTGAGGCGCTCGGCCGCTTCCTCCGTGGACCGTCCCCGGCCGACGATGCGGCCCTCCCGGAAGATGGCGGCGATGCGCTGAGCATAGTCTCCCGGATCGAAGCAGCCGCGCTCCACGTAGCTCTGGATCAGCTCGCGAGCGAGCTGGGAATCGTCCGTGTACTGCCCGATCGCTGCGGGCAGCGCCGCTTCGCGGTCGAGACCGATCGGCTTCAGGCAGCCCCAGACATACTCGTCGCAGACCGCAGGAGTACATCCCTCGACCGGGAACCCCAACGCATCCCCGAGGCACTGCCCGATCAGGCAGCCGCTGAAGCGGTCTGTGGCCGGGATCGAACCACCCATCGCCCGCGCTACGACACAAGCTCGCGCACGTCCGCCACCGTGTGCAGGGCCCGCAGCCGCCCGTACAACCGCTCGGCATCCAGCCCTCCGGCCCCGCGCGCACAATCGAAGAACTTGCGCGCCAGCTCCTCCTCGCGCAGCGGCAGCTCGGCGTGGCCGCGCGGGAAGCGCACCTCGCCGCTGTCCAGTTTGCGCCCGTCGCGCAGCTCGATGACGACGCGGTCGGATTCGGCGAACAGCGGATCCGCGGCGCAGCGCGTGTCCGTGGCCCGCACGCTCACCTTCTCGAGCAACTGTTGCACTCGTGGTTGTTGGACGAAGTCGTCCTGCAGTTCAGCCAAACCGACGCGGTTCGCGACCAATGGTGCGGCCGCGGCGAACTCGAGGCTGAACTTGGCCTCCAGGCCGGTCTGCGGCCGGTGGTTACGCAGCATGCTCGCTTGCGTGCGGCCGACCGTCGCGGTCATCGCCCGCACGTCGCCGGGGTCGATCCTGTGCTTCTCGGCGAGATCGAGCACCGCATCGATGACGCGATGCGTCGCGTAGCAGGCAGGGTATTTCTTGATGGAAAGACGGCGCTTCAGCAGGCGTAGCTCGCGTCCGAACGCAGGCGGCGTCTCGCGGTCCACGTCGCCCCGCGGGGACAGTGCGGCGAGAAGGCCGGCCCGGTGCTCGATCGCATCCGGCGCGGAGGTCATGCCCGCCGCGGCGAGCCGCGCCGCCTCGATCGCCGCGGACGCGGCGCGGCCGGCGTGGAAAGGCTTGGCCATGGACCCGAAGTTGGCGACCAGCCCCGCGGCCATGCTCGCCGCGAGTCCGAGCGCGTTCTGAGCGTGCGCGGCGTCGAGATGCGCAAGGTGTGCAACCGCTGCCGCGGCGCCCACCACGCCTAGTACCGCGGTCGGGTGCCAGCCCTTCTCGTGGTAGGGGTCACGCTCGCGCGCGGCGAGGTCGGCCCACACTTCGTAGCCGATGAGATAGGCGCGGATGACATCCGCTCCGGAAGCGCGAAGCCGCTCGCCTTCTGCAAGGATCGCCGGGACCAGGACCGTGCTCGGATGCCCGGACAGCGCGACGTCGTCGTAGTCCAACGCGTGTCCAGCCGTGGCGTTCAACAGCGCTGCGTCTGGCGAGCTGGCGAGCTCGCGAGCGAGCAGCAGGCTCGCTTCCGCGGCTCCCGTACGTGCGCGGATGTGCTGGTGGAGAATCGCGACCACGGGCTCGTTGCGCCCAGCGATCATCGTGGCGGTGAGATCGACGAAGCCGGAGCGAATGAGCTCGGATGCCTCGACCGGCACGCTCTCGAGCTGCGGGTCGGCGACGAAGCGGGCGTAAGCGGCGGTGAGGCCAGCACCCATGGGCCTTCTCCTCGATCGGTGGATCGGGTTGAGAATTCTAACCGATGCCGTGCGGAGCCACCGGAAAGGGGGAAAAGCCGCGTGATCACCGCACGGCGTCCCGGGCGGTTCCTACCACCCGACCGCCGGATGCGCCGCCTATTTGAGGACCGAGATCTTCTTGCGCTCGATCAGCGCAGAATCGATTTCGTAGCCGAGTCCCGGCGCGGTGGGCGCGTGCACCAGACCGTCTCGGCCGACGGCGATGTCTTGGACGAGTCCGTACTTTTGCGCCCCGTCCGGCAACAGCACCTCGAACAGCTCCGTGTTCCGGATCGCCATGATCACGTGCAGGTTCGCCACATTGTTGAGCGAGTTGCCGCCGTGGTGCACTTCATAGTTCATGCGGAATGCTTCGGCCAGATGAGCGGTCTTCACGAGCGTGGTGATCCCGCCTTTGACCGCGACATCGCCGCGCAGATAGTCCGTCGCCTGCATCATGATCCACGGCGCGTAGCTGTCGTATCCCGTGATCGGGTACTCGGTGGCCATGATCGGGATGTGCAGCTTCTGCTTGAGCTTGACGTAGTTGTAGATATCTTGGTCGGCGAGCGGATCTTCGTACCAGTAAAAGCCCATCTCCTCGATCGCGCGCCCGACTCGCACCGCCGCTGGAAAATCGTAGCTCCAGGTCGAATCGAGCATGATCGTATAGTCGTCGCCCACGGCCCGGCGCACGGCTTCGCAGATCTTGATGTCTTCACGCCAGCGCGTGGGCGGATGGATCTTGTACGCCGCCCAGCCGCCGCTCTTGTAGGCAAGCGCTTCCTCGGCGTAGGCCTCAGGCGATGCCATCACCGCCGAGGACGCGTACGCGCCGATGCTCTCTCGGTACGTCCCGAGCAGCCGGTGGATCGGCTGCCCGAACGCTTTGCCGGCGATATCCCACAGCGCCACGTCGACGGCGCCGATCGGCCGCACTCCCGCCGCGCGCTGCCGGCTCCAGATCTGCTGATTGATCCGCTCGCGATCGAGCGGGTCCTTGCCCACCAGCAACGGCTTCAAGTGTGTGATGAGCGCCTGCCCATCGCTGGTGACTGGGTTCAGCGCGGAGCCGAGAAAAGCGTTTCCCTCGATCCCTTGATCCGTGATCAGGCGCAGCAGCCCCAGCGCGCTGCTTCTGGACAATTGCCCGGTGTGTGACCCGTACGAGGTGGCAGGGATGTCGTCCCAGGAAAACAGCGTGAGCGTAACGTCGGTGATCTTCATGCTGGCCAACCTCACATCGATGTCGCCACGGGCGCCCGGCTACGTGGCGTGCCTTGTCCCCGGAGCTATGCTGCGACCTGCTCCGCGGTCATGGCGTTTCCTGCGACGGTGGTGCGGCGCATGTCGCGCGGCTGGCTCTCGTCGAAGCGGCGGACGCGGTGCATGGTCTGCCGGTTGTCCCACATGACGAAGTCGTACTGCTTCCAGGCATGGGAATAGACGAATTCGCGCTGGGTGGCGTGCTCGATCAGATCGCGGATGAGGTCGCGCGCCTCGGGGATCGGCCAGCCGACGATCGCGCCGATGTGTGACGACAGAAACAGCGACTTGCGACCCGTGACCGGATGCGTCCGGACCAGGCGTTGGCGCACGGGCTTGAACATCGCCCGTTCCTCCTCGGTGAGCGCGGTGAAGCCCATCGATCCGCGAGAGTAGATCAAGGAGTGCTCGCAAATCAGGTCCGCGACCAGCGTGCGCATCTCCGAGTCGAGGGCATCGTAGGCGGCGCGCATGTCGGCGAACTCGGTGTTGCCTCCCCGGGGGACCACCGTGCGCGCGGAGAGCAGGGAGAACTTGGCGGGAATCGCCCGATAGGAGCTGTCGGAATGCCAAAGCCGATTGCCGAGATTGAACATGCGCCGGCGATCGTTGCGATCCAATGGTTGCCCGTTCTGGTCCAGATTCGAGACGTCGTTCATCCCCTGCTTGAGCCGCCGTTCATGGTCCTTCGTGATGTTGCCTCCTCGGGCATTTTCGATCTCGCCGAAATTCCTGGTGAACGCGATCTGCTGGTCGTCATCGATGCGCTGGTCGTGGAAGACGAGCACCGCATAGCGGTCCATCCCCGCTTCGATGGCAGCAGCGTCCTCTGCGGAGATCGGCCTTCTCAGATCGATTCCCGCGACCTCTCCCGCAAACTTCGGAGTGATGGGATGGATGGAAATGGTCATGGTTCCAACGTCACGTCGGCCGATGAGCGGAGATTACGCTGCGTACCTCCGGGTCGCTGGCGGCGGCTCGCAACGCGATCGTATCGCGATCGGCGAGGTGCGTTCCCACAGCGCCTGCATCACTCGGCCGATCGGAGACTTCGCAAGCTTAGTACTCGGAAGCGCATTACACAACACTTCCCGCGCGCCGATCGGCGTGGAAGAACGCTTCAGCGCGCTCCCGAAAATGCGCTCTTGACCGCAACGGCCACCTCGGCGATTGCCCGATGACCCGCGTCGATCGCGCCCGCCATGCTTACAAAACCATGGACCAGGCCGTCGTAGCAGGTGTAGGTCACGGGCACTCCGGATGCGGCGAGTCGCTCGGCGTAAGCCTTGCCTTCATCCACCAGCGGGTCGTGGCCCGCCGTGATGACCAGCGCCGGCGGAAGGCGCGAGAGATCCGGCGCCTTCAGCGGCGATGCACGCCAGTCGCCGATGTCCGCCGGGCGGCGCAGATACAACTCACGGAAGTAAGTCATGCGCTCGCGGGTGAGCGTGAAGCCGTTGGCAATGCTCGTGTAAGACCGGGAGTCCATCGCGAGGTCTGTAACCGGGTAGATCAGCACCTGCAGCGCGAGTCGCGGACCGCCGTGGTCGCGCAGCGTCAAGGCGGCGACCGTGGCGAGAGTTCCGCCCGCGCTGTCTCCCCCCACCGCCAGGCGCGTCGCATCGACGTGCAGGTCGGCAGCACGACCGGCGACATGGCGGACGGCGGCGATCGCGTCCTCCACCGCCGCGGGAAACCGATGCTCGGGTGCGCGCCGGTACTCGACGGAGATCACGACGCACTGGGCCAGGTTGCACAGCTCTCGGCACAGCGGGTCGTGGCTATCGAGATCGCCGAACACCCAGCCTCCCCCGTGGAAGTAAACCAAGGCGGGCAGCGCCTCTTCGTGTCGGCTGCCCAAAGGCCGATAAGCGCGGATCCGCAGCTTGCCCGCTGGCCCCGGGATCGCCGAATCGCTCACCGCGCCCACCTCCTGGGGCGGGGCCAGAAAGGGTGCACGCGTTCGGGCGAACTGCTCGCGCGCCTGCTCCACGCTGAGCTGACTCAACGGGAGGACCTGCATGCGCGCCATGGCGTCGACCATGGCTTGTGCTTGGGGATCCAGGGTGCTCATCGCAGTCGGGCGGTATGGTAATCGGGTAGGCTAGCGGCCGGCCACTTCTCGCACATCAGAGGTCCGCTCATCGAGAAGACCTTAGGGCTGACCGCGCAGCAACCGCAGGTCGATCGACTCCGCCATCGCCTTGTACCCGGCGTCGTTGGGATGCAGGTGATCGCCGGAATCGTAGGCAGCCTGGATGAACGTTGGCCGGCTCGGATCGCGCACCACCGCGTCGAAATCGATCACACCGTCGAATGCGCCGCTCTCTCGGATCCACTTGTTCAAGGCCTGGCGCTTCTGCTCCTTCGCCGCGCTGTAGTAACCCGAAAGCGGCGAGCCTTTGAACGTATCCTCGAACGGCGTCAACGTCGCACCGATGATGCGCATGTTGTGCACGTGCGCGCGCGCGATGAGCTGCTGATAACCGGCGATGACATCCTCAGCAGAGGGGGCAGGCGCGTTGGGATCGAGGATGCTGTCGGGCCAGCCGATGTCGTTGATGCCCATCATCAGGATCACGGTATCGGCATGGCGATGCTGCACCACGTCGCGATCGAAGCGCGCCAATGCGTTCACGCCCATGCGGTCGGTGAGGATGCGGGCGCCCGAGATCCCTTCATTCAAGACCGCGACCGGAGGGCCGCCTGTTTCGACGAGCCGGCGCGCCAGCACGTCCGGCCAGCGGCGGTTGGTGTCGACGGTCGAGTTGTTGCCGTCCGTGATCGAATCTCCGAACGCGACGATGGCGCGTGCATCTGCCGGTGCATCCACCAGGACTTCGCTCAGCAGGATGCGGGCCGTGAACGTGGAGTCGGCCTTGAAATCGACCTCGCTCACTTTGTTGCCGGCCACGACATAAGTGGTCTGGCAAGCGTCCCAATGGAAGGTGCTGACGGGCGTCACGTCGGGAACGAAGAAGCTCACGACGACGCTGGCGAGCGGAGCAACGGAGAGATCGACCGGGTCGCTCAGCACCGGCGCACCCGGCGGAATCACGATCGAGGGGCGGCCGCCGAACGTGAGCATCCTGTCCGAGCCGGGAACGATCGCCGATCCTTTGGCGCTCAGGCCGATGTGGGCGGCGCCGATCTTGAGCGGCCAGGGGCCAAACTCGTTCGACAGCACCACGCGAACGCGCCGGCCGCCGATGCTCACCTGCGCCACCTGCCGGACGGTCTGGCCCCACAGATTCCTCGGGACCTTCACCGGCGCCAGGAAATCGGGCGCCCACACTTCGTGCGGGCTAGCGGTCCAGGTGGCGTTCCAGTCGTCGCCGGCGGCCCATGCCGCAGGCAGCCAAGCGGGCAGCCCTGCCGCGAGTCCGGACCAGAGCGCAACGAAGAGGAAATGTCTGCGGTTCATGCGCCTCCTCCTATCGGGTAGTTTGTTATGGTCTCTACTTGCCGGCGATCGCGGCGGGACGCGGTATGGTACACCTGGTGCGGCTCGGCGGAGGGGATCGAACCGCAGTCGCGATACACCGCCGGCCGGACGATCGTGACGGCGGGTTTCGTACGCTTCGCGAGCCGGGCTCCGGCTCTAGTGCGCAACGGCTGCGGCCGGCGAGATCGGCGCGCCGAGGCTCGCGAGCGGACCCAACTCCCGCTCCACTATCGGCACGATCTCACCCATCAGCTTCTCCATGGTGTGCAGTGCGTCCGCGTGCGACGAGCCGCCGACCTGGAAGTGGAACATCATGTGCGACGGCCGGGAGGCACGGATCTCTTCGCACAGGCGCTGTGCGATCGTCTCGCAGTCGCCGACCAAGAGGTTCTGCGCCATCTGTTCGAGAGGGATCTCGTTGGGGATCGGGATCTCGCGCATCATCGCCCCATCGGTGACTTCGGCGCGGCGTCGCAGTGCCGATGCCAGGCGCATCTGGTGCCGCGCGTTGTCGACGTAGGCGAGCGTCTCCGCGTGGCTTGCAGTCACGCACATGAAGCGCTGGACGGCGAGCGGCATGGTGTCCGGATCGCGTCCCTCGGCAACGTACGAGGCAGCGATGCGAGCGCGCATCTCCCGCTGGTAGTCGGCGCCGCCCCATCGACCGGTGATCAGCGGCACGTAGCCTCGACGCGCGCACAAGCGGTGGCCGAACTCATGGTCGCCGGCAATCCAGATCTCGGGTAAACCAGCGACGGGGCGCGCGCTGATGTGGGTGCTGGGCATCCGGTAGTGTCGCCCCTCGTAGGTGAAGGTCTCGCCGGAGAAGGCGAGGTGCAGCAGGTCCAGGAATTCGTCCAGCATGGGCCGTGCTTGCGCCAGGTCCTGGCCGAAGCGCTCGAATTCGTACGGCTGATAGCCGCTGCCGACGCCCAGGACCAGGCGACCGTCGGACAGGCAATCCACCATGCCGATCTCCGCGAGCAGCCGCGCCGGGGCGTAGAGCGGCGCCACCACCACGGCGGTTCCCAGGCCGATGCGCTTGGTAACGCCGGCGCAGCGGGCCGCCATGATGAGCGGCGAGGGGCAGATACAGTAATTGGAGAAGTGGTGCTCGGCGAACCACGCGATCTCGAAGCCCAGCCGGTCGGCATGCACGACCTGCTCGACATGCTCGCGAAACACCTCGTGCGGGGGCTTGCCGCGCTGGCGGTAGCCCATCAGTCCGAAGTAGCCCAGGTGCATGGCGTTCTCCCTTCCAGTCGCAGACTAGCCTAATTTACAGCCTCACCGCATCACGCCTGCCACACGCCGTAACCCGCCTCGCGGAGCCCGATCGCGAGCTCCACTTCCATTTCACGCGCGCCGTCGTAGGGCATCGGATTGAAGACTGCGTAGAGCTGCGGCAGCAAGCGCAGACCGTATTCGCGTACGAAGCGGTTGGATTGTATCCCGGCCTTGTGCTTGTCGAAGCGCACGTCGGGGTCGAGCCCGGTCATCCCCACGTACACGCAAGGCTTCTCCTGCGCGTAGTCCGGGTTGGCTCTGCGGAACCGCGGCTCACCCCAGACCGTGGCGGAGAGCTCGACGACATACACGCTGAAGCGATGAGGCTGCGGGCGCGGGGCCATGCGCGGAACAGGAGTGGCGATGGTTCAAGGTCGAAGGCGCGCGACCGATATTACTCGAATCCGCGGGAACCCCGCAGTCTCGGACCGAACCCCTCCATGATGCTGTCGAGAAGCGGCTTCACCTTGGTCGAAGCCATGGTCGCGGTCGCCGTCCTCGCCATCCTCGCGCTGCTCGCCATACCCGGGTATCAGAACCGCATCATCCGCGAGCAGATCCTCGAGGCCACGCCGCTCACCGACCTGTCGAAGAAGCAAGTGGTCACGGCGTGGACGGCAACGCACGTTCTGCCGGTCGACAACGCAGCCGCAGCGCTGCCCGTGCCCGAGAAGATGGTGAACAACTTCGTCTCCGCGGTATCGATCGAGGCTGGCGCAATCCACGTGACATTCGGCAACCGCGCGAACAAGCTGATCCAGGGCAAGGTGCTCACACTGCGGCCAGCCATCGTGGACGATGCTCCCATCGTCCCGATCGTCTGGGTCTGCGGCTACGCGCCGGCACCTCAAAACATGTCGGCCAAGGGCGAGAACCGGACCAACATTCCGCCCAACTATCTGCCGCTCAACTGTCAGGCGGGATAAGGCCAGGTCTCGCTACTCGCCTCTGGATCTGTGCATCGCGAGCGGTCCGCGCGACGGGAAGCGACTCAAGATCTCCGCTGATCCGGGGACTGCCCACATCATCACCTCCACGCGAGCGAGGACATTGCGCGTGGACCCCATCGCCGCGCAAGCGAGCGTCGAACGCCTCCACTGATCGTCGTGCAGGGCCACGGCCTGCGCAGGAGATGGCGCAAGCACGCACTGGAGGAACGCAGCACGCTCTACTGCGGTCACAGTCGTTGCTGCCGCGGACGCGATCGAACACCTGCGCGGTTCCATTCGCGACGGCCACGTCGTGCCGCATCGTCCGTACAGTCGCTGCCAGGCGACGAACGCCGACAAAAAAATGAGCCGAGACGGCCGCGGTCGCGCCGAGGTAGGTATGATGTATCCATGCGCGATGCCATCGCCGCTGTCATAGGGTTCGCACCGCGCGCGTGAACTCCCTCTTTCACACGAGGAGACCGACATGACTCGATCCGCGTTTCGCGCACCGCTGCTCACGCTGTGCGCCATCATCACAGGTCTGCTGCTCGCGCCCGCCTGGGCCGACTCGTCGAAGAAGACACAGTCACCGGGCGAAGAGGCCGAGCAGCATGTCTCGATGGCCGAAAATACCTTCGAGAACTTCTGGCTCGACCCGGGGCAAGACTCCTTCCGCAAACGCCTTGCCACGGCCCAAGGCGTGCTCATCATCCCGGCCTCGGCTCGCATCGGATTCATTTTCAGCGGCGCCGGCGGACGGGGCGTGCTGGTGGCGCGGGACGCCTCGGGCAAATGGATCGGCCCCGCCTTCTACACGCTGAGCTACGCCAGTATCGGCCTGCAGATCGGAGTGCAGGTATCCGAGGTGGTGATCCTCGCCATGAGCCAAAGCGCAGTCAACTCCTTGCTCTCCTCGAGCTTTCGCGGTGGGGCCGATGCCGCCATCGCGGCCGGCCCGGTCGGCACCGGCATGCAGAGTTCCTTCGAAGGAGACTTCCTCACCTTCTACCGTTCCAAGGTGCTGTACGGAGGTCTGGATGTGAACGCCTCGATCCTGAGCGCGAACGATGCGTGGAACACCGGCTTCTACGGCAAGCCCACCACGTCGGTGGACATTCTCGTAAATCACCAAGCGAGCAGCCCGAAGGCGGAGCGGCTGCTGAACGTGGTGTCGGTCGCCGCGATCGAGGCGGCAACGCAGGAGAAGGCCGTAGCGCCGAAAGCGGAGACACCGGCGCCCGCTAAGGACGAGAAGCTCACCCAGCCGAAGGCCGCGAAGAACTGAGCCGCACTTCTGTCGTTCTGCGTGCGCGCCGTGTGGCGGTCCGCATCCCCAGCCGTTACCGCGCGTACGCAGCGCGGGTGCACCGACCGCTCGCCATTCAGCATCACCTGTCGCCACGCGGACCGGACGACTCGCTTCATGGCTGACGTTCTGTGAGCAGCTTCTTGATCTGGTCGGCGCCAAAGCCCGTGAGAAAGATGGCGATCAGCGCGGGGATGAGATCGAGCTTCAGGATCTGGTCTTTGGCTCCGGCGATCATCCCGAGCAGGACGATCACGAGCGTCAAGGCAAAGCGCAGCAGCTCCAACACGAAGGTCGTGTGCCGCCCCTTGGATAGGGATGGGCGGACCTTGATCACAGCCATGGCCGGATCCTCCACCGCCAGCGGAGCAGGTTGGACTTGCTCTTGGCCGGTAGGCCGGGGGATGAGTGTGACCTGCAAAGTGTATTGGTCTTCCTTCTGGAAGTAGTGGCTGACCTCCCAGCCTTCCTCGGTAAGGTCCGGCTCGTCGGGATGCTTGAACGTCCATCTACAGATCCACTCGTCACGCGCCGTCGCCTTGTCCAGTAACGGGTCGAGGAACTCCAGCCTGAACTCGCACGGCTGGAAGACTCTGATGATGACCTCGTCGGTCCGGATCCGCACCTGCTTTCTCGCGACCCCATTCTGGATGTCGTCTTTGAACCTGCCTTCTCTGATCTGAGAAGCGAGCGACTGCGCCGCAGACATCGCTTCCCAACTGTCTATCTTCAGCAGATCGAGCAGCCTTTGTTGCTGCTTGACGACCTTTGTCCGCATCGCATCGCCTGGGGGCATACCTTCGACCAGCGACACATATTTCTCGACGAGGTCCAGCTTGCATAGCATCGTGTCGACGTCGGCATAGTCACGCGGCTGGATGGTCTTGGGGTCGCACGTCGCGAGAGCGCTGAACTGCTGCTTCAATTGCTCGCTGATCTCCTTGCAGGTCTGGGTGCCACGGATGCTGGTGTTCTGGACCAGATCCTGTCTGAGCTTCTCGACTTGCCGCCCGAACTCGGCGACCAGCGTCTCGTCCGGTTGTCCCACGGCCGCGAGGCGCTTCTGGAGATCGCCGATGAGCGCCTGCGCCGACTGGATGTCCGAGTCTGTCGGATCGGATTTCTTCCCGATCTCCACGACCTTTTCAAAGGTGTCCTCCATCGCCAGGATACGGCTTGGCGGCAGAGCGTGCGATCGCAGCCTTTCGAAGTCCTCTCGCGTAGCGCCTAGTTGGTCGAGGAGCCGCACGCGCGTGTCCAGGCGGGTCAGCGCCTGCTCGATGCTCTGCGCCTCGGCGGCAAAGTCGGTCTTGATCCAAGAGAGCTTTTTGAGCCGGCTCTTCAGCAGACTTTGCTCCAATCCAACGAGCACCCGCAAACGGGAAGCCAGGCGAGTGGACAGGTCCGAGATCCTCGTCTCGAGCCCATCGAGTCTCTCCCTCAACTTGAGCCGGCGCATCAAATTTGGCAGAGCGAAGTTCAGAGCCAGCGAGCAGACTCCACCCGCTAGGAGCACCAGAAAGATCACCACATCCGACCAGAGCTCGCGGACGTTCCCGATGCTGGTTGCCAGGTGTGTCTTGACCTTGAACACCTTCGTCATCGCGGGACACCCTGCAGCGCTGACGACCAGGCGGCCATCGGCGGTCTGGTCCTTGAACAGCCCCGTGAAACAAGAGCCGAACCACTCGCACGGCGGGGAGAAACGCACCTCCTTGAAGCCTTTTGCCGGCACCAGGACGCGGCCCGGTTCCGTCACCGTCGACGCCCCCTGTTTCTTTTCCGGAGCAGGCCTGCAGCCGTATCCCGGTTGCAGCGGGTCGCCCGAGCTTGCGGGTACGCCGTTGACGGCGTATTCCCACACTATGGTGTGGTCTTGAGAGTCTTCGTTCTTGAGGCCGAAGTGCGCAGGCTTACCTTCGACGAATGTGAGCTCCGGCGTGTCCGCATTGGGGACGTCCAAGCTGACATGGAACGGCGGGTCCGCCTTCAAAATCCGGACCGTACCCACATCGACGTTCTCGTTTTGAAGCGTCGTTTCCCATTCCCCTTCTTCGTACACGCCAGAGATGTTGAGCTTGATCCATACTTCCTCGTTCGCCGCTAGCTCCTTCTTGTCGGATTTCTTGTCGCCTTCCGCGGTGGTGGTGGGTACGAGCTCGATCTTCGCGACCAATCGCCTGACCGGAGCCTTGCTCGAGAGATCCGTTGCCGTGAGGGAGAGCGGTACCGTAGCCCGCCCTTGGTTTCGGATTTTCACCACGCCCGTGCTGGAAGCCAGCGGGTTGCAGAGGGAATCGACGGTGATCGTTGGACGTCCAACCAGTATCAGCCCCGCCTGCTGAGGCGCAGACGTACCCTGCGCAGCTACGCCGCCCGCGTGCAGCGCCGCGGTTGCCGACAGCATACCGATCACCACGGTTCCCCAACGCATACGCTCTCCCCCCGTTTGCGCCCATTGACCCACCTGCCCCCCGAGCGCCGCCGCCTGTACTGCTTCTGCTCGCTCAACATATCACCGCGGCGCTGCCGCTGCCAAATTCAGGGCTGTCAGCTGTCTCCACTCCCCCTGCGCCAGTCGACTGCCGAGATCTCGGGAGCCGGGCTCGCCGCCGTATCGCGCGAAGACAACCGCAGTCGCTGCAGCGCGTGCCGCGACGCTCGTTCAGGCGAGCGCATGAGTCTCGGTCACGTCCGGCGCGCGAGATAGAGCCCGACCGCGACCGCGAGCGACGCGGCGGCGAGAGCGAGGACAGCAGGCGGCGCAGCCGATGCACCGAAGTGGCCGATGACGCGTCCCACCATCGCGGGAAAGACGGCGCTTCCGAGGAGCGCCCCGGCGATGACCGACGCATTGGCGTGAGGCGTGGTGGGCAGCGCTGCGCCAACCCAGACCAACGTGGCCGAGAAGATCGGCGCGATCGCGAAGCCGGCCAACGCAAACGCGATCGGTCCGGCGCCGGTGAACGCGGCGACCAGCAACAGACCCGTGATGCAGCCGACTGCGGCGATGACCAGCAGGCCTGGCCGAGCACGCTGGAACAGACCGGCTGCAAGGAGCCTCCCGGTGAAGACCGCCGCGAAGAACGAGGCCGTCAAGTTCGCGGCTGCGGGAAACGAATACCCGTGCGCGAGCGCCAGCGTCGTGGTCCAGCCGCTGATCGAATTCTCCAGACCGCAGACCAAGCACATCAACGCGACGAAGGCCGCCAGCAAGGCGCGCGATCCGCGGCGAGCGCTGTGCCCGGGATGGGGCGAGTCGATCCGGATCTGGCGTGCGCCACGCTCGATGGCGAGGCTCACGGGGAGCAGTGCCAGTGCGAGGATCGCAACCACGCCGAAGATGTGCCGCGACGGCGCGCCCGCAAGCCCAAGCCCCACCGGCCCGAGGATGGAGCCGACACTGAACGCCGCATTGATGAGCTGCGACATCGTCATTCCGCGCGCCCCGAACCCGGCCACGAACAAGCTGTTCAGGCGCACCACGTGAATGCCGAAGCCCAACGCCAGCACGAAAGCCGCCGCAAGCATGGTGGACCAGGTGGGCGCGATCGAGAGCGCCGCTGCGCCGATCAAGAGCAACCCGGTGCCGACGCCGAGCCAGCGGCTCGCCAACCACTCAGCGCGCAGCACGCCAGGCAAAAGGATCCCCGACAGCGCGCCCAACCCGTGCGCGGTGAACACCAGGCCGACGGCGGCCGGGTCGACAGCGAACGCCCGTTGCAGGCCTGGCACGAGTGGCCCGTAGAGCGCCTGCGTCGCGCCCAGGAACGCGAACGTCAGAATGCCGCCGACGGCGATCAGGAATTGAGGCGAGTTCACGCGGAAATCTCGATCCGGATGATGTCCGATTGCCGGCCGCGGGTGCGCCGGGGTCCTCGGGGTATCCGGTGCAACCCATGCCGCTGACCACGGTGGACGCCCTCATGCGACCGCTGACATGCCAAGGCGGAGCCCCAACGAAAGGCTTGCCGCCTCATCCGTTCGTCTAATTGCGGCACCGGCGCAGGCTCGCATAATACCGGCTCGATTCCGAGAGCGGCATGGGACGAACGTCGTTCGAATCGCGCGCGCGAAGGCGATGCTGGGCTCCTCCAGGGCGCAGATCTTGTCGCGGCGTTGAGAGATGGACCGGGGATACGCACCGCTAGCCAAGCTGAGTCGTCCGCGCCTGCATCGCCCATTGCAGCGCGAGCGGCTCTTCGCGCTTCTCGAGCGCCGGAAGAGCAATCCCGCCACCTGGGTCAGCGGCCCGCCGGGCTCCGGCAAGACGACCCTGGTCGCCAGCTTCCTGGAGGCGCGCCGCCTGCGCGCGCACTGGTACCAGGTGGACGGCGGGGATCGAGACCCCGCCACCTGGTTCTATTATCTGACCGAGCTGGCCAAGCAAGCGTCCGGCGCGAAGGCACCACCCCTGCCGTACTTGACGCCGGAATATCTCGCGGACCTGCCGGGATTCACGCGCCGCTTCTTCCGCCAGTTCCTGCACGCGCTCGCGCCCGGCTCGGTCCTTGTGCTCGACAACTGCCACGACGGCGGCGGGCCGGAGTTCAATGCCCTGCTGCGCGAGGCGATCGCAGAGTTGCCGTTCGACCGCCACTTGATCGCCATCAGCCGTCAGGAGCTGCCCCCGGAGCTGCTGCGCCACGCCGCCATCGGTACGGTGACGGCGGTGGGATGGGAAGAGCTGCGCCTCACCCCGGATGAGGCCACGGCGATCGCCATCGCGCATGGCGTTGCGCCCGACACGCTGCCGCTGCTGGGGCGGATCGCGGACGGCTGGGCAGCGGGCCTGACGCTGCTCACCGCCAACTTGCGTCGCGGCGGAAGCATCGGCTGTCCGGGCGATCTCAACTCCAAGGAAGCCGTGTTCGACTACTTCGCGAGCGAGCTGTTCGATCGCGTCGAGCCGCAAGCCCGCGAGCTGCTGATGCGAACCGCTTTGTTCCCGCAGTTCAGCGTTCAGGTCGCGCAAGCGGTGAGCGGTGATCCGGGCGCCGGCGAAACGCTGGAGTACTTGCATCGGCATCACTACTTCACCGATCGGCGGACGGCGGACGAAGCCGTCTACCGGTATCACGACCTGTTCCGCGAGTTCTTGCTCGCGCGCCTCGCACGCGCCTACGCGCCGGATCGATTGCGGGCCCTGCACGCAGATGCCGCTCGCATTCTATTGGAAGCGGGGGAGCTGGACGCCGCGATCGAAGCTTGCGAGCACGCGCAAGATTGGCGTTTGCTGTCCCAGCTGGTCTGCGCCAATGCGGCACAGATGCTGGCGAGCGGCCGCTGCCAGACCGTGCGCAGGTTGATCTCGGAGATCGGTGCCGATCACTTCGAGTGCAACGCTTGGCTTCTGTACTGGCTGGGCCTGGCTCAGATCCCCCAAGACCAGCTGGCGGCCGAGCACAGCCTGCAGCGGGCGTTCGCGCGGTTCTCGGAGGCCGGCGATCTCGTCGGCCAGGTACTGGCCGCCGGCGCCGTGATCGAAAGCCGCTATTACGCCATGTCCGACTGGGCACCGATGGAGCCCTGGCTGGAGCTGGTGGACCGGCTGCTGGTCGCGCACGAACGCGATCTGCCTCGGCAGGTAGCGCTCCGGGCGTATCCGGCGCTCGCCGCCGCGATGATGATGCTGCGGCCCGACCATCCCCGCCTGTTGCTGCACCTGGAGCGCGCGCTCGCGGTCGTCCAGGAAGCGGACCCGGGAGACCAGCGCGTGGCCGGCGCGGGGCTGCTGCTCAACGTGCTCAACCTGCACGGCTTCCTGGATCACGCCCGCGAGCTGATCGAGCGCGTGGGCGGCGAGTCGGGCGAGGCCGCGCTGTCGCCGCTGACGACCGCGTTCTGGCGGGCCCACGTCGGCCTGCATCACTACCTGTGCGGTCGCGTCGCGCAAGGGCTGGAAGCATGCCGCGAGGGGATTCGGCTGGGCGAGGAGAACGGGCTGGACGCGCTCATGCAGCTCCCGCGCACTTATGCCGGAGTGATACTCATGTCCCAGCATCGGTACAAGGAGGCGGCAGAGCTCGTCGAGGCGATGCGCCGCAAGATCATCTCTCGGCGCGACAACGACGTTGCCATGTTGCATCTGCTCGCCTGCTGGCTCGCCGCCGCCACAGGCAAGCCCGGGCCGGCGAGCGTGGAAGCGCGTTCCGCGCTCGCCGCCGCGGAGCGCATCCACAGCCCCTTCTACCTCATGCTCTGGTGCATGGTGACTGCAAATGCGCTCGCGGAAGCCGGCGATCTGACGCAGGCCGAGACCCTGCTCGCCGATGCCCGGCGCCATGCGCACGGGTCGCGCTATGACAACTTCGGCGCCCTGCTCGAGCTCGTCGATGCCCGCCTCGCGCAGCTACGCGGCGACACTCGGCGCTGCGCCGACCAGCTCGCGGCCGGCCTGGCTGCAGCCCGCACCCAGAACGGAGCGGCCTACCTGCAGTGGATGGTCCCTCCGTCGCTCTCGGAGCTGCTCGCCTTCGCGTTGCGCGAAGGGATCGATGCGGACTATGCGCGCGGGCTCGCCCGAATGCTGCAGGTGCCTCCGCCGGCCCATGGTCCCGAGACTTGGCCCTGGCCACTGAAGCTCAATACGCTAGGCAGGTTCGAGATCTGGGTGGATGACAGGCCCGTCGCTCTGTCGCGCAAGACGCCGAAGACGCTACTCGCTCTGCTGAAGTGCCTAGTCGCGCAGGGTCCGCGCAAGGTGCCGGAAGGTGCTCTGGCGGCGATGCTATGGCCGACAGCGGAAGGCGACGCGGCGGCCGAGCGACTGAAGGTCGCCATCCATCGGCTTCGCCGGCTGCTAGGCGAGCACGAGCTCGTGTGCGTGCAGGGCGGGCAAGTCGGCTTGGATCTGCAGCGCGTGTGGGTGGACGCGTGGGAATGCGGGCGAACGCTCCACGACGTCGAGACCGGGCAGCACGACGCCGACCCGCTCGCCGCCGCGCGTCGGCTCCTTCACTTGTATCGGGGGCGATTTCTCACCGAGGAAGAGGACGAGCCGTGGCTGCTGCCCGCGCGGGAGCACCTTCGTACTCGCTTTGTGCGCGCGGTGGACCGGCTGGCGGCGCGCTGTCGTGATGCCGGGTGCATCGAGGAAGCCGCTGACCTGTACCTGCGCGGGATCGAGGTCGACGGCCTCGCGGAATCGCTCTACCAGGGACTCATGCGCTGTTACGAAGAGCTCAACCGGCCCGCGGAAGGCCTGAAAGTGTTCCGCTCCCTTCGCCAGACCCTCTCCGTGATCCTCGGGCGACCGCCGACGCTCGATTCGCAAGCTCTCTATCAGCGGCTGTCGGCGTTGTAGCCCGCGGGACGGCGAGGCCGAGCATCTCCCGCATTGCGTCTCGCGGCCCGCCGGTTGGCAAAAGAAACCGATCGGTAACCCCCTCCATGGAAGACTGGCTCGCGCTTCCCTCCCCCGGCGCGTGCCGATAGGGCAGCGGAAGAGTCAACCCACTGGAGGGACAAAGATGAAGACCCGTTCTGCGATCCTGCTCATCGCTCCGCTCGCGGCTGTTGCCGCCTGCGCGACAAGCCCCGACCAACCGGCCGCAAGCTCCACGGCAGCCACGGCCACCCACACTACCACCGCTGCCGCTCCCAGCCTGGCCCCGGGA
>DATJVI010000068.1:0-109998 GCA_035501875.1 Burkholderiales bacterium
GCGGCGCGGCGCGATCCGCGCCTCTACGAATTGCTCGCGCTGGTGGACGCGATCCGGGGCGGCGACGACGTGGCGCGCAGCTTCGCGTTGCGGGAACTGCACACGCGGCTAGGAGTCGCCGCGCCCGAGGATCAGGACGGCAAGGACGAGGCGCAGCCCCGACCGCGGGCTGCCGCGAAGATTGTGAAGCGAGGTGGCAATGGCAAAGAAGGGCGCGTATACCGCAGAAGACATTGAGATCCTGGAGGATCTCTCGCCGATTCTGCACCGGCCCGGGATGTATACGGACCCGGTCAACCCGAACCACGCGCTGGTCGAAGTCATCGACAACGCTGCGGACGAGGGCTTGGCCGGGTTCGCCAAGCAGGTGACCGTGACGTTGTACGAGGACGGCTCCGCGGCGGTGGAAGACGATGGCCGAGGCATTCCGGTCGACATCCATCCGAAGAAGAACGTGCCCGCGGTGCAGGTCATCTTCACCACGCTGCACTCGGGCGGGAAATTCCGCAAGACCGACAAGGACGCGGCCTACCGCATTGCCGGCGGGCTGCACGGCGTGGGTGTGTGCGTGAGCAACGCCTTGTCCAAGCGACTCGAGGTGCAGGTCAAGCGCGACGGCACGGCGTGGCGCATCGTCTTCGGCGACAACGGCAAGCTCAAGGAGAAGCTGAAGAAGATCGGCAGCGTGGGGCCGCGCGACACGGGGACGTTGGTCCGCTTCTGGCCGGACCCGCAGTATTTCGACTCTCCCAAGATCGTGCCCGCGGACATCGCAGCGCTTCTGCGCGCCAAGGCGATGCTGCTGCCCGGTGTGCGCTTCCGTCTGGGTATCCAGAAGGGGAAGAAGACGGAGTACACCGAGTGGCATTTCCCCGAGGGCATCCAAGGATATTTCCGGGAAGCGGTCGCAGGTCTCGAGCCGGTGGCGAGCACTTTCTTCGGCGAGCGCTACATCGCCGCCCAATCCGAGGGCGACAGCTTCGCCGAAGGCGAGGGCGCCATGTGGGCGGTGGCCTGGACCCCCGAGGGCGAGCTGGTCGTCGAGTCGTACGTGAACATGATCCCCACGCGCCACGGCGGCACGCACGTGGCCGGCTTGCGCGAGGGGGTCTACAACGCGATCAAGAACTTCATCGACATCCACGCGATGGGGCAGCGCGGGCTGAAGGTCGTGCCCGAGGACGTCTGGTCACGCGCCAACTTCGTGCTGGCGGTGAAGATGCTCGACCCTCAATTCAAGGGCCAGGTCAAGAACGACCTGATCTCGCGCGATGCCGTGAAGCTCGTGTCGCAGATGGTGCGCGATCCGTTCGAGCTCTGGCTCAATCAGCACGTGGACGAAGGCAAGCGCATCGCCGAGCTGGTGATCCGCCAGGCAGCCAACCGCACCCGTGCAGCGCAGAAGGTAGAGCGCCGCAAGCTATCCGGCGTTGCCGTCCTGCCGGGAAAGCTCACCGACTGCGCCTCCGAGGATCCGGATCGGAACGAGCTGTTTATCGTCGAGGGCGACTCGGCCGGCGGCTCGGCCAAGCAGGCGCGCGATAAAGAGTTCCAAGCGGTGCTGCCGCTCAAGGGCAAGCCCAAGAACACGTGGCAAGACAGCCCCGAGACGCTGTACTCGAACAAGGAGATCGAAGCCATCGCGCTCGCCATCGGCGTCGATCATCACCAGCTTACCGACAGCGTGGACCTGTCCGGCCTGCGCTACAAGAAGATCATCATCCTCGCCGACGCCGACGTGGACGGTTCACACATCCAGGTCCTCCTGCTTACCCTGTTCTTCAAGCATTTCCCGAAGCTGATCGAGCACGCCAACGTCTACGTGGCGCAGCCGCCGCTGTATCGCATCGACGTTCCGGCGCACGGCAAGAACAAGCCGGCGCGCAAGCTCTACGCGCTCGACGAGCAGGAGCTCGAGATCCTGCAGGAGAAGCTGGTCGACGAAGGCGTGCGCGAAGGCAGCTGGACGGTGAGCCGCTTCAAAGGACTGGGCGAGATGAATCCCGAGCAGCTGTGGGAAACCACGCTGAACCCCGACACGCGGCGCGTGCTGCCGGTGACACTGGAGGACGGGCTCGATGTGTCGAACGAGATCTTCAACATGATGATGGCGCGCGAGAACGCCTCGCAGCGCCGGGAGTGGATGGAGACGTTCGGGAATTTGGTGGAGGCGGATATTACGTGAAGAGTGAAGAGTGAAGGGTGAAGAGTGAAGGGTACGTGATGCGCCCAGTGTGGGTGCACTGCTGGCGTTAGCGACCAACCCTCCCTCTCCCCCGTAACCGGGGGAGAGGGCTAGGGTGAGGGGGATCACCCTTCACTCTTCACCTTGCACTCCGCCGGAGGCGGACTATGGACGGAAAGCGAGACAAGGACGACAACACCGGCGATCTGTTCGGCGGTGATACCGCAGTGATCGAGCGCGAGAAGAAACCGTCTCGCAAGCCGCCGGTCGAGGAAGAAGGCGGCGGCGGGGGCGGGACGGTGCCGCCGCATTTCGCGCCGATGCAGGGCGAATTCGGCGATGCGCTGCCGCTCGGGCGCTACGCTTCGACGCAGTATCTCCAGTACGCGATCGCGACGGTGAAGGACCGGGCGCTGCCGCGCGTAGGCGATGGCCAAAAGCCGGTGCAGGGCCGCATCCTGTACACGATGTGGGACAACGGCACGCGGGCGGGAACGAAGCGTACGAAATCCGCGGCGGTCGTAGGCGACGTGCTCGGGAAGTTCCATCCGCATGGAGATGCGTCCGTCTACGACGCGCTGGTGCGGCTGGCGCAGGACTTCACCATGCGCTACCCGCTGGTGGACGGCGAGGGCAACTTCGGCTCGCGCGACGGCGACGAGCCGGCCGCCTACCGGTACACGGAGGCGCGGCTCACCAAGTTCTCCGAGGTGCTCCTGTCGGAGCTCGACCAGGGCACGGTGGACTTCCTGCCGAACTACGACGGCACGCGCGAGGAGCCGGCGGTGCTTCCTGCACGACTGCCGGTGGTGTTGCTGAACGGAGCCTCAGGGATCGCAGTGGGCATGGCGACCGAGATCCCGAGCCACAACCTCACGGAAGTGGCGCAGGCCGCGATCGCGATGATCCGAGATCCGGAGATCAGCATCGCGGGCGTGATGAAGCACATCAAGGGGCCCGATTTTCCCGGTGGCGGACAGATCACCACGCCGCGGTCCGAGCTGAAGGAGGCGTATGTCACTGGGCGCGGCTCGGTGCGCGTGCGTGCACGCTGGACCATCGAGCGGTTGTCGCGCGGGCAGTGGCAGGTGGTCGTGCAGGAATTGCCGCCGGGCGCCTCGGCCAAGAAGGTCCAGGAGGAGATCGACGCCATCACCAGCCCGCAGCCCAAGGCGGGCAAGAAATCGCTCAGTCCCGAGCAGCAGCGCGAGAAGCAGCTGATGCTCTCGATGCTGGACCGCATGCGCGACGAGAGCGACCGCCTGCATCCCGTGCGCTTGGTGTTCGAGCCCAAGACCTCCAGGATCGACGAGACCGAGTTCGTGAATCTGTTGTTGGCGAAGACCAGCCTGGAGACGAACGTCCCAGTCAATTTCGTGATGGTCGGTCTGGATGGCCGTCCAACGGGCAAGAGTCTGCGCGACATCATCGCCGAGTGGCTGCAGTTCCGCTTCACCACCGTCACGCGGCGCACGCAGCACAAGCTGAACCAGGTGCTCGACCGCATCCACGTGCTGGAAGGACGCATGATCGTCCTGCTCAACGTGGACAAGGTGATCCGGATCATCCGCAACGCCGAAGATCCGAAAGCCGATCTCATCAAGGCCTTCAAGCTGAGCGAGCGCCAGGCAGAGGACATCCTCGAGATGCGCCTGCGGCAGTTGGCCAAGCTCGAGCACATCAAGGTCGAGCAGGAGCTCGACGAGAAGCGCAAGGAGCAAAAGCAGCTCGAGAAGATTCTCGGCAGCCGCAAAGTGCTCGAAGACCTGGTGGTGTCCGAGATCGAGGAGGACAACAAGACATTCGGCGACAAGCGCCGCACCAAGATCGAGGAGGCGGAGAAGGCCGAGATCGAGACGCCGGTGGTCGATGAGCCGGTCACCGTGATCTTCTCGCGCAAGGGCTGGGTGCGCGCTCGGCAGGGCTGGGGCGTGGACCCGAGCACGCTATCCTTCAAGGAAGGCGACGGGCTGCTCTCGCTCATCCAGGTCCGCACCGTCGACCCGGTGGTGTTCCTTGATTCCAAGGGCCGCGCCTACACGGTGCAGGCAGGAGACCTGCCGCCGGGGCGTGGGGACGGCGCACCGGCCTCGTCTCTGGTGGACGTGCAGGAGGCCGCACACATCCTGTATGTGGTCGCCGGGAAGCCCGAGACGAACGTGATGGTGGCTTCCACGGGCGGGTACGGTTTCCTGACGAAGATTTCCGATATGGTCAGCAATCGGCGTGCAGGGCGCGAGTTCATGAGCATCGAGGAGAGCGAGCTGCCGATCCAGCCGGTCGCCCACGAGGAGTCGCCGACCAACGTCGTCGCGGCGGTGTCGGAGCAGGGACGCATGCTGCTGTTCCAGATCTCGGAGATGAAACAGATGTCCAAGGGCCGAGGGATGATCGTGATGGGCTTGGAGGAGAACGAGAAGCTCGTGGCCGTGGCGGTCACCGATCAGCCTTCGCTCATCGTGAGCGGCATCGCCCGGGGACGCGAGAAGGATGTGGTCATCGAAGGCACGCGGCTGAGCCACTACGCTGGGCACCGCGCGCGCATGGGACGCGTGCTGCCCGACAAGCTCAAGCCGCATGGCGTGAAGGTCCCGCCGAAGCCGGAGCCCGAATCCGGCGCCACCTAAAACGACTCGTGCCCGGCGGCATGGACACGGAGCGGTTTCCTCCGTGTGCGGGCGCGTGCGGCGCTGGATCTAGATCGTCCATCGGAGGCTTCCTGTGAGGCTGCTTTCGGAACAAGAGTTGCAAAGCTTGCAGCCCGCCGAGCTCGCGGCAAGCGACACCCCGATCCCCACGCAGATCGTCTCGAGCGACGAGTTCCTGCCGATCGCGCAGACGCCGAAGCAGCGCGAAGTGGAGGCGAGGCTCAAGGTGCTGGCGGACGAGCTTGCGCACCGGCACGGCATGACTCGTCGGCGATTCTTCGGAACGGCGGCGGGGTTAGCCGCCGCTTTTCTGGCGATGAACGAAGTCTACGGCCCGCTGTTCGAGGTGAGCCGGGCCGAAGCGGCCGAGCCCGACCGCGCCGATGCGCGCGCCGAGTCTCTGTCCGGCCAGTTCATCATCGACGGGCACACGCATTTCCTGCGTGATGACACACGGCTGGAGGGCTTCGCCCGCATGCGCGAGGCCGTAGGCAAGGCGGGATGGAACCCCGAGCTGGCCGGTAAGCCGCAGACGCTCGAGGACCTCAAGTTCGACAACTACGTCAAGGAGATCTTCCTCGACAGCGACACCAAGATCGCGCTCATCAGCAGCGCGCCTTCCGACATCGCGCAGGACTGGTTCCTGACCAATCCGATGGCGGCGAAAGCTCGCGCGCGGGTGAACGACATCTTCGACAGCCGCCGCATGTTGAGCCATGCCATCTTCACGCCCGGGCAACCCGGCTGGCTCGACGAGGTCGACCGCGCCATCGCGCAAGACGGGCCCGACTCGTTCAAGGGCTACACCATCGGCGACAACACGCACAAAGAGCTGAGCCGCTACCCGTGGCGCATGGACGACGAGAAGCTGGTGTATCCGTTCTACGAGAAGATGTGGAAGGCGGGGCTCACCAACGTGTGCGTGCACAAGGGACTGTTCCCACCTTCGGTGGAGAAGCAGTATCCGCACTTGCGCGACTATTGCGACGTGCGCGACGTGGGCAAGGCGGCCAAGGATTGGCCGATGCTCAATTTCATCATCTATCACTCCGCCTATCGCTTCCCCGGCGGCGGCACGCCGGAGCAGGCGCTGGCCCAGTTCGAGCAGACCGGCCGCGTCGAATGGGTGACCGAGCTCTCCGAGATCCCGGAGAAGTTCGGCGTCACCAACGTGTACGGCGACCTCGGGCAGGTGTTCGCGACTACCACGGTGTCACAGCCGCGCCTGTGCGCGGCGATCATGGGGACCCTGATCAAGGGCCTGGGCGCTCACCGCGTCGTGTGGGGTTCGGATGCGGTCTGGACCGGAGCGCCGCAGTGGCAGATCGAAGGATTGCGCCGCTTGGAGATCCCGGAAGAGATGCAGCGCAAGTTCGCGTTCGCGCCGCTCGGGGCGGCCACGGGTCCGGTCAAGAGCGCGATCTTCGGAGAGAACTCGGCGCGCTTGTACGGCATCGAGCCTACCACCTACGCCGGACGCAACGATCGCCTCGTGCAAGCCAAGCAGGAGTATGTCCGCTCTGGAGGCGAGCGCAGCAATCTGCGTTACGGATACGTGCTACGGGGATGAGCGTCCGCGACGCCCAGCTGCTCGATCCGATCCGCTGACGGCGATAACGGTAACGGGCGGGTGCCGGACTGCCGGCATCCCGCCCGCGCGAGGCTGAAGCGACCCGTCAATCCTTCTCGGGCTTGCCGCCCTTGTCCAGGCATGCCTTTTCGGTCATTGACACCCAACCTTGGCCTTTGCAGGCGTTCTGGCCCTTGCAGCTGTTGCTGGCCGCAGCGCATTCGCTCTTGCCTTTGCAAGCGTTGACGCCACTGCAGTGGATCTTGGCCTCGGCCGCTTGCGCACTCGGCGCTGCGGCCTGCGTCAGGAACAGGCCCGCGGCCGCGACCGCGATGGCGGCGCCGGAAATGGTCTTCACCGTGGTGCGATGATTGATCGTCATGAGGTTCCTCCACAAAGCGATGATACGGAAGCTGTCGCCGCGGGCCGACCGCCCACTGCGGCGTTCACGCGACCCGGGCGCTTGAGGCCTGGGAGCCGACAGCATAATGCAAAGTGGGGACACGTTGCTCCGCGGCAGTGCCGTGCGGTGAGCCGGCGGCGTACCGGTGAGAGGCGATGTGCGCGCGGGACGATCAATGAGAAAGGGCCGGTACCTTGCAGGTACCGGCCCCGGTGGTCACACCTCTGGCGGTGCAGGGCACCGTGCAGGAGTCACGCGTACCGCGCAGGTCTTAAGCAAAGGCGAGCAATGGGGGTGCTCTCGCCGCGCGATACGCGCACCCGGGCACTTGGCCCGCAATGCCAGCGGTGCGCTAAGACGGAAACGGTTGACTGCCCTTGTCATCAGGGCCGGTGGGGTGCCCGACCCTGCGGTGCCACTGCCCTGGACCCGGCGCGCTAACCGCTTGCTCTGCTCGCGATCGGCGAGTGCAGGATGTCGAGGCCCATGTACCCCCCGGCGCGACCGTAGCGCTGCGGCCCCTGCTGTTGTGTCGGCGGCTCCGTTGTAAGCGCCTTCACGTCTTGGTAGGCGTCGTGCACGGCCTCCTTGGTCGCGTGGTACGCCTTGACCACCGGGGCGGGCAGGCTACCGGGCTGTTGATCCATCCAATACGAGTATGCGGCGCCACCGGCGCGGCCAAAGCCATTGCCGATCTCGTTCGGGCTGCTCGTTCCCACCACATCCGCCATCGCGGTCACCGCAGGCAGGGCGAACGCGGAGATCAGAACCGTCGGACCCAGCAACTTCCGCTTCCATGCGAACGACATAACGATCTCCTTTCCTGTAGTCGAAAGCTTCTGCCGGCGCGCGGATTTTCCCGGCCGTCACGATGCCGGTCTTCCATCCGCGCCGCCGCGGAGCGCAGAACGATCTGCGCGCACATGGATACAGAGTGCGCACGCGATGAAGAAGTTCCTGGCCGGTTGCGCGGCGCACTCGCGTGCAGGCGCCGCTGCGTCAGCTGCAGGTAAGGGAGCAAGTCGATGGGTGTAGAGTGTGCAGTGCGAGTTGGCTGCCACGAGTACGCGTGCGCGCGGCTCGCTACCGGGTCTACTGGATACAGATCGAGTCCGGACTCCGGCGCATCCAGACTGGATGCGCTGCACGCCGGAGCCGGCGGTGACGCGGGAGCGACGCGGTGCCAGCCCGCGTCGCAGGCGCTCAATGCAGGTGCTTGCGACCCTTGCCGGGCGGGGTTGGCTCCGAGGTCATGCCGATTTCGCCGCTTTCCTTGCGCTGGATCCAGCTGCGGGAGAACAGCTCGTTCACAAGCGTCACCACCTCGGAGACTTCCTGCTGGCCGAAATGGCGCGACAGGATATTGGAGATATCCTCCACCATGCGACGGCGCTGGGCCTCGTGGATCGCATCGGCGGTCGGCCCCACGAACACGATTCCGATCTCGTCGCGGCCGTCCTCGTGGTAATAGGAGAGCTGCACCTCGGCGGCCTGCTCGCAATAGCGGCTGAGTGCCTGCAGCGAATCCTCCACGACCTTGCGAAAGTTCCGGCCGACGTCTCCGGTCCAGCACAGCTCCAGCAAGCGCCGGCGCGAGTCGAACACGATTCCCGGCTCGTCCCGGTGTACGCTCTTGGCTTCGTCGATGTTCTCGACGTCGAGATAATCCAGCCAGGGCTGCAAGGCGGCCTCGATCTGTGCGAGGTTCACCCCTCCGCGCAGCGGGATGTTGCCGTGGACGTGTACTTCGACGCGCATAAGCTCTGCCCTTCTGGTGTCGTGGTCGGTGCGGCCGGCCCCGCGGGATCCGGAGCGAGGCGCAGCAGGAAACGGCTGGGGCCCTGAACAACAGGCATAGTCTACCCGGAACCGGCTCGCGCGGGCACCCCAAGGCTCGGCATCGCGCCGCAGCTAGCGCACGCGGACCAGCAACTCGCGCGCGACGCGTTCGATGACCTCGCTCCAACCGCCGGCGGTGTGTTGGCGAAAGATGCGCATGGTCGGGTACCACGGGCTGTCCTCGCGCTGGAGCATCCACCGCCAATCCGGTACTTGCGGCAACAGCAGCCAGACCGGTTTGCCCTGGGTCGCGGCGAGATGCGCCACCGAGGTATCGACGCAAAGGACGAGGTCGACCAGCTCGATCAATGCAGAGGTGTCGCAGAAGTCCACGATCTCGTGCTCGAAGTGCAAGAGGTTGGTGGACTTCTGCAGCGTCGCATGGTCGCTCGCCCGGATCTCCGTTTGCAGGCAAACGAACTGCAGCGGAAGCGCGAGCAGGGGCTCGAAGAGCGCTAACGGGATCGACCGCTGCCGATCGTACCGATGCCGAGCGCCTCCTGACCACGCGAGCCCCACGCGCAGGCTCTCGCGCGGGCCGAGCCTGGTCGCCCAGCGCGCGACCCGCGCCGCGTCGGGTTTGAGGTTGCCCGTCGGCGAGGGAATGCTATCCAGGGTGGTCGCAAGCGCAAGCGGCAAGCTGAGCAATGGACAGTGCAGATCGAACTGCGGCAGAGGGTCGCCGCGTGCCACGATGTCGTCGATGCCATCGATCTCATGGAGCAACGACTTGAGCGGCGGTTGCACTTCGAGGATGACTCTGGCGCCCCGCGCCGCGACCAGCGTTGCGTACCGGCTGAACTGGATGGTGTCGCCGAGCCCCTGCTCCGCGTGCAGCAGCAGCGACTTGCCGCGAACGTCTCCGGCGCCGCGCCAGAGAGGCTGCTCGAAGTCGCGCGCGGCGCCGAACTCCTTGCACTTCCACCGCCATTCGTAGCCCTCCCAGCCGACCGGGAGCTGGCCCAGCAGCAATGCAGTCAGGGCTCGGTTGAAATGGGCGTCGGCGAAGTCGTCCCTCGTCGCAAGCGCGTCGTCATAGCTGGAGAGCGCCTCGTCGGGCCGGTTCAGCGCGTGCAGCGCGATCCCTCTGTTGTTGAGCGCCTCGGCGAAGCCGGGTCTTAGCGCAAGCGCGACGTCGATGGCCGCCAGAGCCTGACCGGGCCGGCCGAGCGCGATCAGGACGCCGCCACAGTTGTTCTGCGCATCGGCGTAACCGGGCTCGATCGCAATCGCTCGCTCGTAGCTCGCCAGGGCCTGCTCGAGTCGGCCCAACGCCTGCAGCGCCACACCCCTGCTGTTGTGGACCTCGGGACGACCGGGGTCCACTGCCAGCGCCCGGTCGTAGCTCGCCACGGCTTCGTCGAGTCGCTGAACGCTTTGCAGCACGAGGCCACGCTCGTACAGCGCTCGCACATCGTCGGGCCGAATGGCGAGCGCCCGCTCGTAGCTTGCGAGCGCTTCCTCTCGCCGGCCCAGCGCGAAGAGCGTGCTGCCCCGGGTCTTGTGCGAATCAGCGCGCTCGGGCTCGATCGCCAGAGCCTGATCGCAGCTCGCCAATGCCTCCTCGAGCCGATTCAGCGCCAGCAGTGCGACGCCTCTGCCGCCGTGCGCGTCCGCGTACGCTGGATTCAACGCGAGCGCCCGTGCGTAGCAGCCCAATGCCTCCTCGTATCGCTGCATGCGTTGCAAGGCGTTGCCGCGGTTGAACAGAGTTTGCGCAGTGGCCGGCCGGATCGCGAGCGCGTTGTCATAGCTCGCGAGCGCTTCCTCGGCGCGCTGCAGGATGCACAGCACATTGCCGCGGTTGTTGAGGGCTTCCACGTGCTCGGGATTGACTGCCAAGGCCTTGTCATAGCTGGCGAGCGCTTCGTCCGGGCGGGACAAGGCTTCGAGCACGACACCGAGATTGAAGTGCGCTTCCGGCAAGTCGGCTCTGACGTCGACGGCCCGCCGCAGCAGCTGGTGCGCTTGCTCGAGGTCTCCCTCCCGCGCGGTGATCACACCGAGCAGGACCCGCGCGCTGTAATGATCCGGTTGCACCTCGAGAATCGCGAGGCAGAGCCGCCGTGCCGCCGCGAGGTCTCCATGCTGGTGGAGGGCACGCGCTCGGCGCATCGCGTCGGGCAATGTGAGCGCGACCTGCGCTTCGGCCGGTTCCACTGTCGTTACCCGTGCCGATCTGGGAAACGCGAGTGCCGCATCCGCGGATCGGTGCGGACGCGAAGAGATGGCCTTCGCCGCGCGTTCGACGGCGTTCTTCCGCGCGAATGCGGGGCCGCTTGTCGCGTGGGGCGAGCAGGACGATGGGCCGACGACCGGCCCAGCGCAACGTCATTGCGCATCAGGGTCGTCGGTCGGTCGGGTACCGTTGGATGCAGCCACCGGTCGCGACACGGGCCCCGGCTCACGGACGGAGTCGAAGTCGTCGCGAGCCGACGGTCCAGAGCCGTCACGGGCGGAGGGCAACTACGATCGAGCCCGCGTCGCAAGGCCGCTGGCGCAGCCGGATAAGCACCCGCGAACGCGTGCAACGGCGGGGCGTCGGACCGTTCCCGGATCGGGAGCGCGGACGCCCCGGCGCTTCACTGCACGGTGAACTTCATCTCCTTGAGCGTGTTGCCGCCGGCATCGCTCACGGTGACCGTCCATTCACCGGCCTTGAACGCGGTCTTGCTGGACCAGGTACGCCACGGGCTGCCGCCTACCTTGAGGCTCACCGAGTCGGTGAAATCGCCAATCTTCCAGTCGACCTTCACCGGGTCCGATGGCCCGCCCGTGAGCTTCAGCCAGAGGTACACCTTGTCGTTCACCGCGAAGCTGGTCGATTCGTCGGTGATCTGCCGGTCTTGCACGCCTTTCCCGAGCTTTGCCTCGGCGACCTGAACGCCTTCGGCGGCCGCGATCAATGGGAGTGCAGCGACGGACACAACGGCGATGACGCGAGTCAGCATCTTCATGGGAGGCTCCTTTCGGGACTATGACCTGGAGATCGACGCAAGCCGGACCGACGGCTCCGAGCAAGCAATATTCATACACGGGATGGATCGCACGAAGGGCTCATCGTACATCGCTTGGACTGAAAACGCTGCGCTCGGCGTCGATCTGCGCGGCATCGTCGCGGTCCTGCTCGAGCAATCCCTCCAGCTCCTGGGCCGCTTCTTTGGAGGTCTGGATGAGCTGCGTCTCGTCGTGGTAGACCGCATGCTGCCGCTGCAGCGTGCGTTCGTCATGGGCCTGGAAGCGGGCGAGCGACTGTTGCGCCTCCCAGCCGGAGACTCCTAGGCCCGTGAGCACCCCCTCGGCCAAACGCAGCGACGAGCGAAACGTCTCGCGCTCGATCAGCTCACAGCCCAGATCCATGAGGCGATAGGCGTGGAAGCGGTTCCGGGCTCGCGCATAGATGGCGAGATCGGGGAAATTGCGGCGCGCCGTCTCCGCGGTGCGGATGGAGGCTTCCACGTCGTCGATGGCGAGCACCAAGATCTTGGCCTTGTCGGCTCCGACAGAGCGCAGGAGGTCGAGGCGCGAGGCGTCGCCATAGTACACCTTGCTGCCGAAGCGGCGTACCGCCTCGACCTGCTCTTGGTTGCGGTCCAGCGCCGTGAAGGCGATTTTCCTCATGTACAGCACGCGGCCGACGATCTGTCCGACGCGGCCGAAGCCGGCGATGATCACTCGGCCGTCTGCGGCCTCGATGGTTTCGAACTGCTCCTCCGCTTCGGTCTTGCGCAACCAGCGGGAGAGCGCATCGTTCACCGCCAGCGCGAGCGGCGTTGCCGCCATCGACAGGGTCACGATGACCACCAGTCGATCCACCAGCGCTGCGTCGAGGATCTGATATCCGGCAGCGAGGTTCAACAGCACGAACGCGAATTCGCCGCCCTGAGCCAGCGCCGCCGCCAGGTTTCGGGCCGAGTCGGCCGACTGACCCGCCAGCCGCGCGATGGCGAACACGATGATCGCCTTGGCGAGCATCAGCCCGAGCGCGCCGGCGAAAATCAGCACCGGGTCGTGCACGACCACGCCCAAGTCCACCGACATCCCCACCGAGATGAAGAACAGGCCCAGGAGCAGCCCCTTGAACGGCTCGATCGCCGCTTCCAGCTCGTGGCGATACTCCGAATCCGCGAGCAGCACGCCGGCCAGGAACGCGCCGAGCGACATCGACAGTCCCACCACCGTGGTCAACAGGGATACGCCGATCACCACCAGCAGTGCGGCTGCGGTGAAGATCTCCGCAACTCCGGTGCGCGCGACCGCATCGAAGGCACGCCGCAGCAGCAGCCTGCCGCCGTAGATCACCCCTGCAATGACGGCAACGGCCTTGAGCGCCGCGAGCAGGGGATGCCCGAGCTTCGCCGCGGCGGCTCCGACACCGAGCAGCGGGATCAACGCGATGAGCGGGATCACCGACAGGTCCTGGAACAGCAGGATGGCAAACGCGGAGCGGCCGTAGCGCGTAGTGAGCTGCTTGCGCTCGGCGAGCACCTGAAGCACGAAAGCGGTCGAGGACATGGCCAACGCGAGCCCGATCACCAACGCCGCCTGCCAGGTCCAGCCGAACGCGAGCCCCGCGAGGCTTAGAGCAAGCGCAGTGGCGGCGACCTGCGCACCACCCAGACCGAACACGGATTTGCGCAGCACCCACAGCCGCGCCGGCTGCAACTCGAGGCCGATGATGAACAGCAGCAGCACCACGCCCAGCTCGGAGAAGTGCAAGATGGTGTCTACGTCCTGCACGAGGCGCAGCACGGACGGGCCGATGATCAGCCCGGCGGTCAGGTAGCCGAGCACTGCCCCCATCCTGAAGCGGCGGAACAGCGGGACCGTTACGACGGCAGCGGTGAGAAAGATCGCGGTCTCGGAGAGCAGGGACATCGCGGTGCAGGACGGGGCGGACCCGGCCGGTCAGTGTGAGCGGGAGGCCATAGCATAAGGCCGCGGTGCGCGCGCGCCTATATCCGGCGCGAAGCGATCAGGACAAGGTGCCTGGCAGGAAGACGCGAGGTGCGTCTTCTGCACGCATGGCTCGGCCTAGTTCGTCGCGGCGACGACGCGGATCTCGACCAGATATTTCGGTGCGGCCAGCTTCGCCTCGACGCAAGCGCGAGCCGGTGCATGTCCGGCGGGGACCCACTTGTCCCAAACGGCGTTCATCTCGTCGTAATAACGGGCGTCCGCCAGCCAGATCGTGGCCATCAGGATGCGGGTCTTGTCCGTTCCGGCCTCCTTGAGGTACCGGTCGATCCGGTCGAGGATCTGTCCCGTCTGGGCGGCGACGTCCGGGATCGGATGCTCGGCGACGATGCCGGCGAGATAGGCGGTGCCGTTGTGGATGACCACTTGGCTCAATCTCGTGCCGATGTGTAGACGCTGGATCGTCATGGGCTCCTCTCGCGTGGGGTTGCTCGATCCGGGACAGGCCGGCGGCTAAACTTAGCACCAATCCGGATGCCGCAAAAGGGTGAGATCGCGATGGGATGCCGATGAGCGGACAGTGGATCCGCGTATGCGGCGAGGACGAGCTGGGCAGGCGCGCAGTGCGGACCGTCGCGTCGGCTGCAGGAGAGATCGCGGTGTTCCATCTCGAGGACGGACGCATGGTCGCAATCGAGGACCGGTGCCCTCATCGTGGGGCACCGCTCTCCTCCGGCGCGGTCTACGACGGCGACAAAGTCGCGTGCTTCGACCACGGCTGGACGATCCGCCTGACCGACGGTCGGGTCGAACCTCCGGAACAGGGCTGTGTGCGGACGTTTCCGGTGAAGGTCGAGGCCGGATCGGTGTTCGTGCTCGTGCCGGTTCCAGGCCAGCATGCTTGACGAATACGCCATGCCCCCAGCGGAAGCTCAGCGCAGCTGCGCGGGGTGCGTCAGGCGACCGCGGCCCGGGCGCTCTTGAGGGTGACCACCTCCTCCGCCACCGTGGGATGGATCGCCACCGTGTCGTCGAAGTCGCGCTTGGTGGCGCCCATGCGCACGGCAACGGCGAAGCCCTGCAGCATTTCGTCCGCCCCCGGTCCGATGACATGGCACCCTACGATGCGCTCCTCGGGGCCGGTCACGACCAGCTTGATGGCGGTCGCCACCTTGCGGGTGGTGAAGGCGTGGTACATGGGTGTGAAGCGTGCCTGGTAGACCTTCACCGCCTCGGCACCGAAGCGTTGCGTGGCTTGCAGTTCCGTCAATCCCACCGTCCCCAGCGGCGGATGACTGAATACGACGGTGGGGATGTTGTCGTAGATCAGGTGGCGCTCCGGCATGCCGCCGAAGAGGCGGTCGGCCAAGCGCCTTCCCGCCGCGATTGCCACCGGGGTCAGCGCGATGCGTCCGCAGACGTCTCCGATCGCGTAGATGCCTGATACCGCGGTCTGCTGGTAATCGTCGGTCCACACATATCCCAGCTCGTCCGCGTCGAGCCCCGTCGCGGCCAGGTTCAGGTGGCGCGTGTTGGGTGCGCGGCCGATGGCCCAGATCAGCGTGTCGAACCCGCTCAGGCGGGTGCCGCTCCCGCTCACGACCGTGAGCTCGCCTCGTGCGTCGCGCTCGACGCCGACGATCTGCGTGTTGGTGAGGAACTCGATACCGGCTTCACGCATGTGCTCCATGAGCGTGTCACGCAGCAGCGCGTCGAAGTTCATCAGGAGCTGATCCCGGCGCAGCAAGATCGTGACTTCCGCACCGAGCGACCGGAAGATCCCGGACAGCTCGGCTGCGATATACCCCGCACCCACCACTGCCACCTTATCGGGCCGGCGCTCCAGCTCGAAGAACCCGTCGGAGGTGATGCCATGCTCGGCTCCCGGGACGTCGGGTAGGATCGGATGTCCACCCGTGGCGATGACGATGTGCTCGGCGCTCAGCCGCTCGCCCCCGACTTCGACCGTGCGTGTGTCCAGGAAGCGTGCCGTGCCCCTGATCAGCTCGACATTGTTGCGTGTGAGATGCCGCAGATAGATCTCGTTGAGATCGAGGACATGCTGGTCGCGATTGCGCTTGAGGTCTTGCCAGCGGAACTCGTGCGGCCCCAGGCGAAATCCATAGTCCGCCGCGTCCTCGAGAGCATGTGCGATCTGGGCGCCGTTCCACATCACCTTCTTCGGGACGCAGCCGACGTTGACGCACGTGCCGCCGATGCGCCCGTGCTCGATGAGCGCACAGCGGGCTCCGTACATCGCGGCTCGGTTGGAGACGGCGACGCCGCCGCTGCCGGCGCCGATGGTGAGCAGGTCGAAATGTCGCGTCATGGCAAGGTCCGAGCCCCAATCGATGCCGGCGAGTTTGCCGCAGCTGGCGGCATCGCTCAAGCTCGTTGCGCACGAACCCTGTGCGCAGGATCGGCCGCCTGTGCCAACACCAGTGCGGCTTCACTAGGCCGCGGCGAGGGCCGTCAGCGCCTCGAGGCCGGTGCACGACACGCGGTCGCGCTGTGCCTGCGCAGCCCCGAGGTCGGGAACGGGCGCGTCAAACTTGCCGCCGAGCCTTCCGATCTAGGCGACCAGGGAAAAAGACAAGCCGCTCGGGAGAGCGGCTTGTCGCAGCGTCCAACTTCGGCTGCCGGCGCGACGGTCAGGCTCCGGTCAGCTCACTTGTCGTCCTTCTTCTTCCGAGCATCGCGGTCTCTCGCGGCTTTTCTTTCCGCCTGCGCCGTGGGGCTCTCTGGGGCGAACGCACCACTCACGCGAGGCCCCTTGGTCCCGGATGTGGATTGCGTGCTAAAGCCGTGCGGCACCGGCGCTTCCGCGGGGTTGGTCGCGTCGGCCCGCGCGCTGCTCGGACTGTTCAGGGCGACGATGCACAGTGCCAGTAGGCCAACCAGGCACGCTGGTCTGATCGGTGTCGGTGTCGATCGGTTCATTGCTTTGATGCTCCTGTTCAAGTTGGTACGCAGACCGGGAGAAGATGCGCTCGTGCCGATTCGAGCAAGTCCACAGCGAAGCCGCATCATCCGCCCGATCTCTCGGTTCACTGCGAGAGCTGCCGCCAGCCCACTCGCTTCCCGCTGATCGGGGCGGAGCCGACGTTCACGCCTTCCGTGGTCTTGGTGGCGGTGGCATCGGTCACGATGCCCTTCAACGCGCCCCCGGGCAGTTGCACCACCACGTTACCCACTGTCACTGCGTTCTGGTTCATGGTGCCGACTATCTGGTTCGGTGACGTGGACACGAAGCTGCCGCTGTCGTAGTCGAACTCGTAATCCCAGCTGCTTCCACCCACCGTGCAGGCGTTGGTGCCCGGTATGTTGGTGAACACGACCAGGGTTCCCAGCACGAGCTGCGGGTCGACGTTCATGCGCTCGCCTCCGGTGGGGAAGTCGACGAACCACCCGTTCTTCGAAGTCCAGTCGACGGGGTAGGTCGTGGTAGTCCGCGTCGTCGTGGTGACGTTGCTGATCGTCTGCTGAACCAGGTTTCCGCTGCGAACGTTCGGGACGTAAGCGGTCCCCAGGTCCTTGAAGGCATAGAGCGACTGCGTCTTGCTGTTCGAGAGGTCGCTCTGACCGAGGTACTCGCCTGTCCCCACGTAGAGCACGCGGAAGTTCTGGACCAGGCCCAGCTCGGGACGGGTGGTAACCGGCTGTAGGTTGCCGGCGGTGTCGGTGAGCACGCCCAGCGACATGACCGTGGCCGGGTTGGTCGTCAGGTCGAAGCGCCAGACGTTGCCGAGCAGATCACCGCCGTACACGTACTTCGAAGTGTTGTCCTGCCAGAAGGTGTCGGCCCAGGCGTTGATCTTGGCCAACCCGCCCGGGCTGGTCGAACTGCCTACGTTGGTGGGCACTTTCTGCAGGACCAGGCCGGTGGCCAGATCCAGGATATACAGAAACTCCTTGCCCGGATTCGCCCCCGACAGGTTGTTGTAGCCGGAGGTCACCAGAGCTACCCACTTCCCGTCGGAGGCACGCTTGGTGATGATCGGGTTCCCATAGGAGAGGCCCATGTCTGTATCGTAGTTGTTGCACAGGGTGCTATCCGAGCAAAATTCCCAGAGCACTGTGGGGTTGGCCGGGTTGGTCACATCGAGCGCATAGTAGCCGCTGCCTCCGCTGTTCAGGCCGCCGACTAGGACGGTGTGCCAGGCGCCCCCGAAGTACGCGTCCATGGTCACGGGCGAGCCGTCGACGTAGAACTGATGCATGGTGCCGTAGTTCAAGTCCCCCAGCACGTACAGCTTCTTCCAGAGCATGCGCGGCACATACGCCCACAACTCGTTGCCGGTGGAGCCAGATACCGCGCTTGCGTTGAACGCGTGCAGCATCCCGTCGTTCGCGCCAATGTAGAGCACCGGCTGGCGTGAGGCGTTGGCGGCGACGAACGCGGCGTAGGATCCGGTCGGTGCGTCCGTGAATCCGTAAATCGGGGTGGCCACGAAAGCTGGCTGAGCATCGACCGTGTCGCCGAGCACGTGGATCCGCTGGTGGAACAGAGTGCCTTCATTGCCGCGCTGGCCACGGATGAAGTTGAGCAGGTCGTAGCCGTCGTTGATCTGGGTGAGCTGCGCCGGCGTCAAGCTCGGACATTGCGTGAGGTTGGTCATGACCCCGCACACGTTGGTGAAGACCGCCTGCTCCGCGGTGGTCAGGCTGGTCCACGCGAAGGGCTTGATGGCCTTGGCCACCAGGTCATAGCTGTAGATGACACGGCTGTCCGAGGATGCTCCGGCGGCCCCATCGAGCGTGTTGGCCGCGTCCCACACGACCGTCGGGATGACCTGACCGGTGCTGGTGTTCACGTTCTGCGCGATCAAGTCGCCGCTCCACTGCACCGTTTCGTACGTCGAGCTGTAGATCACGTTGTTCTGCTGCGTGATGTTCGGGCTGCTGGTGGACGAGGCCGCGGCTGCAGCCAGGCGCACGTTGATCCCGGACAAGGCGCTCATGATGCCGGAGGACACGCTCTTCGGATTGGTGCCGTGATAGTAGGAGCCGTGCCCGTTGACCGCGGCATGCCACAGGTCATCTAGCGCCTGAGGAGTGTCGTGCATCGGGACCGGCCACTGACAGACGGCGGAGCTGCCGCCGTTGCTCGGCGGCCACCAGCAGCCGGTCTGGCCGTTGGTGATGCTGTAGAAGTCCCCGCTTGTCGCGGTCTCGTAGTTCGACTGCCAGGTCAGCAGACCGTCGGCGAGCCCCAGGGTGAAGGTGGTCATGTGCTGCCAGTTGGCCGGATCCTGCGGCGTGACGGGCACGTTGTCTTGCGACACGTCGGTGCCCGACAGATTCGTCGACCCGGAGGGGCGCAGATCGGTGTTGTAGTAGTAGGCCGCGACGTCGGCCAGCGTGTTGGCGCAACCGCCTTTGCTGTACTGGCCCGCCGCGCAGGTTGACAGCACAGTGGGCGTGCTCGTGCTGTAGTCCATTCCCTTCGGGCCTTCGTAGATGCCCTGCGACTGGGTGGCCGCGGTCGAGTCCTGGTCGCCCACCACCGTCGACCCATCCATCTTGACCGAGTCCGTGTCGCCGGTGCTGCCGATGGCGTTCCAGTAGCCGTCGGTGGTCAGCAGCACGAAGTTCTGCTGGCACGAGTACTGGACCGGATCGTCGGTCATGCCCGAATTGATCAGATCGTGCTTCCCGGCAAAGTAGCGGCCCGCTCGCGCCAGCGCGCTGCGCAGAGGCGTGCTGTTCTTGGCAGGCAAGTTATAGAAGGTGGTGTATACCGAGCTCTTTTGCGCCGAGGTGAAGTCGCTTATCGCCACATAGCTGGTCGACGGGATCTTGTTGCTCGAGGTGATCACCTTGCCCTGTGACACGTCCGGGTTGATGTTGATGAACCCGACGCGATACGTGTTGCCGAGGTTGAGCAGCGAAAGGCCGAGCAGGCTCTTCATCATCTGCAGACGCGTGCGATAGTACGTGTACCAGTTGGCGAAGTTAGTCGCCTCCTGCGCGTACGTGCAGGTCGTCCCTGTGCCGCAGTCCGTGCGTCCTGCCCAGTTGGTGAAGGTGTTGCCGCTCACGATATCCGTGCGGGTGAATTGCCCGTACCGAGGGTAGATGTACCCGCTGCTGAACAGGTACTTGTTCTGGCATTTGGGTGAGATGGCGCTCGACGAGCTCACCGGCGCTGCCGCTGTAGCGTTGGCGGCCGAATTGCAGTAGCGCACGTATGCGGCGACCGAGTAGCCGGAGGGCGCCGTGCCACCAGGGCCGGCCAGCGCGCAGTTGTACAGGTGCTTATCCGTGCAGTACTCGATCGGCGTCATCGTGTAGTAGAAGCCGCTGCTCGTGCCGGAGAGCTGGCTGTTGTACGCATTGCGGGTCACCGTGAATTTCCCCGCCGTGCAGCTGGTGACTGAGGTGGAGCTCTTGTACTGGTACTGGAAGTTGTACGGCGTGCCGACGTAGGGTGCGGTGATGCTGTACGTGGCGTTGATCACCGTCGCGCCGCTCGCGCTGCAGTTGGTTCCGCCCGAAACCGTGATCACGTCGCCGTTCACCAGCATGTGGTTATAGAAGTTGACGGTCACCGTCACGGTCCTGTTGCTGCCGCTGCCGGTGGTGCTCGCGGTCATGGCAGAGCTGTGCACGGTGAAGGACTCGGTCGACTGCTCCGGTAACCCGACCACCGAGTAGCTTATCGTGGCCTTGGTGCAAGCGAGCGAGCCGCCAAAGTTCCATCCGGCGTAGAAGGTAAACGTGTTCGTGGTGGTGGAAGAGCCGACCGTCGTGGTGGAGGTGAGCACCGGCACGGACTGGGCAAGCTGAAACGGTGTCGTCGCGCCCGTTCCCGTCGTGCACTGCACGTCGATCATGTCGCCCTGAGAAAAGCTCATGGCGGTGCCGTTGTTATAGGTGAACGTGGCCGTGATTGTGGGGGTGGCGCCGCCGTACCCCGACAGGGTGACCCCGGTGGCTGCCGGGCCCTTCGGCGTCGCGTAGGAGAAGGCCGGCACAATCACGCCATTCTCCGTGGGAGCTACGTTGCCGTACGGCCATGGCTCGCCGTTACGCTTGTAGGCCCCGCCCGAGTTGGCGTACGCCTGCTCGGGGAACTTGGAGGTGAGGTCTATCGTCGTGGAAGGGGAGAGGTACGCGTCCGTGGGTACGGTGTTGAAAGTCAGGATGTTGCCTTTGGCATCCGCGGTTGGCGAGGTGATGCCGGTCACGAGCCCGCCCGCGGAGTTTACGCCCGGCGTATAGGTGAAGCTCGGGTTGTAGGCCACGTAGTTGAACTGGTTCGCGTAGTACGGCGGATCGCCGGCCAAGCATGCGTTGTTGCCGCCGCTCTGCGTGAGGCAGTTATAAGCGGTGGAGCTCGTCTCGCCGAAGTCCGAAGACTGGTCCGGCGCGGCGCCATCCGGCATGAAGTCCCATCCCATGGAGCCGGAGGTATCTACCGTCAACAACAGGTTGGGCTTCACCGTGGCGCTGGAGGTGCTCGACAGGGGTACGTTGGAAATGTCGGTCACCGCGGCATGCGCCACGCCTGCGGGCAGGCTCACGATCAGCGCTGCGGCGGACAAGGCGATCGCCGCGGTTTTCCTGGTCGGGGACTGTCTCATGATGCTTCTCCTGTTGACTAGCTTGCGGCGCAACGCGCCGGCTCGATGCTAAATAACGATCATCACTTGAACGGCGGCTTGGGTATTGCGCGGCCCTACGACCAGCGCCGTGATGCGGTAGTAGAGCTGAGGAGTGGACTGATACTGGTACCCGCCTACGCTCATTGAGCCGCCAGTGGAACTGTTCCCGGTCGCGGTCAAGGTCGCGCACTGATTCGGCTGCCCGGTGGCTCCGTTGCCGTTGTAAGGCGTGTTTCTCTGCGTGCACATGCGATGGACCACGTAATAGGTAACGTTGCCGTTGGCATCGGGGGCGCAGCCGGCCACGACGCATTGTCCGTTCGCGGCGAACCACGTTGAGTCGAAGTAGTTCGGCTCGGCCGCGGGGTTAGACGAGTAGTAGCCCGCGAATGCGGCGTCGTTGTTCATGGTGGTGCCGCCCAGCGCGGCAGCGTTGATCAGCAAGCGGTACGCGGCCTCCACCGCTTGGTCGGACGCGATCGTGGTGGCGGTCTTGAATGCGACGTTTCCGGCGATGACGTTGCCGGTGTCGGTAGACCGGATCAGACCCAAGGCGGCCAGCGTCATCGCAACCAGCACGATGAGCGCGATGAAGACGATTACGCCTCGCTGCTTTGATGGACCGTAGTGCCTACGGCCGATGAGAGATCGATGCATGGCTCATCTCGTTTAGTAGATGTTGTTCCTGACCGGGATCGTGGTCTCGAAGACCTTGTAGCGGTAGCACATCCAGTTGGCGTTGGCGGACAGGTCAAAGTTGCCGCCGGACCAACTCGGTGCCGTGGTGGTGGTGTCGCAGGCCGGGCCGGCGCCACTCGGCTTTTCGGGCTGAGCGCTCCGGGCGACCAGCCCGATGCGTACGACCAGCACCTGGTTCCAGGCCGTGGCATTAGCGGGTGTGACGGTGTCGTACCCATCGACGATGCCGTCGCCGGCCGTGCCGCCGTTGGACCCGTCGTCCTTGCCGTACTGCGTCTTGAGCTGCACGATGTTGTCGGCCACTACGTTCTGTCCTGGCGAGTTCAATGCCGAGACGACGACCAACTGGTTGTTGGCGACGCTGAATACGTCGCGGATAGGTGCGGGCCCGAGATCGAAGAGACGCCCGTTGGTGGTATACACCACGCCGGAGCCGCTGGGTTGGTTGTACGGATAAGCGGTCTTGGTCGCATCGTGAACCAAGGTCGGCGATGCGCCGGTGGGCAGTGAGGTCACCTGCGCCAGCGTGCACGACTTCCCCGCCTCCCATACGAGGACCAGATCGCCCACGTTAACGCCGTAACCGTTCGTGACCACGTAGTTGTCGGTGGTATTGCTCTGGGCCTGGAACAGGGCGACCGGTGCGACCAACAGGTTCTGATTGCCGTAGTTGACCTCCAGGGTGTCCGAACCGTCGGCCGGTCCTGGGGTGATGAGGATCGGCGCCAGCGTAAAGGTCAGCGGCCCGATCGCAGAGTTGTAGGCAAGCACGTTGCATCCGACTGCCTGCGAGTTGTTGAAGCCCCACCCGGCCTGGCGGACCTCCTGCTCGAGCATGGTCAGGCTGTAGGCGCCGTTCTGTTGCGCGTCGCTGCCGCTGCTCGCCGTACGGGTGTAGCCTTCCGAGACGGCGAACACCTGGAAGATCACGATCATGCCGATCATGGCGAGAGCCATCGCCACCATGATCTCGACGATGCTGAACCCGCGCGCGCCCGTTGTTGTGATCGCTCTGTTCATGTTCTGGCTCCGATGGTCAGCAGCAAGTGATGACCGAGCTGACGGTCATGCTGTGGGCCGGGGGCTGCGGTGAGCTGTTGAACTCTTCGGGCGTCTGCCAGGACAGGGTGATATTGACCTGATAGGCCGTGTAGGTAGGCGGTCCGGCATAGGGCGTGGCCGTTACGGCGATCTTGGGAGGATAGCTACCCGAATTCGGCAGCCGGCTGTTCACTTCCTGCATCCAGCTGGTGAGGCCGGCCGGAACGGTGCCGGTGCCGTTGTACGCATAGGTGAGCGCGTTAGCGCGGTTCGCCCAGATTTGGCCGATGAGCTGGTCGGCCAGGAAGCCTGCGTCGGTGCGATATTTCGCTTGCGACACTTGCTTGACCGCATTGCCCTGCAGCGCCACGACGGCGAGGATGCCGATCGAGAACAGCAGGATGCCGATCAGCCCTTCGAGCAGTAGCGATCCGCGCTGCGGCTTGAGTCGGATGGCGTGTGTCATGACTGGATTCCTCGAACGGTGCTCAGCAGGCTCGCGGGTCGGGCTGTGCCAGCTGCGGATCGCACATGCGCGCGCTGCCACCGTTGCCGATAAGCACCCGCATGTTGCGCAGAGCGGTGTCGCCGGCGTCGTTGCTGGAGGTCACATCGACCTGCAGCAATGACGCGCTTCCGTCCTGGTTCGCCGTGACCCGGCCCAGAGAGTTGAACGTGACGGTGCCGCCGGGCGGCTGCAGGATCTGGGCGCTGCTCGCGCCTTCCGCCGCAGACCACTGCTCGACGGGCGGCGCGGGGTTGGCCGTTTCCTGCACCTGCCATGCCACTCCGGTGCCGTCCGGCTGCGACGTCAGTACCAGTTGCACCAGAACGTTGCGGGCGATGGCCTGAGCGCGCGCGGTTTGCATCCCGTTCGCGATCGCGTGGGTGGCGGCTCGGATCTGCGTGTTCTGCAGCCATGTGCGGTAACTGGGAATGGCGATCTTGAGCAGCAGGCCCACGATGGCGAGCCCGATCAGCATCTCGATCACCGAGAAGCCGCGTGCGGGTTTGGATCGGATCAACATTGGCCACTCTTTGTGCGAACCCAGCATTGCCCGGTCGGCGCAGTCCAGCCCGTTCCGACGCCCGCAGTGGTCTTGGTGTTGCTCTGATCGATCGTGAACGTGAAGGCGGCGGGGACGCCTGCGGAAGCGATACCCGTCGCTGTGATCAGGTACGTGTTCTGGGTTTGATTGGAGCAGGCGTAGGTGAAATAAGTCCCGGTCGGCTGGGGGGCCACTGTGCCGTTTACGCACGTGCCGACATAGGTCTGATTGTCCTGATAGAACTGCTCCATCTTCACGCGCTGTGCCGCAAGCGTGTTGTATGCTTCGGTCAGCCGGCCACGGAGCAGGTAGTCCTGGTAAGCAGGCAGTGCGACGGCCGTGAGGATGGCCACGATCATCACCACGACCATCAGCTCGATCAACGAGAATCCAGATGCACTTCGCATGGGTCATCACCTCCGCCCCGATTGCAGCAATACCGAGGCCCGACGCGGCGGTGCACCGAGCGCTGCCGATCAGCGGAGGGAAAGCCGGTACGAGCGGCCGGCGGGCCCGCTGGGTGTAAGCTTGCTGTAAGCTACGTCAACGGAATGTCGATGCTGTAAGCTGCGCAACGGCACTCTGCGGCAAGGGGATGGCCGAGGAACGGGAGGCGGGTAACGACCGGCGTCACGTATCTCTGGTTTCGGGTCGGCCATCAAAGACTAACCATTTGTCATCGTCAGACAGCGCTCCATGATTGACCTCTATTACTGGCCCACGCCCAACGGACACAAGATCACCATATTTCTGGAAGAGACCGGGTTGCCCTACCGGATCGTCCCCGTCCACATCGGAAGGGGAGACCAGTTCAAGCCGGATTTCCTCGCCATCTCTCCCAACAACCGCATGCCGGCGATCGTCGATCGCGACCCGAACGACGCGGCCGCGCCCATCTCCGTCTTCGAGTCGGGCGCGATCCTCGTCTACCTGGCCGCGAAGACCGGCCGCTTCTTGCCGCGCGACACCCGTGCCTGGGTGCAGGTGTTGGAATGGCTGTTCTGGCAAGTCGCGGGACTGGGCCCAATGGCGGGGCAGAACCATCACTTCGTGACCTATGCGCCCGAGAAGCTCCCGTACGCGATCGACCGCTATGTGAAGGAGACCTCGCGCTTGTACGCCGTGCTGGATAAGCGGTTGGAAGGGCGCGAGTTCGTCGCCGGGGACTACTCGATCGCGGACATGGCGTGCTATCCCTGGATCGTCCCGCACCAGCGCCAGCAGCAGAACCTGGACGACTTTCCCCATCTCAAGCGGTGGTTCGAGGCCATCCGGGCTCGGCCCGCGGTGGCGCGCGCGTACGAGAAAGGCAAGGCGGTCAGCAGCCAACCGACCGTGGACGACGAAGCGAGGAAGTATCTTTTCGGCCAGAGCGCGGCCACCGTGCGCGCTCATCCATGACAAGCGCTGGACTGGCCTAATTTCTCCGCGTTGCTGCATGCGTCGTGTGTGCACGGCGCGGACGTCGCACGATGACAGACCGAAGCGCGATCATCGTCTTCTCCCACGGCTCGAAAGACCCGGAATGGGCTCGGCCGATCGAGCGGGTGCAAGCCGCGGTCCGGCGCCTGTTGTCAGACGCCGCCGTCGAGCTCGCATTCCTGGAACGCATGGACCCAACGCTCGAGCAAGCGGTGTCGAAGCTAGCGCACGCAGGCGCGAATCGGATCACGATCGTTCCGCTGTTTCTCGCTGCGGGCGGTCACATCAAAGACGATCTCGCCGCGCTGATCTCGCGCCTGCAGATCGCGCACCCGAGAGTGCGGCTCACCGCAACGGGGCCGCTCGGGGAAGACGAGGAGATGGTTGACTCGATCGCCAACTGGGTCGCGAGGAAGCACCGAGGACAGGCGCAGGGGGAGCGTTGAGGATCAAAGCGCTCGCAGATGCCCCTAGCCAAGGCATTTGTCATACGTCGAGGCGTCTTGCCGCGCGCCTCGCAAGAGGAAACGTGCATACAAAAAAATAGCCCCTGGAGCTTCATCTCCGGGGGCTGGGTGGCAACCCTGTGCAGGCCGCGGGACACCGCGTATTCGTTCGTATCAGCCGTGGATGTCGTATCGGCCCGGTGTTTGAGAGTCAAGCAGGCGCCCGGCGATCGCAGTCAGACCGCAACCGCTTTCGCTCGGACGCCTCGAAGGGTTTGCCCCACCCATCGCTAGACAGTTACTGACCGCTTCCGCTCGAGGACGCGCCCGAGCTGCTGCCACCGCTAGAGAATCCCGACGTGCCGGTCGAGCCGGTCCCGGCAGCCGCAGTGCCGCCGGAGCTGGAGCCGGTCGAGCCGCTCCCGCCAGGAGTGAACCCGCCCGAACCGCTGCCGGTGCCCGTGGATCCGCTGCCGCTCGACCCAGAGCCTCCGCCCTGCGGGGCGTGATGATGGTGATGACGATAATTGTGATGATGGGAATGATGGTGCGGCCTGGCGAAGGCCGGGGCCGAGAACAGCACGGCCAGCAGCGCTGCAGCGAGAGTACCGGTAACTTTTCTCATGACTATCTCCTCGATCGATCCAGTAGTGATGCTTTTGCAACTCAAGACCACTGCCTCGATGCTTGTTTTCACTCTCAGCAACACGATACTCTGTGAAACACTTACAACATCTGAGGCGAGTCCACCGAACAATCTGGAGCCACACACACTCCGTACGAATGCCGGCTGCGACCACACAAGCAGTCGGCATGCCACGCGAGAAATCGTGTCGAGATCGCCGCCGCATGTGAGGCGAGTGAAAGACTTAGAGCGCTCACAATGTGAATTGCTGCGCATTGGTCAACGGTCATGGCAACGGCATGACGCTTCGGCGAGACGAAACACATCGCAAAGTACTCAGCCTCGACCGTATCGAGCGCGCGCGGTGGCGATTTGGCTTGACAGATTTTTTTCGTAGGGGAAACGAACGTTACAACCGCGTTTGCGCCTGAAGCGTTCGGATGGGCTCAGCGGCGCGGCGCACGATTTACACTCGTAACGAATCGTGAGCGATGCTAGAGCGCGCTGCTCTGATCCGAGCATGTCCCCGAGGCGCGCCGTGCGCTAGCGCTGGGAGTCGAGCGGAAGTGCGCGAGCACACGACTCGCAAGCGAGCGCGTGCGTAGCGCGCCATCGCTTAGGGTTTTCGATCGAGCACGGATGGGGGCGCGCGTCGCGTCCGCGAGCTCGCGCTGCTGGCACGCAGGGATGCGATATCGGTGTGGCGCTGGGGGGGGCGGCGTTCCTGGGCGGGACGCACCGCCGAAACGCCTTCGCTCAACGCGCTATCGCGCGGGGCAGCGCGCGTTCAGCTCGCGAACTCGCGTAAGAGCTTGCCTGGGTGAGGGCAGTCTGGGAGCGGCCCGCGCTCGTCCACCACACGCACTCCGTTCACCCACACACCCTGCAGCCCGGCGGCGGGCGTGTCCACGCGGCTTGCCCCGCCTGGCAGATCCCAGACTCTACGCTTCGCGCCGCGCCCGACGGTTGCCGGGTCGAACAGGATGAGGTCCGCCCAGGCCCCAGGCGCGAGGCGTCCTCGGTCCCGGATGCGGTAGATGTCCGCCGGCCGGCTGCTCACCGCTTGCACCGCCTGTTCCAACGTCATATCCGCGCGCTCGCGCGCCCAATGTCCGAACAGATGCAGTCCGAAGCCGGCATCGCACAGGAAGGAAAGATGCGCGCCCGCATCGGAGAGGGCGACCGCGGAGTGGGGATGCCGCAGCAGGTCTCGTACCGCATCCTCGTCCGTGTTGAACAGCTTGCAGTCGAACAGCGCGTCGAGCTCGCCGTCCAGCCCGAAGTCGAGCAGCCAGTCGAATGGATCCTTGCCGGCAGCGCGCGCCATCTCGGCGACATTGCGCCCGACCAGAGCCCGGTGCTGCGGCTGCTGCGACTCGATTAGCGTCATGTGCTGCAGGCTGTGGTAGGAGAAGCGGTTCGGTACCGTCTTGCTCCTCGCCTCGGCCTTCACCGCTTGCCGGAACGCTGGATCGGCCAGCACCTGCCGGTATCGCGCCGAGCCCTCGGCCTCGATCGCAGGCCGCCATGCGAGCAACGCTTCCAGCGGATAGGGGTGCCGGAGCGTGAACTCCATCCCGAGCGGAAAGCAGCCGACCTGGCCCCACAGCTCGTGGCCGCGCCGGCGCGCGTTGCTGATCTGCTCGAAGTCGCCGAACACGCGCTGGGGATCGTTGGGATCCACGAACAGGGCGGCGATGACCACCGGTCTGCGGTTGCGGGCGGCGACCTGCTCGAGCCATGCCATGCTCGTGGTCATCCCCTTCGTCAGCATGAACACACCGGTGCCGGCCTCGCCCAGCGCGCCTGTAAGCTCGTTCAACTCATGCTCGTCGGCCAGCCTTGACGGCATCGGGACCCCGTGCTCGCCGTTATGCTGCTCCAGCGTGGAAGTGGAGAAGCCGACCGCCCCAGCGCGCAGCGCGTCCAGGACGAGCTGCTTCATCTGCGCCACTTCATCGGGGCTCGCGGCGCGCCTCGACGCGTCCTCGCCTAGCACATAGGTGCGCACGGAAGAGTGCCCGACGAACGAGGCCACGTTGGGGACCATCCCCTTGCGCTCCAGCAGCGCCAGATACTGCGGATAGCTCTCGAAGCTCCAGTCCACGCCGGCGCGCAGCGCCTCCAGCGGCATTCCCTCGACATGCGTCAGGTTGCGTAGGGTCTGGTCGCGGTCGCGTTCGTGACACGGCGCAATGGTGAACCCGCAGTTGCCGATCACCACGCTGGTCACCCCCAACGCGACAGACGGCGTGGCGAGCGGGTCCCAAAGCAGCTGAGCATCGAAGTGGGTGTGCACGTCGACCACGCCCGGCGCAAGCACCAGCCCACCGGCGTCGACGTGCTCGCGGCCTGGGCCCACGTCGTCGCCGATCGCGGCGATCCTTCCGTCTTGCACCGCCAGGCTGGCCTGCCGGCGCGGTGTGCCCAGACCGTCGATCAAAGTGGCGTTGTGTACCACGAGTTCGTGCATAGGCGCGTCCTCCCTCGGCCGCCTATGATTGCATAACATCTCCGCGCTCGTCACCGCGACCGCCGTGCACGGCATCTGATCTAGGTCAACCTGGAGGATGGTCCTTCGGTTTAGGGTATCTTTCGGCGGTTCCATCAATGAGCGCATCAGAGGCGAGGAGCGGAAGGGCTCACGCGCGCGCTCAGTCGCACAGGAGACCACATGGCGATGATCGGCAGGTTCTTCGCGTCGCGAGAGGACGCAGCGCAACGCCTGGCGCAGGCGCTGGAAAAGTACCGGGGGCGCAACCCGTTGGTCCTGGCGATCCCGCGGGGCGCGGTGGGCATGGGCAAGGTGCTGGCCGAGACGCTGGAAGGCGAGCTGGATGTGGTGCTGGTGCGCAAGCTGCGCTCGCCTTACAGCCCGGAGTTCGCGGTCGGAGCCGTCGACGAATCCGGGTGGACCTATGTGGCGGAGCATGCCGCGCGCTCCGGCGCGGACGCCGAGTACCTTGAACGCGAGAAGCAAGCTCAGCTCGAGACGCTACGCAACCGGCGCGCCATGTACACTCCCGCCCGGCCGCCTATCGACCCGGCGGGACGGATCGTCATCGTGGTCGACGACGGGCTCGCGACCGGCGCGAGCATGATCGCAGCTCTGCACGCGGTACGGGCCAAGAAGCCCGAGCGCCTCGTGTGCGCCGTTCCCGTCGCCGCGCCCGAGAGCCTGGAGCGCGTCCGGCCCCACGCGGACGAAGTCGTCTGCCTAGAGGCCCCGGAGGAGTTCTTCGCCGTGGGGCAGTTCTACCGCGAGTTTGAACAAGTCGAGGACACGGAGGTGATCGACCTGCTCCGGAAGCGGCAACGCGAACAGACAGGAGGCGAGCGATGAGCGTACAAGACCACGCACCGCTGGTATCGATCCCGGCCGGCGCGGTACGCCTCGAAGGCGTGCTCGAGCTGCCGCCGCGGGCCGCCGGCGTGGTGGTGTTCTCCCACGGCAGCGGCTCCGGGCGCCATTCCCCGCGCAATCAGTTCGTGGCGCGCGAGCTGCGCAGTGCAGGCTTGGGCACGCTGCTGCTCGATCTGCTCACCGAAGCGGAGGACCGCGACTACGAGATGCGCTTCGACATCGATCTGCTCACCGAGCGATTGGCTCACGCGGTGCGCTTCGTGCACGGTCACGCGTCCACACGTGCTCTACCGGTCGGGCTTTTCGGCGCAAGCACAGGTGCGGCATCGGCGCTGCGGGTGGCGGGTGAGATGCCAGATGTCGTGGGCGCTGTCGTCTCGCGCGGCGGCAGACCCGATCTCACGGGCCCGCGCGAACTTGGTCGCGTGCGCGCGCCCACGCTGCTGATCGTAGGCGGCCGAGACGAGCCCGTCATCGCCATGAACCAGAGCGCGCAGGAAGCGCTCGTTCACTGCGAGCAGGAGCTGGTGATCGTCCCGGGCGCCACGCATCTGTTCGAGGAGCCTGGAACGCTCGAAGAGGTGGCGCGGCTGGCCAGGCAATGGTTCGTCCGCCATCTAGCGCGCCCACCCGCGCGTGGCACGCCTGGCTGAAGCGCAGCCGCGGCACATGGGCTGCCGCGGTTGCACGAGCTTGCTCACGCTGCGCTGATCGCGGCCGCAGACCTACTCGTGCCTCGGATCACGCTGTTCTTGTGCGGGGACGTGATGACCGGACGCGGGATCGACCAGATCCTGCCCCAGCCGTGCGACCCGGCTATCCACGAGCCGTACATGCAGAGCGCGCTCGGCTACGTCCAGCTTGCGGAGGAGAAGAACGGACCCCTCTCTCGCCCCGTAGATCACTCCTATATATGGGGCGATGCAGTGGACGAGCTCCGACGCGTGCAGCCCGACGTCCGGATCGTCAACCTGGAGACTGCGGTCACGGTCAGCGAGCATTGGGTGGACAAAGGGATCAACTACCGCATGAATCCGGCCAACGTCGGGTGCTTGACGGTTGCGGGCATCGACTGCTGCGTTTTGGCGAACAATCACGTCCTGGACTGGGGTAGGCCGGGCCTGATCGACACGCTCGACGCCCTGCACGGCGCCGGGGTGCGGACGGCGGGTGCGGGAAGCAACCGCTTGCAGGCGCAGACGCCGGCCTCGCTTCCCATCCGTGCGGGCGGGAATGTGCTGGTGTATTCGCTCGCCACATCCAGCAGCGGCGTGCCAAGCGACTGGGCCGCGACGGCAAAGGATGCGGGCGTGGACTTCCTGCCGGATCTTTCGCAGCGTAGCGTGGAGCGGATCGCCCAACGCGTGAGCGCGGTGAAAAGAGCCGGCGATCTCGTAGTCGTATCGATACACTGGGGCGCCAACTGGGGCTACGACGTGTCGCCGCAGGAGTCGGCGTTCGCTCGCGGCCTGCTGGAGCATGCGGCCGTCGACCTCGTCCACGCCCACTCCTCTCATCATCCCAAGGGCATCGAGGTATTCCGCGACAAGCTGATCCTGTATGGGTGCGGCGATTTCATCAACGATTACGAGGGCATTTCCGGCTACGAGCGCTTCCGTGGCGATCTTGGGCTGATGTACTTCCCGACCCTGGATGGAGCGACAGGCAAGCTTCTGCGCCTCGAGCTGGTTCCGACCCAGCTCATGCGGCTGCGCGTGCAGCGCGCGTCCGCTCCCGACTCAGACTGGCTGCGCACGATGCTCACTCGCGAAGGCCGCCGCTTCGAAACCAGCGCGGAACTCGGCGAATCGGGCCGCATCGAGCTGCGTTGGCGCGGCCAGCCGGGCTAACCCGCGACGAGCGGGCAGGGTTGGGACGCGCCCGTGCGCCTCACGCAGTCAGGTAGGTCTCGATGCGCGGCCGCAGGTCCTCTGGGATGGCAACCGCACGGGCGGCGTCCAGTTGCATGAAGACGATGGTCTGCTGGAGCTTGAGGTGCTCGACGCCGTCCTTCTTCCCCGTGTAGCCGAGCTGCACCGATGCATTGCCGAGCTTGAGCACGCGCAGCTCGAAGCGCAGCGTATCTCCCATGCGCAGCGGCTTCAGGAACTCCGCGGCGATGCTCACCGTCGGTGTCCCGGTGCGCCGGTCACGGATGAGCTCCGGCAGAGGCTGGCCGAGACCGTCTCTGAACCAATCCTCCATCGTCGCGTGCGCCAGGTCGAAGAAGGCCGGAAAGTAGACGATCCCGGCCGGATCGCAATGGGAGAAGCGGATCAGCTGGTCGTGGAGGAAGACCTGGTTCACCGGACGGCGAGCCGGCTCTAGAGGCACGAGCGCACGAACGCAGCCTGCTCTTGCGCGGCGTTGACCAACAGGCTGATGTCATTGCCCGCCAGCGCGAAGCGCATACCGCGTGCGATGTAGCGCTTCGCCAGGTCGCGCACATACACTCCACCCAATCCCGGCCACTTGCCGTGCTTGCGGCAAGCCGCGACGACCTTGTCGATGGCGTCGACCACCCGCTCGTTGTCGAGCTGACCCGGGATGCCCATTTCCAGGCAGAGATCGTTCGTGCCCATCAGCAGGACATCGATGCCCGGAACCGCGGCGATCTGCTCTGCGTGCTCGACCGCGCGCGGGGTCTCGATCATCGCAACCAGCAGCGTCGCCGCGTTGAGCGCCGTCACCACCTCCTTGGCCGGTGCCGACGCAAACCCGAAGTGAGGATACCCGCCGCCGATCGACCGATGTCCCACGGGCGCGAAGCGGAACGCGTTCACCATGGCCTTCGCCTCCTCGGCGGTGTCCACATGGGGGAGCACGATCCCCAGGCCGCCTGCGTCCAGGCAACGCGTACCCAGCGCGAGCTCGTCGTGGGGGACGCGGATGAGCGGCGCGATCCCTGCATCCAGCGCGGCCACGCAGATTTGAAATGCCGTCTCCACGGATGTGGCCCCATGCTCGAGGTCGATGAATAAGAAGTCGTAGCCGGCCGTCTTCATCATTCTCGCTACCTCGACGCCGCGTACGACTCGCACGCCTACGCCGATCGCCAGCTCGCCCTGGATCAAGCGCTGCTTCGCAGGATTCTCGATCTGTGCCATGTGCTCTCCGTGAGGTTGGACGCCTGTGTAACATTCTAGCCCGGATGCCCGATCCAGGACTCGTGAAGCTCGCGCTGACCGTTCGAGCGGACGGGGCGCACATGCGTTCGTTGCGGCCGCTCGCGCACGCTCAAGGGCCGATGGCACGAGGGTTGCGGAGCAAGGTCGAGGACTCGGTCAATCGGTCAACACATTGTCAGAGTCGGGCACGCTCTGTGACGAAGTCATTGATGCACCGATGCAAACCATATCGCGGCGGGCGTGAGCGCCAGCACGCGCGCAGCAGCCTTGTCGCACACGCGGCACCCGGCGTGCGCACGGAAGCCTCGCGGCCCAAGTTCGACGAACAAGGCACAGGCCGGGCTGGATCTCGATCCCTGACTCGCGTGAGCGACAGCCATCCATGAGCCAGCTGTTCGCTCACCTGTCGCTCACCGCAAAGCTGTTGCTGAACAGCCTGCTCACTTTGGGGGCGGTGGTCGTTCTGACCTGCGGCCTGGTGATCGCCGACCACTACCAAGACGCCAACGCACGCCTGCGCGCGGAGGCGGGTGCGCGCGCCGACTTGACGGCCGCGAACGCCGCTCCGGCATTGGCTGCGCATGACATCCAAGGCGTGCAGCGGGCGCTGAGCGCGTTGCGCGCCGCCCCGGATGTCCGGGCGGCCCGGCTGTTCGATCAGCAGGGCGCTCGGCTTGCGGAATACCTGCGCGAGAATTTCCGCGGCACGGCCCCGGGCGTGGATCCGGCTCCCGGTGGCGGCCAGCGCTTGCGTGCCGAATCCCTGGAGACATACCGGCCGCTGGTCTTTGACGGTCATGAGATCGGCATGCTCGTGCTGGCGACGGACTTGACCCGGTTCCGCCTCGAGCTGGCTGCCTCGGTGATCAAAGCGGTGCTGATCGCGGTGATCGCGATGGTCGTCACCTATATTATCAGCGCTCACGTGCAGCGGGCGCTGCTCGCGCCGCTTGGTTCGCTTCGTACGCTGGTCCAACGCGTGGCCGAGGAGAAGGCCTACGAGCTGCGCGCACCGGTCACAAGCCGCGACGAGATCGGGGAGATCGCCGCCGGCTTCAACGCGATCTTGGAGCGGATCTCCGAGCGCGAGGCCTCGCTCTCGGAGGAGCTTGCCGAGCGCAGCAGCGTACAGCGGCGCCTCGACGAGCTCGCCCATTACGACCCCGTCACGAAGCTTCCCAATCGGCGCTATTTCACGCGCCAGTTCGAGCGCATCTTGTTGGAATCGGCGAAGTCGGGCAGCGCGGGCGCGCTGATGCTGATCGAGCTGGACAGCTTGAAGCCGGTGAACGACACGCTCGGACACGATGCCGGCGACACCGTGCTGCTGCTCCTGGCAAAGCGGCTCTCCACCAACCTGCGCGAGACCGACATGCTCTGCCGCCTGGGTGGCCACGAATTCGCCTTGGTGCTGGAGGAGATCAGCGGGGAGAGCCATCTGGTCACGATCGCCGAGAAGCTGGTTGCGGCTGTGCGCCGCCCCGTCGCACTGGGCGAGCGCGAGGTGCGCCTTGGAGCCTCCATCGGCATCACGGTGTTCCCGGTCGACGGGAACGAGCCGCAAGTCCTGCTGCGCCACGCGGAAACCGCGACCGGCCGCGCCAAGCTGGCTGGGAAGAATAACTACACGTTCTTCGAGCCGGACATGCTCGTAGAGGAGGAGCCGCCGCTCGACATCGTGCCCGAGCTGCAACGCGCTCTCGAGAACGGCGAGCTGTGCCTGTACTACCAGCCCCAGGTCAAGGTGAGTGACGGCCGGATACGCGGGCTGGAAGCGCTGCTGCGGTGGAACCATCCGGAGCGCGGGATGCTGCTGCCCGGCGAGTTCATGCCGCTTGCCGAGGATCACGAAGCGTTGATCCGTGCGCTGTCCGATTGGACGCTGGAGGCGGCTTGCGCGCAGATCGCGGCCTGGCGGGCAGCGGGCTTGGACGCCGTCTCGATCGCAGTGAACTTCAGCTCGGCGCAGATGCGCGACACCCGCATGCCTCGGCGCCTGCACGACCTGCTGACGCGGTACAACGTCGCGCCCGAATTCATCGAGCTGGAGGTGGCCGAGAACCTCTTCGCGTCCGAGCCCGGCGCGCTGGAGAACCTGCGCGAGCTGAGGAAATTCGGCTCCCGCGTGGCGCTGGAGCACTTCGGCGCCGGCTACGGCGGTTTGACCCAGTTGAAAGACCTCCCGGTCACGGCGGTCAAGATCGACCGCGAGTTCGTGCACGGAGTGGCCGAGTCGGCCCGCTACGCTGCCATCACTCGGGCAATTGTGACGCTGGCCGCAGACCTTGGCCTGGACTCGGTAGCGGAAGGCGTGGAAAGCTCGCGTCAGCTGGAATTCCTGCGCGCGATGGGATGCCGCGCCTATCAGGGCTTCTGCTTCTCGCCCGCCGTGCCGGCGGAGGAAGCAGCCCGCTTCCTCAGCACCGAAGAAGCCGCTCCCGTCCGGCGCATCGCCATCGTCCGCGCCTGACGCCGGCCACGCCCTACCGGTCCGCTCGCGGCGCCGAGCCGGCTCCCTCACGACATTTGCCCTGCGGCGCTTCGACGCGGGATCAGCGAGCCCGCTCGCCGAGTCTCGCAGGCGTGTCCGCTGCGGCGGGCGCCGCCGGCCCACGCCACGGTCGCAGCCGCTGGGCGTTGGTCGCCAGAACGCCAAGCAGCAGGATGAAGCAGGCGAGCACGAACAACTTGTTGATGAACCAGTTCGTGCGCCAGATCGTCCATTGCGGCGCGGATAGGAACAGCACGAGCTTGACCGCGACGATGACGATCTCCGTCACCGAGACGACCGCGGCCAATGCGAACGTGTAGCGGCGCCAGTGCAGCAGCGCCCAGCCCAGCCACAGATGCACCACCCACCAGAAGTCCCACATGACGAAACTGCCGATGGGCACGCCTTGCGCGACCGCGTACGCGACGGGAAACGCGAACTTGATCGTGACGGTCCACGCAGCCAGGATGAAGAGGAAGTGCGCGAGAAAGCCGAGCATCGGGATCTCGCCTGCGGCTGATGCCGGGGGGATCGTCTCGGCCACGTCACCCGCCCGCCAAGCGTAGAGCGGCATCGCGGGCAAGATCCGCGATAGGGATCTCGAGCGGGCAAGCCCGCAGGCAAGGTTGGTGTGAGCATGCGATGCACGCGTTAGCAGGGTTCCCGAGTTGTGCATACTCGCTGCGCGCCAGCAGCGGATCGCCGTAATCGACCTCGTACATGCGTGTTCGCAAGACCTCTGCGATCGGCACACCGGACGGACAGCTGTTGCGGCAGGCGTGGCAGCCGGGTACACAGTAATTTCCCGCGCGCATTTCGGCGTAGCGGGAGAGCAGTTCGAGGTCGTGGCGGCTCACCTTGACATCGCCCGAAGCCGCGACGTATTCGTCGATGAGCGGCTTGCTCGTCATCGACACCAGCAGCGCGTCGACATTGCCGCTCGACAGCACCCAGCGGAATGCCGCCTGCGAGAAAGTGCCGCCGGGCCGCTCGTACGGGCGCATGTCGTTCAGGCGGCCGCCCATCAGCGTCTTCATCGCCACCACGCCGACCTGCTTCTGCTTGGCCTTGGCCAGCACGCGCGGCAGATCGGTCTGGATCGCCGCCCAGTGGAAGGTGTGGCGCAGCTTGTCGGAGAAGCTCGGGTCCTGGCCGAACGTGTAGGCGACCAGGATCACATCCACCAAGTCGTGGTCGATGGCGTAATCGAGGCATGGGACCAGATCGCTGCCGTGACCGGACATGCCGCGGAAGCGGATCTTGCCCTGGCGCTTTGCGAGCTCGGTAAATTCCCACCACTCGTGGTTCTGCATCCGGCTCACGTCGTTGACCGCATGGTTGAAGTAGATGTCCACGTGGTCCGTCTGCAGGCGCCGCAGGCTGCCCTCCAGCGAATGCATCATGTCCGCGCGCGTGTCGCTCGCTCCGGCCTTGGTCTTCGTCGACACCAGCACGCGGTCGCGCTTGCCCTTCAGCGCTTGGCCGATCGCCTCCTCTGCGCCGCCCCAGCGGTAGCTCTCCGCCGTATCGAAGTAGTTGACGCCGCGCGCAAGCGCATGCTCCACGAGATCGGGATCGCTCGAGCTCGCCGAGCCGAAAGAGATGTCCGAAACCTCGAGCTGCGTGGCTCCCAGGCGCACATAGCGGCGGATGCTCGGTGCAGGGCCGGCGTCGGCCCGCGGTCCGACACCCACGACGCCGAGTGCCGCCCCGGCGCCCAAGCGTAAGAAGTCCCGTCGGTCGATCATGTCCGGTCACCCCCCGGTCCGATGTTCCAGGCCCGGCCATTTTGGCCGCGCCCGCCCGTGGACGACACGTTAGCGGAACCGACCAGCGCGCGCAAAGCCACCCGCGCCGGTCAGCGGGTTAGATCGAAAGGTCGATGGCCGCCGGCGACACCAACACGGAAGATGCATCGGTGCGCGGGGCGTAGCTCAGGCGACGCCTTCGCACACGCCTCGCGGGCGCCAGCAAGGGAGGGCCGGCTCGGACGACTTCGCGTCCCGGACCGGCGGGGGGCTGCGTCCGCTCCGCTGCGGAGTACGGCCGCTCTTGGGCCGTACTCCGCGGAGCGTGGAAGCAAGGCTCGCAGAATCGGCCGCCGGCAGATGACGGCTGCGCGCGGCCCCGGCGCGCGTTTACGCCGCGTGCTGCCTTGCCCAATCGACCACCTGGGCGTGAGTAGCGAACCACACGTCCTGGTGCGAGCGTGCGTGTCGCAGCAGCTCCTCGACGATCCAGATGCGCGAGCGGTAGCCGATGACGTGGGGATGCAGCGTGAGCTGAAAGAGTCCACCCTGCGCGTATGCCGCGTCGAACTCGCGGCGGAAGATGTCGAACACGTCGGCCGGCGGGGTGTAGGGGCGGTGCGATGCGAAGCGGTTCATCCAGAAGTACACCGCATCGTCGCGCACCCACTCGACCGGCAGCTCGACCACTCCGGTCGGCTCGCCGTCGAGCAGCAGCTCGTAGCAGTCTTCGTCGGCCATCAGCGAAGAATCGTACTGCAGCCCCATCTCCCGGGCGATGCGAAGCGTATGCGGGCTGAAGTCCCACGACGGCGTGCGCATGCCGACGGGACGCATTCGGGTGACCCGCTCCAGAACGTCCGCCGAGCGCAGCATCAGATCGCGTTCGGTTTCGTAGGCGAGCGTCGAGTTCAACTCGTGGATCCAGCCGTGGATGCCGATCTCGTGTCCCTCGCTCACCACTCTGCGCTGCTCGTCCGGATATAACAGCGCTACCACCGCCGGGACGTAGAAGCTCGCGTTGACGTGGTACTTCTCGAGCAGGCTCAGGATGCGCGGCACGGCCACGCGGCTGCCGTACTCGCCCCAGCTCAGGCGCCCGATCGACTTGCCGCCGTCGCGCAGCTCGTTGGTCTCGTGATCGGAGTCGAACGAGATCGCAAATGCGCAGCGCGCGTTGTCCTTCCATGCTTTCGGGCGCAATCTTGCCCCGGCGCGGACATGGCCGACCATGCGGCGCCACTGCTGCTCGCTCCATTGCCAAGGCTCGACGCGTTCCTCGTGCGGTTCCATCTCACGTTTCCCCAAGGTCGGCACCACTCGGCGCGGGCGCAAGGGCGGAGGACCCGCGGTCCTGGCCCCAGGTTCGGGCGCTTGCCCCTACGTTCCAGCAGCCCCGAGTGTACCGGACATCGCGCGCGTGGCGCAGATGCCCTCATGGGAGCGGCAGGTGGGCGGTCTCGCGTGCTCCCCAGATTACCGCCATGCTCGCGAGCGCCGCCGCGATCACGTAGTAGCTGGGTGACAGCGGCTCTCCGGTGTATTGGATCAGCCAGGTGGCGATGAACGGCGCGAAGCCACCGAACAGGGTCACCGCGAGGCTGTATCCGATCGACATCCAGGTCGAGCGCAAGCGGGTAGGAAAGATCTCCGCGATCGCTGCAGGGCCAGGCCCGGAGAAGAGCGCAACCGCAAGGCAGAGCACGACCTGCACGAGGATCGCGGTAGCCGTCGTGGCGCCGCCCAACAGGCGCTGGAACAGCGGGTAGGGCAGCGCTGCCAGCGCGAGGCACGAGGCCAGCAACAACGGCTTGCGGCCGATCCGATCGGAAGCCCACCCTGCGAGCGGGATGCTCAGCACCATGGCCAGAAGCCCGACGCTGCTCGCCCACAGGGCCGGAGTGCGGCCCAGCCCTGCCTGGCGTTGGAGGAAAGTCGGCATGTAGGTGAGGATCACGTAGTAGGACACCGTCCACACGACTGTGAAGCCGAACGCCCGAGCAGCGAGTAACGCTCCCGCGGAGCCTTGCCCGCGCCCCGGCGGGGTGGATGGCGGCGTCATACGCTGGAAGGCCGGTGTCTCCGCGACGTTGCGGCGCATGTACAGTCCGACCGGCCCGAGCAGGCCGCCGAGCAGGAACGGCAGCCGCCAGCCCCACTGGTCGGCGAGTGAGGGCGTGAACAGCGCGTTCACGGAAGCGGCGACGCTCGAGCCCAGCAGCAGGCCACCGGCCACGCTGCACTGCTGCAGGCTGCCGTACAGGCCGCGCCTGTTATCCGGCGCCCACTCGACGATGAACGCGGTCGATCCACCCCATTCTCCGCCGGCGGAGAATCCCTGCAGCAAGCGTGCGGCCACCAGAAGGATCTGCGCCGCAACGCCGATGGCGTGATAGGTCGGGATCAGCCCGATCCCCACCGTGCCCAACGTCATCAACGCAATGGTCGCCAACAGGGCCGCCTTGCGGCCCTTCACATCTCCCAGACGGCCGATGAGGATCCCGCCGAGCGGCCGTGCGAGAAAGCCGGCGCCGAAGGCCGCGAACGTGGCGAGCAGGGAAGTGATCCGGTCGGTGGCGGGGAAGAACTTGTCCGCGAGCACCGTGGCCATGTAGGCATAAACGGCGAAGTCGTACCACTCGAGCACGTTGCCTGCCACGGCGGCGAGGATCGCGCGTCTGGCTTCGGGCTGGAGTCGCGGCGCCACGGTTCGCCGGTTGCGGATGGAAATGAGCGCCAGAGCGCAGAGTCGGAGAGCGCGCGACGCAGAGTCTCGTCCTTGTCCGGAACTCTAGTTGGGCTCAGCGGGCGGTTCCGAAGTCCTTGGACAACTGCTCCACCATTGCGCGCAACTCGGCCACTTGGTCGCGTAGTTCCGCGACAGTGGACTTGAGCGCTGCGATCTCGCCCGTCGTGACGCTTCCTATTTGCTCGGCGGAAGCAACCGTAACCGACTCGATCGGGACCGTGCCGCTGAGCAAGTGCGCCCATCGGTGCTCGCGGGAACCCGGCTGCTTGGGCAGCTTCGTCACGAGTGCGCCGGCTGCGCGCGCGCTCATCTCTTCCAGATAGGCCTCGACGGAAGAGATGTCGGCGAAACGATACAGACGCTCGCAACCCGTCCGCAGCTCTCCCGGAGTCTGCGCGCCACGCAGCATCAGCGCAGCGAGCAGCGACGTTGCCGCCTGGCCGATGTCGAGCACCTTCGGCAGGTTGTGTGCATAGCGCATCACGCGTCCGGAGGCGCCGTAGCTGTCGATGACCAGCGTCTGGCGCTTGAGCGCATCGAGCGCCATCTCCACCTCAGCCTCGCTCGCGTTCATGACCGGGTCTCTGTTGCTCTTCTGGTTGCAACCGGCGACCAGAGCATTCACGGTGAGCGGGTAGTAATCGGGCGTGGTGACCTGCTTCTCGATCAATACCCCGAGCACGCGTGCTTCCAGCGGCGAGAGCGACGGCAGGCGGGAATCGGTCATGTGTCGAGTCGGGCGGAGTGGGCGATGCAGGGATTCTAGCAACAACGCGCTCGCCGGCCGCCGGGGGCGATGCGCGCGCCGCCGGATGAACCAGCGTAGCGGAATCGTGCGCTTAGCTCTCGCCCCCTGGCTCGACCGCCGCGCGCTCCAACACCTGTGCCCTCGTGGGGGGCGTCGCCTTTCCACCGGAGTCGACATAGGGCTTCAGCGCCTCGATGATCGCGCCCGCGCGCAGGACCAGCGCCTGCTCCCCCGCTGACGGCACGCGGAGCATGTGGATGGTGCCGCTGGCGTGATACGTGGTCACCAGCCCGCGGGGCGGTTCGTAGTACGGATAGCCCGCGGCGCCTGCGCTTTGCGCCGGCTCTACCAACGCGGGTGAGGATGCCTCCCAGCGCTTGCGCACGGCCGTGGGCTCCGCGCCAGCCGCCTCGGGGCCGGGCAGCGCGAACATCTCGTAGCCGTGCTGCCGAGTGAGCTCCGCGCAGCGGTAGATCCAGAAGTACCAGACTCGCTCTTTCGAGCTGTACCCGTTGCCGTCGAATTTCACCAGGTAGGACGCCTCCCCGATCTTCTTCTCGCTGTAGCCGCCGAAGAAGCCATGGCGCATGTACGGGGTCGCGCAGCCTGCGAGCGCGATGAGCGCCACCGAAACGGCGAGAAGCCGGGGTAGAGCAGTCGAGTATGTGCTTTCCTGCGGTTGCATCGGCGCGGGCTCAACGCATCGGGGGTGCCGTCTTGGGAAGCGTCGATCGGGATGTCTCGCATCCGGCTGCCCGATCGGCGCTCCGGCCACCCAGCGGGATGATTACATGCCGCAGGCAGGCCGTCCTCGCAGCTTAGCGGCCGCACGGCGCTTGCACCGGCTCAGGCCACCGGCGCGCCTCCCGCCTCGCTTGTCGGATGCTTGGACGCGGCGTGCTTGTTCCACAGGTCGAGCTTGCGCCAGTAGCCGTGATCGCTGAAGCAGTCCCAGCCCCAGCGCGCCCATCCGAGCAGGGAGTACGCGAGCCACAGGGCCCACGCGAGCATCAGGAGCCGGTAGACGATGAGTGGTACCGAGATCACCCACGCCGTGGGCAGCGCCCCAGGCGTGCGATCCTGATACCAGCGCAGGTTCCACACGTCCGACCCGTTGCCTGCCACTTGCATCTCGGGGTACCCCAGCAGTCCGTTCTGCACCGCCCAGAACAGGCTCAGCGCCGCCGCCAGCGTCAGCAGCGCGAGCACGACTTGCCCGAGATTGAACCAGCGCTTGCCCGCAACCCCATCCCCGAACCGCTTGCGCGCTCCGAGCCCGAGGAACCAGGCGACCACGATCACCCCCGTCAGCAACGGCGCCTGCGTGAGGCCCAGCGCGAGCAGAAACCACTGGTGCGCTTTGAGCGGCGTGAGGCGCATCCTCCCCAGGGCGAGCGCGGCGAGGGCGAGCACGATCACCACACCCCAGAACAGGATCGCCGGGCCCACGGCCGGCCCGCCCACCAGCAGCAGCCAGCGCCCTTCCGGCATCTTGATCTGCAGCGCTGCGTTCACTCCCGGCGTGCCGGCGTCGGCTGACGAAGCCGCGAACCAGGTCGAGATCCCCCGCGGCTCGCGCCAGGCGATCGTCACTTCTTGCTTCCCGGGGCTCACAGGCAGGTGCACCCCACGCCCCTCGAGCCGGATCGGCTGCGACTTGCCGTCGATGGCCACGCTCTGCAGCGCTGCGCCTTCCGGCAACTGGACCACGTGCTGGCCGCCTCGGCTCGATCGCAATGTCATGTCCAGCTGCACATCGGTCGCACGGATCCCGGGCGCAAGGCTCAAGCGGGTGCGGTCCAAGGTCAGCGTCTGTCCTGCGACTCCGGAGGGCTTGGTCAATGCCAGCGTCACATGCTCGTCCGGCCATGGCCGCCACTCGGGGAGCCAGCGGCCGGCGTCGTCCTGGTGGTGGACCACCGGTATGCCGCCGAACTGGACATGCCACTGCGGCCCGAGGTTGAGGCGCCACACCTGGATCTGGTTGCTCTCGGCGGGCGCTCGGAGGTCGAGTTGCTTGCGCTGCTTCAGCGCGCTCTCGAAGTAGAACGCGTTGGTCTGCGGCCCGAGGTTGACCAGCGCGACACCGTCCTGCGCGCGCACCTCGCCGTCGGTCACCGACTCCCCCTCGAGCAGCGGGACCTTGACCAGCACGGGCGCCGTGCTGGGACCCGCGCGCACGACCCGGGTCGCGACCTGCCAGACGAGTCCCAGGTTGAAGGTCCGCTCCACGCGAACGAACGGGGGCAGGCTGTCTCCGGACCCGGGTTGTGTGGACCGCGTCGCGCCTGCGACGCGCGTGAGCAGCAGGCTCTCTCCTGCCTGGCCATCCTCTCCCAGCCCATCCAGCGTCCATCCCACCAGCTCCGCTTCCACTCGGTGCGGTTTGAGCGGGAGCGCGAGCTGCACGCTGTGCCGGCCGTTCATGCCGGAGCGCATCCCGATCTGATGCACGCCTTTGGCGAGCTGCACCCAGAGGTTTCCCGTCCGGTCTCGCATCAGCCCGCGGGCGGGAGCGCCGTCGACTGTCAGCTCTTCGGGCAACCATTGCTGCGCTCCGCCCGGCAGCGGGATTGCCGTATCGGTTTCCGCATGTGCTTCCAGGCGCAGCTGTAGATCGCCGGCTGTGGCGCTCAGCCGGAGCCGCGAAATCTCCGCGCACCTCGGCAGGCAGTCGGGTGCCGCGAGCAGCTTGTCTCGGAGTTCGTTCAGCAGCTCCGGGTTCGGCATCGATTGCGCCCAGGCCCGGTGGGGCGGGATAGCGACCGTGCATGCGAGCAGCGCAACGATCGCCGTTGTTCCCGCCGCCCTCCCGATAGCCGGCAGCCGGATCGCGCCGACCCAGGCGAGTCGTGCCAATAGAGCGAGAAGCGCCGCCAGGCGCGCCGCCGTCAGCACTTTGCCCTCCAGCGGGGACACCAGCCACAAACGCAACGTCTGCGTATGTTCGACCGGTCCGCTCCAAGCGAGCTCGTACTCGTTCCAGGTCCATTGCGGGAGCCCCGGACCGGTCTGAATCTGCGCGTTCGGGTCGATGCGCTCGAAGGACGCCCGGTCGAAACCGCTGGATGAGAGCTCATACGACGTGCCATGCCGTGCGAGTGTCTTTTTCTCGACGCGATCCTGCTCCTCGGGCTGCGCGGGGGGCGGGCTGCTGCTTGGCTCAGCGTTCTGTGCGGCGAGCGGGGAACTGGCCGGCGCGCGTCCGCGCGCGGGCGCTGGAACAGGCCGATTCTGCGCCATGCCGCCCGCCGCTTCCGGCTCGGCGTAGACCGCAACCTGCTCGCCAATCGCCTGCCAGGGTCGTTCGAGCACCGGGTAGAGCGCTTGGCGCACTTGGTCGACCGCGAAGGGCACGGCCACAACGATCAGCGCCGTGAGCGAGAGCCAGCGGTAGAGGGAGACCACGTTGCGTAACCGGCCGTCGCGCAGGACCCGCAGCAGCGCGGCTGCAGCCAGCAGATTGAGCCAGGCCCAGGTGGGCGCGCCGCTCTCGTGATAGGACAACGTCAATGCGGCCAGTGCCACCACGCCCCAGCGCCAGCCGAACAACTTGCCCGACGCGAGCGTGATCATGAGCACCAGGAAGAAGTCGAGCAGCGTCCAGCGCTCGATCCACGCGCGTGGCGCACGGTCCGCTCCCGACGCGTGCAACAGGCGCCAGCCCGGGGGCAGATGCAGCGTGGCGGACAGCTGATTGAAGTCCTGCTGCCATCCGGTAGCGGAGAGCGTGTGCGTACCGGTGTCGATCCGGCTGTCGGCCGTGATGTTCGCGACGCCGCGGCGCAGCTCGACGCCGGGAAGGGCATTCGCGTCGAGCTGCGTGATGTACTGATCTGCGCCGTCGACTGCCACTCGACCCAGCGTCTGCGGCTTTGCCATCTCCAGCCGCCAGGCGCGCGTGATGCTACCGCTGATCTTGTCTTGCACGGTGTATCCCGCGCCGTCGAAGTCGAGCCACAAATGTCGCCGCAAGGCGAGCCGGTCGGGCTCGGGCTCGGGGTCGCCGCGTTTGGTCTGGCGCAGGCGCATGGCGTCACCCGGCTTGAGCAGATACGCGGGAAAGCGCTTCCATTCCTGCGGCAGCGTCGTCTGCTGTGGATCGACGGCGGTGAGCCCTTCGATCGTCACGAGGCGCAGCTCGGGACGCGCCTCGAATGCCCACACCTCGGCGCTCGGGGCCAGCCGATCCTGGGTGGCCGGCAGCCCCAGCTTGGTCTGCGGCGCCATGCTGCGGCCGGTGGCGAAGAGCTGCCATCGCCCGGGGCGCACTTGGACCCGCAGGCTTCCGTCGGGCTCGAAGTGCGCCGGTAGCGGGCTCGACAATGCCAATGGCGTGAAGCCGTCCAGCAGCGCGTTGGGCACCAGGGCCTCCTGGTTCTTGCCCGAGGCCGTCAGTTCGATCTGCGTGGTCATGGTGAGCGGGATGTCGTCGGTCACCCGCCGGTTGACCCGGACCTCGATGCGCTCGACCCCAGAGTTGCGCTCCGATCGCTGCTTCAACCACAGCCGTCCCGTGCTGTCCAGGTTCGGGACGGCGTTGCGCGCCCCATCGGTGGTGAGCTCGACCAGGCCGATCGCGTCCGGCAGCAGCAGGCTCTCCGGGAGGCCGTCCCAGACGAAGTTACCCGAGATGGCGTGGCTTCCCGGCGTCACGCGTACGCCCGGCCTGTCCGCTTGCGCGACCACCGGCGCCGGCTTGCCATCGACCTTGACCTCCTGCGGCCAGTGCTTCGCGTCGCCCGGCAACTGCATCCACAGCGTGCGGAAGGCGGCAACCTGCAGCGAAAAGCTGCCGCCCGTGCCCGTCACGGCCAGCGTCATACGGGAGGACCAACTACACTGTCGCTGCTCGCCGTTGTTGTAGAAGTACGGGCACTGCCGCTCTTGGGCTCCGTGGAGCACCCACGGCACCCAGGGCTGAAGCGGACCAGGTACATCTTGCCGGCTCAGCGGCGCGGCGGGGCTCGAAGCGCTGGCCAGCATGCAAACCCCGATGAGCAGCGGCGCAACGCCGGTGTGGAAGCTGCTGCGTCTCATGCCGATCCCCCAACCCATTGCAACGGTCGCGCTGTAAACGCACGTTGCATGCCTAAGGGGTCGGGGTTTTGGGCGCGTCCGCTGACGCGGCGGTCCGCGGCCGGGAGGCTGGGGTGAGCGCGATGCGTGCCCGGGGTTCGGCTGCGGCTGGGCTGCTATCCGCTCCTCGCCGCCACAGGCGGGGCCGCGCTGTTCGCGGTCTGCGCGCAGCATGCGCGCATCGCAGCGTTGGAGATCCCGCCCACAGAGATGGCTACTCGGCTCGACAGCGTCACGATGACGACTCGCGCCGCGCCTTGCGGGCGTTTGCAGCCGCACCCCGCTCTCCGGGCATGACGCCGGGATTGCGGGATGCAGCCGGCGCCTAGCCTGCGGCTAGACGTGGAGACTTGCTTTCGAAGGCTACGCCAAGGACTGTTACTGCGTCTTCTGGGCGTTGACCGTCACTTCGACACGACGGTCCGGCTGCAGGCACGCGATCGTCTTGTCGTTTCGCAGTCCCCCGCAGCCTTGGTAGGTCGCAAACTCCTCGGTCTCCCCGCGCCCTTCGGTTCGGATCTTGTCTGCCGAAATCCCGCGGCTAGCCAGGTAGGCCTTGACCGATGAAGCGCGCTGCTCGGACAGCTTCTGGTTGTACATCGCCGTCCCGATCGGGTCGGCGAAGCCCACCACCACGATGTCGCCGAAGGGGATGCCATCGAGCTGCCGGATCAGCTCGTCCAGCTTGCCCTGCGCGTCCGAGCGAACGCCCGACCGGTCGAAATCGAAGAACGGGTTCGCCTCCACGCGCACGGTGACCGGCAGGACCGTGACGGGCTTGACCGCCGGCTCGGCCGCAGCCACTTTTTCTTCGGAGAAGCCCTTGGGTCCGCTCACGCCTCCCCCGGCCGCCTTGCCCGACTCCTCGTCGTAATACCGGGTCTGGCCGGTAATCCCTTCCTCATTGGGCGCGCCTTGCTCTTCGTAGTAGCGCCTCTGGGCGGTGATGCCTTCCTGCTTGGACGCGCCTTGCTCCTCCTCGGGGTATCGGCTCTGGGCGGTAATGCCCTCTTGGCTGGGTGCGCCTTTCTCCTCTTCGTACTGCCGGCTCTGGGCGGTGATGCCTTCCTGCGCGGGCGCGCCTTTCTCCTCCTCGTAGTACTGGCTCTGAGCGGTGATGCCCTCCTGGGTGGGCGCGCCTTTCTCCTCTTCGTACTGTCGGCTCTGGGCGGTGATCCCCTCTTCCTTGGGCGCACCTTGCTCCTCCTCGAAGTACCGGCTCTGAGCGGTGATGCCCTCCTGGGCGGGTGCGCCTTTCTCCTCTTCGTACTGCCGGCTCTGGGCGGTGATGCCTTCCTGCGGGGCGCCGCCCTCCTGCTTGGGCGCACCTTGCTCCTCTTCATAGTGCTGGGCCTGCGCGGTGGTGCCTTCTTCCTTACGTGCGGCTTGCGCTTGTTCCTGAGCCTGCGCCTGGGCGGCGGTGGATTCCGTGGAAGCAGCCTGTTGCTGGGGCGAGCCAGCCGCTTCCGCAGCCGGCGCGGTCTGTGCCTGCGGCTGCCCAGGCGGTGGCGTTGGCGCGGTAGTTTGCTGCTTCTCAGATGGCGCTTGGGTTCGCCCCTGAGCGCCTGGTCCAGACGTGCTGCGGCTGGTTTGCGCGGCGCAAGCGGAAAGCAAAACCGCCATCAACAACAAGGACATCCGACCCGTCTTCATGTGCACAAATCCTCCGCAGCGCGCGATTTGAGATTTCCAACGACAAGCTTCCGGTCCCCGTCGACGGTGCGCCGAGAGAGGCTGCACCTGAAGTTCGACGTTCAGGGTGAGTTGCTCGTGTTGGCTGTTGCTCAGCACTCTGACCCGTCGCAGGCGCGAAGAGTTTCTTCGCCCGCTGTATTCACATCGCCGATCACCGGTCGCATGTGGCCGGACCCCGATTCTCGAACTCGCCGACGTCGGAAAGCACCGTCAAAGTACCATACCAAGGGCCGCGGCGCCCTGCAGGAATCCGTCATGGCGTCCGCAGCCCCCCTCGCACGTGCAGCCTGCCCGCCACAGAGCCTCTAAAATGCCGTCTTTCCCGGGTCCAACCGCTTCAGATCGGCCGCGAGGCCGACCCGTATGCAGCGCTCATCCGCCTTCTTCGGCATCGGCTTCGAGCTGCTTGCCACCATCGTCCTGATCGTCGCGGTGGTCGCGATCAACCTCGCCATCTCCGCGTGGTTGCGCGGGCGCGCCCGCCTCTCGCGCGAGACCAAGCTGCGCGCCTCCGTGTTCTGGCGCAACGCCTCGTTGTTCCTCGCCGTGCTCGCGCTCCTGTTCGTATGGCGAGCGGAGCTGCGTGCGGCCGCCTTCTCCCTGGCGGCGTTGAGCGTGGCGCTGGTCATCGGCGGCAAGGAGCTCTTGACTTCGGTGCTGGGCTACGTCTACCGGACCACCTCCAAGAGCTTCCGCTTCGGCGACGTGATCGAGATCAACGGGATGCGCGGCGAGGTCATCGACCAGACTCTGCTTTCCACGACCTTGCTCGAGATGAGTGACGAGCACCAGTTCACCGGACGGACCGTCCAGTTCCCCAACAGCCTGTACGTCAACCACCCGATCCGGAACCATTCTCGCATCGGCAACTATCAGCTCGGCATCTTGGTCGTGCCCTTGGCAGTCGGCGGCGACGTCGAAAGCGCCAAGCGGCTGCTGGAGCGAACCGCGGCGCAGGTGTGTTCGGAACACGTCGCTCCGGCCGAGGCAGCGTTGCGCGAGCTGGAAGGGGAGCAGTTCGTCGTCATGCCCTCGGCCGAGCCGCGAGTGACGCTCAGACTGGTGGACGCCGACAAGGTGACGCTGGTGCTGCGCTACCCATGTCTCGCCGAGCAGCGCACCAGGACGGAACAGGACATCCTGGCTCGCTACCTGGAAGGCCGGGCCGCGCAGCGGCGGGAGCTCGCGAGCTAGCTCCGTGCTGCTCGGCTGAGAATGGTTTGCAAGCTCACGGCGCCTCTTCCTGCGCGTGGCTGCGCGGCAGCGACCACCTCCGCCATCACTGAACTCGCCCGCGAGACGGGCTCTTGCTTGCTCGCTCTCCGGAGGGGATGCCACGCGGCCGCTGTGCCCTGTGGCTGGGAAAGCGGTAGTTGGGGAAGGCCTCGGCAACCGACACCAGGGTGCCGCACTGGATCCCGTCCAATCCGGGCAGCTCGGCGATCATGCTCCTGAACTCGCTGCTGCGCGCGGTCTCGAGCACCGCGTGGATCTCCGGAGAGTCGACGGCATCCTCGCGGCAGACGAGGAAATAGCGCTCGTTGACGAGCGGCACGAAGCCCAACCCGAACTGGCGCGCGGCCGGCTCGACGCCGAGCCCCGCATCGGCCATGCCGCTCGCGATGTAGGCGGCGACCGCCGCGTGCGTTGCTTCGACGGTGTTGAACCCGGCGATGCGCGATCCGTTCAGGCCCTCGCGTTCCAGCAGCATGTCGAGCAGCAGCCTGGTCCCCGAGCCGGCCGGTCGATTGACAAAGCGGACGCCCGGGCGCGTCAGATCGGCGAGGCTGGCGATCCCTTGCGGATTGCGCGGCGCGACGATCAGTCCCTGCCGCCGGGTGATGAGGTTGATCAGGCGATGCTGCCGCGGCCTGAGCCAGGGCGCGTACGCTCGCAACGCGACTGGCTGCAGATCGCCGACCGGAACATGGAAGCCGGCGAGGTCACAATGGTCCCGGCACAACGACGCGAGAGCGTCCGCGCTGCCGACGTAGCGCAAGTCGACCTGCAGTCGCTTGCCATGCAGCAGGCCGTGCAGCGCGGCCACGGCATACCCGTAACTGGCGTGGATCCGCGTGCGAGCGCCCGCAGCGGCCAGCGTCCGCCCGATCTCGCTCTCGAGCTCCGAAGCGAAGCTGTCCAAGATCGGGGTCAGGCGCGCCGCGATACGCTTGTTCGCCCAGACCAGCTTGTCGCCGAGCGGGGTGAGCTTCGCCCCTTGACCGCGGGTGAAGTCGATCAACGGCATGCCGAACGTCTGCCCGCCCTCGCGGACTATGCCCCAAGCATGGCGGTACGAGAGATTCAGCCGCGCACAAGCGCGCCTGAGGTTGCCCTCGGCAGCGATCGTGGCGAGCAGTTCGAACAGCTGCGACAGGCCCCGGCCCGCTCCCGCGGGGTCGCGCAGGATCCACTCCGGTTTGATCTGAAACTTGTTCATATGCTCACGGAAACATAAAGGAGATGCCGGCCCTTACAAAGCTTTGTGCGCTTTGCGCAGCATATTGAGTTCATCGTCCCGGGTCTATAGGCTCATGCCGTCCTGACAGAGCCGGCCGCAGCGACCGGGGGCGTCGACACCCCAGCAACATCTGTCGATCTCCCAGCGGGGCGGCACCGCGATCGCGAGCGCAACCAGCCCAATATCGTTGCTTGCTCAAGCAGCTGCGTACGCGTCCGGGGTCGAGGAACGCTAACAGAGGCATCCCGCAATTTCGAGGGGGAGGAGCGAACGTGTCTCAAGCCACCGCAGTGCTGCCCGGCGGCTTCGCCAACGGCGCCGGCTTGCTGTCCAAAGAGCGGACTTACGCCCGGCCGGGCTTCAACCGCTGGCTTGTGCCGCCGGCTGCCCTGGCGATCCACTTGTGCATCGGCATGGCCTACGGCTTCAGCGTGTTCTGGTTGCCGCTGTCGCGGGCGGTCGGGATCACCAATTCGGTGGCATGCCCGCCCGATATGACGTTTGTCGCGGGCCTGTTCGCGACTTCTTGCGACTGGAAGATCAGCACGCTCGGCTGGATGTTCACGCTGTTCTTCGTCTTTCTCGGCGGCGCGGCAGCAGTCTGGGGCGGCTGGCTCGAGCACGCCGGTCCGCGCAAGGCCGGGGTGGTGGCGGCGCTGTGCTGGTGCGGCGGGCTCGCATTCTCGGCTCTCGGCGTGTACGTCCACCAGATCTGGATGCTGTGGCTGGGCTCTGGGATCATCGGCGGCATCGGGCTCGGGCTGGGGTACATCTCACCGGTCTCGACGCTGATCAAGTGGTTTCCCGACCGGCGCGGCATGGCGACGGGAATGGCGATCATGGGCTTCGGCGGAGGAGCCATGATCGGCGCTCCGCTCGCCGACATGCTGATGAAGCACTTCGCGACCCCGACCTCGGTCGGGGTGTGGGAGACCTTCCTTGCGCTCGCTGCGATCTATCTCGTAGCGATGCTGAGCGGGGCATTCGGCTACCGTCTTCCCGCCCCAGGATGGAAGCCAGCCGGCTGGAATCCGCCCGCCGGGAACGGGGGACGGATGATCACGATGCGGCACGTGCACCTGAACGTCGCCTGGAAGACGCCCCAGTTCTGGCTGATCTGGTGGGTCTTGTGCCTGAATGTCACGGCCGGCATCGGTGTGATCGGAATGGCCTCTCCGATGCTGCAGGAGGTGTTCGCCGGCCAGCTGATCGGGCTCAACATCAAATTCAACGATCTCACGTCCCTGCAGCGCACGCAGATCGCGGCGATCGCAGCCGGGTTCACCGGGCTGCTGAGCCTGTTCAACATCGCCGGCCGGTTCATCTGGGCGTCGGCATCCGACCACCTCGGCCGCAAGCTGACCTACTACACGTTCTTCGTGCTCGGGATCGTGCTGTATGCCTCGGCGCCTTGGTCCGGACATCACCACCACATCACGCTGTTCGTGGGTGCGTTCTGCATCGTCCTGTCCATGTACGGCGGCGGCTTTGCGACCGTGCCGGCCTACCTGGCGGACATGTTCGGCACCCAGATGGTGGGCGCCATCCACGGCAGGCTGCTGACGGCCTGGTCGGCTGCCGGCATCTTCGGCCCCGTGATCGTGAACTACCTGCGCGAGTACCAGCTCGCCCAAGGGATGCCGCGCGCGGCGGTCTATGACATGACGCTATACATCCTGTGCGGACTGCTCGCTCTGGGCTTCCTGTGCAACCTGCTGGTGCGGCCGGTGGCCGAGCGGCACTACATGAGCGATGCCGAGCTCGAAGCGGAGCGGCGGATTGCGCATGAAGCCGCTGCGCGCGCGACGGGCGATGCACATGGTGTCGCCAGTGCGCCATCCGACGATAAGCCGACCAGCCTGGTCGTGGTCGCGCTGTGCTGGCTTGCGGTCGGGGTACCGCTCGCGTGGGGCGTGGTCACGACGCTCAGCAAAGCGTCCGTCTTGTTCCGCTAGCGCTGCGCTACGCGAGGCGCGAAGCGCAGCGGTCGGAGGACGCCGGCACCGCGCCGGCCGTTCTCACCTGGCAGCGGTGAGACGACGCGTGCTCGTTCGCCGGCACTCGGCCGCGTCAGCGGAGTTCAGACGAGGCCGTGATCGCGCGCCGGATCGAGCCGAGCGGCGCGGAGTCGTCGAAGGTCACCAAACCGCCGTTCATCGAGACGCCCAGTTCGCGCCATAGACCGGCCAGGTCCACGTTCACCGGCGTGTCTTTCATCCGCTCGTAGAGCTCGGTCAGAGCGTGGGTGCCGGTCCCCTGGTCCGCTACGGCGAGCACCTTGCCCATGGGCCATCGCTGCGAGATGTTCCCGCCGCTGGCGACGATCTCGCGTAGCGCGTCCTGCAGCCCGCGCCGGTTGTCGGTGCGGCGCCGGATCTCGATGTCGGCCAGCAGATAGAACAGTGCGCCGCCCCAGTAGGTGCGTCCCCACGTTGGAGTGTGATCGAGACCGCGGTCTCCCTCGCGCGGCAAGCCCTGCGGTAGCCCTCGCACCAGATCTCCCCAGACCTTCCGCACGCTCAGCTCTCCGGCCTGCGCCCGAGCAACCGGCTCGACATAGGTCGCCAAGCCCTCTTCCATCCAGTGGTGCTCGTCGGACAGCATGGGGAAGCCCTGGTGCACCAGTTCGTGCACCAACACCCAGTCCTCCGCCAGTTGAGCCTGCGTGGTGTCGCGTCCAAGCAGGATGCGGCTCGCGGCGCCCCGGTAGCCGTATGTGGATCCGCCGCGCACGCCGGCACCCACGATGGGAACGATGAGCAGCTTCGCGTCGGGATCGGGAAGTCGTCCGTAATAGTCCGCGACAGCGCGCACGCAGTTCCGGACCCAGGCGAGAATCGCTTCGCGCGAGAGCGCCAGCTCGCCTGGACCGAACGCAACGGTCAGGGCACCGCCGCCGGCCTCGATGCGCGTGGCCGGGAGCTGCTGGAATGCGCGATACGGGAAGAAGCCGCCGACCAACGCGTCCTCGTCGGTCGCCGCTGCGGTGCACAGGCCTGCGAACGAGAGCATCGCGGCGATCAATGGGCAGGTCAGTCGCGAGCGAAAGAGGTTGGCCACGCGTGTGCTTGGGGGTCACCGATCGGGAAGAGTATTGTGGGCGCTCGCCGCCTCGTCGGTCTAGAATCACCTCCCAGCCGATGCCGGCCTGCGGGCCGGTGTAGGCGTAGTCCAAAAAATCCCGCAACTCTCCTCGAAGGGAGACCACCTATGTCCGCCGTTCCAAGTCCCGCTGCGTCCGGCCAGAAGACGATCCTCGGCGCCTGTCCGCACGATTGCCCCGATACCTGCTCCATGCTGATCACGGTCGAGAACGACCGTGTGGTGAAGGTGCGCGGCAACCCAGACCATCCGTTCACCGACGGGCGTCTGTGCGTGAAGGTCAATCATTACGAGGAGCGGATCCATCACCCGGAGCGAATCCTGCACCCGCTCAAGCGCAGCGGACCGAAAGGCTCGGGACAGTTCACGCGCGTGAGCTGGCCGGCGGCGCTGGAGGAGATCGCCACGCGCTGGAAGCAGATCATCAAGGAGCACGGCCCGACCGCCATCCTCCCCTACAGCTATCTGGGAACGGAAGGCATCTTGAACGGCCTGAACGTGGGCGATGCCTTCTTCAACAAGCTCGGCGCGACGATCTCCGAGCGCACGTTCTGCGATTCGGCCGCCTGCACGGGGTACATGATGACGGTCGGGCCTACGCCCGGCACCGATCCGGAGAGCTTCGTGCACTCGCGCTACATCATCCTGTGGGCGTGCAACACGATCAGCACCAACCTACATCACTGGCCCTTTATCGCCGAGGCCCAGAAGCGCGGCGCGAAGATCGTGGTGGTGGATCCGGTGCGCACGCGCACGGCGCGGCAGGCCGACTGGCACATCGCGATCAAGCCGGGCACCGACGGTGCACTGGCGATGGCGATGATCCACGTCGTCGTCAGCGAAGGCCTGGTCGACAAGGACTACGTGGAGAAGTACACCGTCGGCTATCCCGAGCTCGCCGAGCGCGCCAAGGAATATCCGCCGGAGAAAGCTGCTGCGATCACGGGCATCTCTGCCGACGACATCCGCAAGCTGGCGCGCGAGTACGCGACCACGCGCCCCTCGGTGATTCGGATCGGTGTGGCGGTCGAGCGCCATGCCGGAGGCGGCCAGACGGTGCGCGCGTTGACCTGCCTGCCGGCACTGGTCGGCGCCTGGCGGGACGTCGGCGGGGGCATCCTGCAGCTGCCGATCTGGGCATTCCCGGTCAAGTGGGACGCGCTCATGCGGCCGGACTGGATCAAGCCGGGCACGCGCGTGCTCAACCAATGGAAGCTCGGGGCGGCGCTCACCGGAGAGCTGAAGCTCGACCCGCCGATCAAGTCCCTGTTCGTGTACAACGCGAATCCTACTGTGGTCGCGCCCGAGCAGGAGAAGGTGCTCAAGGGCCTCGCCCGCGACGATCTCTTCACGGTGGTGAGCGAGCATTTCGTCACGGACACGGCGCGCTATGCCGACATCGTGCTGCCTGCCACGACGCAGATGGAGCAGCACGAGATCATGTTCTCGTGGGGCCATTTCTACCTCTCGCTGAACCAGCAGGCCATCGCACCGCGCGGCGAAGCCGTGCCCAACACCGAGCTATTCCGGCGGCTCGCCGTGGCGATGCGCTTCGACGATCCGCACTTCAAGCGCACCGATGAACAGATGGCGCTCGACTCGCTCGACTGGTCGTCTCCGGCGCTTGCCGGCATCACCATGGAGCAGCTCAAACGCGACGGCTATGCACGGCTCAAGGTCGGCACACCCGACACCTATGCACCGCATGCCAGCGGCGGCTTCCCGACTCCCTCGGGCAAGGTCGAGCTCAAATCCTCGATGGCGGCGGGTGGCAACTTCGTGCTGCCGCTGTTCCGCCAGGGGTCGAACGAGTTCCAGGACGGAAGCCCGGTCGATCCGGTGCCTGCCTACATTCCGCCGCAGGAATCAAACGACGCTGCGCTGGCTGCAAAATATCCGCTGAATATCTTGACGCCGAAAAACCACGCCTTCCTCAATTCCGGCTATGCCAACATCGCGCGCCAGCTCGGCCATGCCGGCGAGCAGTACGTCATGATCCATCCGGCCGATGCGAGAGCGCGCGGCATCGCCGAGGGCGAGCGCGTGGAGGTGTTCAACAACCGCGGCCGCTTCGAGGCCGAAGCGCAAGTCACCGACGAGGTGCGCGAAGGCGTGGTCGTGTCTCCGCTCGGCTATTGGGCCTCGGCGAGTGCGAGCGGGCGTTCGGCAAACGTGGTGAACTCCTCGCGCTACGCGGACATCGGGCGCGCACCCACCTTCTCGGACACGCTGGTGCAGGTGCGGCGGGTGGAAGCCTAGCGCGGGGCATCGGTGAAGTTGGCGCAGAACGAAACAAGCATGCGGACTCCGCAGGACCGTGACGAATCCCGGCGAACTCGATGCTCCGGATCGCCGGATCCCGCTGGCGCTCGACTGTTCTGCTTCGACGACTTGAGTCGCGATTTGCCGAGATCGTTTGGTTTGCTCTCGCGGGGCGGCTAGGCTGCTCCGGTGCGCAGGAGATGACCGGCTAGGACCAGCGCAAAGCTTCTAGCCGGATGCCTCGATTTGCATCGAGCCTAGGTCCGCCCCGGACTGGCAACGCCTGCTTGACTGTTCACGGGAATGCCATCGGATCACCGCTGTGTGCCTTCGTCCCGTTGACATGTGCTGCACACGTGGCTATCGTCGACGCATGGCCAAGATGATCCAGCTCAGACATGTACCCGACGCGCTGCACCGCAAACTGAAGGCGCGCGCGGCTGCCGAAGGACTCTCTCTCTCGGAGTACTTGATCCGCGAGGCCGAGCGCCTGGTGGAGCGGCCGAGCATTCCGGAGATGCGGGCGCGCCTCGCTGGTCGCCGGCCGGTCGCCCCGAGCGTCCGGCCGGCACAGGCGCTGCGCATCGAACGGGATTCGCGTTGATTGTCGTCGACGCATCGGCCGTGCTGGAAGTGCTGCTCAACACCGCCGACGCAGATCGTGTCGCGGATCGCCTGTTCACTCGGGGCGAAACACTTCACGCTCCACACCTGATCGACCTCGAGGTTGCCCAGGTGCTCCGGCGCTACGTGCGCGGTGGGGAGGTCGACAGCGAACGCGCTTTAGAGGCTCTCTCGGACTTTGCTGCGCTCCAGGTTAGCCGCTATCCGCACGATTTCCTCTTGCCGCGCATCTGCCAGTTGCGTAACAACGCGACCGCTTATGACGCCGGGTACCTCATCCTCGCCGAAGTGCTCGACTGCCCGTTGGTCGCCTGTGACCAAGCGCTGGCCGGCGTTCCCGGCCACGCGGCACAGGTGCAAGTGACCGTCTGAGCGGCTCCTGCGCTGCGCGTCGTCGGCATCGAATGTTACGTGGCGTCGTGGCAGGTAGGCTCTGTTGGTTGTCGCCTCCTGGAATAAGCTAGATATAGAGCGATAGCCCGATCCTCTGTGCCGGGCGCGGGGGCCTACAACGCACCAAGAGGATAGGCCTGCAAGAGCGAACGGTAGGGCTCGTCTACTCGGCGCACCGACGCGCCTCACTGCGGCACCTCGCCCAGCACCGTGCATCGCCGGATCACACGGCGCTGCCTGGCCGGATCGTATTCCGTCGCGCGGTGCATCACGCAGCGGTTGTCCCACGCGATCAGCTGGCCCGGCTTCCAGTGATGCTCATAGGTGAGATCGGGATGTACGACCAGCACATTCAGCTCCTCGATGAGCCTGCGTCCCTCGTCGTAATCCATACCGACGATGTACTCCGCATGATCGCCGAGGAAGATGCATCTGCGGCCTGTCTCCGGATGCGTGCGCACTATGGGATGGTCCACCGGAGGAACCTCGCGCCGCTGCGCTTCAGTCATCGGATCCTCGCCGTGGCGCCGAGTGCGCGAAAAGTCCAGATTGTGCACAGCGCGTAGCCCGGCGATGCGCGCCTTCCACTCCGGAGTCAAGCGCTCGTAGGCGCCGTACATGTCGCTGAAGTGTGTCTCACCGCCTTCCTCGGGAACGACCTCGGCGTAGAGGATGGTCGCCTGGCCGGTGCGCTCTTTCCACGAGCCGTCGGTGTGCCACGCGAGCGTGCCTTTGTCCGGATGCTTACCGGTGGGCTTGCCTTGTTCGTCGACGTTGGAGAGACGATACAGCTCCGGATAGCCGTCGGCGTGGTACTGGTTCATGACGTGGACCTGCACCTCGCCGAAGTGGCGCGCGAGCTCCACCTGCTTCGCCGGCGGCAGCTCTTGCGTGCCGAACAGCAGCACCTGGTACTGAAGGAATGCGTCGTAGATCGTGCGGAACAGCGCATCGTTCACACCCTGTGCCAGGTCGACGCCGAGGATCTCGGCGCCCAGATGCGGCGAAAGCCGTCGGATCGTGAACGGTGGCCGGGTCGCGAGGCTTGGTTGCATGGGCTCTCCTTCTACGTCTGGCCGAGGCGGAGCTGGCGTGCCGGTCGTCTCGTCTTCGAAGTATATCTGCCGGCACAGCCGGCCAAGGCCTTCCATCCTCGGTCAGCCCCGCCGCGACGTGCGGCACGCTCGGACGCCCTTTATCCATTGTCCGTTTGGCGGAGAGTATACTGAGGCGGACCGCTATCGACAGTGATGACATGGGAAACGTCGGCACACCTGAGGCTCTCACGCTGCGCTGGGCCGAGCTTGTCAACGATCCCGCGCTGCAAGACCTGCCGTACAAGTTCGAGGTCAACCTGTGGGGGAAGCTCGAGATGACGCCGGCAAGCTTCTGGCACGGGCGGCTACAAGGCGCAGTCGCGGCGCAGCTAGCACGTCAGCTACCGGATGGCGAGGCGCTGACCGAGATCCCGCTCCTGACCGAAATCGGCGTTCGCGTACCGGACGTCGCGTGGGCGTCACGGGATTACCTGGCTGCGAACGCCGACGCCTCGCCGGCGCCGCGCGCCCCTGAGATCTGCGTCGAGATCGTCTCGCCGGCGAACTCGGACGAAGAGATCCGCGAGAAGATCCGCGCCTACCTCGCAGCCGGAGCCCAGGAAGTATGGATCGTGTCCGAAGACGGAGAAGTGCGCTTTCACAATGCGGCCGGCGAACAACCTGCGTCGAGCTTTCCCGTGCGGTTGTCGTTGCCTAAGCGCTCCGGACCGGCTTAGCCTCGTGTTCGATTCGCCGTGTCCCGCGGAGGCATGCTCGGCGAGGCGGCTCCGATTCCAAGTATAGTACCGGTCAAACGCCACCGAGGAGCTTTGCGATGACGCCACACGAGCAGGTGCTCGACACCCCTACCGCCACGCAGACCACGTACGCCCGCCGGGCCCGCTATCACACCTCGGCGAATCCGTTCACGTTCAGCTACCCGCCGGTGCCGATCCGCCAGTTCCTGGCGGAGCGCGACCGGGCCTTCGATGCGGCAACCCCGACCTGCGCGATCCCGCTCGATGCATCAGCCGATCTCGGCACAGCATATGCAGCGACCACACCCACGTTGCTCACCCGGTACCTCAAGATCCGCGCCGGAGAGCACCTCAGCAGTGCTTGGGCTTCCTCGGGCGAGGTCTACTACGTCATGTCCGGCAGCGGCGAAAGCCGGAACGGCAGCGACGTGATCGAGTGGGGCGCGGGCGATGTGTTCTGCTTCCCCGGTGGTGGCGAGACCACGCATCGAGCCGCGGACGCGGGCGGCTTGCTCTTCTGCGCTACCGACGAGCCGCTGCTCGCATTCGAGCGCCTGCGTCCTCCGCTACCAGGACAGGCTGTGATCCAGACCACGCACTGGCCGGCGCAGGAGATCGATCGCCAGTTCGAGAGCGTCTGGCAGCGCGAGACCCCCGAGTATGCAACCGGCGCGTCGGTGATGTTCAGCAGCACGGCGTTTCCACCGAGCTGCATCACCACGCCGTCCATGAACGTCGCGATCAACTCGCTCGCGGTCGGTTGCGATCAGCGGCCGCACCGCCACAACGGCGTCGCGGTGACGCTGGCGATCCAGGGCGAGGGCATCTACTCCCTGATCGACGGGAAGCGCGTGGAGTGGTCTACCGGCGCCGCGCAGATCACGCCCGCCACGCTGCTGCACTCCCATCACAACCGCGGCACCAAGCGCATGCGCTCGCTCGTCATCCAGGACGAGGGGTTGCATTTCTACACGCGCACACCCGGATTCAGCTTCGATTGAGGATCGCTCTCATGCATCCCAAAGCGAGGTACATCTTCACCGCCAGCATGGACGTCGATCCCGACAAGGAAGACGTATTCAACGAGGTCTACGACGCTGAGCATGTCCCGCTGCTGCTGAAAGTGCCCGGGGTGCTGTCCGCAGTGCGCACGAAGACCGAGCCGCTGACCCTGCGCATCTCTGGGGAAAAGCGCGCACTGGAAGCCGAGGGTGAGCCGCGCTACAGCGCGATCTATGAGCTGGAGAGCGCCGAGGTGCTGGTGAGCGATGCGTGGGCCAAGGCGGTCGATCAGGGGCGCTGGCCCACCGAGGTGCGGCCGTACATCCGCAACCGCAGGCTCGTCCTGCGGAAGATCCTCGGCCGCTGAACGCCGGCGCCTCGGGATCCGCACCGTGTCCGACGCGCCTGGCCCGTCGACGAAGAGGCCGGTGAACACGCTGGGCGCGTTGCTCGCACTGCTCGCTGCATTGTGCGTCGCGCACGATGCAGCCTGGGGTTGGGGCACGCTCGGACATTCGATCGTCGGGGGCATCGCCCAAGCCCACCTCACTCCCGACGCCTCGCATCAGGTGGCGCTGCTGCTCAAAGGCGATCTGGATGCCGACGGCAATCCCTCAGGCAGGACCACGCTCGCGCAGGTCGCCTCCTGGCCCGACGAGATACGCGGCACGCCCGCCGGGGCAGGCAAGGACACGTGGCATTTCGAAGACATCCCGGTGTGTGGGGCGGCGCAGCCGGTATGCCCGGAGGGTCAATGTGCCCCGGCGGAGCTTAGCCGGTTGATCCGCGTGCTGAAGAACAAGCATGCGCACAAACGCGATCGCAACGAGGCCTTGAAATGGGTCGTGCACCTGGTGGGCGACATCCATCAGCCGCTGCACGCCGCAGACAACGACGATCACGGGGGTAACTTCGTGGAGGTCTCCTTCTTCGGGGAGACGAAAGTCGGCGACAAGTCGCTGACGCTGCACCACATCTGGGATACGGAGATCGTGGAGCGCATGATCGGACAGGCAGGTGGCGAAGCGGCGTTCGTTGCCACCCCGATCTCGGCGGCGCACCAATCCAAGTGGCAGCAGGGCTCGATCGACGACTGGGTGGCGGAGAGCAACGCGATCGCACGAACCTTCGTGTATCCGAAGCTGCCCGGCGGGTTCGCTTGCGGCCAGCCGATCACGGGAGTGGTGGCGATCTCGAACGGATATTACGACGGGGCCGCCTCGATCGTCGCGACGCAGCTCCGCAAAGCCGGCGTGAGGCTTGCGCTCATCCTGAACGCCGCGCTCGCGCCGCCGCCGTCTCACTAATCGGCTCTCCGCTTTCCCTCTTCCAGCATGGGAGCGCAGCGAATGCGCTCACTCGAGCCAGCGCTCGAGATTCGCGCGGACGAAATCGTCGTCGGAGAGGTCGGCATGCGCGGTGCACACGCGGTCGATCGCTTGCATCTGCCCGGGGCTGAGCGTCTCCTCGGGGTCCAGACACCAGATGCCTTCCAGCAGGCCCTGCCGGCGCAGCACCTCATGGCAGCCGGCGATGCAGCCCCGGAAGCCGTTCGCGACGTCGAAGAAGGCCGCATTGCAATCGGTGACGCGGCTGTCGAGCGCGAGCAGCGCCTCGCTCACCGCACCGCTGCCGACCTCGCGGTGGATGCGGGCGAGCAACTGCACGGCTGAGCGCACCCATACCGACCAGTGTCCGAGCAGTCCCCCGCGAAAACGTAGCGTCACAGCGCCGCCGTCGCGCGGCACGCTGAACGGCGTCGCCAGGTCGAGCACGATGTGGTCGTCATTGCCGGTGTAAAGGCCGATGCGCTGCTCGGCGTGTGCCAGGGCCACACCGCGCACGACGTCGAGCGTGGCGTAGCGGTCGAACGGCGCTACCTTGATCGCGACCGCGTTCTCGATCTCCGCGAAGCGGCGCCAGAACCCCGCGTCGAGCCGGATGCCGCCCACGCTGGTCTGCAAGTAGAACCCCACGAGTGGAATCTCGGTCGCGACCGCCCGGCAGTGAGCGACGAGTGCATCCTCGCTCTCGCCTTGGAACGCGGCCAGACTCACGAGTCCCGCGTGATAGCCGAGCGCGACGGCGGTGCGCGCTTCGGCCATTGCCTGCGGGGTGCGCCCACAGATGCCGGCGATCAGGACCAACGGAAGCTTGCCCCATTGCCCGGCGTCCTCCACGGCGGCCGCGAGCACCGTTTCGTACATCCCGGCTTCGCGGATCGCGAACTGGGTGGTGTGTACTCCCACGGCGAGTCCACCCGCGCCGGCGTCGATGTAGTAGCGCGTGAGCCCACGCTGGCGGCGGCGGTCGAATCGCCGCGATGCGTCGAGCGCGAGCGGATGCGCCGGGATCACCGTGCCGTTCACGAGGATGTCGAGAACCTCGCGCGGCAAGTCGTCTCGATGCAGGCCCATCGTCGATTCCTGTCCCGGTTCGAGTTAGCCGTATTCGGGACCCGCGGTGGCAAACAGGCGCTTCGGGTCGCCGTAGGGCAGCTCCCGCCCGAGGCCCATCCTGAGAAACGGGCGCTGTACACGAAAGCCGTGCGCCGCCAGCCAGCCCGAGACCGTGGTCCAATCGATCGGCACGTCGAGGAAGATCCGCCCGGGAGTCGACGCGATCGCCGTGTCGATGAGCGCGATTGCGCCGCGCTCGTCCGCGGCTGCGACCGGCCCCAGATGCGACGCGACGCGCCCGGGACGCACCAGAGCGTATCCGCTTTCTGCGGTCGGCGTGAACCCGCGTGCTCCTGCGCGTTCGAAGAGGTCGGCGAGCAGCGTGTACCGTTCGGAGCCGAAGGCGTTGGCATCGACGGCGGCGATCTGGCGCACATCGGCAGCAGCGAGCGAACGCACCGGTGCGGTTGGCACGGAGTGCCCCGGCCCCGTGCCTTCCCAGCGTTGCAGGCGCAGCACCGGCTTGAAGCCGAGCGGCGCGTAGACCTTCTCCCCCGCCGGCGTGGCGTCCAGCATTCCGACCAGCGCGTGGCTACGGAGCGTGGCGATGCAACGGTCGAGCAGGCGCGTGCCGAGGCCGCGGCCGCGATGCGACTGCGTCACGATCACCAGGCTCACCCAGGCGAAGCCGGCAGGATAGGGGAGAACCGCTGCGGTCGCGACGAGCCGCCCTCCGTCGCGCACGCCGAACACCATTGCCTGCGCGAGAAAGAATGCCCAATCCTCTGCGGTCTGGTTCCAGCTCACCTCTGCTGTCAGTGCGAGCCCTTCGGCGAGTGCGTCCGCGCCGAGCGGCGCGACCGCAAGCTCGTCAGTAAGCCCCATCGCGCACCTCGAAGTGGGTCGGCTTGCCCAGCGTCGGCAGGCCGCTCGCGACCCAGTCGGCGGTCCAGTCGATCATCTGCGCCAGACTGACGGACGGATAGCCGAACAGCCGCGCGGAAGCCGCGGCGTTCGTGAGCCATGCGGTGGGCGACTCGGTGCCGGCAAGCTGCGCCTTTCGGCCCAGCCGCGCGGCGAACTCGTGGGCGAGCCAGCGGATCGACACCGTCTCGGGCCCGCTCACATTGAGCGGCGAAGTGGGGACCGTGCAGTGCGCGAGGCAGCCGAGCGCGCAAGCATTGGCGTCTCCCTGCCAGATGACATTTACATGACCCATCGTCACGTCCACCACGACCCCATCGCGCACCTTGAGCGCGACATCGGCCAGCACTCCGTAGCGCAAGTCGTTGGCGTAGTTGAGGCGGAACAGGCGGCCCGGCGTGCGAAGCAGCCGGGAGTAGTGCTCGAAGACCCGCTCGCGCCCGACGCAGGAGTTGGCGTATTCTCCCGGAGGGGTGAGGGGCGTCGCCTCGGTGGCGCCGCCGCTTCCCACATCCACGAACGGATACACGCATCCCGTCGAGAACGCGACGATGCGAGAATCGCGGAACGTCTCGGCCACCAGCCCCGGCACGATCGCGTTCATCGCCCAGGTGAGCGGCTGGTCTTCGCTTGCGCCGAACTTGCGGCCGGCCATGAAGATGACGTTGCGCGCACGTGGCAGGCGCTGCAGCGCGGCGCGGTCGAGCAGGTCGGCCGCGATCGTCTCGATACCGTGAGCGGTGAGCGCCTGTTGCAATCCGGGCTCGCTGAACCGCGCGACGCCGATCACCCTTCGGTCCGGGGCCGCCTTGCGCGCGAGCCGCGCCAACGTAGGCCCCATCTTGCCGCCCACGCCGAGGACGAGGATGTCGCCGTCGACTCCGCCGAGCGCAGACACGAGTGCCGGCGGCGGCCGGCTCAAGAACGCATCGAGCTCCTCGATGCCCGCGAAGCGCTCCGGAAATCCCTCGGTCGCCTCGCTCATGGCAGCCTTACGCCGATGAGCGCATGCCCGGGCGCCACGCCGTGTTCTCCGAACGCGGCCTGTGCGCGAAGATGCAAAAATGCGATCGACGGCGAACGCGCGTGCACGGGATCGGTTGTGGCAGTCGCCGCTGCGGAGCGTGACGGCATGCCGCAGCGGTGGGATCGAAGGGCGACGCGCGCCGCGGGCGTCTCGACGGGCCCGGATCGTTGTGGCATCAACCGAACGGTTGGCCGATTGCGGACGATCGATGCTAGCATCTGCTGCGCGCACGGGCAAGCGAGCGCCCAGCCGGCGCGAGCCCGCTCCGCCTGACAGAGTGTCAGTCAACAGTAAGCAGGACCGGAAAGCGCGTGGCCGTGGGGCCGAACCCGGACCCCGTCAGCTGGTGCTCGAGGATCCGAGTGCACCAGCACGATGCGCAGCTGCGTTCCCCGTTTACATCAGTAGAGGAGGTCACAACATGAAAGGGTTACGAGTCATCTCGGCGTTTGCGCTTGCGCTTACGGGGTGCGGCATGGCCCTGGCGATCGAGTCCGTCGTCACCGGCCAGAGCAACGGGATTCCCTACGCCACCGGCGGCGTCGGGCTCGAGTCCCGAGAGTTGCTACGCGCAAAGGAAAGCGAGTTCAACCTGGCGGTGGTCCTTTCCCTGAAAGACGGCCAATACCTCGGCGGAGGCAAAGTATCGGTCCGTGCTGCCGGCGGTAAGACGCTCCTGGCGGTGGAGGCTCAGGGACCGTGGGTACTCGCCAGGCTCGCGCCGGGCAAATATGTCGTGGAGGCGACTCTGGCCGGGATCGCGCGGAGCAGAAACGTCACCATCGGAAAGGCCGGAATGAAGCGCGTGTACCTCACGTGGGACCGTGAGGCGTCCTGAGAACGCGACCATCGGCCTCGACCGGGCTGGCGACTGCGTAGCGGCGTAGCACCCGGCGCTACCCGCGGCCTCGAGCCTATGACGAAGACATCACCCGTCCTGGATGCAGCGTTCAAGGCCCGCGCCTTGCTCATCGGTGAGCGCATCGACTTGAAGGCCTGGAGCGCCATCGACACGCTTGCCACCAATCCGCTCACCGTCAAAGTGGAAGGCAGCGGCGCGGCCACGCTGTACCGCTACGGGGTGGTGGTGTTCTTCGACGTTTCGCCGCTGGAAGAGGTGACGTTTCTCGCTCGTCTGCAGCCGTTCGTGGCGAACCCTTACCCCACGCCGGAAACGGAGGGGCTGGACGTGCGCGTCGAGCCGGGCACACGCGAGAGCGTCACCGGCGGTGTGGTCTCCCTGGAAGAGGCCACCGTCCCGCGGTTGCAGGTGATCGCGGATGTCTTGAGCAAGAGCGCGCTGCTGTCGCTGTATGAGCGGCGGGTGGCAGCCGAGTTCGACCGCATCGAGCCTCTGGCCGCCGAGCTGGACCAACGCGGCCGCATCGGCGGCCATACCCGGGACTTGCTGAAGAAGCTGGGCTCCCTCCTGCTGGTGGAGCATCGGATGGTCGGGCGCGCCGAGATCACCGAGAAGCCCGAGATCCTCTGGGACAACCCGGCTCTGGAAGGCCTGTTCGCCAGGCTGGAGGACGAGTTCGAGATCCGGGAACGGCACACGGCCCTGGAGCGCAAGCTCAACCTCATCTCTCAGACGGCGCACACGGTGCTCGAGCTGCTCGGCAGCAAGCATTCCTTGCGCGTGGAATGGTACATCGTGATGCTGATCGTGCTCGAGATCCTGCTCACGCTGTACCAGCTGTTCCTGCGCTGACCGGCGGCGCCTCACGAGCCCCGGGTCGAATCCGGCGCTCGGTGTGAGGTATAGTCCCGGCTCGCGTCGATCGGCGCGGGTGCCGCGCCGGGCTTCCCGCGCTTCCGAGGCGAGCAGGAAAAAACGGATCGGACCATGCAGACCAGCATGCTGGAACGCCATGCCTATAGCATCGCCGCGCTGCGCACACTCGCGCGACGGCGGCTGCCGCGCGTGGTGTTCGACTTCGTCGACGGCGGTGCAGAGGACGAGCGCACGCTGAGGCGCAACGAGGCGATCTTCGGCGAGACGCTGTTCCTTCCCACCCCTTTGAACGGCACGACCGAGCGCGACCAGTCCGTCGAGCTGTTCGGTGTGAAGCTGCGCCTTCCGGTCCTGATCGGTCCTACGGGACTGGCCGGGTTGATGTGGCCGAGGGGCGAATCGGCGTCGGCGCGCGGCGCCGCCGCTGCGGGCACCGTGTACACGATGAGCCACGCTTCGACGGTGTCGATCGAAGATCTCGCGCGCGAGGTCGGCGGCAACCTTTGGATGCAGGTGTTCGTCTACCGTGACCGCGGGCTGACGCGCTCTTTCGTCGAGCGCGCCCATGCGGCCGGCTACAAAGCGCTGGTGCTCACCGTCGACAACCAGATGCCGGGATACCGGGAGCGCGATGTGCGCAACGGGTTCACCGTGCCACTCCGGCTAGGGTTGCGGAATATCCTCGATATGGCTCTGCACTTGAGATGGCTGATGCGCATGGCGCATGCACGTCACCTCACGTTCGCCAACTACGCCCAGGAGGGCAGCTCCGACATCGTATCGTTGGCGGCGCGCATGGCGAGCATGCTCGTGCCCGACCTCACCTGGAAGGATGTGGAAGCCGTGCGCGCCATGTGGGACCGCCCGCTGCTGCTCAAAGGCATCCTGCATCCGAACGAGGCACGTCAGGCCATCGCGTTGGGTGTGGACGGCATCATCGTCTCCAATCACGGCGGCAGGCAGGTCGATGCCGTTCCCACTTCGATGGAAGCGCTGCCGGGCGTGCTGGACGCCGCGGCAGGACGGGTGCCCGTACTGATCGACGGCGGCGTGCGGCGTGGCTCGGATGTGCTGAAGGCGCTCGCGCTCGGCGCACGCGCATGCCTCATCGGCCGGCCTCAACTCTGGGGCCTGGCGGCGGCGGGGCAGGACGGGGTGGCGTGGGCGCTCGAGTTGTATCGCCGCGAGATCGATCGCGTGATGGGCTTGTGCGGATGGGACCGGCTCGCCGATGTGGACCGCTCGGTTCTGTTCGCGCTCCCCGCGCACAGCTCTGCGCCGCTGCGATAGACGCGATGCCCCGCTCAGCGAACCCGCGCGCAGTCGCGCCCGCGAAGCGTTACATCCTCCGCCACGACATCACGAATAGGAGCGTCGTGCCCTGCGCTCCGCGCGCTGCGCGGCCGCCTGCGGCGACGCCGCGCCGGAGGCCGCTTCCGCCACCATGTTCACCATGATGTAGTCCGCCATGACGGCCGCCGAGGCGGGCCCCAGTCTGCCGGCATAGCCGTCATCCAGCGTACGCTCGGGAATATCGCGGAACGGCGTGTGCTTGGGATCGGCAGTCCAGATCGGATTGCTGCGGTAGGCTTTGAGCGGCTGCGCGACGTAGCCGATGGAAGCCGCCTGCCATGCTTCGTACTGCTCCTTCTCCATCATGAAGCGGATGTACTCCTTGGCGGCGTTGGGATACTTGGTGAACTTGAACACGAAACCCGGGCTGAACAGGTTCAACTCGCTGGAACGGCCCACCGGTCCGACCGGCATGGGAGCGTGGTAGATGTCCTTTGCCATCTCGCGCAGCCGCGGGTCTTCCGATTTCTTCGCCGCATAGTAGATCGAGATGCCGTTCAGCGTGAGCGCGATATCGCCGGCCAAGAACGCCTTGTTGTTGCTCGGGTCGAGCCAGGACAGAGTGCCCTCGATGAAGGTCTGGTACATCGCCTTGCCATACTCGAGCGCCGCGATGGTCTCCTTGGAGTTGATGACGACCTTGTTCTGCTCGTCGACCATCTTGCCGCCGTGGGACCAGACGAGCCAATGACACCAGGCGTTCGCATCCCCCACGGCGTTCCCTAACGCGAAACCGCATGGTGTGCCCTTGGCCTTCAGGGCCTGCAGCAGCTTGAGATAGTTGGGCAGATCGGTGGGGACGCGGTCGAACCCCGCCGCCTCGATCATGCTGCGGCGATAGGTGACGCAGCCGCCGAGGATCCCCATCGCGATCGCGATCCAGCGCCCGTCGCGCGTGGAATAGCGCTTAACGAGGTCGTACCAGCCGCCGTATTTGTTGCCGAGGTAGTCGGCGAGGTCGGTGAGGTCCATCACCTTGTCCGCGTACAGATGCGGATCGTCGAACCAGCCGTACACGATGTCCGGTCCGCTGCCGACGTTCGCGGCGACCGCGGCCTTGGGACGGATGTCCTCGAAGTTCTCGCTGTCCACGCGCACCGGTACGCCGGAGAGCTGCGTGAACTTGTGGGTGTTCGCCATCCACAGGTCCTCGTCTCCCTGGACGAAACGCTTCCAGCGCAGAACGCGCAGCTCCGCGCCGGGTTCGATCGGGTACCTGGCCTCGTAGGCGGCCGAGGCCGGCCGACCCAACAGCGTTGCACTCGTGGCCGCCAGCGCGCTTGCGCCGAGCGTCCTGAGGGCGTCGCGTCGCGAATACTTGGGCATGGGATTCCTCCTCCGGTTATGGGCGCCATTGCGCTGGCGCTCGGGTTGTACTGTGCGTTAGAGCGTGCGCACGCCGCGCGGTTCAGTGCCGATGCGTGCCATCGCAATCGAGGGCAGTATCTACACCGGATGCAAGCGCGCGCGGGCTGGGTGCACTCGGATACCGCCGCCTGCCTCCGGTAGAATACCGCCGCCTCGAACAAGAAAGGAGCAGCCGATGAGCAGGAGGAGCATGGTGTGCGCCGCGATGGCCGCAGGTTTGTGCTTGATCGGGCTGTTCCGACTGGCGTGGGCCGACGATCCTCTCGGCGGCACGCTGAAGGCGATCAAGGAGCGCAAGGCGATCGTCATCGGCTACTTGACGGACGCCTATCCGCTGTCCTTCCTCAGCGCCGAGCAGTCCCCGGTCGGCTATTCCATCGACCTTTGCCGGCTGATCGCTCAGGAGGCAGGCAAGGCCGTCGGCGTGGAATCTCTCGACATCCGGTACGTGCCCGTGTCCTTGGCGGAGCGCTTCGACGCGGTGGCCAGGGGCAAGATCGACATCGAATGCGGGACCTCGACCATCACGCTGTCGCGCATGGAGAAGGTGGACTTCACCGCCATGACCTTCCTCGACGGCGGAAGCCTGCTGGTGCGCAAGGGCTCGGCCATCCACAACCTGGCTTCGCTCGTGGACGAGAGCGTCGGGGTGATCCCCGACACGACCACCGAGCCTGCCCTGCGCCGGGCGCTGGCGAACGCGTACGTCAACGCGAAGGTCGTCGCGGTCAAGGACCACGCCGAGGGCATGGCCGCCCTGGAAGCCGGCAAGATCGGCGCCTACGCATCGGACCGGGCGCTGCTGGTCGGTCTGCTCGTCAAGGCGAAAGACAGCGACCGATTCGAGATCGCGCCGGAGCAGTTCTCGTACGAACCCTATGGCTTCGCGGTCAGGCGCAACGACTCCGAGTTCCGGCTCGTGGCCAATCGCGCGCTCGCGCGCGTGTATCGTTCGGCCGAGGTGCTGAAGATCTTCGAGAAGTGGTTCGGGACACTGGGCAATCCCACCCCGGCGCTGCTGACCATGTATCTGATCCAAGCCACGCCGGAATAGCACCCCGTCGTCCACCGCTGGCCGGCGGTGTCGCCGCGCTCAGCCCACGTGCTTGGCAAGGAACTCGAGCGTCCGGCTGCGAGCGAGCTTGGCGCTCTCCGCGTTGTAAGACCCGCGCTGATCGCAGTTGAATCCGTGGCCCGCGGGATAGAAGTGATGTGTCTCGCCTTTGTGGGCAGCCGCCACCTCCTTCGCCTTCGCGAGCGGGATCGACTGATCGGTCTCGCCCCAGTGGAACAAGACCGGGCATTTCGGCCTCAGCGCGATCTGTCCCGGGATGCCGCCGCCGTAGTAGGCGATGGCGCATGCCAGTCCGGCCACATTGGAGGCCGCCTTGAACGCTACGGTCCCGCCCCAGCAGTAGCCGACGATCCCGACCTTGCCGGCGGGGGCGACGCTCTGCAGCGCGGCCGCGATGTCCTTCATCGTGTCGTCGAGGTTGATCTTCTGAATGAAGCCGATGCCCTTCTGGATCTCGTCTTGCGAGTATCCGGCTTCGTATTCGGGCTGCACGCGGTCAAACAGAGCCGGTGCGATCGCGAGATAGCCGTCGGCCGCGTACCCATCCGCCACCGAGCGGATGTGGCTGTTGACGCCGAAGATCTCCATGGCGACGATCAACGCGCCCTTCGGTCTGCCGGCGGGTTCGGCGCGGTACGCGGACAGTTTGTGGCCATCGGAGGCGCTGAGCTGAATCGTCTTTGCCATCGGGATCTCCTGTGGGAAGCGTCTACGCGGTGCGGGTCGCAAAAAACCTGTGCAGTGTAGCCGGACTCGAGCCGCGCCGCAGGACGCGCACGCGGTGCGAAGGTGCTACGCTTGCGTCACGCGTGGAGAGGAGGCGAGCATGATCACGGAGCTGGTGCTGTTCGATTTGCCGAAAGGGATCACCCGCGAGCAGGTGGTCTCGGGCATGCGGGAGAGCGCGCAGCACTGGCGCCGGTGCCCCGAGCTGGTGCGCAAGAATGATCTGTACGACGCGCAGGCCGGGCAGGCGGGCGGCGTGTATCTGTGGCCGGATCGGTCGGCTGCGCAGCGCTGGCACGACGAATCCTGGCGGCAGCGCATCCGCCAACTCTATGGCAGCGAGCCGGTGATCCGCTACTTCGACACGCCGCTCGTCGTGGATAACGTGCTGCGGGACGTGATCGAACGCGCAGAGGCCTGACTGCGCGCGCGACGCGTAACCGCGAGCCCACGCAGCCCTCCGTCGCAGATGTTCGCTGCTCGCAGATGCGCGCGGCGCCTCGCCGCTGCGCTGGTCGTACTTGCGTCGCTGGCTGGCTGCGCCAGCAGCCCGACCACGCGGATGGCGAGTGGCTCCGTCGAGGACGAACGTGAAGTCGGCGCCGAGCAAGCTGCGCTCATCGAACGCACGATCGGGCTCGATCGCGATCCGAACATGACGGCTTACGTCGAGGAGGTCGGTCGGCGGCTCGCCGCGCAGGCGGACCGCAAGGATATCGCGTATCGCTTCTATGTCGCCGACATGACCGCGCCGAATGCATTTGCGCTGCCCGGCGGCTACGTCTATGTCTCCCGCGGCTTGCTGGCGCTGCTCAACTCGGAGGACGAGCTCGCCGGCGTGCTCGGGCACGAGATCGGACATGTCGAAGCGCGGCATGCGGTCAAGCGCAGCCAGGCGGCCCTGGCGACTGCGCCGGTCCAGATCGCAGCCGGAATCACCGGGATCGCCGCGTCGGTGATCTCGCCCAAGCTGGGCGCTGGCATCGCGGGCGCTGGGGAGACTCTCACCCAAGCGGTGCTCGCACCGTACAGCCGCGAGCAGGAGCGTGAGGCAGACCGTCTCGGACAGCAGATCAGCGCGCGCGCGGGCTGGGACCCGCGAGGCCTCACGGGGCTGCTCGATACGCTGGCGCGCCAAGAGCGCCTCGACGGGGACGCTCCGCCCACCGGCTTCCTCGCCACTCACCCGTCCACACCGGAGCGCATCGCCGCGACGGCCGCTTATGCGCGCACGCTCGTCCAAGCGCCGCCCGATCCGGTGGCGAAGAACCGCATCGAGTTGCTGGCGCGTCTCGACGGGCTTCTGGTCGGAGACGATCCCATGAAGGGCACCTTCGTGGAACAGAGCTTCCTGCTGCCGAACGCAGGCCTGCGCATGAGGTTCCCACAGGGCTGGGAACTCGGGCGCATCGAGGGTGCGGTCGGCGCGCAGTCGCCGGACGAGGCGGCGCTGTTGATGCTCGAGCCGGCCGGCGTCGACACGGACCCCGTCAGCGTGGCCCGCGCGGGGAGCAAGAGGACCGGTGTGGACTTCCTCGACGGCGCCCGCAACACTCCGATCAACGGACTCACCGCCGTGCGCGTCGAGCTCACTGTGGTCGGACGCAAGGAGCGCTATTGGCTGAGCCTCGCCTGGGTGCAGCTCGGCCGCGTGGTCTGGTCGATCGTGGGGTTGGCGCCAGGCGCGCGCGTCCGCGACTATGCGGCCATCATCAATGAGAGCATCGCGAGCTTCGCGGCGATGAGCGAGTCCGACAAGGCCGACCTCACCGCCGCGCGCCTGCGCGTCACGCAGGCACATGCCGACGAGACGCTGGAGTCGCTGGGCCAGCGGACGGGTTCGTTATGGGACGCGAACCAGATCGCGGTGGCTAACGGATTCGCAGCCGACGTGCGTTTCGCGGGCGGGGAGCAGGTGAAGATCTCGCTGCGCGAGGCGTTCGTGGTGCCGTGACCTCGGACGCCGCCCGCTCGTCGGCGCAGCGAACCGACCCCTATCTCACCGAGTAGCCGCGCGCGTCGAGGCAGGCTTCCATGGCGCGGTAATAGTCGTTGGTCTGCGCCGCCGTCAAGGCGCCGGATGGACGGCTCGGGTCGTAGCCGATCTGGCTCATCGCCCACTGATAGCACTGGTCGCGATCCACCGCCTCCTGTTGCTCGCTTTGCCCTTTCTGGGGATACATGAAGAGCTGCCGTGCGGGTGCCTGACTCGCGGCGTCGGCCTGCTGCGCGGTCGCCGTGTGCGTGGGTGGCTGCTGGACGGCGCCGGTGCCCGACGAGTTCGGTGCGGCGAGCGGCGGCGCGGGAGCGGGCGCCGGGGGAGGTGGCGGCGGAGGCGGAGGATAGTAGTAGTACGCGGGCGGGTAGTAGTAAGGCGGCGGATAGTAATAAGCGGGCGGATAGTACCAAGGCCAATACGGCCCAAAGCCGATACCGATGCCGAAACTGATGCGGGGAGGCGCGACATACACGCCGCCCGTATGCGCATACCCCCAGTGACCGCCCGCCAGTGCCGGAGCGCTCGCCGCGGCACCGATCAGAATCCCCACGAACGCAATCATCGACTTCATGCTGACCTCCCGCCGGCGGCCCGAGGTCCGCGCGGCTTTCCGTATGCCTGCATCCGGCTTCTGTGTGGGTCGAACACCCCGGCAAGCCCTGCCGCGAGCGCGCTGCTCTCCTCCCCCTTCAAGGGGGAGGTTGGGAGGAGGATGGGGGAAACGAACCGCATTGCCCATTCCCACAACGTTCCCTCGAAAGGGGGTGCACACCCTCGCCGCCCGGGACCGACAAGGAAGTCTGAATACTCTTCATATGATGCCTCAGGCCGGCGCGGAGTTCACCCGTCCGGCCTCGAGCCTGGATCTCTGGGATCGATTCGAGCAGCGCGGCGCAGTGCCAGGCTTCGCACGTTTGCCTCCAACTGCCAGGCTCGTCACGTGAGCGACGAGCGGGCGGATCCTGTCCCGATGCGCGGCAAGAATTACTCGATCCTGCTTCACAGTGAGCAGGTCCGCTTGACGGGAGGCAAGATGGAAACGCGCGCTACCCTAAGCCCCGGCGAGAAGCGCACCAAGGCGCTGCTGCAAGAGCACGGCCATCGACTCGTTTGCGTCCGGTATCGGTACGATGCCGCGGCCCGTGTGCGCTACAAGACGGTGAAACTCATCGTCGAACAAGTTCCCTGGGAAGCAGCTGAGCGCGTCGTGGCGTCGGACGGAAGGCCCGGGCGGCCACCTTCGCTAGTCGGTGTGCGGGTGGCCTGGGGCGACCGGATATTGCAGCAGCGCATCCGGGGCGCCGGCGGGCGCTGGGCGCGCGCAGCGCCTTCGGGGGTTGCCGCTCTCCGCCGCCAAGCGGTTGGGCTTGAGCGACCGGCTCGTGCCCGTGCCGGACCAGCTCGGAAGTGTCCCCGGGGTTTATCAGGGAGAACCTACTGAGAAACCCCGTGAGAAACCCATGGACATAAACCGGGAGGGCTCCGCAGGTTTATCATGGCGTCGACTTCTAGTTAGGTTGCGCTCGGTCAAAGGTGAGTACTGGTCAGGGTGATTTACTTGCTCGGAACGCGCCATTCAATCCAGTGGGAATGGAAATCCCCAGGGCAGCACATGGCCGCCAAGCTGGCGCGATTTAGAAGCTATGTGGAAAGCACAGCGAAATCACGTGCTGTGAAGGCCATAGCGGAGGAAAGCAATGGCGAAATCGAGATCAACCGCGGGCGGTCGATCGCGCGTATTGTGGCCGAAGGCATGCAGCCCCCATTGGCCTACATCCCCTGTGAGCCGAGTTCCTCCGAACGCGAAACGTTGGGAATCTCCGAAGATGAGCGTCTCCCCGAAACTGCGCCCGACGAATTCATCGGGCTATCGCTCGAGGAGTATCGCGACGCACAACTTCTGCGCTTCTTCCCTGCACGAGAGAAGTTTTGGATCGAGCGTCTCCGTAACGGCGGGGGGTCTTCCACCCTATTCATCTGCGGCGCGAACCATGTATCGACCTTCGCCTGCCGCCTTATTGAAGCGGGAATCCCTTGCAAAGTCGTCTCCTTCGATTGGTGGGCATCCGACGACCGAGACAATGGACCACTTCCCTTGGATGAGCGGCCAATCTGAGCGCGGAACGCACCTAACTTCCTTGTACTCCAGCGGACGCAGAATAGCGGCGCTTCGCTTGCCGTTCCGCGTCCGCTGGAGCACACGGGTTAGGTGCAGGCCGTAACCATGCATCACCATCGAGGGGGGCTTCGACTTGGCGTTGTAGTTTCCGCCGTGTGGCTTCTGGTGGCTGCCGGTTATGTAGGCGTCCACTACTACCAGGCGAGCAAACGCTTCTCCACCCTGGTTTGGCAAACGCGCAATGAGGGGCAATGGGCCGTCGTTGGTCAAGACTCTTTTCTCTTGCGCTGGGAAAGCAAGCCGCTATCACGGCCTGTCGAAACGTTTTCCCAGCTTCTTGCAGAAGCAGAGCCGCAATGCCATCTGAACCCAGGCAACGTGGCGTTGGTTCTTGTCTCACCACTCGCCATCGTCTGGCTATTTGTCATCCTCGTCCTGAGAGCAGTGGCGTGGATTCGAGCCGGATTCAAACGCGCCTAACTTTCGCTTGCACACGGACGCGCGCAAGAGCGGCGCGCGCCGGTGAAGCGGCACGTTAGACCGCCAATAGGGGATCGATGACTTCATCCGGGAACGGCGCGGACTCTATTTCTAATTGCGATGGAGGACCATCATGACGAAGATCGCAAAGAACACGATTTGCCTTTGGTACGAACGCGACGCCGAGGAGGCGGCGCGATTCTACGCCAAGACCTTTCCCGATTCGTTCGTCGGCGCGGTGCATCGCGCACCGGGCGACTTTCCGTCGGGCAAGCAAGGGGACGCATTGACAGTCGAGTTCACCGTGATGGGCATTCCCTGCCTGGGGCTGAACGGTGGGCCCGCGTTCAAGCACAATGAAGCGTTCTCGTTCCAAGTTGCCACGGAAGACCAGGCCGAGACCGATCGATATTGGAACGCAATCGTCGACAACGGCGGCCAAGAGAGCGAGTGCGGTTGGTGCAAAGACAAGTGGGGCGTCTCCTGGCAAATTACGCCAATCGCGTTGACCAAGGCGTATACCAGCTCCGATCTCTACGCCGCCAAGCGGGCGTTCGATGCAATGATGACGATGAAAAAAATAAACATCGCTGTGATCGAGGCGGCGGTTCGTGGCTAGAGGCCGGCGGTCTAACATCCGATTCGACGCGGACCCTCAACAGCGCAGCTTCGCGCCGCTGCTTCGGGCCGGTCAAGCGGGGCGTTTTGCGGCACGAAGCACGCAGCGCTGCGTCGGCATTGTCCCGGAATTCTGTCGGGCCATGCCCGAGTGGTATGCGGCAGTGGCATAGGAGACGATCATGGTCGGTGTGACGCTGGTGACCGGTGCGAACAGAGGCATCGGACTCGAGTTTTGTCGCCAGATGGTCGCGCGCGGCGACGACGTGATTGCCACGTGCCGGCGCACATCGCCAGAGTTGATGGCGCTACCGGTGAGGACCATCGAGAACGTCGATGTCACGATCGACGCGTCTTGCGCGCGCCTGGCACACGAGTTGAAGGGTGCACGTATCAGCGTCCTCGTGCTGAACGCGGGCATCTTCGATTCGACGGCGCTCGGGGAACTGGATTTCGATCGCATGCGGCGCGAATATGACGTCGACGCGCTGGGCGCGCTCCGCGTGACGCAGGCGCTGCTGGAGAACCTCTCGCCGAGCGGCAAGATCGCCTTGATCAGCAGCAGGGCTGGGTCAATTGGCGACAACGGTTCGGGTGGCAACTACGGCTATCGCATGGCTAAGGCTGCACTCAATATGGCAGGCGTCTCGCTCGCTCGTGATCTGCACTCGCGCGGCATCTCGGTGGTGTTGCTGCATCCTGGCGTCGTGGATACCGATATGCTGGGGGCGGCACGCGCGTCGCTCGGTCAGCGGGTGCAGTCTGGCGATCTGATCTCGCCCGCTGTCGCAGTCCGGGACATGTTGTGTCGCATCGATGACCTTACACTGGAAACAACGGGCCGCTTCCTGAACCGCAACGGGCAGGTGCTTCCTTGGTGAGTGGCATCCATCCTTGTGCCGAGGCCCGAGTGTGAGACCGTACACTGAGGGCGTTCGACCACCGTGGTCGAGCGCCTGCTTAGGGAGTTCCCCTACACAGGCATGGTGTCTTGTGCGGTCCGGTCGTTGTGAGGGCAAAGGGATTTCGGCGAGAAGCAGAGTATCTATACGTTCCAAACGCCATAGAAGCTCATCGCCGACTTTGAACGTGACATTGCGAGGTGGAACCGTGAAAACCGTAACCCTTGACGTTCGAGCTCCGAGCGAGGCGATGGCAGATTTGTCGGTGTCTGGAAGGCGGGAAAGGCGGAGAAATCCGCTCGCATCGGCTTCGCGACACCGGAGCGTCTTTGGAAGGTACTGACGGCGAAGCGCTGGGAATTGCTCAAGGCGATGTTTAGGGCTGGCCCTATCTCCATCCGCGAAGCCGCGCGCCGCGTGGAGTGGGATGTGAAGGCGGTACTTAGTGACATCACCGCGTTGCTGAGCGCCGGGGTTCTTGACCGCATTGAGGATGGTCGCGTCGTTTTCCCGTTCGAAGCGGTGAAGGTTGAGTTCCTTCTTCATGCCGCATAGCCTGGTGTGCGGCGAGGTGCCGAATCCTGCGCTGCAACGGACCGTCCAACGGCGGCGCTGCTATTGTTGTTGGCCGGCGGGTTGTCGCGGTCGCTAAGCGTCGGTTGATGCGTTGGCGGGACACGCGGTGTATACAAGGGCTTCGAAGGTTCTACTCACTTGGGCGGTCGCGCTCTTTGCGTCCTTGGTGGTGTTCAACAATCTGACCGACTACCAGTCGAACTATCTGTTCGTCAGCCATGTGCTCACAATGGACACCACCTTTCCTGAGAATCGAGCAATGTGGCGAGCGATCGACTCTCCGTCGGTTCATCACGCGCTTTACTGGCTGATCATCACTGTAGAGGCAGCCGTCGCGCTGCTGTGTTGGGTGGGGGGATTGCGGCTGTTCAGTTCGATCCGGGACGCCAGCCGCTTCAATGCAGCAAAGGGAGTCGCGATAACCGGCCTTACGTTGGGGATCGTCCTGTGGTTTACCGGATTCATCACCATCGGCGGGGAATGGTTCCTGATGTGGCAATCGAAAGTGTGGAACGGGCAGCAGGCGGCGTTTCGGCTGGTTGTAATCCTCGGTGTCGTCCTGCTGTACCTCATTCAGCCCGACGCGCCGGGAGATGCCTGACCCGGGGCTCGGGTCGACCGCCGACCAGAATCGGGCGGATCAGGGAAACCATGCCGTACGGACTCGGACTGCAGAGGAGCATCGCAAGGCGACCGGAATGATCGTGTGCGTGGCCATAGCGTTCAGGCAGGCTCGTCCTACAATTTCGTTAGGCGACGCACGCAGACCGCAGGCGACAAGACCGAGTACACCCCACTGGAAATGTGACCATGCAGATCACCCTGTTCACCGGTGCCGGAGCGTCGCGGGCGATTGGCTATCCGTTGACGCGCCAGCTTTTACCCAGGGTGCGCACGGACCTCAGGGACGGGACCTTGTTCCGTGGCATGAGCAGCCGGCAGAAGGAGAAAAAAGAACGCGTCGAGCTGGAGAAGTACCTTTCGCGCCTTCTGCTGGGATTCGAGACTGTGGAGGACGCTGAGCTGCCGCTGATCACCGACGTCTTCTCCATGGTGGAGTACGCGCTGGTCACGGGCGAGGCGCTACCCATCGGCGGCGAGGAGCGATTGCGCCGCTGCCGCGACCTCCTCAAGCAGGCGATCACCGATGTGATCCTCGGTGACTACCTGGCTAAATGGGAGGATGGGAATCCGGACCACACGCGCGAGAAGGTCGTCCTCAAGAAACTGGTCGACTGGATCGACCGGAAGAAGAGAATGGTGGGCCTGGTGACCACGAACTACGATATAGGGATCGACCACGAGCTCTATAAGCGCCACGGCCGAGCACGTGCCGGAAAGGAAGATGTCTATCGGATCGTCGATCTGGGATTCGACTGGCGCCATGTCGGGAAGCAGGATGTCTGCACACGGCCCAGAGATCCGCAGGTCCGGGTCTACAAACTTCACGGATCGCTCGACACGCTGGTTTGCCGTGCATGCGGCTATGTGTATTTCAACCCCCAGGGTTCGATCGTCCACCAGGCCTTTCGTGAAGCGCTGGACGACGACAACACGTGCATATGCCGCGACGACCTGCGGTTGGAGCTGCACATCGTTTCGCCTTCTCTGGTTCGTGATATCAGGGACGCGAACCTGCTCGGCGTCTGGCGCAGCGCGCTCGAATGGATGCGCACGTCTGACCGCTGGATCATCGTGGGATACTCGCTGCCGCCTGAGGACCTGGCGGTGCGGTCCCTCCTATTGCGAGCTTATCATGGAGCGTCCTCCAAACCCGAGATTACCGTCGTGCAGAACGGTAACCAAGAGCAAGCGCGATACCGCGTGCTCTTTCCGGATTGCCGCTATGAGACCAACGGCCTGGAAGGGTTCCTCGACGGTGCGGCCCAAGCGCTTTAGGGCGTCCCCCAACGAGGCGCCGCCTCTGGCAAGCGCCGGCCGCGCTGACGGGTGGGCGCCCGCGCCATAAGGCGAAGCCGGAGGGCGTTGACTGCGGTGGACGAGATACACATTATGTCGATGCACTTCCAGCGGGATGAACGTACGAGGAGCGCCTACCTATAGGCTCACAGACTCGACGCCGTCGACCCCGCGAATGCGTTCGACGGTCCGACCTTGACGCACTAAGATGACGGCCGCATCCACGGGGAACATCGGTTTGGGACGCGAGGAAGCCTGCGCCGAGGTCCTATTCACGCTTGCGTAAATGCCTAACCACCCCGTCACGCTTCGCGCGCCACCCCTCCTCGGGCAGGAGGGGAAAAGACATCTCTCCTCCTCTCACGCGGAGGGGTCGGCCGACTGCCGGGGGTGGTGTGGCTCGTGTTAGGCAATTTCGCGAGGCTCAATAAACCGGCGTCATCCAACAGGTCCGTCACTGTGCGCATCGATGCAGCCGTTTTGGAGGGGTTCGAGGCGCAAGGGTGCCGACGATCAAACCAGGAACGAGCGCTGTCGTCCGGGCGCCCAAGGCTGCAGCGCTCTGACCCGTTGCTGGAAAGGCCGAAGCGCAGGGTTCTCGACAAGGTCGTGGAGCGCCTGGACGCGCGCCGACCGTGATCGAGCAAGCCTCGGGACGCGGTCTCGATCGCTGTGTCGTGCTTGCCATTCTGCTGCAAAGGCTGTGAAATCGCGATCAGCAGACAGGAACACTGGGTGCGCCGTGGCTCAGCGTACTTTGCCCTCGAACGAGAGCCATACAACAGGGAGGAGGTAATCGTGTCGCGGCCAGCCTTGGGAAGCTCCGGGACCAGTCGGCGTGTTCCGCTGCAAGGGTTCGTGGGGCAGCGCGCGTGGAAGTCGCTGCTTGGAGGCGGTTTGCTGCTCATCGACGCACAGGTGAGCGGAGGCGACGAGATGCAGCCCAGTTTCAAGATCGATGACTCCTCGTTCAAATGCATCCGGGAGATGACGCCGGTTCGCCACTTCTACGTCGACAACCTGCTCGGCAACGTTGCGGCGACCGTCGCCGTCGCCGAGGAGGGGAAAGGCGACTACCCGGAGGGCTCGGTTCTGCAGCTCATGCCGAACGAGGTCATGATCAAGCATCAGAAGGGCTTCAACCCGGTAACACGCGACTGGGAGTTCTTCTTCATCGATGTCTCGCCGGAGGGTTCCAAGATCTACAGGCGTGGCTTCGTGGAAGTCAACAACCGGCTCGGGATGAACTGCTTCGCATGCCATGTCGAGGCACGACCTGAATTCGATTTCGTATGCGAGCAAGACCACGGCTGCGACCCGATCCCCGTGGCCGGACGAGAGCTGGAAGGGTTGGTGGGGCGACGAGCCGCCGTATCACACGCCGGTCTTCGTGCTGACGCATCACCCGCGGGCACCGCTCAGGATGGCAGGGGGTACGGAGTCCCGGTTCGTCACCGATGGCATTCACACCGCTTTGGAGCAGGCGACCGCTGCGGCGGGCGGGCGCGACGTTCGCCTCGGCGGCGGCGTATCCACGATTCGCCAGTATCTACGCGCCGCGCTGATCGACGAGTTGCACCTCGCCATTCGGCCTGCGTTGCTCGGTTCGGCGGGAAATCTCTTCCGGGACATCGATCTGCCCGCCTTGGGCTATGAATGCGCAAGGTCTGTTCAGGGCGAGCGTGCGACTCACGTGTTCCTGCGCAAGAGGCCTTAGGTCGGTCGGCAGCGATGATGACGATGCTCAGTCGCACGGAACGCGCGGACACCGTTGCTTCTCGCGCCTGTCACCCGGCCGCTGACTTCGAAGCGTGGAGCGACCGGAAGCCACGCCGGGAGAAGTGAGTGTGAGCGAAGAGCTTTCCAGGGCCGCGCGTCGTGTGCAGCAGGCACTCGCCGCTGCCGGCATCTCATCTCGGATCCACGAGCTGCCCGACTCTACGCGCACTGCGGCCGACGCGGCGGCCGCCATTGGATGCCGCGTGGAACAGATCGCCAAGTCGCTGGTCTTCCGTTGCATGCCTTCGAGTCAGCCTGTGCTGGTGATCGCCAGCGGCACCAACAGAGTCGACGAACGCCTGGTGGCGGCGCACCTGAACGGCGACATTTCCAAAGCGGACGCCGACTTCGTCCGTGCGGCCACTGGATTCGCGATTGGCGGCGTGCCGCCGCTTGGACACATGTCGCCGTTGCGCACGCTGATCGATGTGGACCTTCTCAAGTTCGACGTCGTCTGGGCTGCGGCGGGCACCCCCAACTCGGTGTTCTCGATCGATCCTCAGTCGCTGATCCAAGCCACGGATGGCGATGTTGTTGCGATTGCGAAGCCCAAGGCGCTAGGCGTGTGACAGCTCGTCCGAGCGGCGGTGATGAACGTTCCCGGTTCATCGTTACTGCGCATTGCCGAGCGCGAGGCGTTGCGATCGGTCACATTCTTCCCCAAGGGCGCGGGCAACTGGGAGCAGATGTCCCACGGAGAGGAGGATGATTTCTTCCTCGTCTTTGCCCTCAGCTCGAGATCCAGGAAAGGGTTCTCGCCTGCGCTGCCCGACTACAAGCGAGTTGTCGGAACGCACAACAAGTGCCCCTGAGGCGGCCTCCCAGCAGCGCGCCGTCGTCGTCGTTCGCTTCCCTGCCGGCTTCGTCTCTCGCCGCTCGCGACGCGCGTGGCGGATTCGTATGCGATCTGTAAGCCCGTATCGGCTAGCTTTGCAATGCTGCCAGCTATCCTGAGGGGTCCGGCAGGGGCTTTGCCTGTTGCGGTGCGCTCTGGGAGGTATTCCATCGGGCTCCGTGGGAGATGACGTTTGCGGGCCAGCACGCGTACCGCGAAGGAAACACTCGTCCGACCGCGCAACGAGTCGGACTCACATCCAAAACTGACTGCTCGAGGCCGTAGGCGAGGGAATGATCGACGACGCGCTACGGACTTCGGGCCAGGAAAGGGGCCTTACATGAGAACTGCTTCGGTGGCGATCGCGATAGCGGCTTCCGTTCTCACCCTCGCTGCTTGCGGGGGTGGCAAGACATTGAAACCCGCGGATCAAGCCGGGATCGGCTCGGTCTCCGTTGCCGCCACGGTAAAGGTGGTGGATCAGCCGACGGTGGTCGGTTCGGAGGCGGGTCTGTCCGCGCTCTTTGGGGCGGCTGGAGCAGCAGCCACCGCGGAATCACAGAAAAGCGCGGGGAAGAGCTTCGCCGACTATCTGGCGGCTTCGGGCATCGATGTCGGAGACATCGTTCGCCAGCAGTTCACGGACAAGCTTCGCAGCGATCCGATCTACGGCCCGCGGCTTTCCGCTGACGGCAGCTACCACTTCGTGCTGGAAGTGCGCTCGTACGGGATCAACAAGACCACGATGGTGTCGTCGGAATGGGGACCGAACCTGGGCGTCTATTACAAGCTGGTGTCTCCCGACGGCAAGGTGTTGGCCGACGACTTCGCCACCACATGGTTCAGCGACGTGCCGAAGTTCACGATGGAGGAGATCAAGGCGAACCCGCAGGTGCTCAAACGGGCGTTCGAAACGGCGGCGGCGATCGTGTCGGCCAAGCTTCTGAAGACTTAGCCCGGTCCCGATGCCCGGCGACGCGATGCAGCTGCCACATGGCATGGCCGCCTGCGGGGTCAGGTAGCTCCTCGCGCCGGTCGGCGTGGTACGACCACGCCAGGGGTAGGGCGGTGATCTGCTCCCGAACAGCGCGATAGATCGCGGATCCGCGCGTCGAGCAAAGAGAACGACAGGCTGGGACCGAGCCATGACGGGCGGTTGGATCCTGTACGCCTTGGCAGCACTGTGCCTCGTGCTGGGATCTGTCGCGCCGCTCGCACAGAAGACCTCGTCGACACCAGGACCGATGAGCCGACGGGGCTCGAGCTGCCACTGGTCGGCAAGCGCAAGATCGACTATCCTGCGCTCGCGCGGATGCACGCCGAGCGAAGGACGACGACAGGCTGGGACCGAGCTATGACGAACGGTTGGATCATGTATGCCTTGGCAGCACTCTGCCTCGTTTTGGGATTTGTCGCCTTGCTCGCGCAGAAGACCTACGTCGACACCAAGACCAATCAGCCGACGGAGGTCGAGCTGCCGCTGGTCGGCAAGCTCAAGACCAACTATCCGGCGCTCGTCTTCGTTGCGGTCGGAGCCTTCCTGGCGGCCTTCACGTGGTCCAAGCCGAGAGACCTCGGCGAGGAGCAATGGACCATCACCGGCTCGCTGCGCCAGCCGGCCGGCGCAACGATCAAATGGGAAGAGGGCGCGCTGGTCTTGCTGCCTAAAGCTTTCGACGTCGCTTTGGCCTCCAATGGCACGTTCCAGATCGCGGGCTCGATCCCGAAGGGGGAGAAGTTCGAGGATGTCATCACGTCGATCCTGTACACCAACGGGAAGGTGAGTGGCCAGATCAACGTGGCGGAGGAGTACAAGAAGTTCCAGGCGCATCAGCCCTCTCTGGTCAAGAGCGCCGGGGCGAGGCTTCGGGATTACGCGCCGGTGACACTCACGGTCTACGAGTAGATGGCCATGTATCGACGCCTCGTTCTGACGTCGATCGCAGCGCTGCTGTATTCCGGCGCCTGTCAGGCCGATCCGTTCCAGTTCGTGGACGACAAGACCGGTGCGGTTGCGGCCTACGTTCCCGTCAACGTCGACGGCCAGTTCGTCGGGTTCACCGACATGTACGGCAGGATTGAAATATCGACGCAACAACCTGGCGTGCATACTTGCACGGTTCGCTTCCTGAACCGTGTGATCCAGCTGCAGTTGAACATCAGCAGAACACAGAAGAAGCTCACCGTCGTCCGTTTGGCGGGATAGTCGCCGTCTCTCGGGCGAGCATCCAGCGCGTTCGGTACCCGGCACGACATCCCTCTACCACCCGGGCGCTGCCGGGTTCGATACGGCTCCGGCGCCACTATGCCTACGGTCTACGCGACGGGCCGTGGAGCGAACGTTCCCACCGGTGCCCAACAGCGCCGCCGCGATTCGACGATCGACCGCTCGATCGCCACGACGGCGGTTGGGTCGATGGTGGATGCGCAGTGGTCAGCAAGCAGCAGAGCACCCATCGGGAACCGACCTCTTGCGCAAGCGATCGAAAGGTGAGTTAACATTAGTTGATAAACAAGAAAGGTACGTTAACAATCATTTAACGATAACAAGCGGTTGCGCTAGCCAGTCCGTTCCCGGCCAGCCGGCCGTTGCTCCGACCTCAGGTGACCAGCCCAAGGAGACCGCGATGGGAGAAATGATCATTCCAGGGACATACATCGATGTGCGCGCGGAGGGTCTCATCTCTGCCGGCGGCGTCGCAACAGGCATCGTTGGGGTAATCGGCACCGCGAGCTCGGGGCCGGTGGGGGTTCCAGTTACCCTTTCCGGCTACTCGGATGCGCGGCAGACCTTCGGTCTTCCCGACGACTTCTCCGTGCCCACCGATGGCGCGAATCCCCTGACGCTCACACGGGCGCTGCAGTTCGCTTACGCCAACGGCGCCACGACGGTGGTTGCGGTGCGCGTTGCCAGCCCGCGCGCGGCCTCGGCGACTTTTGCCATCAAGGATTCCGACGGCAACACGGTCGCGACCTTGACCGCGGCCACACCCGGCACCTGGGGCAATGACATCCAGATCTCGGTGGACGACGCGAAGACTCCCGCCCGCATCGTGGGAGAGAAGCAAACCTCCGGCTTCTCCGCGCTTGCGTATTTCAGGGTGCTGCCCAATCCGCAGAACCGCATCCAGGTGGTGCGCGGCGACACGCGCCGGGTCGACACGTTCGACATCGTCTACAAGTTCGTCGTCACCGGCGAGACCGTGGCGAAGAACTCCGGCGGGAGCTTTCAGCTCGCCAACCCCACGGTGGCCCAAGTGGCCTCGATCAATTCCATCGTCGTGCTGGACAGCGCCGGCAATCCGGTCCGCGCGTACGGCGCCGATCCGCCCGCGGGCGTGACCGTTGGCACGATCATCTACGACGCCGCCACCACGCCGGCGCTGAACGAGGTCCGCATCAATCCCACGACGAGCGAGCTTGCTTTCGAGGCGACGCAGGTCCCGGCGGCGGGCCAGAGCGTCGTCGCCACCTACGCCGTGGATCATGCCGATCCCGGCCCGGGCCAGGTCCTGATCACGGTGTGGACGGGGCACCTCGATTTCCACACCGGCGAGGCTCCGCGCGCGGTGGCCGGCGATGTCCTCACTGCGAACTACCTCGTGGAAGCCGCCGACAGCGTCCAGGTGACGCTGACCTGGGGCACGGTGAAGGAGTCGTACGTCGTCCCCGACGGGAAGACCCTGGCCAACATGGCCGCGGGTTCGAGCCTCGTCACCGTCGCCGCCGATGCGACTCACGGGGGCGAGAAGCCCGCCACCGGCGTCACCGGCTACTTCGGCACCGGCAGCAACGTGGGAGGCGCCGACGGCGCCGACGCCGGTGAGGACGAATACACCGCCGGGCTGGACGCCATCTCCAACATGCTCGTGAACATCGTCGTCCTGGCGGGACAAGATTCCAAGAACATGGGCTCGGTGCTCGTGGGACACCTCAATGTCACCGCCGATACCGACCTCGAGCGCATCGGGGTGATCGGCGCACCCGGCGCCAAGATCGCGGACTTCCTCGGGCACAATCTGGCGGAAGACCGCGTGGTGCTGGTAGCGCCCGGGATCCAGAATGCCGACGGCACCACGCTCCCGCCCGCGTACACCGCCGCGGCGGTTGCGGGGTACATCGCCTCGGTAGCGGTGCAGACGAGCCTCACCAACAAGGCGATCAACGTGCCCGGCATCACCGTGACGGCCAACCGCGGCGAGCAGGAGCAGTTGATCGAGCGCAACGTGCTGACGATCATCTCCAAGGAGGGGCTGCGGGTGTTGAAGGGGGTCACCACCGAAGGCGTGGGCGAGCCCTTCTCGGCGATCCCGACGCGGCGGATCGTCGACTACGCGAAGTACGGCGTGCGCTCGGCCGCGAACCCCTACATCGGCCGGCTCAACAACTCGCGGGTGCGCGCGGCGCTCAAGGCGACGCTGGATGCGTTCTTGACCGGAATGGTGCAGGACGAGGCGCTCACGGGCTACATGCTGGACGTGTCCGCGACGCGCGCCCAGGAGATCGCCGGACAGGTGAGCGTGGTGATGACGCTCCAGCCGACCTTCAGCATCGACTTCATCCGCGTCGTCATGACGCTGCAGTAAGACAGGAGACCCAACCATGCCTAACGATGTCTTGCGCGCCATCGACGCGGTCCTGGTGCTCGGCGTCGAAGACACCTCCAGCCCCGAAGGCAAAGCCGCCGACGCGCTGGTTTCCCAATACGACCTCTCCAACGTCGTGGGCAAGCTGACCAACGTCTCGATCAACGTGACGAGCGACGTGCAGCCGTTCTACGAGATCGGCCAGCGCTATCCCACGTACCTGCGGCCCGGCATCCTGAAGGTGTCGGGGTCGGCCGAGCGGGCACATGTGAACGGCGCGCTGCTGCGGTTGCTGCTGGGCGACGGGGCCGTGAGCCCGCCTTCGGGTCCGACCTTCGTGCAGCCGTCGTTCAACCTGGTCTCCACGTTGAAGGACCCGGCCCAGCCGACGCAGTCGACCAAGGTCACGGTGTTCGGCGTGAAGTTCGACAGCTGGACCTACACGATTCCGAGCGACACGTTCGTGATGGAGGCGGTCACGTTCAAGGCGATGCGTCTGGCCTACGAGGAGACCTGATCTCCGCGTAGGTCCCCACCAATAACAAGCTGGGGGACCCATGCAGGCAGTCGGAGACCAAGGCGTGGACCGCGGCGCCGCGCCTACTGCACGCAAAGACAACGCGATCCTGACGGCGCAGGAGCTTCTCGCGGGAAGCCTTCTGACGCACGAGGTCGCGGTGCCGGCCTCGGTGCTGCGCCCCGGTGCGGACGCCGGGGAGGTGAGCACGGGCCGCGTGCGGCTGCGTCCGCTCAAGGTAGCCACGCTCGCGCTCATCTCCAAGGCATCGCGGGAGGATCCCTCTCTCGTGCCTCTTCTGATGATCAAGGAGTCGCTCGCCGAGCCGACGCTCGCGCTGGAGCAGATCCGGCAGATGCACGCCGGCCTCGTGCACTTCCTGGTTGCGGCCATCAACCGCATCTCGGGACTCGATTCGGGCGAGGGCGCGGCACGCAGCGCGTCGAGCTCGGCGATCGGGGAGGCGCACGTGCAGCTCGCGCGGCATTTCGGATGGACGCCCGCGCAAGTGGCGGAGCTGACTCCGGGCCAGGTGGCCGTGTATCTGGCGGGGATCGAGCGCCTGCTCGCACTGGACGCGGAGCGGAGGCCGCCGCGATGAACCTGTCATGGGAGCAGGAAGCCGATAAGGCGGTGCGGATGGCGCAGGCGCTGTTCGAGCTCTCCGACCTCGCCTGGCTCGACGCCGGGCGCGCACTCGAGTTCGTGGACCCCTCGCGCGCCATGGAGGGCGTGCTGCTCGAGTTGCTGGAGCGCGCTGCCGAGCCGAGCACGGAGCCCGCGCTCGCCTTGCTACCCCGTCTCGAAGCACGCGCCCCGATTGCAGCGCCCGCGGCTCTGGCGGCGAACTCGAGTGTGCACGATGCGGCATCGGATGACGTCGAGACATCGAAGTCCGCTCCCATGGCAGCGCCTCGGACCTTCAGTCTCTTGGCGAGGCAGGTGCGGAACGAGCGAAGCGGTGAGCCGGGTGCTGGCGAGAACATCGCTTCCGTTCCCGAGCGCGAGCGCGACGCCGGTGCTGCGCGGTACGACGTTTCCACGGAACCGACGCCCGCACGGGATGAGCGGCGCTCACGCACAGCGGAGCCGGACGTGGTGCCTGTACCGAGAGAGGATGCCAGCGACCCGCGGGTCATGCGCATGTCATCGCGTGCAGTCCACCCACCTCGCAGTCGAGGCGAGATCGGTTTCGGTGGGGTCGGCACCGCTGCGGGAAGATCCTGGAAGACGGCCGAGGAAGCGCGGGTCCCCGCGACACAGCTCCGGGAGGCGCCGGCTGCGGGAGGCGTGCGCCAGGTGAGCACGCTCCCCGAGCTGCAAGCCCTGTTCCGCTCCCTCGTGGCCGAGGACCAGGCACGCGACGATCCTTCCTCGTCCGCGAGACCGCAGGCGCCCGAGCGCCGCTCTCCCCCGCCTCCGCCCACCCCGCTGTCATACGATCCGGGGCCGGCGACCCAGGTGGACCTCCATTCAGGCTGGCCGCGGCCGGCCGGCAAGGACGCGCCGGTTGCGCTGAGCGCGCAGCTGCCCGTTCCAACCGGGCCGCAGCCTGCACTCGCGCCGCTGGACCCGCTTCGCGAAGAGATCCTGCTCGACCGCCTGCTGGACCGCTTCGAAGAGCGTTTGCGCGAGCAGGCGATGCGGCATCTGGGGTTCACGGGAGGGCTGACCTAGGATGGCTCTGGAGCTCGCAGGCGTGGTCCTGGACAAGCTGGTGAGCATCGAGGCCAGCGAGGCGGCGCGCTTCGTCCGACATCCGGTGCCGGGCTTGAGCGGTGAGTACGTGCAAGACCTCGGGCGCCCCAGCGTTCGGATCCGCGTGCGCGGCATCTTCTACGGCGACGACGCGGCGGATCGTCTCAAGGATCTGCGCGGCCACCTGCTCGACCGCACGCCCGTGGACTTCCTGTGCGAGCTGACCGGGCAGGGCTATTTCTCGCAGGTCGTGGTGGACGATCTCCACGTGGCCGAGCGCGCGGGACGCCCGGACGAGTTCGACTTCGAGTGCGTGGTCACGGAGTATGTCCCGCCTCCTCCTCCGCCCGCCACCAGTCCGCTGGGCGATCTGGACGCCGGGATCCTCGACGAGGCGGCCTCGCTGATGGACGACGCGCAGAACGCGCTCTCGCAGGTCGCAGGTCTGGCGAGCCTGCTCTCCGGCGCCGCGGACTTCGGCAATCCCACCACGCGCCTGCCTTCCATGCTGGATGCATTCACCGGCGCGGCCGGCGGTGCAAGCTCGACGCTGTCCGGAATTGGGAGTCTGCTGTGACGAGCGCTACCGCCAGCCTGCCCGATCTGCACGGGGCGACGAACGCGAGCCAGAACGCGCAGTCCGGGCTGTCCGGGTTCTTGAGCGTCGCGGGGTCGCTCGCGAGCGGTTCTCCGGACTCGCCGTTGCGCGGCATCACGCAGGCACTGGGCGGATTGGACGGAGTCCTCCAGATCGACGTGAGCGGGCTGTCGCAAAGGCTGCCGCAGGCGCTGACCACGATTCAAAATGCGTTGCCCTCGGACGCGCTGCGCTTCGTGGAGGAGATCGAAGGCAGCTACCAGCAGGTGAGCGGCTTCCTCTCGAACAGCGAGCTGGTGAAGCAGATCCACCCCGGCTCGAGCCTGGAGCAGACCGCGCTCGCGTTGGTCGACGATGTGCTCAGCCTGTTCCAGACGCGGTTGGGCACGCTGGGATCGTCCGTCTTCGACGCGCAGACGCTCGACAAGGTGAAGACGGCTCTCGCCACGATCGAGGACCTCGCCTCGAAGCAGACCGTTCCGGCCGACGAGCTGCTGGAATTCCTGTCCCAAAACCTGCTCGGCGTGGCCTCCACTCTGCTGGACGACGCCAACACCCATCTCACTTCCGCGCTCGCGCTGCTGGACCCGTTCTCGGGCGCATCGCTGGATGCCCGCATCGCCGCCGCGCGCGACGCGGTCACCACGGCCTTCCAGAATCTGGCCAGCGCGCTGCGCACGTTCGACCCCACCGATCTGCAGGCGTACACAACGCTCCAGTCGCTGCTGCAGGCCGTCGGCACTGCGCTGGACGCGGCCTTCACGGCATTGGAGGCGCTGTACGCCGCGCTCACCGCAGCGGTTGCGGCCCCGGCGTGGGATTCGCTGTTCTCGGCCTATGCCGATGTGCTGGGTGCAGTCCACCTCGAGGACATCCCCACGCTCGACGACGCGGTGGACGAGATCGCGGGTACGGTCGAATCCCTGCTTTCGCGGCTGACCATGAGCCTCTCGCCCGAGGACCTCGCGGGCCAGGTCAAGCGCGTGTCGGATTCGATTCACGATCTGTTCGCGCAGTCGGCGCTGTCCCAGGTGCGGCAGATCCTGCTCGACTTCATCGGGAAGATCCAAGCCGCCCTCGAGGGCATCCCCACCGATCAGGTCCAGGCGGCGGTGCAGGGGATGTTGCAGCGGGTGCACCAGGAGCTGGACGAGCTTGGGATCGACCGGGTGCGGAGCACGATCGAGAGCGGCTTCCAGGCCGCGCACGATTTCGTAGACAAGAACATCGGCGGAGACTTGCTCTCCGGCGTGAGCGACGAGCTCGCCGGCGCGCTCCAGCAGTTCCAGAACATCCCGATCGCCGAGCTGGGGCAGGAGCTCGCGACCGCCGTGCAACAAGCCGGCCAGGTGATCCAGGATCTGGAGAACAACCTCTCGTCCGCGCTGGACGAGGTGAAGACGCTGCTCTCGTCGCTGGACAACGTGGACTTCCGCCCCGTGGCCGACGAGGTGGTGGACGAGATCGACGCGCTCAAAGCCAAGCTCGCCGCGATCAAGCCGGAATCGCTCTCGGACGTGGAGAAAGTGGCCATTCAGGCGGCGCTGTCGGTGCTGCGCGCTATCGACCTGGAAGGCATGATCGAGAACGAGCTGAAGAAGGGCTTCGCCGCGCTCGACAGCGAGCTGACGAAGGGCGTCCAGGCGATCCTCGATGCGTGGCTGGAGTTTCGCCGCCGCATCGGCGGGCTGGACGGCTCCTCGCTCGCCGCTCCGGTGACGGCGCTTCTGGACCAGGTCGGCAACGCCGTGCAGGGGATCAACGGCACCATGGTCGTCGCCCCGCTGCAGAAGCTGATCGACGAGTCGATGGGCAAGCTCCAAGCACTCTCGCCCGGCGCGATCCTCGATCCGCTGCAGGACCCGTACAACCGCATGATGCAGACGATCCAGCGCGCCAACCCCGACGTGTGGGTGCAGCCGCTGCGGGCGCTGTACACGGAGATCGACCGCTTGATCGCGCTGGTCGACATCACGCCGCTTCTCACCACCCTGGAGCAGAAGGAGAAGGACCTGTTCGCGCAAGCGCGGCAGGCGATCTCCGATGCGCTCGACGCGGTGCACTTGCCGGCACCGTTGGATTCGTTCTACGCCCAGATGAAGACCCTGGTGCTGGCGCTGACCGACGCGATCTTCGCCGACCCCGACGGCACGCTCACGCAGGTGAACGTGACGCTTGCCACGTCGCTGCGGCCGAGCACGCTGTTCCAGCCGCTCGACCTGGCGTTCGATCGCCTGATGGCGGTGGTCGACACGCTCCCCGCCGACGAAGTGGTGGGCGCCCTGGAGGCGATCCGCAAGGGCATCGGCGCCGCGCTTCCCGTCATGGATCCGGCGAACATCGTCGGAGCGATGCGCGCGGCCCAAGGGCGGATCGCAGCTCTCTCGCCCGGTGCGCTTCCCGGAATCGTGACGCTGCCTGGAATGCGCGTTAGCCTCGCCGCCCAGCTCTCGCTCTCCACGGACAACGGCGACGCCAAGGCTGCGCTGCTCGCGCGCTTCGATGCGGTGCTCGCGCCGATCGACATCAGCGTGGGCAATTCCCGGCTGCAGCGGCTGATCGTCGCGCACCAGGCTTTGGCCACGGCGCTTCGCCAGCGCATCAACGGACTGGACAACTCGGGGGCGCAGCTCGCATTCCAGCGCCTGAACTCGGGGCTCAGCCGGATCCTGCCGGATTTCCTGCGGCAATCCACGCCGCTGGATATATCCACAGTCCACGCCGGGCTCGCCACTTTGCGCCCCTCGACCAAGGCGCGCCGCATCGATCTCGCCGTCGACCATTTCCTGGCTACACTCGCTCCGCTCCAGAGCGCGCTCGGCGACACCGTGAACGGATTCTTCCAGGAGATCCGGCAAGCCGCGCTGGTGCTGCACCCAGGCGGGCTCAAGGATGCGGTGTCGGCCGTCTATGCCACGTTGCGCGACAAGCTGCACATCCTCGATCCCGACCAGCTCGCCTCCTCGTTGCGCACCAACGTGTGGGATCCGCTCATGGATCCTCTGAAGGCGATCGATCCCTCCGCGCTGAAAGCCCAGCTCGACGCGCTGTTCCAGGACCTGCTGTCGAAGATCACGGGCGCGGTGCACGGCCTTCTCGATCAGATCAAGCAAGCCGTGGACGCTTTCCTCGCGCAGGTGCGGCAGGCGCTCTCGCAGGTGCTGGGCGCGCTCAAAGCCCAGATCGACCAGATCCTCGCCGGCGTGAAGGACCTGCTGGACAAGATCGACCATCTCGTGGTGGACGACCTGTTCCACCGGCTGCTCAACCTGCTCGCCAATCTCCAGACCAGCTTCGACCAGCAGCTCGACCGCGTGCGTAACGAGTTCGACGCGATGCTGAACGCGATTCCGCTGGGCTCCTCCGCTTCGGCGTCGGTGTGATGACAGCGATCGAACGCATCCGCGCCTGGCAAGCCGTGCAATCCGCCGGCCGCGACGTCGTCGCCGACGAGGGGCTCCCGCGCGAAGTCCGCGACGGCCAGGCGGTGTCGTGCTATGCCTGGAAGGCCGGGGAGCTGTCCGAGATCGTGGAACCGGACGGCTCCCGCTTTCGCTATGTCTACGGCGAAGATGGGCGGCTGTTGTCGGTGCACAAGAACGGGCAACGCTGGGCGGAGTATCGCTACGACACGGCGGGGAGGCTGACGGACGTGGAGCGCCCCGACGGCCCGCTCATGCATTCCTACGACGAACAGGGCCGGCTCGCGCGGACGCTGCGCGGTGACGCCAGCCCGTTCTTGTACCGCTGGGAAGGGGAGCGCGTCGCGTCCGCGCGGAGCGACCGCGAAGAGAGTCGCTTCCAATACGACGTGCGGGGCCGTCTGGTCGGGCTCGAGCAGCGCCTGGATGGGCGAGCCATCGCTGTGCGCTTCTCGTTCGACGCACAGGGGCGTCTGGAGCGGATCGCGTTTCCGCAGTGGAGCCAGACGATCGGATTTCGCTGGGACGGCCGCGGCCGGCCCGCCGCCGTGGATTGGAACGGACGCCCGGTCGCCCGCTTCGGCACCGACGACGCGACCCGGCTGTGCTGGAGCGAAGGCGTGGACGGCGTACGCGAGCAAACCTGGAACGATCCGAACGACGGCCGCCCGACGCGCAAGGTGCTCAGCCGCGAGGGGCAGGAGCTCTGGAGCTGCGATCTCGTCCGCGACGACGCGTTCCGCCTCGTGCGCGAAGGAACGCGCACCTATGAGTACGACCAGCTTGGGCGCCTGTGCGAGGCGCGCGACGGTGCACGCGTCTGGCGATACGGCCACGACGCGATGGACAACGCCGTGGTCGATGAGGTTGTGGAATGCGATCGCGCGGGCCGGGTGCGCTTCGTGCGCCAGGGATCGACCGAGCGCGTGTTCCGCCATAACCAGGGCGGCGAGATGCTGGAGGCATTGGTGGATGGAACGCGCGTCGCGCGCTGCCTCTACGATCACAAAGGGCGATTGGTAGCCAAATCGGGGCCCGGTGGCACCGAGCGTTACGTCTATGGGGCGGACGACGGGCTGCTGGCGGTGGCCGATGGCGAAGGCCGCCCGCGCATGATCTTCTTGCGCCTGCCTACCGGGATCGTCGGCATGGTGGATTTCCGTTCCCGCACGGAAGGCGAAGCCGTATGTCTGCACAGCGACGCGCACGGCAATCTCGTGTTTGCCGGCAGCGCCGAGAGCGGGATGGAAGGTCCGTTCCACAGCGATCCCTACGGCGTTCCGCTCCAGATCCCAGGGCGCCTACCCTACATCTACCGCGGGCGACTGTGGCATCCCGAGCTCGGCCTCTACCGCGTCGGCTCTCGCTGGTACGACCCGCACTTGCGCCGGTTTCTCACTCCGGACATCCATACCGGTGCGCCCGACGACGCGCGCCTGGTCAACCCGTTCCGCAACGCCCGCGAGCAGCGCATGGCGCGCGCGCAGATCCTGGGCGACTGGTTGCGCCAGCCGCGGTTGCGCAACCGCCACGCCTACTGCGCCAACGATCCCGTGAACCGGTTCGACCCCGACGGGCACTGGAGCTTCGGTGGGGTCCTGCTGTCGCTGCTGGGCGTGTTGTGGACGCTTCCCAACACGGCGTTCGGGCTCGCCGTGGAGGTGAGCTGCCTGCTCGGCGAGGTGGTGCGCTGGCTGGTGTGGTTGTTCTCGCTCGGGCATGTGAGCTGGCAGACGCCGGGATTCGACGTCGCCGCCTCGGGCCGCTTGAACGCGTTCGCTTTGGTGTTCAAGGGCGGGTGGCTCGGTTCGTTCGAGAGCCTGCTCGGGATCACGTTCGGCAACGTGATCTTCGTCAACGGGGAATATCAGAACAACCCGGCCTGGCAAGCGCTGCCCGATCCGGTGACGCCGCCCGCCTACAACGGAACGGTGACCATTCCCAAGAGCCAGGCACTCTATGAGCACGAGCTGCGGCACGTGAACCAGTACGGGTGGTGGGGCCCGTTCTTCCATCTGGGGCTGCCGCTGTTCGGCGTGTACGAGTGGGACGTGATCCTCAACGGTTACCAGAACGCGAGCTTCGAGAAGGACGCCCGCGACCATGGGGGCTTCTGATGGCTGGCATGCAGCCCAGGTTCTCGCTCAGCGCCGGAAGCCTTTCCTCGGATTCGTCGTCGCCCGTGGTGGGTCCGTCCCGGTTCGTCGTCGAGCGCAGCCTGGACGTACCCATCGACGGGCTGCGCGTGCTGCTCGCGGAGAGCGGCGGCGTGTCGCCGGGTGATGCCGTGCAGCTCGACCTGGGCGACGAAGACGGGCTGGAGCGCGTGTTCACCGGCAGCGTCGCCGAGATCCGCCCGCGCCTGGGAGGCTGCGAGCTGTTCTGCGCCGGCACCATGCTCGCGCTGGTGGAGTTGCGGGTGTCGTCCTTCTATCAAGCGCAGAGCGCCGGCGACGTGGTGCGCGATCTGATCGGCCAGGCATCCTTGGATGAAGGCGATATCTCCGACGGGCTCGATCTGCCGCGCTTTTCGATCGATCGCAGTGCAGGAGCATATGCACAACTGCGGCGCTTGGCCGATCGGCTCGGATATTCGCTGTTCTCGGATCGGGAAGGAAAGATCAACTTCAAGGGGCTGGGCCCCGCAGCGAATCTCGATTCCATCGGCGGTGGACTAGGTGGCGTGGGCTCGGCGCTGGCGGGTGCAGCGTCGGCTGCGACCTCGGCGCTGGGACTGGGAGGCGGCGGCGGTCTCGGGTACGGAAAGCATCTGCTCGCTGCCGTGGCGGGTCTGCGCCCGCCGTTTGGGCGCACGCTGCTGTTGGGAGGCGAGAGCCCGATGTCGGGCCAGGGCGAGGACAAGAGCTTTTGGCTCACGGCGACGGACACCGACTACGAAGGCTCATCGGGCAGCGGCGACGAGCTGCTGGTGATCGATCCGGCGGCGCGCACGAAGGATATGGCGGATCGCTTCGCCGCCGGCTACGCGGCGAGCTTCGACCGCCGCACCAGCGCGATCCGGCTCACGGTGCTGGGCATGCCGGCACTCGAGCTGGGCGATTCCACCGGCGCCTCCGACGCTCCGGAATCGGGGCTGAACGCGTCCGGGTACATCAAGGGACTCCGCCACCGCTTCGGGGTCCTGGAAGGGTTTGTGACGGACATTGTCGTGTCCGCGGAGGGAAGCCAATGAAAGAGCTTCTCGACATGGTGCGGCGTACGGTGCGCGAGGAGTTGGCCGTGCGCCGCGGGCCGCAGCTCGCCACCGTCACGGCACTGACGACCCACGAGAGCGACGACGACACCGCCAACTATGAAGCGGACGTGCGCCTCAAGCACGACGGGCTCGAGATCGCGCAGGTGCCGATCGCCGTGTCGCACGTGGGCGTCGCGGTCCCGCCGCGCGTGGGCGACCTCGTGCTGGTGCAGTTCCTGGACGACAACATCCAGCAGCCGTTCGTCACCGGGCGCTTCTATCACGACCAGGAGCGCGCGCCGCTGTTCAAAGAGAACGACGTGCTGTTCGAGCACCGCTTGCCGGACGGCAAGATCAACCATCTGCGCTTCGCAGCCGACGGCAGCATCTTCCTGCAGCGCGACGTGAAGAAGCTGGAGGACAACAGCGACTTCCTCGCCGGGATCCGCATCGACCCGCAGGGGTTGATCGAGCTCAAGACGAGCGACGACATCGTCATCACCATGGACCAGCAGAACGGCAAGATCTCCGTGCTGTGCAAGGACAAGCCGATCGAGGTCACTTGCGACAAGCTGACCGTGACCGGCAACAACGTGGTCCTGGACGCGGACGTGGAGATCAAGAAGACGCTCACCGTCGACGGCGACGGCACCATCAAGGGCACGGGAAAGATCAGCAGCGTGACCATCTCGGGCACGGACATCTCGGGGGCATGATGGCCGACCTCACCCTCAAGAAGACGCTGAACCTCATGGGCAACCTCACCTTGAAACCGTCTGCGGGCGGCAAAGTGATGATCGAGAGTGCGGAAGCCCTGGTCGAGGTCACGCCGAGCGATCCTCCGCAGTGCAGCTCGGCGCCACCGGTGATCCTGCCGCCGCCGCCGGCCTCGCCTCTGCAGCCGCAGCCCACGGTGTGGATCGTGAACAGCTTCAACAAGACGGTGAAGGCGAACACCAAGGCCATCGTCGCGCTGGGGATGGCGATGCAGGGTCAGTCGGGCGCTCCCGCCTGGCCCGGGATGGTGCTACCCAGCTCGGGAAACTCCACCGTCACGGTGAACCACATCCCGATCAACGTCGTCAACGACCAGGCCGTCATCTTCCCCTCCGGAGGATCGGCGCAGTTCAGCTCGAGCGGGCAGACATGAGCGACCTCTCGCTGCAGATCCTCCAGCCCGCGAACGGTACGGGACTCGTGGGCGCCGCCGCCGTGACGATGAAGGGTTCGGTGTCGGGCAGCAGCTCCGGGCTGTTCTTCAAGTGGTTCTCGTCGCTCAATGCCGCCGCCACGGCGGACCACCCCGAGCTCAACACGGCCGATCATTCGGTCGCGATCCTGAACTTCAGCGCGCCGCTCGCGGAGTTCGGGACCCATGCGATCGTGCTGGCCGCCACCGACAAGGACGGCAACGACCTCGCCTCGGTGAAGGCCGTGACGCGCTCGGCGATGGCCGGCGGCGCACCGCCGGCGGCGCCCGCTCCCTGTGTGGTGCACAGGCTGGTGGCCCAGATCCGCACTCCTTCCGCCGACGGACAATCGTTGTCCAAGGCCTCCGCCACGCTCGAGTTCCTGGCGCCGGCGCGATGGGCCAAGCAAGACCCGAACAACCCCGGCAACTGGATCGCCGACGCGGATTACCAGAAGGTCAACGGCATCGGCATGGGGCTGCATCTGGCCCCGGCCGGCGCGCCCGACCCGGCGCACACGGCGGACATCGCACTCGATCTCGCGTCGCTGCCGTTCTTCCGGGCGGACGACAAGACCTGGTTCCGCAGGGCGGGTGCGCTGCCGGCCGACCTCGGGACCGGGAACTACACGCTCACCTTGTCCGCGACGGCGGGCAGCGCAACCGCGTCGGCGTCCCGCCAGGTCGTCTTGACCGCGTGACGGGGAGCGAGAGCCGCTATGGCCATCGACCGCCAGCAACTGTTCGGGAGCGACATCCTCCTGCGCGACGGTGCGGGCGGGTTGGATTTCGCGCTGGGTGGTCCGGTCGGCTCGTCGGGCGATCTCACGCTCGCCTATGGCAATGACAATGCCGTGCAGGCGCTCTCGCTGCGCCTGCGCGTGCGCAAGGGGGAGCTCGCGCCGCTCGGCTGGCCCGACTACGGTTCGCGCCTGCACGAGTTGATCGGCGAGCCCGACCTCGCGCGCACGCAGCTCAAGGCGCAGGTGTTCGCGCGCGAAGCGGTGGAGGCGGACCCGCGGGTGAAGAAGGTGAACTCGGTCGATGTCGTCGTCATCCCCGGGGAGCGCAGCGTGCTGCGGCTCGCCATGTCGGTGCTGCTCATCGACCAGCCGACACCGCTCGACCTGATCTTCGACCTCGCCCTGGAGGGCACATGATCGACGTCGGACATCCCTTCTCCAAGCCGTTCCAGGACCTGATCGACTCGCTGGTGGGCAGTCTCCAGCTCGGCGTGGAGCAGCCCGCCACGCTCGACCTGCTGTACCGCTCCGGCACTCGCGCTTATCCGCTGCAGGGGCCCGGCCCCGTGAGCGGGCTCGCAGACCAGATCACCGGGTTCGTCGCCGGCAAGCCCGCCATCTTCAATCGCGGGCAGCAGTACATCTATGCGGTTGGCCAGCTCGTCTGGCAGGACCTTCCCGCGGGAACGGATCCCGACGTCGCGGCGGGATGGTTCCCCGACGACAATTCCCGGCTGACCGTCGGCTACTTCTTCCGCGACCTGCCTTCGGGCATCACCGACTTCAACGCGGGCAGCGTCGTGGGCACGCTGGTGCGCTCGGTGTCGCGCGAGCTCAAGCTGCTCTACGAGCAGATGGACCAGGCCTACCAGCGCGCGTTCATCGACTACGCGCAGGGCGCGGCGCTGGACAACGTGGTGGCGCTGCTCGGCATCTCGCGCAACGTGGCGCTTCCCGCGCAAGGCGAAGTCACCTTCTGGCTGAAGAAGGCACCGAAGACCGACGTTCCGATCGCGACCGGCACTCGGGTGGCGGATGCGCGCGGGCGCCTGTTCAAAGTCACGGCCCCCGGTGTCATCCCAGCCACGCTCGACGAGGCGGCCACGGCGACCGGGACCGTGGTGCACACTTCGGTCGCGATCGGCACGCTCGTGCACGTGCGCGTCAAAGGCACGACGACCGACCTCGCCACCGTGCCGACCAAAGCGGGCAAGCCGTTCGGCGACGACGAGTCCACTATCACTCTTGCCGCCACGCCGGCTTCCTCCAGTCTGATCGTCACGTACCAAGCCAAGACCCCCAGCGTGACGGTGCCGGTGATCGCGCTCGACCCCGGCCCCGAGGGCAACCTCGGGTCGGGAAGCCTGACCGTGATGCCCACTCCGCCGCGCGGTGTCGACGGCGGCGTGGTGAACAACAAGCCGTTGACCGGCGGCGAAGCGGCCGAAGCCGACGACCAGCTGCGCGAGCGCGCCAAGCACGCGCTGGAGCGCGCGGGCAATGCCACGCTGAACGCCATACGCTATGCGGTGCTCAACATCGACGGCGTCGACAGGGTGGAGGTGCGGGACTTCTCCGTCGACCAGACGATCCCGCTCGGCGAAGTGTGGGTGCGCATCTCCACCGGCAAACCCGACCTGGTGGTGCCGCTGGTGGAGGACGTGGTCGACAAGACGCGCGCCGCCGGCATCAAGGCGCGGGTGACGCAAGTGGCGGCGGTCACGCTCTCCGGCACCTTCTACGTGATCCCCGATGTCGTCGGAAGCGGCAAGGACGCCTACGCGAATTACGGCAAGGCGGTGGTCACGGCTCTGTCGGCGTTGGGCATCGGCGAGCCGGTCTCGCCGCGCAAGCTCGCCTCGCTGGTGTTCCAGATCGCCGGACTTGCCGACGTCGCCGAGGTGCAGCTCGACTACGTGCGCGGCAGCGACTCCGCCAAGCCGGTGGACAGCGATCCCTTCGTGGTCGACGCCGCGGAGCAGGCGCGTCCCGACTCGGGCGCGATCGACGTCGTGCCGCTGCAGGCGCTGGCTGCAGCTTCGGCGAGCCTTGCGGGCGACGGCACGCTGACCGTCACCGTGCAGGGCCTGGCCGACGACGGCACGCCGATCCAGTTCCGTGACTTCCAGCTCGCGGTCCTGGCCACGGTGCGGGCCAAGCCCAAGACGACGCCCAATCAGCCTCTGCAGCAGGTCGCGCAGGTGACGGGAACGGCCACTTTCACGGGCACCGATCACGCGGCGCCTGTGTTTCCAAAAGTGGTGATCCCCAACCTCGCGAGCCTGGACGCGACCACCATCGAGCTCGGCGTCCAGGCGGCGGCCTATCCGGGCGTCACCGCGGGCACCACCAGCCTCGCCACCTAAGACGATGTCATTCAAGACCGATCGGCTCGTCGCGTTGTTCCCGGACGTCTACGCCGCCCGGGAAGGCGATTCGCTGCTGCATCGCATTCTGGATGCATTGGGCAACGAGCTTCTCCATGCCGACACCGCCGTCAAGGACCTACTCAAGTCGCACTGGATCGACTACGCGAAGGGCGGCGGGCTCGACGGGCTGGGCGCCCTGTTCGACGTGTCGCGCCGGCTGCTCCCAGACGGGACACCGGAAGGCGACGACACGTTCCGGCCCCTGGTGAAAGCCACCGTTCCGTCGTTCATCGGCGGCGGGACGGTGGAAGCGATCAAGGGTGCGGTCCGCGCGGCGCTGGGGCTCCCCTACGACCTGACGCTGCTCCAGAAGCAGTTGGCCGGGCCCAGCGGAAACATCAGCAAGGGCATCTCGGACCTGGTCGCCGGGCTCGCGGTGCTGGTGCAGATCGAGGAGTTCTCGCCCAAGACCGAGGTGGTCCTGGGAACCGCCTCGCCCACCGCCACCGGCAGCACGACCGCACTCGACTTGAACTTCAGCACGGTGCAGCCGGTGGCGCCGCGCATCGAGTGGACCTTCACGCAGGGCGGCGGCCGGCGCCTATCGCTCGTGCGCCAGGACACGGGCGCCGGGATCGTGTCGATGGGCGACTTCGAGGTGCCGCAAGGTGCCACGTTGGTTCTGGCGGGCGAGGGCACGGCGCAGTTCTCGGCCTCCATCGGGACCACCGATGTGAGCTCCTCGTTCGTCGACGTCGACGGCACATCGCCGCCGCAGCTCCCCGAGGTGCCCGCGGGCGGGTCGAAGTGGATCTTCACGGCTGCCGGCGCCGCAGAGTTCGACATCTCCGAGTTCGACAGCGGTGAGACGTTCAGCGCGGCCGCTTTCTCGGTGCGCATGGAATGGATCCGCTACCAGCCGCTCATGTTCGACGTGGTAGTTCCCTATTTCGTCGATGCTGCCGTCAAGCGGATCCTCAGCGGCACCGGTTACGAACGCCGCTTCAAGGTGTTCAAGGGCCTTTCTCTCGACGCGATCCAGAAGGTCGTGGACGGTGCCCGGGCGGCGGGCGTGCAGGGGATGGTGCAGTACTCGCTGTCGCTGCCGGGAGAATCCTCCGATCGAACGCCGTTCGAGGATCAGGCCGCCACCGACACGTTCTCCGCGGTCATCGAGAGCGACCGCACGGAGACGCACGACGTCGCGGAGAGCCTGGCGGTGGGCGCATTCGACAGCGCTCTCGAGACGCACGACGCGACCGAGCATTTCGCGATCGGAGGCGTGTTCAACGTCTCCGTGTTCGACGGCAGCTTCGGATTCCAATGACCCATTCGGGGAGAAACAAAATGCAGGAGACCATGGACATGCAGGGCAGGCTCAGGGTGCTCTTGGAAGATCGAGACGGCCGGACCGTGCTCGACCGCACCCATCCCAACCGGATCGTCAAGACCGGCCGCCAGCTCGTAGCGCAACTCTTCGCGGGCGTCACGGGCACCCCGCCCTCCAAGGTGAGCCATATGGGGGTAGGCACAGGCGGGGATGCCGCCACGGACGACCAGGCCGGGCTGGTCGCGGAGCGGGCGCGCAACCCGGTGGTCGCCCCCGTGTACTCGGAGATCGTCGACGGCACCGGCGTCAAGCGCATCAAAGTGAGCCTGCAGACCGTGTTCGACTTCGGCGAGGCCAACGGGGCCGATCCGCTGCGCGAGGCCGGGATCTTCACCGCCCCGTCGGCGGGCACCCTGTACAACCGCGTCGTCTTCGATCCGGTGACCAAAGCCAACACCTTCAAGCTCACGCTGATCTGGGACATCGTGTTCTAGGCCCGGCCTGAACCCGCCACAGAGCTTCCCGAGGAGACCACACAATGCCTCTCACACCAGATCTCCCTTTTCCGAAGAGCCCTGGCGATGCCATTCGTTCCAAGGACTGGAACGACCTCGTCACCGAGACCCAGCGCCTGGACAATGCGAAAGTCAATCGATCCGGCGATGCGATCACCGGACCGCTCACGATCGCCGGCGCGTTGGGGCTAGGAACCACCTCGACCAACGCCAAGCTGCACGTTGTCGATGCGAACACGCCCGCCGTGCTGAGGATCCAAAGCACCAAGTCCTTCGGGCAGGCGCAACTGGAATTCTGGAGCGACCCGCAGGGCAGCGGCACCGAATGGCGCCCCGGGCTCATTCAATCGCTGGACACCAACCCTGGCAACTTCACCGGCGGGCTGAGCTTCTTGACCAACGGCACGGGTGCGGCCAACCGCACCGGTCAGGTGGAAGCGATGCGTCTGGTGAACGGCAACGTGGGCATCGGAGTTCCAGCACCGGGGTTCAAGATCGACGTCGGCGACAGGATCCGACTGCGCCAGGGCGCCTCGGGGACAGCGGGCCTTTGGCTGTACCAGACGACCCCGGCGGAAGACCGCGCATTCATCGGGATGAATGGCGACGGCGCGGTGGGCCTCTGGGGCAACAAGGGCGCGGGTTGGGCCCTGAACATGGATGTGACCAACGGTAACGTGGGCCTGCGTGTCGGCCCGAACTCCACCGTTGGGGTCATCGTGAATGGAGCAAACAACGCTTACGGACTCTACGTGTACGGCGCCACGACGTATGGCATCTACACCGTGGGCCGATCCGTGGATCAGAAGATCCGGACCTATGCCATTGCCGGGAACTCGGTGAATACCACGAGCACCGGCTTTGTGGACATGCCGAACATGAGCGTCACGGTCAACGCTCCCATCGGCGCCTACTTCCAGGTCCTGGTACAGGTGAACGGGGTCCAGGCCACGGGGAGCAATACGATTGGCGCCTACTTCCGGCTGCTCCTGGACGGCAATCAGCAGGACTACACGCGGCAGGAATTCCACAACAACGGCTGGGAGCTGCGCGGGGTAACGTTGTCGCGGATCCTCTACCTCGCGGCGGGGTCACACACGATCTCGGCCCAGTGGGCGGTCACGAGCGGCACGCTCACCTGTTGCTGGTACGGAGACTATCGGCAGATCCAGGTCATCGAACTCTGACCGGAGGACACCATGTATCTCATCATCGACAAGAAGACCAAAGCCATCCTGCACATGTCGAACTCGTTTCCGGGCGAGGACAAGAGGCCGGAGGAAATCTTTCCCGCCTTCAACGCGGCCACCATGGACTTCGGGCGCTCTCCCGATCAATTCATCCCGGTCCACTTCACGATCGAGAACGGAGTCGTCAAGGACCTGGCGCCGCCGACTGCACCGCCGCCCGAGACGCTCGCGCAGGCCCGGGATCGCGTCGTGCGCGGGTTCACGGATGCATCCGTGGCGGCTCGCCAACTGCTGATCCCCGACTATCAGATCATGAACGCGGGGCTCGGGATGTATGACGACGACCGCGTCCGGGCGATCCGCGCCACGGTGGATGCGTTTCGCGACGAGGTCAATCGGCTAGAGGCTGCGGCGGCCAAGGCGAAATCCATCCAGGAGCTGGAAGCGATCAAGCCGGCATTCCCCACGGCGATGGTCAAGCCCAAGCCGGCTCCCAAAACGAAGTAGGACGAAACAGGAATGTCGGACATGGAAACGAGGCTGCGCCAGCGGCTCGAAGAGCTGCGCGCGGAGTACGAGAAGGGCAAGAAGACCATCGAGGACCTGGAGGGCCAGGCCGCCAACGTGCGCGCGACGCTGTTGCGCATCAGCGGCGCGATCCAGGTGCTGCAAGAGGAGCTCGATGGCGGTGGACCTTCCAAGGACGTTACGCCACCCGCATAGGCGCCCATGCTGCTCGCATTGGAAGACGCGATCGTCGCGCTGCTGAAGAGCGCCTTCCCCGCGCTGTTCACCGGAGAGGGCGCCGCCACCGTGACCTTTCCCGCCGACACGTGGGACTTCGATCCGCTGTCGGCCGATCCCGTGGCGGGCGAGCCCGGCCCCGAAGATGCGGTGGACGATCTCGCCTTCGATCCTTCTCATCCCGCCGGGCCTTATACGCTCACGCGTCCGCCGTATCCCGGGCCCAAGCGCGTGTACCTGCGTTCCGCAGCCGGAGAGCTGGTTGCGCTGAGCAGTGCGGAATTGACCTGGGATCCGGCGAATCCCGCGTCGTTCACGTTCGCTCCGCGGCCGGGCCGCGATGTAACCGGCTTTGATCAGCTGGAGATCCAATACGGCGTGGTCGCGGTCGCTACGCGCCTCAAGACCCTGCACAAGCTCACGCTCCAGATCACCGCGGCCGACGCCGCCACGGCGGAACAGGCGCTTGCGCTGTCGCTTTCGGCTCTGGCTTTGAACCGCACGACTTTGATCGGTGAGGGCGGCTTCTCGTGGAACGCGGGAAGCTACCAGGCCGAAGGGACCTTGAAGACGCTGAAGTTCTCCGCGGGCGCGGCAACGGCGGCGGCATCGCGCCAGCTCAATCTGGAGGCCGAGGTCGATCTGCGGTTGGAGCGGATGCTCGCCGAGGACGAGGGCAAACCGATCGAGCACATCCTGTCGCCGGGAAAGACCGCCGGAACCAAGCCGGTCGATATCGATCCCGCCGTGCAAGCCTGAACCGGAGCGGTCCATGGCTCAGATCCACGCCTTCCTGCAACTCGATCCCGACCGTGCCCCCGAGCAGGCCGACTTCGTTCGCAGCCGCGTGACCGTTCTCCGCGAGGCGGGCGGGCAGTTCTGGGTCGCCATGGACGACGCGCAGGTGGACACTCTCGTGTCGCAGGGGATTTCCGTTTCGCCCTTCCCCGACGCGGGAGTTCTCCAGGTCGGACCGGTCTCCTATCGCCCCGCAACGGAGACGCCCAGTCCTCCCGATGGGCTTCGTGCCACACCTCCCTCCGCAGATGCGCTGGGAATCTGGATCGTCCACTTCGTCGCGCCGGCCGACAAGTCCTGGTTACAGGACATCGCGCTTGCCGGCGGCGAGCAGATCCACGTGCTCGATGCGTACACGGGAGTGTTCCGGATGACGTCTGCGGTGGCGGACTCCGTACGATCGCTCGCATCCGTCGATTCGGTGGCGCTGTTCCATCCGGCCTATGCCATCGGTCTGGACCTCGCCGGTGTGGCGGAACCGCTCACCGCCAGCTCGCTCTCGCAACTCTCCGTCCAGGCGCCGGCTTCCGCGCCCGAGGGCAATCTGCAGGTCCGCGTCTTCGACGCACTCGATCCCGACGACATCCGTCCCGCGCTCGAGTCCGCCGGAGCGACCGTGGTCTCCAGCATCGCGCACGGCTTCCTGGTGCAGGCAGCGCCGGAGGCGGCCAACGCGATCGTCTCCGTACCGGGGGTGTTCGCCGCATCCACGCCCACGACCAAGAAGCTCAGGAATCACAATGCGGGCGTGATCCTGGGTGTGAATCAGGTCCGTGACCTGGGCACCGTGGATTTCCTCGTGAACCTCGACGGCGTCGGCGAGATCGGTGCAGTGGTGGACTCGGGCTTCGACGTGGGCAACCTCGCCGGCGGGGTGCCGCCGCCCACTGGCGCGATGACTCCATTTCATCCGGACCTGGTCGCAACCATCCGGCTATTGCGCAACAGCAACACCCCGCTCAACGCGGCGCTGACGGTCCCGGACAACGCCCCGCACGGCACCCACACGGCAGGGACCGTCGCGGGCACCGGCGCCAGCTCCGGCGGCCTCACGCGCGGGATGGCTCCGCGCGCCGCGCTGGTGGGGCTCGCTCCGCTGCCGGCGAACGTGCAGGTTCCGTTCGATTTCGCGGCATTCAACGGCGCCCGGGTGGTGAGCAACTCCTGGGGCAGCTCGTTCAACGTCGGTGTCAACAACAACCGGTACACCCCAACCGAATCCGAACCGGTCGACCGCTGGTGCTTCGACAATCCCGATGTGCTGATCCTGTTCGCCGCCGGAAACAGCGAATCGGACACGGCGGAAGGCCCGAACGGAAACGGCGTGCTCGACGCCCGCACGCTGGACCTGGAAGCCACGGCCAAGAACGCGATCACGGTGGGCGCATCGGAAAACCTGCGCAACGACGGAGGCTGGCGCGATTCCTATCGGACCGCGTGGCCGGGGCTTTGGAACAACGCCGCCTTCAACGTTGCGGCGGGGGGCGCAGCGGGCGCCTTCACCACCTCGGACAATGCCAACGACATCGCCCTCTTCAGCGATCGGGGCGCGGTCCGCACCAACGCGGGCGTCAACACCAACCGCATCAAGCCCGATGTCGTCGCACCGGGGACCAACGTGCTGTCCACCCGCTCACAGTGGGTCGCCCAACCGCCGCCGTTGCCTCCGGCACCGATCCCCGTGCCGTTCTGGAACGCCAATTCCGACAGCATGCTGCCGCCGGGACTGAACCGGAACTTGTACCAGATCTTCGACGGCACCAGCATGGCGACGCCCATGGTCGCGGGATCCTCGCTTCTGGTGCGCCAGTTTTACCGCACACGCTTCGCACAGATGCGCAGGCCGCTGCTGTTGGAAGGCGTGCCCATTCCGGCCGCCCCGCCTGTGCCGGTGTTCGGAACGCAACCCGCCGTCGCGCTCCATCCCGATGGGCTCGTCTTCGCGTGGATCACTCCCGCGCTTCCCGCGGGACAGAAGAACATCGTGGCCATGCGTGTGGCGCGGCACCAGCAGGCGCCGGTCGACGCGGCGCCGGTGCACCTGCAAGACAACGTGGGCGAGCACCCCGCGCCGAAGATCGTGACCATCGGTGAGCGGACCTACCTCTTGCACCGCCACAGCGACGGCAAGATGCGCCTGTCCTGCTATGACCGGTCGCTTGCTTTGGTGGCGGCGTTCGGCACCGCCGGAGTGGTCACGCTGTCGCCGGACGCACGCCCCGACGACACCGTGCCGCCCGACCTCATCGCTTTGGCCGACCAAGTGGCGTGCGTGTTCCCCACCACGGGCGGGAACGGATACTTTTTCCAGCGCTTCCGCTCGGACACGGGAGCGGCGGTGGATGGTGCCTCCATCAGCTTCCTGTTCCACGACGGCACGGGGCCACATCACTCCCTCAACTGGAACGGGACCCGGTTCGCCGTATGCGGCGTCCTCCATCCGGGAAATTTCCAGCTGCAGGTCCGGCAGATGGACGCTTCGGCCAGCCTGCAAGGCGCCGGCCCTACCACCGTGCTCGACCAGGCTCAGGAGATCCGCGAGCCGTGCATCCTCTGGGATCCGCGCGCCAAGCGCTATGCGCTCGTCTGGTGCGACGCTCGCAACGTCGCCGGTGGCGAGATCTGGATGCAGTTCCTGGACGCCACCGCGGGGACCGTGGGTGCCGCGCGACTGGTGGTGACGGTCCCGGCCGCCAACCACATGCGGCGCCCGAGCATCCTGTGCCATCCCGACAGCGGGTACGTGCTGCTCTGGGAAGACGACTCGCAGAACGCGCACTTCGACGTGTATCTGTGCTTTCTCGACGCCAACGGAGCAGTGGACGCGCGCATCGCGGCGGACGCGAGCGATCCCACGAACCGGCGCCTGGTGCGCATCTCCGACACCCCCGGGGATACCGCCGGCTTCGCTGCCCTGGGCGATGCCGACGGCTTCGTGCTCCCGTACCAGAGCCCCGACGAGGTCAACTCCGACCGTCTGGGGGTGTACGCCCTGAATCTGACCCGGGCGGCCGCCTTCGAGGCGCAGGAGGATCCCGTCACGCCGCTGCTCAAGAGCGGGCGCTACGTCGTCGCGAACCTGGTCGACCACGACAGTACTGCGCTCACTACACTCTCGGCCGCCTGGGCCGGCGGTTCGTACTATCTGCTGCGCCTGGTGCCCGCGGACGCGACGCACGACAACCTGCAATGGGTGCGGCTCACCGCCGACGGCGCAGTGGACACGAGTTACGGGGCGAACGGAGTCCTCGAGGTGCCTTCGCCGTTTCTGATCCTGAGCTGCGAGACGCTCTGGACGGGAAACGACCGTCTCATCACCGCGGTGAACGATACGGTAAGCGGGATCAAGTTGTACCTCCACGACGCCCAAGGCGCTCCGGTCGCCGCCTTCGGAGCCGGCGGCTCCGCGGCTCTGCAGGACACCGTCACCATCCACGACCGCACACCGCCGCAGATCGGTTTCTTCACCGTGCCTTCGTTCCATGTCGTGGTCGGGTACGGCACCATGCAGGGCGGAGCGCTGCAGCTCCGGCAGCAAAGAGTGAACAGCGCCGGCGTGCGCGAGGGGTCGGCCGCGAATCTCGCTGCAGCCGACGGTGTGGCGGCACACAACTGGTTCCAATTCGTGAACGGCGAGGCGCGCTCGATCGCTATCTATCATCGCGTGAGCGGCGCCGTCACTCAGGTGCATTGCCGCCGGTTCCAGCTCGACGGGACCCCCGATGGAGCCGAGCGCGACCTGAGCGCCGCCGCCGGTGAAGGCACGAACGGCGTGCTGGCGCGGCGTCCGACCGCGGTCAATTCTTCCAATCGCGAGTACGGCGCGGCATGGCAATACCGTGCCAACAATGCCGCGCACTGGGAGATCCATTTCAGCCGACTGGATCGCCAAGGACGCCCGATGGCCAATCCGTCCGCCCCGGCTCCGCCGCTGGCCGTCAGCGATGTCGCGGTGATCAACGCCGCGACTCCGGGTTGGACGGCAGTCCGCGACGCGATCGAGCCCCAGCTCATCTGCACCTATACGCACGAGCCGTGGTCGAATCCTCCCGCCGTGCTGCCGGCAGGCACGAGGCTTCCCGCCTGGAGCCCCGCGTACGGGCTGGCTTGGATCGGAGCCGAAGCTGACGGCACGCGCGTGCTCTATTTCACCGTGCTCGACGAGAACGGACGCATCATCGCCGTGCCGCCGCCCCCGCCGCCGGCAGGGCCGCTGAATCCGCCAGCGTCAGTGGGGATCCTGCAGGTGAGCGCCACCGGAACATTCGTCCGCGACTTCAAGCTGGTCTGGAACGGCCGCGTGTTCCTGCTCGACTGGGTAGAGGAGGAGACGGGCCATCTCCACCACAAGTGCACGCTCGTGAACCGCCACGCGAACCAGGTTGCCAACGACATCCCCAGCGCGGCGCTGCTGCGCGCAACGCTCGTGAATGGCGCCACCAACATCACGCCGGGCCGGCTACCCGATACCGCCGCGGGATACGGCTGGGGGCGCCTGAACCTGCGCCAAAGCCTCGCACCCGCTCCGCCCGTCACCTATCACGTGCGCGACGACTGCGCGATCGGGCCCGGACGCACAGTGAGGTACCGGTTCACGCTCCCTGCGGGTACGGTCCTGTTGCGGGTGACGCTCAACTGGACCGATCCTCCCGGGGCCCGGCTGGTCAACCACCTACACCTCACCGTGCGTGCCCCAGCGCCCCCCGGACCTGGCGTGCGGCCGGAGTACCGCGGTAATCTCTGGAGCGCCGTAGCAGGACAGACGCATCTGTCCCGACCCGTGGCCAATCCGCCCGTGGCCGCCGACAATCACGAGGACATCCAGACCTTCAAGCAGGTGGTGCTGGCCAATCCCGCCCCGGGAGTCTATGACGTCGAAGTATCGGCTGCCACCTTCCCCGCCGATCCCTTCAACCAACAGAACCTTCAGCCCTTCGCCGTCGTCTTCGCCGGCACGGGCCCGGAAGTGCGATTCAACCAGGCCGTTGCGGCAGTGACCGGCGCGCCGGTGTACTGAGCGCGAACGCTCCATCTAGCGCTGCAAATCCGTTGGCGCGATCCGCCGCCCGCAGCAGCCCAGCCGTGCGTCAGTGGCGCTCGGCCGTGAGGCAGGGACACACCCAAGCGGCAGTCGGTCTCGCCGCTCGCCGATGCGAGACGGTTAAGCCTGGTCTCGCCGTGCCCTGCGCGCAAACCCCTGAATGATGCCCGTGAGGTTTATCATGGGGAACCCTATGAGAAACCCTACGATAAACCTCGGCCGTAACCGAGAAAAGCTAATGCGGTTTATCATGAGATCGACTTCTAGTTCGGCGTCTTCACGATGCAAGCCCGCGTTTTTGATACAGTGGGTGCGTGAAATTCACTCGGTACTTCCTCGAAATCCGGAAGCGCGCGGACCGAGCCGTCATTCTTGACGAATGGCTCCAGCTGGCGATCGATAACTGAAAATTGAAGAGATGGAAGGCCGTTTCCTTCGAGTGATTCTCTTGGCCGACGGAGAGACCGTCCACAATGCTTTCTTTGATCGCTGGTTCGAGCCATGAAGATAAAGTACTTTGCCGACACCGATACTCTGTACATCGAATTCCGAGAGGGGACGGTGGCCGAGACCCGCGATCTGGACGAGAACACCGTGCTCGACGTTGACGCCGCCGGGAATATCTGCGCAATCACGGTCGAGCACGCCTCCGATCGCACCGGCATTCCAGAGTTCTCGTACGAGCAAATACCTGCCTAGCGCGAATCCGGTGGAAGTGGGTATCTGCGGGCCGTCGAACCCTGCATCGACCGGAGCGCCCAACAGCATAGCCGCTGTTGGGTCCCCGTCGTACTTCGCGCGCCGACGCCCGGTCATTGCGAACGTTGGGCCGCCACAGGGAAGGGCTGATGAATCCGCGGATACGGGCTTTGGGTGAGACGGTAAGCGTCAACACGCTTCCGCATGGATATTCGTAGTCCGCGGGCGCATGTCCTGCAGTCACCGACAGATACCTGCCAGCTTGCGAAGCGTATCGCTCGAATGCAGGACGGACTACCTATAATCCGCATGCATCTGACCGGCTGCGGCAGGCTTCGCCTATTGTGCCTAGCAGGTGGTCGCCGTCGTTATGCATCATAGTTTTCGGATCCGAGACGGCCGGTCGGAAGATGTCAACCTCATCGCGGTCCTG
>DATJVI010000069.1:0-24930 GCA_035501875.1 Burkholderiales bacterium
TCGCCAGCTCCCAGACGCGTGGGTTCGCGATCCGATCGCGCGTCAGGTGTTCCGGGGACAGGCTGCGATCCAGTATCGCGGACGCCACGGTGTAGGGGACCGAAAAGGTCAACGTCGAGATCAGGGATCGCTCCCCGTCGAGATACGGCGACGAATGAGCGTCCATCCCGACGGTGAAGATCGACGCACGCACCTCGATGGATTCCACATCATCCGGCACGATGTCGTGCGTGCGGACCAGGGACAGCGTGGCGTCGAGCGCCGCGTTCAAGTAGCCGCAAGCGGGGTAGAGCTTGATGCTGTGGGTGGCCGTATGCCAGCGCTCACCGACCCCATCCAGGAACTCCCGCACCGGGACTCGCGCGAACGTGTCGATGAAGCCGCGCCGCTGCTCGAGGATCGCGGCGTTGCCGCGGAGGCCGGCCTGCACGGCATCGACTGATTCCAGCCCCATCCTGACCGGCCACGCCGCGCAGAGCGCCTTGGCGTCGGAGCCGAGAAACCCGGGATACATCGCCCGCGGAGGCTGGGACAGCGCGAAACCCAACGATTCCGCGAACGAGTCCGCACCGAGCTTTTCCAACCGCGCCCGCGCCGCTGTCGCGCCGAGCAAGTGCACATGCGAAGCCATCTGCCCGCGCGCAGTCCCGAGCGCCACAGTCATGTTCACGCGCGCGGTGATCTCGTTTGCCGCGATCTGCGCAAGCAGCAGGTCTTTGCCGCTGGCCGACTTCGGTTCCGCATAGGCGAACGGCACCAACACCGTGGAGTGGCCCGTGTGTCCTCCGAGCATGATGTCGTCGAAGTCCAGCACGACGCCCCAAGCCGCCATGAGAAACGCGGCGTGGCTCGGCGATGTGGCGATACCGGCCGGGATGGCGCGGGAGCCGCTGCCGGCGCTGGCGCCGAACGCGGTCTGGATCGGCCCTCCGAGGTCGCTACGATAGCCGGCGTGCACCGACCCCAGGGTCGAGAACACCTGGCTCTTCGCCGCGTCGACGACCGCCTCGGGAACGTCGGAGAAGCGCAGCTCGGATGCCCATCGCGCGAGGCGACGCAGCGAATCGCTCATCGGAGCCCTGCGCTGCGCTCAGACGCTCGGCGAGCGCAACGGATTGGCCAACGGCTCCACCGGGTTCATCACGCGGCCATTTGCGTAACCGAGCCGTATTCCTGCAGGCGTTCGCAGTACTGCTTGAGATCGGCTGCGGGTTGCACGCTCAACGAGCGCGCCAGACGGGCCAGCCGGTCGCGCGCCGGATCCGACAGCGGATAGCGGAACGGACCGAAGCCGCGGGCGGCCAGCATGGTCCCGACGTAGAGGTACGCACGGGAGCATACGGTCGAGGGCCAGAGGCTGTCTCTCGCCCACAGGTTTTCTTTGGCTGCCGTGCGGTAAGCACCGACGAGAGCCTCGGTGAACTCGATGCACGACTCCATGAGCCCCGGCTGCTCCATCGCGGGAATGACGGCCACCGCGAGCAGCGTGGCCACATCGAGCGCGGGGTCTCCGATCGATGCGCCTTCGAAATCGACGATCGCGGGGATTGCACGATCGCTGACCAGCAGATTCTTGGCCCACAGATCGCCGTGGACCAGGCACTCGCGATTGCCGCTCATCTGTGCCGCGATGGCGGGCCAGTGGTCTTCGAACAAAGCTTTGGCGCCGGGCGCGAGCAGCCAGTCGACGACCACCGCTTGCAGCATGCGCTCGAACTGCAGCGGGCGGAACGCGGGGTTGCCTCTCGAGCGCGAATGGACCCGGCCGAGCGCCGATCCGAGCGGCACCGCTTGCATGGCGAGCAGCGCATATTGCTCGTCGATGACCTCGAGCAGGACTCTTCGCCCCTGGCCCACGTCGCTCATCCCCATCGCGTAGGCGTCCCGATCGACGAACAGCACCTCGGGGACGGAGACCGTGGGGCCGCAAAGAGCGCGGAATCTCCGGATGGCCTCCGCCTCGAAGAAGATCCGCTCGCGGGGCAGCTCGACTTTCAGCAGCTTCGGTGTCTGCGTGACGAGCTTCAGGTAGCTCGAGCCGCCGTCTGCGGTGACGCAGAACACGTAGTTCAGGTTCGCCCAGCGCGTTACTTCGGTGAGCGAGATGTCCGCCGAAGGCGGCAGCCGCAGTCCTCTGCGCACCACTTCCGCGAGCTCGGCGGAGGAGAGCGAAAGAGCGTTGTTGTCCATGAGCAACCTCCAATCGGTGGGGCGAGTCGGATCAGGAGTTCAGGCCCGCTGGGTCTCCAGCACGTCCCGGCGGAACGGATCGGCTTCCAGGTCGGCGAGCCGCGGGCTCGGATACTGGTAGCCGCTGCCGACGTAGCGCAGCGGCTCGAGGATGCCGGTGGCAATCGGCGAGCCCCACCGCTCGTAATAGCCGCGGTCGCGCAGGTACGCGTGCACCTTGGCCAGGTTGTAGCAGGGCACTTTCGGATACAGATGGTGCTCGAGGTGCATGTTGTTGCCGTGCATGAGGAACGTGTAGAACGGCGAGACGTAGCTGCGCGTGTCGCGGAACACGCCGGCGTCCGTCCCGTTGTGCTCGAGGTAGATGCGAAGACCGGTCAGCGGGATGCTCACCATCAACGGCACGACGGCACCGAGCGCCCCGGCGACCGGGTCCACGTACGTGATCGCAGCGTAGATCCCGCACCACAGCCCCATGTTGGCGAGCGTGATAGCCGCGAAGATGCGTTGCTCGAAGTCCGTGAAGGGCAGGCGATAGCCTTTGTCGAGGCGCAATCCCAGCAGCAGGGCGAAGCTGTTCCGGATATAGCCGCGGTTCGCCGTGAGGCGTGCGAGGAAGAAGCGGCTCCAGAATGTCCGGTGCCTGGGATAGATCTTGGTGTCGGGGTCGGATTCCTGGTTGGTGTAGCGGTGATGGTTCCAGTGCGTGATCCCATATCCCATGGCGGGAAACAGAGAGACACCGGAGACGAGTATGCCCACGACCATGCTCACATACTTGTTCTTCGCCAAGCTCAGGTGGATGCCCTCGTGCGCGAACCACCCGACCATGTGGAATCCCTGGCTCGCCAGCGCCACCAGCGGTGCACACAGGACGATCTTCAGCCATAGCGCCCAATCGGACTTCGCGATCAGGACCGCCACGGTCCCAGGGATGAGGATCAGAGTGGCCGTGAACAAGAAGAACACCAGGCCCTGCCGGAATGTCGGCTCGTAATACTCGCGCGGAATGGCAGGCCTCTGCATGAGGGACGCATCCATCCTGTTTCCTCTCTCGTGGTTGATCCGATCGGGCCGAAGCGGCGCGCATGCGCGACGGGCCGACAGCCCGCTCGTGCGTGGCGCAGCAGAACTGGGCTCGCATGCTATGGCCGATCAGAACGACGAGATAGGGAGCAGGTCACGCGCCGAATGTGAACTGTGCACGTTCGGCGCTTCCGGGCAGCGCACGCCGGATGTCCAGGTCCCGCGCGAGGAAGGGGGTGGGCCGCGAGATGCCGGCCAAGCCTTAGCTGGCCGGTCGCGCACAGGGCGCAACGACCCTGGCTACAGGGACAGCGCCCGACCCGGATGTGGCATCCGGTCAGCTCCTGGGAGAGAAGTTCGGAGGGCGCAGCCGTGTCGCTGGCGCCCGTGCGCTCACGGCAGGCGCGAGCCGTGCTGGTCCACGATCTGCCACCGGCCTCCGACCTTTGCCCAGACCACGCTCAAGCGCAGTGCGTACGTGCTGTTCTCGCCCTTCGCGTCGGTGAAGTAGAGCATCAGGTATGTGTCCTGAATCACCAGGTCGTCGTTGTAGGCGCGGATGATCGGCTGGCGTGACAGGATGCGGCGCTTCGGGAACTGCTGGAACAAGCCGGCGAAATAGCCGCGGATCGCCTCCCTTCCCTCGATCCGGAACGGCGCGAGCGCGGAGTGGAATACGGCATTGTCCGCGTACGCTGCCGCGTATGCATCGGCATTTCCGTCTTGCAGCGCTTGTGCGCGCGCTGCGGAGATCTGACTCACCTCCTCGACAGGACCCGCGCTCGCCTCGAAGGCGGCGGACATCAGAATCAGGACGGATAGCGCAACAACGGATCGTTTCATGCCGATGCTCATGAGAGTCTCCTGTTGGGTCGAATTTCAGGTCTATTGAGCCTCGCGAATTGCCTAACCCGAGCCACACCACCCCGGGCCTTCGGCCGGCCCCTCCTCGTGAGAGGGGAGATGGTTTTTTTCCCCCTGCCCGAGGAGGGGTGGCACGGGCAGCGTGACGGGGTGGTTAGGAATTTACGCAAGCGTCAATAGGCAGGTTCTTGGACGCACTGCCCCAAGGTTGGGAAGTGGGACTCTACATCTCTTGGCGTGTTCTCGCTTACGCGCTCTGCGGCGTCAAGGTGCGAGTAGAGCGCGTGCGCCAGCACCCCGACCGCTCTCGCCCGCAAGGACGGTCCCGCGTGGCGGTCCATGATCTGTAGACGCGCCCGACGCTGGGCACGCCCATGCCGAGCGAGGCAGCGAGGCCGGACTTGCTGGGTATCTGTCCGTGCCGGCTCGGTTGAGCTTTTTAAGCTGATAGTTCAAAAACCTGAATCGAGCGCGGACCGCACAGACAAGCTCTCTGGGCCTGGCGAAGTCCTGACATCGTGGATCTCGCACTCCTGCAAGCCTCAAGCGCGATGGTGCTCACGACGAGCTCGCCGCGGACATGAGTGCGTGCGACGTGCACCTACAAGGACCGTAGGTTTGCCACGTGCGCTGCCCGCGTGTGCATCTGGGAGGGCTGGCCGACGCTCTGGATGGTATCGTACGCCGTGCGATGTACCGGCTCGGAGATGTCTTGCGCGTTTTCAGTAGGCAGCGAAGCCGGCATCCTCGCGCATGGCGGAAAGCTCATGGACTATCTGGCACTGAAAGCCGTGCACGTCGGCAGCGCAGCTGCGAGCCTGAGTCTGTTCATCACCCGCGGCATATGGATGATGTGGACCCCGGAGCGCCTGCAGCGCGGATGGGTGAAGATTGTCCCCCACGTCGTCGACACGGTGCTGCTGGCTTCCGCGATCGGCTTGGTGTGGCAGCTCGGCGGCTTCGCGGCGCTTCGAACCCAGCCCTGGCTCGTCGCGAAGATCGTGGCGCTGCTCGCCTACATCGTCCTGGGAAGCATTGCACTCAAGCGCGGCCGAACCATGAGGACTCGCGTCGTCGCGTTCATCGTCGCCGTCGCTGTGTTCGGCTACATCGTGGCCGTGGCGGTCGCGAAGTCCCCGTTCGGTTTCCTCAGCGGACTCTAGCCCACTCAGTTCCGGGCGGCTCTCGTGGGAGCGGGCGCGACGCGCAGCACGGTGAGCGTCGCACCCGGTGTATGCAGTTGCTTCCGCAGCTCGGCCACCGCCGATTCGGGAGCGCGAACGGCCGGATCGAGCGCGAAGGAGAACGCGGGCGGAGAAGCAGCCACACGCACCGTTCCCCGGTCTATGCCGCGCACGCGCGCAGCCGCAGTCGCGATCCGGCTCGTCAAGGCGTTCATGTCCACCGGGCCGCCAATCTCGCCGAAGACGACCACATGGCCCTCGGCGGCGGCTTTGGTGACCACGGCATGGTCATAGGTCGCCGCCACCTTGTCCTCGACACAAGCCCCGCAGGCGAGAGTCGACTCGGCGCCCCACGCGCTCGCGAGAAGGAATGACAGAGCGATCAACCCGCGCATGCGCATGATGGCGAGCTCACTTGCCCGGCGCTGCCGAAGCGGTCGACGCCTGCGGCGGCTTGATGTTCGAATCGGCCCACTTGAAGTACTCGATGTACTGTCCGATCTCGTCATCCGACAAGTTCTGGTTCGGCATCGGCACGTTGTACTTGCCCAACAGCTGCTTGGCTGTGGCATCCGACTGCAGCATCTGCTCGGGACTCTTCAGCCACTTGGTGAGCCAGGCCTTGTCGCGGCGCTTGGAGACTCCGTACAGATCGGGTCCCAGCTTGTCCCCTCCGGCGATGGAGTGGCAGGCGAGACACTTGGACTCGAATGCGAGCTTGCCTTTGACCGCCGCCGGGTCGCTGGGCGTGGCCGTGGCGGGAATGTTGTGATGCTCGCTCTCGCCTGCTCCGCCCGTCTCTTCGGCGGGCTTGTCGCTCGCGGCGATCAGGCCGATGGCCCCTTGCGAGGCGTTGGCGAAATGGTGGTCGACCATCACGTATTTTCCGGGCTCCGCGAGCACGAATTCCACGATCGCGCTGTTGGAGGAACCCAGCAGCACCGTCTGCATCCCGCGAAACTGATTCTCCGGGTTCCCCTCGATCCACACCCGGTCGAAGATCGTGCCGACGACGTGGAAGCTCGAGGTGTTCGAGGGACCGACATTGAGGACGAACAGCCGAACTCGCTCGCCCGGCTTCGCTGGCAGCGGCTTGTCGACGAGCCCGTTGTAGCGGCCGTTGAACACCGTGTAGGTGGGGGCCTTCGACCGCACGCGCACGCCGTCGAGGACGTACAACGGCTGGCCGTCGACCTTTCTGTTCTGCGGGTCGAGCGCGGTGTAGAACTCGCTCTGGATGATGGCATACTCGCGGTCGACCTTGGTGGGATAGCCCTCGCGCGGCTCGACGATCATCATCCCGTACATCCCCGATGCGATGTGCTCCAGCACCATGGGGGTGCCGCAGTGGTACATGAAGACCCCGGGGTAGTTGGGCGTGAACTCGAAGCTGATGGTCTGTCCCGGTGCGATGGAGCGGTACTTGTCCTGCGGCGACACCATCGCCGAATGGAAGTCCATCGAGTGCATCATGGGCGCCGAGGTGACGCGCACGCCGGGAACCGGCTCGTCGGACCGGTTGGTCATCGAGAACTTGATCCGATCGCCCACGCGGGCCCGCACGATCGGGCCCGGCACCTGGTCGCCGAAGGTCCAGGCGCTGAACTTCACACCGGGCGCGAGCTCGATGATCTTGTGGGTCGTGTCCAGGCGGATCTCCTTGACCGGATCGGCGACGAGCGGCTTCACGGCGGCATCCAGGCTCAAAGCGCTGCCGGCTGAGAAGGCGCCGGTGTGGCGCTCGCTCGTGACTTGCGCCGCTCCGGGTTTGAGGTCCAGCTTCGAGACATCGTACGGATCCGCAGCGCTCGCCTTCGCCTGCGTGACAGGCTTCGGCTCGGTTGGCGCGTTGCAGCCCGACAGCAGAAAGCTCAACACCAATGCGGCGCGAAGCGCCTTTCCCGACACCACGAAGCAGCGGCCACTTCCGCTCGGAATCATCGTTGCCTCCTCTCAACGTGCGGCAGCCGGAGCACGAGACGTTCTTGCGCTTATGCAATATCCCCGCTGATCCCCGCAGCCGCCGCAAAGCTGACGCAAAATATCACGTCCAATTCACGGCGTCTCGCCTATCCCCCGGACCGAGGTCGCATGGGGAATGACGGTCACGAAGGTGCGAGCGACCCGGCCAAGCCCGATCCTCGGCGGCAAATGCTAAAGTGCGCGCCAGAGGATCCGCCACGACTGGAAATGCCGGCATCTGACGCGCAGGAAGCGGCTGTCGAGCGGATGGTGCGATTGTTCTACGAGCGGGCGCTTTCCGACGAAGTGCTCGGTCCGATCTTTCGCGGAGCCATCCACGACTGGGATGCGCATGTGCGCATCGTGTGGGACTTTTGGTCGAACGCGATCCACGACACGGGACGCTACACGGGAAATGCGTTTGCGCCGCATCGGAACCTGCAGTTCGAGCCGGAAGCGTTCAGCCATTGGCTCCGGGCGTTCGAGAGCGCTGCTGGCGACGCGCTCGCACCCGAAGACGCCGCCAAGGCGATCCGCATCGCGCGGCACATGGCGGAGAGCTTCAAGATGGGGCTGTTTCCGTTCGTAACCCCGGACGGGCGGCCGAGCCGCACGCCAGCCTAGACGAAGCGCTGGCGCTCACATCGAACGGCGGTACTGCCCCCCCACCTCGAACAGGGCGTGGGTAATCTGCCCCAGCGAGCACACGCGTACCGCCTCCATCAGCACCTCGAAGACGTTCTTGTTTTCGATCACCGCCTGCTGCAGGCGTGCGAGCATGGGACCGCTCTCGCCGGCGTGACGCCGCTGGAAATCCTGCAGCCGCTTGAGCTGGCCTTGCTTCTCCTCTTCGCTGGAGCGGATCAGCTCGAGCTTCTCGGGGATGACATCGCCATGGGGGTTGCGGAAGACGTTCACCCCGATGATCGGGTAGGAGCCGTCGTGTTTCTTGTGCTCGTAGTAGAGCGACTCTTCCTGGATCTTGCCGCGCTGGTATCCCAGCTCCATCGCGCCGAGCACGCCGCCGCGTTCCGAGATGGCCTCGAACTCCTTTAGCACCGCCTCTTCGACCAGCTCGGTCAGCTCCTCGATGATGAACGAGCCTTGATTGGGATTCTCGTTCTTGGCGAGCCCCCACTCCCGGTTGATGACGAGCTGGATGGCCATGGCGCGGCGCACGCTTTCCTCGGTGGGCGTGGTGATGGCCTCATCGTAGGCGTTGGTGTGCAGCGAGTTGGCGTTGTCGTAGGTGGCGATCAGAGCCTGCAGGGTGGTGCGGATGTCGTTGAACGCGATCTCCTGCGCATGCAGCGATCGGCCCGACGTCTGGCAGTGGTACTTCAGCTTCTGCGAGCGCTCGTTAGCGCCGTACTTGTTCTTCATCGCCACGGCCCAGATGCGGCGCGCTACGCGGCCGATCACGGAGTACTCGGGGTCCATGCCGTTGCTGAAGAAGAAGCTCAGGTTGGGCGCGAAGTCGTCGATGTGCATCCCGCGCGCGAGATACGCCTCGACGAACGTGAACCCGTTGGCAAGCGTGAACGCGAGCTGAGAGATCGGGTTGGCGCCGGCTTCGGCGATGTGGTAGCCGGAGATGGACACCGAGTAGAAGTTCTTCACCCCGTGATGGATGAAGTACTCCTGGATGTCGCCCATCACCTTCAAGCTGAACTCGGTGGAGAAGATGCACGTGTTCTGGCCCTGGTCCTCCTTGAGGATGTCGGCCTGCACGGTGCCGCGCACCGTCTCCAGCGTCCACTCCCGGATTTTCTCGGCCTCGTCCTCGGTGGGCTCGCGCGTATTGTCGCGGCGGAACTTGTCGAGCTGCTGGTCGATGGCGGTATTCACGAACATCGCCAGGATGGTGGGCGCCGGGCCATTGATGGTCATGGACACCGAGGTGGACGGGTTGCACAGATCGAAGCCGGAGTAGAGCACCTTCATGTCCTCCAGCGTGGCGATCGACACGCCCGAGTTGCCCACTTTGCCGTAGATGTCCGGCCGCAGGTCAGGGTCGAAACCGTACAGCGTCACCGAGTCGAACGCGGTGGACAGGCGCTTGGCCGGCATGTCCTTCGACAGCAGGTGAAAGCGCTTGTTGGTGCGGAACGGATCGCCCTCTCCCGCGAACATGCGCGTGGGGTCTTCGTTCTCGCGCTTGAACGCGAACACGCCGGCGGTGAACGGGAAGGAGCCGGGGACGTTCTCGAGCATCAGCCAGCGCAGCAGCTCTCCGTGGTCCTCGTAGCGCGGAAGCGCGACCCGGCGCACCGCCGTCCCCGACAGCGTCTGGTGCGTGAGCTTCGTGCGGATTTCGCGGTCTCGGATCTTCACCACGTACTCGTCGCCGGCGTATGCCTTGCGCATCTCCGGCCACATGTCCAGCAGCTTCTTCGCGCGCGCGTCGAGCTTGCGGTCGCGTTCCGCGATCAGCGCGTCGAGCGCTTCCGCCGCACTCCGCGCGTCTGCCTGCACCGCCGCGGCGGGCTTCTCGAGGAGCATCCGCTTCGCCTCGAAGAGCGCCTGGCGCTGCCTTGCGAGTGCAACCTGCTCGGCGCTATGGCGGTGGTATCCGCGCACGGCGTCGGCAATCTCGGCCAGGTAGCGGCTGCGCGCCGGCGGCACCACGCTGGCCACGCGCGAGGACGCGCGCACGCTCACCGGAGCCAAGCGGCCTGGCGGCAGGTCGAGCCCTTTCTCCGCCAGCTTGGGGACGATCGCCTGGTACAAAGCGGTTACGCCATCGTCGTTGAACCGCGATGCAACGGTGCCGAATACGGGCATCTGCTCGGCTGGCGTCCCGAACGCCTGGCGGTTGCGCTGGAGCTGCTTGCGCACGTCGCGCAGCGCGTCGTCCGCGCCGCGGCGGTCGAACTTGTTGATCGCCACGAAGTCGGCGAAGTCCAGCATGTCGATCTTCTCCAGCTGGCTGGCGGCACCGTATTCGGGCGTCATCACATACAGGGAGACATCCACGTGCGGGACGATGGCGGCGTTGCCCTGTCCAATTCCGGATGTTTCGACGAGCACCAGATCGAACCCGGCGCATTTGCAGGCGTCGATGACGCCCGGCAGGCAGGCAGAGATCTCGCTGCCCGTGCCGCGCGTGGCGAGCGAGCGCATGTAGACGTTGGGGCTCGCGATCGCGTTCATGCGGATGCGGTCGCCCAGCAGCGCGCCGCCGGTCTTGCGCCGCGACGGGTCGATGGCGATCACCGCGAGCTTGAGCCGGTCGTCTTGGTCCAGGCGTACGCGGCGCACCAGCTCATCGGTGAGCGAGGACTTGCCCGATCCGCCGGTGCCGGTCACTCCGAGGACCGGCGCCACCGACTGCTTGGCGGCGTGCGCGTGGATCGCCTGCTGCATGATCTCCGGCAGGACGTGCGATTCCAGCGCGGTGATGATGCGTGCGAGATCGCCGCGGTCGCCCCCGAACAGGCGATCGAGGTTGGCGGGAAGGCGTGCGCACAGGTCCCGTTCCGCGAGGCGAAGCATCTCGTCGATCATGCCCTGCAGACCCATGCGCGCCCCGTCTTCGGGCGAGTAGATATGCGTCACCCCGTAGGCCTGCAACTCGGCGATCTCGGAGGCGACGATGACGCCGCCGCCGCCGCCGAACACGCGGATCTCGGCCCCTCCGCGTTCGCGCAGCAGGTCGATCATGTACTTGAAGAACTCGATGTGGCCGCCCTGGTAGGAGCTCACCGCGATGGCATGTGCGTCCTCTTCCAGGGCGGCGGTGACGATCTCGTCCACCGAGCGGTTGTGGCCCAGGTGGATGACCTCCGCACCGCTTGCCTGCAGCATGCGCCGGATGATGTTGATGGAGGCATCGTGCCCGTCGAACAGGCTGGCGGCGGTGACGAAGCGCAGACGGTGCTCGGAGTGCTGGGCGGCGAGCCCGGGGCGGGCGGAGAGATCGGTCATGCGGAAGCTCCTAGGCAGAAGCTATGCCTGTTGTCTCGCCGTCGCACCCCTTCTCGAAGCCAGGTGGCCGGGCTTGGCCGGGGACCGGCGAAGCGCATATGGTACCCCGGTGCGCCGGGCTTAGAGCGGCGCCGGGGCGGGTGGTGCGGCGGGCGCCGGAAAACAAAACGGCCGCCCCGACTTCGAGGCGGCCGTCGAGCGGTCTGCGTGCGGTCTACTTGGCGATGCAGGTGGCCTGGTTCTGAGGCGTGCAGACGTCCAGGCCGGTGTACGTCGGGTCCTGGACTTTCTTGCCCTCGCGCAGGTCCTTCAGCAGGAACATCGCTTTGTACCCCATGTCGAAGGGCCGCTGTCCCACCTGTCCGTCGCTCAAGCCTTCCTTGAGGAACTGCATCTGCACCGGCAGGGTGTCGGCGACCACCAGCGCGGTTTGCTTGCTCGTGATGCGCTCCTTGTACTTTTCCGCGAACTGGCGGTAGGCCTGCGGCACGAACTGCGGGAAGCCGCCGGTGGGCACGAACGCGGTGAGGTTGGGGTACTTGGCCCACATATCGGTCATCTGGCTCACCGACAGCGGGAAGTCGTCGTTGGTGTACAGCGGGCAGCCGTCGGGCTCGGTCCATCCGTTCTGTCCGGTCAGCCGATCGCCCGGCGGGGGCGAGCTGGACACTTTGCCGGCCAGCGTGTCGCGGATGCCCTTCATGCGCTCGTTGTGGTTCGCCGCGGCCGGGCCGCCGGACTGGATGCAGATGGTGCCGCCCTTGGGCTTGATCTGCTGCACGATCTTCGCCAGGTTGACGCCGATGTCATAGTTCTTGGTGCCCACGTAGGCCGCGCGCAGCCCCTTGTCCTTGGGCAGCAGGTCGGAGTCCCAGGTGAGCACGGGGATCTTGGCGGCCTTGGCGCGCGCCAGCGCCTTGGCCATGGCCGGCGCGTTGGACGGCGACACGGCGATGCCCGCCACTTTCTTGGTGATGAGGTCTTGCACCACCTGCACCTGCTCCTCGCCGCCGCCATGCTCGCCGGGGCCGATGTAGTAGCACTCCACCTTTCCGCCCAGCTCCGCCTGCGCCTTCATGCAGCCGTCGCGCGCCTGGTCGAAGAACGGGTTGTTCATGTTCTTCGGCACCAGAGCGAAGATGAGCTTGTCCTGAGCGTCGGCCAGGGCGGGCACGCCCAGGACCGACAATGCAGCTGCCGCCAGTAACGTCTTTTTCATTGACCATTCTCCTCCACAGTTGCACAAGCCCGGGCTCAACCCGAGCGCAATCCACGGAACTTACTCAACAGCACCGCGAACACGATGAACAGCCCGACGAAGGTGCCTTCCCAGTTGGCATCCACCCCGGCGAGCAGCAGGCTGTTGCGGATCACCTCGATGAGCGCGGCGCCGATGAAGGTGCCATAACCCCCGCCCGCGCCGCCCATCAGGTCGGTCCCGCCGATCACGGACGAGGCGATCGCACGCAGCTCGTAGCCGGTGCCCATGGCGTTGATCGCCGCTCCCTGGTAGCCGACGAGCAGCACCGCCGAGATGCCCGACATCAGGCCCGACAACAGGTACACCGACAGCTTGACGCGGCCGACCGGCACGCCGGTCAAGCGGGCGGCCTGTTCGTTGCCGCCGACAGCGAAGATCCAACGGCCCCATGTCGTGTAGCGGAACGCAATCATAATGACGATAGTCAGCACGAGCAACACGACGAAGGGGTTGGCGACGCCGAACGTGATGCCGCTGCCGATGTCGGTGAAGATCTTCTCGTCGGGCCCAAACTGATAGATCATCCGGTTCTGCGACAGCACCTGCGCCAGGCTGCGGGCCACCGCGAACATGCCCAGCGTCACGATGAAAGGGGACAGATTCACGTATGCCACCAGGATGCCGTTGACCAGCCCGCACGCGAGCGCGGCGGCGAGACCGCACAGCATGCCGACCCACCAGGCGTGGCCACTATATAGCACGAGGCCGGTCACCACCCCCGCGAGTCCCACGATCGAGCCCACCGACAGGTCGATTCCGCGGGTGACGATGACGGCCGTCATGCCGAGCGCGATGATCCCGATGAAGGAGAAGTTGCGGGTGACGTTGAAGAGGTTGTCCTCGGTGAAGAAGACGTTGGAGACGTGACCCATCACCAGGCAGATGAGGGCGAGCGCGATAGTGACCCACAGCGGCTGATGGGCGAGCAGTGCGCGCAGCGCCGTGTGCTCTCGCTGCTGTGCGATCGGTTCCAAGGAGACGCGCATGGGGCCTGTCTACGGCTAGGCGTACTCGATGGCGCCCGTGATCAGGCCCGTTACCTCCTCGGGCGAGGTGTCGCGGATCGGCTTGTCCGCCACCACCGCGCCGCGCCGCATCACGGAGATATGGTCGCAGACCGCGAATACGTCTGGCATACGGTGGCTGATCAGGATGACGGCGACGCCCTGGTCGCGCAGCCGTCGGATGAGGTCCAGCACCTCGGCGACCTGACGCACGCTGATGGCCGCAGTGGGCTCGTCCATCAGCACGATGTCCGGGTTGGACAGTCGCGTGCGGGCGATGGCCACCGCCTGGCGCTGCCCGCCCGACATCTGCCGCACGAGGTCGCGCGGGCGGGTCTCGGACTTGAGCTCGGCGAAGTGGCGCGCGGCCTCGCGGAACATGGTCGGGTAATGCACGAACTGGAACGGCCCGATCCGGATCTTGGCCTCGCGGCCGAGGAAGACGTTCTCCGCCGCGGTGAGGTTGTCGCATAGCGCCAGGTCCTGGTACACGACTTCGACCCCTTTCCTGCGCGCATCCACCGGATTGTGGAACTCGACCTTCTCGCCCTTGAGCCAGATCTCCCCGCCGGAGGGGCGGAAGTTACCGGCCATGATCTTGATCAGCGTCGACTTGCCGGCCCCGTTGTCGCCCATCAGCCCGAGCACCTCGCCGGCGTCGATCTTGAGGTTGACTTTGCTGAGCGCCTGGATCGCGCCGAAATTCTTCGAAATGTTGCGCAGCTCGAACAAACGCATTGCTGCTCCTCCCTCTATCGTGGGGTCCGGCTATCTTAACCTACCTTCGCCCCGCGCAAGCCCTCGAGCCGGCGAGGGCTCTGGCACCCGGGCTGGCGCCATTGCACAATGCACGGCTGGCGATGCCGAGGCGGACATGGCCGCGGCATCGGATTCAACCTCGACCTTAGGGTATCACCGCGATGAACAACTATGGCGTCTATCCGAGCTTGAAGGGGCGGGCGGTCTTCGTCACCGGCGGAGCAACCGGAATCGGCGAGAGCGTGGTGACGCACTTCTGCCATCAGGGCTCCAAGGTCGCGTTCGTCGACATCAACGTGGAAGCGGGCGAGCACCTCGTGGATCGGCTGGCGCGCGAAGCCCGCAACGCACCGTTGTTCCTGCCGTGCGATCTGGTCAGCATCGGCACGCTGCAGGCCTGCATTCAGGAAGCGCAGCGACGGCTCGGCACGTTGCGCGTTCTGGTCAACAATGCGGCGAACGATGATCGCCACAAGCTGGAGTCGGTGAGCGTCGATTACTGGGACGAGCGGCTCGCGGTGAACCTGCGCCATCAGTTCTTCGCGGCGCAAGCGGTCATCCCGGGGATGAAGCAGGCCGGCGGCGGCTCCATCATCAACCTGGGGTCGATGAGCTGGAGGGCCGGGATGGGCGGGATGCCGGCTTACGTGACCGCCAAGGCCGCGATCGAGGGGCTCACTCGCGGGCTTGCGCGAGATGTAGGCAAGTCCAACATCCGCGTGAACACCGTGGTGCCCGGCTGGGTGATGACGGACCGGCAGATCCGGCTGTGGCTAGACGAAGAGGGCGAGCGCACCATGGACCGCATGCAATGCCTTGCCGGGCGCGTGATGCCCGAAGACATCGCCCGCATGGTGCTGTTCCTCGCCTCCGACGACAGCCGCATGTGCACCGCGCAGGCGTTCGTCGTCGACGCCGGCTGGTTGTGAGGCGCGCACCGGCCGGCTACGACGGCCGGATGATGCCTTTCTTGAGGATGATGTTACCGTAGAGTCTGCGCTCGCCGGTCGCCACGACGGCGAAGGCGCGCTTGACGCGCTCGTAGAACGCGAAGCGCTCGATGGAGCCGAGCTCGCATGCGTGCGGCTCGTGGCGGCGCAGCAGATCGCGGAATTCCTGGAAGATCGGCTGCTCGGCGGCGGGATCGCCCACCACCTGCATGCGAAACGCGGCACAAGGCTCTAACTCGTCCAGCGGCATGACGGAAAGAACCGCGTCGAGGACCTGGGTGGCCGATGCGGCGTCGAGTCGGATCACCGGCACGCCGGCGGAGGCCGCCGGATAGTTGGCATCGACGAGGGCGATCTCGTCGCCGTGGCCCATGGCGCGCAGGGTCGACAGCAGCTCGGGAGAAAGCAGCGGGTGGAGGTTCTTCAGCAAGGTTCTGCTCTTCGTCGCGCGATCGAACTGAACGGGTTCCCGCACAGACTTCGACAGATCCACGACGCGGCGCCGGCTTGGCCGGGGCACTCGACGCTCCGCCGTCGGCGCACGCGTGCGGGCACAGCGCTATGCTAGCACCTCCAAGCTTGCCCTCCTCGACTCGGCGCGTGCGATGACTCTCCAGACCAAATCCCTCGGCCGGACCGGCCTGCCGCTGACGGTGCTCGGCTTCGGCGGCACGGGGCTCGGCAACCTCTATGCCGCGATGTCCGAGCGCGATGCGATCGCCACGCTGGATGCGGCGTATGGCGCTGGGATACGCTATTTCGATACCGCCCCGTTATACGGGCACGGCCTGTCGGAGCTGCGCACGGGCGGCGGGCTGAGACGGTTCTCGGATCCGGCGGTGAAGCTCTCGACCAAAGTCGGCTGGCGCCTCAAGCCTGCCTTCGGCCAGCCCACGGGCGCCGGGCTGTTCGAGCAGATCACCGCCTTCTCGCGCTTCAACGATTACAGCTACGACGGCGTGATGCGCTCGTTCGAGGACAGCCTCAACCGCCTAGGCACCGACCGCGTCGACATCCTGCTGATCCACGATGCGGACCGCCGCAACCAGGGCGATCGCTTCCCCGAAGCGTTCCGCGCCGCCATGGACGGCGCCTATCGGGCGCTGCTGTCCCTGCGCGAGCAGAAACTGGTCAAGGCCATCGGCTGCGGCCTCAACGAATGGGAATCCTGCCAGGAGTTCGCGGAAGCGGGAGATTTCGACTGCTTCCTGCTCGCGGGCCGCTACACGCTGCTGCACCAGGAATCGCTGCGCAGCTTCCTGCCGCTGTGCGAGCGCCGCGGCATCGGCATCATTCTCGGCGGTCCTTTCAACTCCGGGATCCTCGCCAGCGGCGCGGTGAAGGATGCCTGGTTCCACTACGCCCCCGCGTCCGAGGAGATCCTGCGAAGAGTCGCCGCGATGGACTCGCTATGCCGAGGACATGGGATTCCGCTCAAAGCGGCAGCGCTGCAGTTCCCGCTCCATCACCCTTGTGTTGCCACGGTCATCCCCGGCATGCGCAGCGTGGCCGAAGTGGAGGACAACGTCGCGATACTGCGCACACCGATCCCGCAAGACCTGTGGCGCGAGCTGAAGGCCGCCGGCCTGATCGACGACTCCGCACCGACCCCGACCGCTGGGGTCAGGCCTGTATAATTGTATATTGACGCGGCCGCCGGCAGGTTGACGAGTCGAGAACAGAGCGACCACGATCGGTATCCGTGATCATCGACGCACATCATCACCTCTGGAAGACCGCTCGCGGCGATTACTTCTGGCTGGACGCGCAAGCGAATCCTGCGCTAGAACCGATTGCCCGTGATTTTCCCGTGGAGGACTACCGCTCGCTGGCGCAGGCGAACGGCATAGAGGGCAGTGTGTTGGTCCAGGCCACGCAGACCGTTGCGGAGACGCAGTGGTTGCTGGAGCAGGCACGGGCCTCTGGCGGGCTCATCCTGGGCGTGGTGGGCTGGGTGGACCTTGCCGCGAAGAATGCGCCGGATGCGCTCGCGGACCTGTCGCGCAACCGGCTGGTGCGCGGCGTGCGGCCTATGTTGCAAGACATCCCGAACGTCGATTGGATCCTACGCGCGGAGCTCGACCCGGCGCTGCGCGCGGTGATCGCGCTCGGTCTCACGTTCGACGCGCTGATCAAGCCGCCGCACCTGGAGAACACTTTCACGCTGCTCACGCGCTATCCGGACCTGCGCGTCGTGATCGATCACGGAGCGAAGCCGGGGATCGCACAAGGGCAATGGCAGCCCTGGGCAGATCAGATGCGCCGCATCGCAGCCGAGACGCGCGCCTGTTGCAAGCTATCGGGTTTGGTCACGGAGGCTTCGCCGCAGTGGAAGACGGGCGAGCTGCGCCGCTACACCGACCACTTGATCGAGTGCTTCGGCCCCGACCGGTTGATGTGGGGCAGCGACTGGCCGGTGGCGCTGCTGGCCGCCGACTATGCCGATTGGCTGCAGACGACTCGGCAACTGATCGGCGAGCTGTCCGCTGCCGAGCGCGCCAAGGTGATGGGCGAGAACGCCGCGCGCTTCTATCGGCTCGGCTAATCGACCGCGACCCAGCCGCGCTCGCGCGACGAGCGGCCGATCGCGTCCACCACCTTCTGCACTTCCCAGCCCTCGCGGAAGTCCGGCCCCACCACCGGTTCGCCGGCCACCGCCAGCAGGAAATCTCTCACCTCGATCGTCTTCAGGTCGTTGAACCCGAGCTGATGGCCGGGCGCGGGGCAGAACGCGCCGTAAGGCGGATGCTCGGGGCCCGCGAGGATGGTGCGGAAGCCGTTGCGGCTGCTCGTCGCGGACGAATCGTACAGCCGCAGCTCGTTGAAGCGCTCCTGGTTGAAGTGCAGCGCCCCTTTCGAGCCGACGACTTCGAATTCGATCTGCATCTTGCGTCCGCTCGATACCCAGCTCGCCTCCAACGTGCCGCTGCAGCCTCGCGCGAAGCGCACCATCGCCCGCGCGATGTCGTCCACTTCCACCGGCCGCGTCTCGCTCGATCCTGCAGCGACCGGCCGTTTCTTGACGACAGTCTCGAGCTGCCCGCACAGCTCCGCGATCGGACCGACCAGGTGGCGCGCCATGGCGATGATGTGGCTGCCCAGGTCCTGCACCACGCCGCCGCCGATCGCTGGGTCCAGCCGCCAATGCCAGGGCGTAGATGCATCTGCCATATAGTCTTCGGCGTGGATGCCGCGGAACGAGACGATGTCCCCGATCTCGCCGCTTGCGATGATCTCGCGCGCCAACGCGATGATCGGATTCTTCAGATAGTTGAATCCCATCTGCGTCTTCACGCCCGCCTTCTCGGCCGCATCGAGCATCTGCTTGGCCACAGCGGCGTTCGCGGCCATCGGTTTTTCACAGTACACGTGCTTGCCCGCCGCCGCCGCCGCGAGCGCCATCTCGGCATGCAGCTGAGGTGGCGTGGTGATGTTGACGATGTCGATCTTCGGGTCGGCGATCAGCTCGCGCCAGTTGCCGGTCGAGCGCGCGAACCCGAGATCGCGCGCCGCGCTCGCCGCAAGCTCGGGCGTTGCATCCGCCAGCAGCTCCAGCACAGGTTGCACCGGCATGCGAAAGACCGCGCCCACGTTGCGGTAGCCCCACGCGTGGGCCTTGCCCATGAAGCCCGAGCCGATCAATCCGATGCGCACGGTCTTGGTCATCGGTCCTCCGGTTACAGCTTCACCGGCTTGCCGCTGCGCGCGGATTCCAGCGCCGCATCCGCCAGCAGCAGCGCGCGCCGGCCATCCTCACCCGTCACCGGCACGGGCTTCTTATCCAGCACCGCCTCGACGAAGGCGTCCAGCTCGCGCGTGTAAGACTCCGCGTAGCGCTCGAGGAAGAAGTTGAGCAGCGGCTCGCGCGCCTCCGTGGTCTGCGCGGTGAACCGCCGCAGCGTCGTCGGGCGCAGGTTGTCGTTCATGAGCATGCCCGCCGAGCCGAGCACTTCCAAGCGTTGGTCGTACCCGTAGGAGGCCTGCCGGCAATTGTTGATGTGGCACTGGCTGCCGCTGGCGGTGCGCATGACGACCATCGCCGTGTCGTAGTCGTTGTATGCGGCGACCTGCGCATCGACCAGGCAACTCGCCGTTGCGTAGACCTCCACCGGCTCTTCGCCGAGCAGCCAGCGGGCCATGTCGAAGTCGTGGATCGTCATGTCCCGGAACAGCCCGCCAGAGCTCGCCAGATAGCTGAGCGGCGGCAGCCCGGGATCGCGGCTGGAGATGACCACTTGACGCACCGTGCCCACCTCTCCGGCCACGATCGCTCGTTTGAGCGCGGCGGCACTGGGGTCGAAGCGGCGATTGAAGCCCAGCATCAGCGGGATGGGTTTGCGGGCCAGATTCGTCAGGCAGCGATCGACCTTGCCGATGTCGAGTCCGAGCGGTTTCTCGCATAGCACGGCCCTGCCTGCCGCGGCGGCCTGGTCGATGAGATCGATGTGCGTTTCGGTGGGGGAGCCGACGACGATGGCGTCGATGTCCTTGCCTGCGATCAGATCCGCCGCCTGCGTCCCCGAGCTGCAGCCGTGCTGCTCGGCCAGCGCCTTGGCGGCTGCTGCGACCGGATCAACCACGGCGACCAACTGCGCGCGGGGATGGCGGGCGACATTGCCGGCGTGGATCTTGCCGATCCGCCCGGCGCCGATGACAGCGATGCGTAACATGTGCTCCTCCCGTCCTCAACCTGCGCTCATCCGAGCTGAACGCCCATGCTAGTTTAATCGACAGGCACCGTTGACGTGCGGCGCGCGCAGAGGCAAGGCGGTTCAACTGTAGCCTGGAGCGCGGCACCGGCGGTCGAGTTGCTTGCGCTTCATCGGCGCGAAGCACGTCGTCGCGACGATGTGGATCGGCGGCGGAATGCGAGCGTCGGAGCTGTTCGAAGTAATCTGAGACGTCAGTCCATGAGGCCCGCGTACAGAGGCGACGTCAGATAGCGCTCGCCGTACGAAGGCAGAACGGCGACGATCAACTTGCCCGCATGATCGGGCCGACGCCCGACCTCCAGCGCCGCCCACACTGCAGCGCCCGAGGAGATGCCGACCAACAGGCCCTCCTCTTTCGCCATGCGGCGGGCGGTATTGATTGCATCGTCGTTCGTCACGCGGATAATCTCGTCGTAGATGGTTCGATTCAGGACCTCGGGCACGAACCCGGCGCCGAGGCCCTGGATCGCGTGCGGGCCCTTCGGTCCTCCGGAGAGGACCGCCGAGGCGTCAGGCTCGACGGCGATGCACTTGAAGCTGGGCTTGCGCGGCTTGATCACCTCGCCGACGCCGGTGATCGTCCCGCCGGTGCCGATGCCCGAGATGAGGATGTCGGCCGCACCGTCCGTATCGCGCCAGATTTCTTCTGCGGTGGTGCGGCGATGCACCTCCGGATTGGCCGGATTCTTGAACTGCTGCGGCATGAAGTAGCGGGCGGGGTCTGACCCAGCAAGCGCCTCGGCCCGGTTGACGGCGCCGATCGCTCCTTCGGGCGCTGGGGTCAGCACGAGCTCGGCGCCGAACGCGCGGATCACCGCGCGGCGCTCGCGGCTCATCGATTCCGGCATGAAGAGCATGCACGGATAGCCTTTCACCGCGCACACCCATGCCAGCGCGATGCCCGTGTTGCCGCTCGTCGGCTCGATGACCGTCATGCCCGGCCGCAGCGCACCGGCGCGCTCTGCGGCTTCGATCATCGCCACCCCGATCCGGTCCTTGACGCTCGCGCCCGGAGCGTAGAACTCGAGCTTGGCCACGATTTGCGCACGCAGACCCGCCGCGATCCGATTCAGCCGCACGAGCGGCGTGTTGCCGACGAGCTCAAGAGCGCTGCCTGCGATCTTCATGCCGCCCTCCTTTTTCTTCATCGCATCACGCGGTTGCCGCCTCCCGGCGCGGCGTGAGCGCCGCGAGCACCGCCGCTACGGCGATCGGGGCAGCCACGTCGCCCAAGAGATGATCGAAGTAATGATAATCGGCGAGCGACTGAATGGCCATGATGACGCCGCGCACGACGGTCGACCAGATTGCGAGCCAGATCAGGCTCCGGTTCGCCGTCGGGTCGCGCGCCGCAAGCATGCGGACCACGCCGAGGATCATCTCGAAATACTCCGAGCGTCCCCGCTCATGTCAACAACCCGACGGCCAGACGATGCTGAGCGGCCAGATGCCGAAAGTGAAGGTGAGGCCCGCGAGCGGCAGGGCAATGCGCGGGTGCTGGATGCGGTCGGGTTTGGTCGTTCTGATTCCCTCCTGCGAAGTCGTCAGACAGCTCGATCTCGCGAGGCCGCGGCACGACAACCGCGGCTTCGCGTTCACTTGCGAGTGATGACCACCTCCAGATACTCGCTCGGAGCCACCAGCGTGCCGTCGGTCGCTCGATTGAACTTCCCGAGCAGGCCGTTCAGATCCGACGCGAGCGATTCCTGCTTGGCGGAGTCCAGCGCGCCGAACGCCTTGTGCATCGGCCCGTAGAAAGTACGGAAAACCTCGAGCCAGTGCGCCGCGCTGCGGTAGCGGAACACGAAGTCCCTGCGCTCGACTGCCATCGAATCGATCCGATTGCCGAACAGCTCGCGCAGGCGCTCTTCGGTGCCCCACAGCGCTGGCGACTTCACGCCGGCCGGCGGCGGCAGGTACCGGCCGAGCAACTTGAACACCTCGCCGATCAGGCCCGACGGCGTCCAGTTCGCGAGGCCGATCTTGCCGCCGGGCTTGCAGACCCGCGCCATTTCGGACGCGGCTTTCTCCTGGTCGGGAGTGAACATCACGCCGAAGGTCGACAACACGGCATCGAAACTCGCGTCGGCGTACTGCAGCTTCTCGGCGTCGGCCTGCTCGAAGCGCACCGGGAGGCCTTCGGCGCTGGCCCGCGCCCGCCCGCGCTCGAGCAGTGCCGGAACGTAATCGGTCGAGGTGACATCGGTCCAACGCCTCGCCGCAGCGAGCGTCGCGTTGCCGTTGCCGGCGGCGACATCGAGTACGCGCGCGCCGGCACGCAGATCGAGCGCTTCGCACAGCGACTCGCCGACAAGCTGCAGGGTGGTGCCGACGACGGCGTAGTCGCCCGCAGACCAGGCCATGTGCTGCTTGCCTTTCACGGCGGCGAGATCGACGGTGGGTTGGCTGGCGGGTGCAACTGCGGACATGGTGCTTCTCCTTTATGGTGAGGGAAACCTCTCTCGGTGACGAATCGTTGCCCAGCGACGCGGCTGTCGCCGCTCGGTGTTGGCCCGGGCTTTCGCCGATCAACGTGCCGCCATTTCACCGCGCGGGCGCGGCCCCTCGGTCCCGCAAAGCGGGACAAAGTGCGGGACACTTGCGGGGACAAGGACAGGGACAATGCCGCTACAATCAAGGTGGTTCATTCCATGGGTGTTCAGGCGACGTGCAGGATCGGGCGCATTCCTTCGGCTACTGGTTGCGGCGTCGGCGCAAGGCTCTGGATCTCACCCAGGAGGCGCTCGCCAAGCGAGTCAGCTGCTCTGGCTTCGCGATCCGGAAGATCGAAGCCGACGAGCGCAGACCCTCGCGGCAGCTCGCTGATCGGCTCGCGGCCGCGCTCCTGATTTCGGAAGAGGAGCGGCGAGCCTTCCTCGATGCGGCGCGCGCGGTGCGGACCGTCAGCCGTTTGCCGCTCGACGCCGCACCGCTCGGCGCGGCCGAGAACACCCTTGCGTCCGAATCTGCGCCAGATCCGGCTTTGTGCGTCGCCAATGAGCCCGCACCCTTTGTCGGCCGAGACGTCGAATACGGCCTGCTCATCGGGCTCGTTGCCCGATTGACGAGTGGTACCGGCCAGGCCGTCCTGATCGAAGGCGAACCCGGGATCGGCAAGAGCCGCCTGATGCGCGAGGTGGCACGCTATGCCCAGGCCCAGGGTCTGTCGACGCTCGCGACCAACTGTTACGAGATTGAGCGGGCGATCCCTTATCAGCCCGTGATCGATCTCGTCACGCGCGCGCTCGAGCACGCGTCGCCCGCGGCGCTACGTAATATCACGCCAATCTCGCTCGCCGAGCTTGCGTCGCTCGTTCCTGCGGTGGGTGAGCGCTATCCGGATCTGCCCCAGCTATCGCGCGATTTTCCCGAGGCACGCCAGGCTCGTCTGTCGCGCGCGGTGGGACAGCTGCTCGACGCAACGGGAAACGGCCGGCCGCTCATTCTCATGGTGGACGATATCCAGTGGGCCGACGACGCGAGCGCGCAGGTGCTCCACTACCTCGCACGACATGTCGCGGACCGGGCGGCACTCGTGATCTACGCCTATCGCGACGAGGATCTCGCCGCTGACGAGCGGCTCGCGCGGCTGGTCGAGAGCTTGCGCCGCGAGACCGATGCGCGCCATGTGCGACTCGCGCGCCTGGGGCCGGGCGATGCGGAGAGTCTCGTCGCGGCGCTGGGCGATTCGCGGCTGGCCGTTCCCGGCCTGGCGCAGCGCCTGCACCGCGAGACCGACGGCAATCCGTTCTTTCTGATGTCGATCTTGCACTCCCTGCGAGAGGGCGAGATCACGCTGCTGGCTGCATCGAACGGACAGCCGTCGATGCTTCCGGACGCGTTGCGTGCCGCGGTACGCGCGCGCGTTACGCACGTCCCGCAAGAAATCCGCCCAACGCTCGAAACGGCCGCCGTACTCGGCCGCCGCTTCGACTTCGACACGCTGCTCGACGTGACACGCGAGCCCGAAGGCCAGTTGCTCGATACGGTGGAGGCGCTCGTCAAGCGGGGTTTGCTGCGCGAGGAATCCGAGGGGGGCGTCTACGACTTCAGCCACGACAAGGTCCGCGAGGTGGTCTATCTCGACATCGGCGGGACTCGGCGCAGGCTGCTGCATCGGTCGGTCGCCGAAGTCCTGGAGCGCCGCGAAGAAGGCGAAGCGCACGAACGCGACGCCCGGCTCGCGGAGCACTACGAGCGGGCGCACGTCTGGTCGAAAGCGCTCGAATACCTCATCCTCGCCGCCGAGCGCTCCCAGGCGCTCTTCGCGATGCGCGACGCGTTGCACTGGCTGGACCGCGCGGTCGCGCTTTCCGAATCGCACCCGGAGGCACTTGCCGAGAAGGACCGCCGTGCGCTCTTCGAGCGGCGCGGTGCGGCGCGCGCACAGGCCGGACAGACCGAAGGCGCAGTGGCGGATATCCGCCGCGCCATCGACGCGGCGCGGGCGGCGGGCGAACACGAAGAGGCGCGAGACGCGCTGATTCAGCTCGGCATGGCATACCGGCGCGCCGATGCATACGACGAGGCGACCACATGTCTCACCGCGGCCCTGGCGGAATTCCGCGCGATGAACGACGAGCGCCGCGCAGCCGACACCCTCTATCACCTGGGCACCGTTGCCTGGAGCACCGGCTTGAACGACCGGGCGATCCGATTTCACCAGGAGGCGGTCGAGATCTGCGAGCGCACCGGCCTCAGCGACCTCGTCGCCGTGCAGGCCTATCACGGGCGCGGCGAAGCGCACTTCGCGAACGCCGAGCCCGACGCGGCAATCCAGTGCTACACGCGGTCGCTCGAGCTCGCGCGCGGCATCGGCGACAGGAGCTACGAGTCCGAGAACCTGATGATGATCGGGCACGCCTGCACCGGAACCAGAGGGCTCGGCGACTATCCGCGCGCGCTGGAAAACTTCGATGCGGCGCTGGAGATCGCGCGTGCCGCAGACCTGCAGTGGCACATGGGTCCGACGCTCCTCGGACTCGACCATGTGGGCGCCTGCACCGGAAGCTACGGCACGGCGTGGGCGAGTATGACGAAAACCTTGCACTGGCTCGAGAGCCTGAAGCAGGTGCGCTATCAGCTCATCGC
>DATJVI010000070.1:0-31431 GCA_035501875.1 Burkholderiales bacterium
GAGTTCGAGGACATCATCGTGCGCACCGCGAAACAGGGTGCCGCGATCGTGCGCATTCGCGACATCGGCCGCGTCGAGCTGGCCAAGCGCGACTATTCGATGTCGAGCCGCATGAATGGCAAGACTGCCACGACCATCGGCGTCTACCAGCAGCCCGGAGCGAACGCGGTCGAGACGTCGAAGCAAGTCCGCAAGCGCATGGAGGAACTGAAGGCAAAGTTCCCGACCGGGCTCGATTACAAGATCGTGCTCGACACCAGCCAGTTCACGCTGTACTCGATCGACAAGGTGGTGCACACGTTCTTCGAGGCCGTGATATTGGTCGTGCTGGTCGTCTTCGTGTTCCTGCAGTCGCTGCGCGCCACCGTGATTCCGATCCTCGCCGTGCCGGTGTCGATCGTCGGCACGTTCGTGGGCATGCATATGCTCGGCTTCTCGATCAACATGCTGACGATGTTCGGCATGATCCTCGCGATCGGCCTGGTGGTCGACGATGCCATCGTCGTGGTCGAGAACGTCGAGGTGAACATCACCAAGCACAAGCTCGCCCCGCTCGAGGCGGCGAAGCAGGCGATGACCGAGATCGCGGGCGCGCTGATCTCGATCGTGCTGGTGCTGCTGGCGGTGTTCCTGCCGGTGGCCTTCCTGGGCGGCGTGACCGGGACTTTGTACAAGCAGTTCGCCATCACGATCGCGATCTCGATGGTGATCTCGGGGATCATGGCGCTCACGCTGTCGCCGGCGCTCGCGGCCCTCATCATCAAGGCCCATCATGGTGAGAAGAACCGCGTGTTCCGGGCCTTCGAAAGCGGCTTCGAGCGGCTGCAGCGCGGCTTCCTCGGCGTCGCGGAGGCTACTCTCAAGGCCTGGCCGATCGCCCTCATCGCCTTCGCCGGCGTGATCGTCGGGATCGTCGTGATGTTCCGCATCCTCCCGGCGAGCTTCGTGCCGGACGAGGACCAAGGTTACTTCTTCGTGCTCGCACAGGTGCAGGATTCGGCGAGCATGCAGGTCACCGGCCGGTTCACCGAAGAGCTGGAGAAGATCATCCTCAAGGACCCGGCGGTGCAGGACGTCGGCACGGTGAACGGCTACAGCTTCATCGACAGCCAGAACAACAACAGCGCCGCGGTGATGTTCGGTCTATTGAAGCCGTTCGATCAGCGCAAGGATCCGTCGCTGCTGTCGTTCGCCACGCTCAAGCGGCTCAACGCTCAGTTCGCCACCCGCCAGGACGGGGCGGCATTCGCAGTCAACCCGCCGTCGATTCCCGGACTGGGTACCACGGGCGGGTTCGAGCTCTATATCCAGAATCGCGGCGCCGGCGATCCACGGGTGACCGACGCTGCGGTCAAGGCGTTCCTCGCCAAGGCGCGGCAGCGGTCCGAACTGCAGGGCGTTAGCACGACCTTCCGCGCCTCCAGCCAGCAGTTGTTCGTGGATCTGGACCGCAACAAGGCGGAGGTGCTGGGTGTCAAGGTGGGCGACGCGTTCCAGGCGATGCAAGCGCTGTTCGGTTCTCAGGTGGCGGGGCAGTTCGCGTTGTTCAGCCGGGTCTGGTTCGTCATCGTCCAGGCCGATGCCAACTACCGAGCCAAGCCCGAGGACTTCCAGAAAGTCTACGTGCGCTCGAGCACCGGCGCGAATGTGCCGCTCTCGGCCCTGATCACGACGCGTTATGTCACCTCGCCCAAGCTCGTGACACGCTTCAACGGTTTCCCGGCGGTCAAGCTCACGGGGAACCAGGCACCCGGATACAGCTCCGGACAGGCGATCCAGGCAATGGAAGCGGTCGCCACTGAGACGCTGCCCGGCGACTTCGCGTACGCCTGGGCAGGGCAGGCGTTGCAGGAGAAGGAATCCGGCAGCACTTCGTCGTCGGCATTCATCTTCGGTTTGATCGTGGTGTTCCTGCTGCTCGCCGCCCAGTTCGAGAAGTGGACGCTGCCGATCGCGGTGGTGCTCACAGTCCCGTTCGCCGTGCTGGGCGCCCTGTTGCTGACCTGGGTGCTCGGCCTGGAGAACGACGTCTACTTCCAGGTGGGCCTGGTCACGCTGGTCGGATTGTCGGCGAAGAACGCGATCCTGATCTGCGAGTTCGCGATCGAGCGGGTGCACCACGGCATGTCGCCGCGTGAGGCCGCGATCGAAGCGGCCGGATTGCGGTTGCGTGCCATCGTCATGACCTCCTTCGCGTTCATCCTCGGCTGCGTGCCGCTCGCCATCGCCACGGGCCCGGGCGCGAACAGCCTGCGCGCCATCGGCACGGGTGTGATCGGCGGCATGCTCGCTTCGACCTGCATCGCCATCTTCTTCGTGCCGCTGTTCTTCTGGTTGCTCGAGAGCCTAAGCGAGAGGTTCGCAGGCAAGAAGGTCGCGGCGGGCGGAGCCGTGACCAGCGCCGCGCACGCCAAGCGAGAGGGAGACTAAAGGTGCGCCGGTTCGCCATCGCCGGACTGGCCGGCGGGCTCCTCGCGGGCTGCATGATGGGACCGGACTACGTCAAGCCCAAGGTCGACACGCCCAGGGCCTATGTTTACGAGCCCAAGCAGACGGCCGAGACGGCGAATACCGAATGGTGGAAACAGTTCGGCGACCCGGTGCTCGACCAGCTGATCGCCGATGCGCTGGCCGGCAACAAGAACGTCAAGATCGCCGCTGCCAACGTGCAGCAGGCCGCCGCGGTTCTCACGCAGACGCGCGCCCCGCTGTATCCGCAGGTCAACTATACGGGCAATGCGGGCCGGACGGGGCTGTCGGACAACACCGCCTTTGCGCCCACTCCCAGTCCCGGTGCGACATCGGTCCCGAGTGCGTTCAACTCTTATACGCTGTTCGCCGGGGCGAGCTGGGAGATCGACCTGTGGGGCCATGTGCGCCGGCTCACCGAAGCGGCGCAAGCGAACCTGCTCGCCACCGAGCAGGCACGCCGCGGGGTGATCTTGAGTCTGGTCGCATCCGTGGGCACCAGCTATCTGCAGTTGCGCGGGCTGGATGCACAGCTCGAGATCTCCAAGCGCACGCGCGACGTCTACGCCGAATCGGTCAAGCTCTTCGAGCTGAGGTTCCAGCATGGCCAGATCTCGCAGATGAACGTGGAGCAGGTACGGGTGCAGTACGAGACCGCGGCGGCGCAGATTCCGGTTATCGAGACGCAGATTGCCCAACTCGAAGATGTCATCTCCGTGTTGCTGGGACGAAATCCCGGCCCCATCCCGCGCGGCAAGACGATCCTCACGCTGGCGCTTCCCGCGGTGCCCTCCGGGCTGCCTTCCCAGTTGCTCGAGCGCCGGCCCGATCTGATGCAGGCCGAGCAGCAGTTGATTGCTGCCAACGCGCAGATCGGCGCCGCCAAGGCGCTGTACTTCCCCACGATCTCGCTCACTGGCGTGTTCGGTGTCTCCAGCTCGCAGCTCAGCAACCTCTTCAGCGGGCCCTCGCAGTTGTGGAATTACAGCGGCTCTCTGGTCGGGCCGATCTTCACCGGTGGGGCGATCTCGGGCCAGGTCGCGCAGGCGACGGCCGGACAGCAGGCGGCGCTCATCTCCTATGAGCTGGCGATCCAAAGCTCGTTCGCCGACGTCGAGAACGCGCTGGTCGCGCGTCAAAAATTGGCCGAGCAGATCGCCGCGCAGGAGCGGCTGGTGAAGGCGCTGCAAGAGTATTCGCGATTGGCATACCTGCAATACAACGGCGGCTATTCGCCGTACACCGATGTGCTGCAGGCCGAGACGCAGCTTTTTCCTGCGCAGCTGAATCTCGCGGCGGCGCGGGCGCAGCTCTACGCCTCGGTGGTGCGCATCTACCAAGTCACCGGCGGGGGCTGGGTCGACATCGCGCAGAAGACCGCCGACACGCCGCCGGCGGGTCCGCAGACACCTGGTGCTGCCAGCGCCACCGATCGCGTCGAAGTCACGATGGAAGGGGATACCTCCGTGGTGAACGTGTATCACGAACGCGGGATCGGCGGCGCGCAGCTGCGCGCACCGAGCGGCGGCTGGCCCCCGGTCGTGCTCGTGCGGCTCCATGGATTTCCGGATCTGGAGAGCTTCAACGCGGATGCGCGCGCCGGCGCGCTCGACTGCGCGGTGAACCGGCCACAGGGCAAGCCGGCGGAGTACAACTGCCGAGTCGGCGGCACGCGGGTCGACGCGCTCACGCGCACACCGCAATACTTCCAGGTGAAACTGCCTGCGACGCTGCTCGCCTCCAGCGGCACTCCTGTGGAGCTGCACTGGGTCGATCAGTGGCGTTGAGCGTGCCTGCGATGGGCAGCGTGCAGGGATGGTGTCCGCACCTCGCGGCGCTGCTACTCGACTAGCGAAGCGATGTACGTGAAGTTGGGATCGGCCCAGCATTCGAACGTCGGCATCATCCCGATCGATGGCAGTCGGCCGCTCTCCTGACGACCGGCCCGTGCCGATGATGGACGACTCGATCGCGGTCACCATCCGCGGCGGTGCTCGGATCTCCGTGCCGCACTCGCTACACCTGATCACGCCCTATGTCCTGCTCGAGCAGGAGGACTGGTTCGAGGACGAGATCCGGCTCGTGCGCCGTTATCTCCAGCCCGGGATGCGCTGCGTGGACGCGGGCGCGAGCTTTGGCATCTACACCGCCGTCATGGCGCAGCGCGTGGAGACGAGCGGTAGAGTTTGGGCCTTCGAGCCCACACCGCGCACCGCCGACTATCTCCAGAACACGCTCGAGCTGAATGACGCGACGAACGTCACGCTCACCCGTGCCGCTCTCTCCGATCGGCCAGGCACAGTGGCGTTCTCGGTCGGAGAGCATTCTGAGCTGAATGCGGTCGCGAAGGATGCTGCGAGCGGCAACGTGCAGGTCGAGGCGATCACGCTGGACCAAGCTGCCGCCGAGGGCGGATGGGGCGACATCGACTTCATCAAGCTCGACGTCGAGGGGCACGAACGGGAGGTCGTCGCCGGTGGGGCAGTTTTTTTCGCGTCCGCATCCCCGCTCGCCATGTTCGAAATCAAGGCCGGGGATCGAGTCGATCTCGGCATGTTGGCGCCGTTTCGCACGCTGGGATATCGCTTCTTCCGCTCGCTGCCGCAGCCGCCGATGCTCGTGCCGTTCGATGAGGCGGCGCAGCCCGATGTGGCGCAGCTGAATATCTTCGCCGCGAAGGAAGATCGAGTCCGGCGGCTTGCTGCGGCGGGACTGCTCGCCGAGGGCGCGGGCGCGGTGCCCGAGACCACCGCGGGCGCATGGGCCGACTATCTACGCACGGCTCCCTACGCACAAGACCTGCTGCGGGGATGGCCGCAGAAGGCGGGGCTGTTCGCGGGAGCGGACGCGAGATTGTATTTTCGGGCGCTTGTACGATACGCGCAGTCGCGCGCCCCGGCGCTGGATGCATCAACGCGGATCGCGCTGCTCAAGCAAGCGAAGCAGGAGGTGACCGAGTCGATCGCGAGAAACGACACGCTGTCGCGCTGCGTGACGTCGGCGCGACTTGCGTACGAGTTGGGCGAACGCGTGACCGCGGTCGAGGCCCTGCGCAGAGCGCTTCCGCGCATTCCGGCCGAATCATACCGTCTGCTGGCCGAACCGTTCCTCGCGCCCTCTTCGCGCCACGAGCGGATCCGCATCGATGCGCCGGACGCATGGCTGTTCAGCGCTGTCGGCGAGCAGATCGAGCGACTCGGTGCTTACTCCTCCTTTCTCACCGGCACCTCGACCTTGGGACTACTCGACGCCTTGGTCCAGATGCCCTTCTGCTCACCGGAGATGGAACGGCGCCGCCAGCTCATCCGCATGCGCGCAGGGTTACAGGCCGGGCCTGAGCGCAGTCCGCGACTGTGCCGCGCGTCGGAAGACAACCTCAACGTCGCGTACTGGTGTAGCGGCTAATGCGTGACCCTCGGCATTTCGAAGGTGGGAGCGTGCCGGCCCGGGAGCCGCAATGAGAGTGCCAGCGTTTACCGACTGGAAGGAGAATCCGCGATCTGGACAGTCGTCGCGCCCGCTTCGTCGACCTACGACATCAAGCCCTTCAGGCAAGACGCTTTCGCAAAATCCACAAGCTCTGGGGTGTACCAGGTTTTGACGTTGTTCAGGTGACGGCACATGATCGGGCTCAACGCGAAGCTGTCCCGCATATAGGCCACCCAGGATTTCCATTCGGCCCCTGTGCGGTCGAGGATGTGGGGCATCTGCTCCGATTGCACCCACACCGAGTCGAAGAAGTCGAGCTGATACTCGGCCAGTACCAGCGCCTGCTCGTAGTTCGGGTTGTCGGGACTGATATCCCGACCATCGCGAAAATACGGGCGTAGCGCCGGGTGCTCGATATAGAGTTTGTGGAGCTCGAGCAGCTCATTGGTGATGGATTGGTACGCGCCGCTTTCCACCGAGCGCGCGAGGTGCTGAGCCTGCACGAAGGTGCCGCGTGTCTGCTCGAGCAGGAAGTACAGCGACAGCAGTCCGAGCACCGAGAAGATCACGTTCAGCACTTCGTAGGGGCTCAGCCGCCGGAACCAGATGAACCTGTGGATGTGCCGGTGGACAGGTGCTGCCAATCTGATGCTCCTCTAACAACGACAGTTGGGCTTTGCTGAACGGGACGCGGGCAAATGCAGGGCGCGCGATAGAGCGAACACCCGAGCGTGCTGGGCCATTCGCGGCTGCTGGGAGTCCAGGCAAACCAGGGCGGAGCGATGTGCCGTCAACGAGTCAATGAATTTCGATGTGCTCACGCCTCCCTCGCGCGCCCGGTCTCGGTTGTATCGAGGCTCTCGCACCGACTAACGGCCGCCACGCTGCCGATCCCACAATCCCTTGCTTGGGTCGTAGCCGCTTGAGAGCACTCTGCTCCAACGCCTCAATTTAAGATAATGCGCACGTGTCGTGGCCGCAGCTTGACGCAAGTCAAGATCGCATCTCGCGCGCGGCGGCACGAGGCTCATTGCCGGCAACGCGCGACTGCGCTGCAGCGGTGAGCGTGCCTCGGTTCGCTCGGGACGCTGCGGGTGGCATCATTACGCTTTCATGAGTTACGAGGATGCGGCGGTGAGACAAGTAGCATGGGGGCTGATCCAGGTGTTGGTTCTGGCGGCAGGGCCGGCCGGCCCGGCTAGCACAGCGGCAGCCGATACGCCGGTCGAGGCCGAGGTGGCGAAGACGGGCGCGCCGCCGGTACCGCTCGTCATCGAGAACCGTACCGTCGTCGTCTTACGTGCTCACCTGCTGGGGCATCCCCCTAGCGATCGGGTCGAAGGTGCACAACGGCGTATCGAGCGGCTTATCGAGACGGGCGGTGCCGGGGTTGTCACCTCGCATCCTCTTCCTCAGGGGATCGCGGTCGACCTCGATGGCACCACGGTGTTCGTGATCACGCCCGGGGACGTGGACGAGCTTGCCGGCGCGACGCTGCAATCGACCGCCGAGGAAGCGGTGCACGTCCTGAGCATGGGAGTGACGGAGGCGCGGGAGCAGAGCAGCTTCCGGCACATCGTCCGGGCCGTTGTGCTCTCCATGCTGGGCACGCTCCTCTACGCAGGCCTGCTCTACGCGGTCATCGTGGGGAAGCGCCGCATCACCGGCCGGGTATCGTCTGCCCTGCGAGCGCACATGGAGAGGCTCAAGGTGGCCGGCGTGATCGCGGTCCACCCGCGTCAATTCCTACTGGCGGTGCGACGCTTGCTGGCTCTGATTTCCTGGGCGATCGGACTGTTCGCCACGTATCTCTGGCTCGGCTTCGTGCTCGGGGAATTTCCGTATACCCGGGCGTGGGGCGAGCAGCTCAAGGGCTATCTGGTAGGGCTGTTAGGCTCGATGCTACAAGCGATGCTGCACGCGGTCCCGGGGCTGGTGACCGTGGTGCTCATCGTGGTGATCACGCGCGCCGTCGTCCACGTCGTCGACGGGTTTTTCGGGCGCGTCGAAGCCCAGCACATCCGCATCGGCTGGCTCGACCAAGACACCGCGAGACCCACGCGCAACCTCGTGATCGCCCTGCTGTGGTTGTTCGCGCTGGTCATGGCCTATCCGTACCTGCCCGGGGCACAGACCGAAGCGTTCAAGGGTCTGTCGGTCCTGGTGGGTCTGATGGTCTCGATCGGGGCTTCCAGCCTCGTGGGCCAGGCGGCGAGCGGCATGATCCTGATGTATTCGCGTGCGCTGCGCACCGGCGAGTACGTGAAGATCGGAGATTCGGAGGGGACGGTGACAGAGATGGGCCTGTTCGCCACGCGCGTTCAGACCGGTACCGGGGAAGAGCTGGTCTTGCCTAACGCCTACGTGGTCGCCAACACCACGAGGAATTTTTCGCGTGGGGTCGTCGGCCCTCGGTTCGCACTCCAGGTCACGGTCACCATTGGCTATTCCACGCCTTGGCGCCAGGTGCATGCCATGCTGCTGGAGGCGGCGCGTCGCACGAGCGGCGTTGCGGCCGAGCCGGAGCCGTACGTGATCCAGACGGCGCTGTCGGATTTCTATGTCGAATACAAGCTGGTCGCCTTCGCTGGAAGCGACACACAGTTGAGGCGTCCGGCAGTGATGAACGAACTGAACGCCAACGTCCAGGATGTGTTCAACGAATACGGGGTGCAGATCATGTCTCCGCACTACATGATGGACCCCGCGCATCCGCAGATCGTGCCCAAGGAACGCTGGTTCGAGGCGCCGGCGGACAAGCGGGGCGCATCGTCCTGACGGGCAGGACAGGCCAGGGCTCAACGCCCGGTGAATCTCGGCTTGCGCTTCTCGTTGAATGCGAGGATCCCCTCGCGTCGATCGTCCGTGTCCACCAGCCGATTATAGGCCTCGACCTCGAACCGGTAGGCGGTCCTGATCTCCATCTGGGTGCCGTAGCGGATCGACTTCTTGGCCTGGTTCACGGCAAGCGGCGCGTTGGCTGCGATCGTGGCCGCGGTGTCCAGTGCCGCGGTGAGCACGTCGCTCGGCTCGCACACCCGGTTCACCAGCCCCCATTGGTACGCCTCTTCCGCGCCGAACGGACGTGCGGTGAAGATGATCTCTTTCGCGCGCCGCTCGCCCACCGCGCGCGGCAGGTTCTGCGTGCCGCCAGCGCCCGGCATGATGCCAAGTGAGACCTCGGTGAGCGCGAAACGGGCAGAGCGGGCCGCGTAGAGGAAGTCGCACATCAGCGCCAGCTCGAATCCTCCGCCATACGCCGGTCCGTTCACGGCGGCGATCACCGGCAGCGGCAGATCGCCGAGCGTCCAGAACGCGCGTTCGAACAGCTCGTGCTGAGAGCGCCAAGCCTGCGGAGTGAGGTCCTTGCGCTCCTTGAGATCTGCTCCCGCACAGAACGCCTGCTCCCCGGCCCCAGTGATGACGACGCAGCGCGCTTCACCGGGATCGGCGCTGAGCCGCGTCCAAAGATTGAGCAGCTCCTGCCCCATCTGCGTGTTGAAAGCGTTGCGGACCTGCGGGCGGTTGAGCGTCACGAGCAGCACATTCGCCCGCCGCAGTTCGCATTCGATCGTGCTGTATTCAGAGTCGCTCATCGGATCTCCTGAGGCAGCGTCAAGCCGAACCTTTCCAGTCGTCGAGTCGGCGCGTTCCCGGCCTGCGCATCGCGCACGCACTAGGCGTCGCGGCGCATCCTACCACGCGACTGTCCGACACCAGCGCGGCGGGATTGCCCTCGAACGCGGCCGTCGTCTTCCCGCTCGACTGGCTCGCCGCATGCCAGGAGGATGAGGTGGATTCGACGCTTGTGCGTCGCGCAGCCACATGCGTTGGCACCGCTGCGCGACCAAGAGCGGTGCGCCGCCCCGGTGCACCCGCACAGGGAAAGTGCGTTCGATCTTGCGCCGTGCTTACGTTCTACGGCAACCCTTTGATTGGACGTGGCGGCCTCGATGGCATGACAAGTGCAAGCAACACCTCGAGGCGGTCGCGACCCGAATCGCGCCGACCTGTTCCGGGATCTTCCAACCCTGCATTGAATCGGAGACCGTCATGCCCAAGCTCATTGCTCTGACCACCGCCATTCTGCTCTCGCTCTCCTTCGGCTGCGCAATGGCGGAAGACGAACCGCCTGCCGCCGAGCCCGCCGCGGCGTCCGATGCGTCGCCACCGGCGGCGACGGAGTCGACCGACGCTGCACCGATGGAATCGGCCGACGTCACACCGCAATCGACCGACGCGGCCCCCTCCGACTCGGATAGCAACAAGTAGCGCGGAGGCCGTCCAACGCGCTGTTCCGCCCACCGGTGGGACAGCGCGGTTTCCGTGCTCGCCAGCGCGGCGGCTTCGGCCGGCGATTCAGGCCTCGAGCGTGATCTCCACGGAGCCGATGCCTTCGACCGTGAAGCGATACTGCTCGCGGGAGGTGGGAAAGCGGGTCGTGACCAGGCTGCCGGTGGAGACGATCTCGCCGGCCTTCAGACTCACACCCTGAGCCTGGAGGTGGTTGGCGAGCCAGCGCAACGGCTCGAACGGGTGGCCCAGCACGTCGCGGCCGTGGCCCTGATCGATGAGTCGCCCGTTGCATTCGACGACGCCGCGTGCAGCCGCGAGGTCCGGCCACGCCGTGTGCCAGCGTCCGAGCACGATGCCTTCGTTCCATGCGTTGTCGGCGACCAGCGAGAGCATGTCGAGCGGATACTCGGAGTTGCGGTCATCGATCACCTCGAAGGCCGGCGCCACGGCAGCCACAGCCTGCGCGACTTCGTCCATCTCGTAACTGCGTCCGCGCGGCGGCAGGTCTCGGCCCAGCCGCACGCAGATCTCGAATTCGAGGCCGAGACGGACCAAGCTGCCCAGCGAGAGGCGCGCACCGCTCGGATAGACTCGCCGCTGCAGGACCACGCCGGCGATCGGATGGTCGACGCTGCACATCTGCTGCATGCGCGCCGACGTGAGCCCGATCTTGTATCCGACGCGCGGGCCGTACGTGGGAACCAGGCGCTGTACGAAAGCCGCCTGGATCGCATAGGCTCCGGCCAGGTCGGCCGCTCCCCACCCGCGTGCAAAAGGCGTGATGTTGCGCTTGTCCGCGTGGTCGCGGACCAACGTCGAGGCCGCCTGCTCCAAGTCGATGTTCATCGTCGGGCTCCGCAGATTGCGAGAGAGCTTCCGGTCCCGAGCGACAGGCCGGCGTCGATCGGGCTCTACTGCGGCAGGCCGTTCAGCAAGTACATTGCGATGAGCATCTCCGTGGGCTTGCCAAGCTTGCCAAACCAGCGGTCGTACACCTCGATTACTCGGCCGCTCCGGTACAGTTCCGCAAGCACTTGGTTCACGGCCTGCTTGAAGTCCGCGTCGTTCCGGCGCAGCACCAGACCATACGGCTCGTAGGAGAATTGCTCGTCTGCGAGCGCGACCGCCATCTGACCCTGGATCGCCAGCGCCAACCCGATGAGGATCGTGCGGTCGCTCGCATAGGCGTCCGCGGTGCCTCGGTCCACCGCGTTCAAGCCCTCCAGATGGTCCTTCACCACGAGCACCTCCGCGTTGATGTATTTCTTGCTCAGCACGTCGCGCAGCGCTCTCTCGGTGGTCGTCCCCTCCATGACCGCGATCTTCTTTCCGGTCAGGTCGGAAAGTCTCCGGGCAGGGTTGGGAGCCTTGACGAGGAAGCTCCCCCCATCGACCCAGGTCATGAGGCTGAAGTCCACGCTCTTCTGCCGCGAGACGGTGTTGGTGGACGTTCCGCATTCCAAATCGATAGAGCCGTCGACCACGCGGTCGAAGCGGTTGGCCGAGGTCACCTCCACCCACGTGATGTCGAGGGAAGGCAGGCCGAGCTGCTGCTGGATGCCGGCGACGACGCGGCGGCACAGATCGACGGAGTAGCCCGCGGGCTTACCCGGCTCTTCGGCGAAGGAGAACGGAACCCCTTCCTTCAGATAACCGAGGCGGATAGTCTTGCTCTGTGCGATACGCTGCAGTGTGCCTTGCGGCTCCTGTGCATGCGCGCCGCCGAGAGCCAGCCCTGTGAGTCCGAGAAAGGATGCTGCAAGCAATGTGTGTCGCAAGGCGTCCTCCGCGCTCAGTGAATGTTGGGATCGCGACGGCGGATCTAGCAGTGCCGGATCGGATACGGCATCCCGGTGCGTGAAGTGGCGCCGCTGCGTTCAGCGCCAAGAAGGTTGCCGCCGTTTCGGCGCACTATAACCGGCCGTGGCGTCCGATGCCACAACTTCCGCGGGCGCCCAACCGCCCCGACGGTCGGTCGCAAGCCTCGCGGCTACGACCAGCCCGCTCCCCTTCGCGGGTCAGACGTCTTCCCACCGGCCGCTATGTTCGGATCGGAACAACGCGTCGATCACGCGCATATTGCGCACGGCATCCTCCACCCCGTAGGGCAACTCGATCTCGCCGCGCACCGCACGCGAGAACGCGTCGCCTTGCAGCATGTATTGATCGGCTTCCGCAAGGGTCTCGGTCACGATGCTGGAGCCTTCCAGCGAAGCGCCATCGTCCACCCTCAGCAGCATCCGTTCGCCTTGCGGTGCATTGAACGGGATCTGCAGCTCTATCCTGGCCTTGCTGCCGCAGATCTGCACGCGCTGGTAACGCACGCTCTGGGTGGACACCGTGAAGTCCAGCCGGCGGCCGTCGCCGAAATCGACCAGCGCGCTGGTGAGCCGGTCGGTGCCGAAATCGGGGTCGCGATCCAGCAGCGCGACGGCGCGGACCGGTTCGGCCTCGAACAAGAAACGTCCCACCACGATCGGGTAGCAGCCGATGTCGTAGAGCGCGCCCCCGCCGGTGTCGAGCCGGTTGCGGATGTTGCCGGCGTCATCGTTGAAGTAGGAGAAAAAGGCTTGCACTGCGCGCAACGTCCCGACTCGGCCCTCTCGTACCAGCTCGCGCGCGCGCAGCCACTGGGGATGAAAGCGCACCATGAACGCCTCCATCACGTGCACCCGCCCGGCGACGGCGCGCAGCCGCTGCGCCTCCTCCGCCGTGAGCGCGATAGGCTTCTCGCAGAGCACGTGCTTGCCGGCCTCGGCGGCTTGCAGAGTCAGCGGCACGTGCAACTGGTTTGGCACCGGGTTGTACACGGCCTCGATCTGCGGGTCGGCCAGCAATTCCGCGTAGGAGCCGTAGGCCACCGGGATGCCGAGCCGCTGCGCCGCCGCCCGGGCGGTCGGAAGGGAGCGCGACGCGATGGCGCGGATCTCGCAGAGCGCACTCTTCTGCATGCCGGGCAGCACGCGTTCCACCCCGATCTTGGCGGTGCTCAGCACTCCCCACACGACCTTTCTCATCTCGATCTCCTGTGTTCGGGCTGGGCCCGCCCCAGCGCTCGTATCGTTCGGAAGGGAGCGCCTGCGCCTGGGCGGTGACGCGCCGGCGAGCGAGCACGCGTCAAAGCGAACCCCTCACTCGCCGCTCTGGGCTGCTCGTGCACTGGCGAAGCCGATGACATCCGGGAAGAACGCACGGAAGTCCGCCTCCAGGGCAGCATAGTTGGAACCGAGCTCATCGGCCGCCCCGAACAGGCGATCGCCGCGCGTCAGACGCTGTGCCAGGCGGTCGACCGCCACGTCCACCGCATCGAGGTCCCCGTAGGACGCCAGCCAGTCGGATTGCGCCATCCGCGGCGCGATCTGTGCAAGCCGCCCAGGTAGCTTGTCACCGTATGCCGACAGTATGCCGTAGACCCGCGCGGTGAACTGTTTCAGCGGCACCGGACTGTAATCGTCCCAATGCCGGGCGAGGAAGTGATCATAGAACAGATCCACCAGGATGCCCGCAAAGCGCCGCCGGGGCGGGCTGATGCGCGAGCGGCTGATGCCGACCGTCGGATGAGCGTCCGTGTACATGTCGATCTGACGGTGCAACGCGAGGGCGGCGGACAGGGCGGGCCCATGGCGGCCGTCCAGCGGTCCCTTGACGAAGTCCCCCATCAGGCTGCCGAGGATGGCGACCTCCGAGCCGCCCGAGAGAAAAGCGTGGGCGAGAAAATTCAAGGCTAATGAGTTTCCAAGCGATGCCGATAAGTTTTAACTGGGCCGGGCGGGAGGCCGGTAGCAGATGCTCGGAGTACCCCAATGTAAGGTCGAGGGCTTGGACGAGCGGCACCATTCGCTCCGAGCCGACTCGACACAGCGGGCGAGCACGGCTGAAGCGCCCCCGGCCTGGCTGTGTGCGGGCATAGGACTCTGCGCGATCCATCCATGGAGCATGCGGCAGACCTCATAGTAGCGCGTCCGTGCCGGGGAAGCCGGGCATGACCGAGCTATGGTCCCCCGGGGAGGATACGAGGTGCACCTGCTGAGCCGACTTCTTCCGCCCTCCTCGGGCGGGTTCACGCCCGGCGGCCAGAGCGAGCTTTGGGACGGGGCGCTGATGTGGTTGGATGCAAGCGCGGACCTGGTGATTGGCGCGGCGTACCTGTTGCTTTCCTTATTCGTCCTGTGGTGCTACCGGCGCCGGTCCGAGTTCCCTCTGCGCCGGATGTGCGTGCCGCTCGTCGCTCTTCTGCTCGTCGGCGTCCTGACCCAGTGGTTCGATGTCTTCACGCTGTGGGTCCCCGCGTACTGGACAGCGGGTGGGGTCAAGGCGGTGGCGGCCCTGGTGTCGCTGGCAGCCGCGGTCGGGTTTGTGAGCGTGATGCCCCGGACGCTCCGCGCCCGCAGCACCGAGCCGCTCGAGCCGGAACAGTGTCTGCCAGCCGACGCCGAAGAGCAACGCCTCCAAGCCGGCCCCGAAGGCCGCGGGCGGACGTCTGACGCCGAGCCAGCGGCTGCGGCGCCGAGCGAAGCCGGACGATGGCTGCATGCCTTAGTCGAATACGCGCCGGAGGCGATCATCGTCCTCGATCTCGCGCTGGACCGCTTTTGTCTGGTCAACGAGAATGCCTGCCGGTTGTTCGGGTTGCCCCGCAGCGAGCTCCTCCGATGCGGCTGGATCGAGCTCAGCGCCCCGGTCCAACCCGACGGAAGCCGCGCGGAGACATCCGGCCGAGAGCAGCTCCAGGCTGCCGCCCGCGGCGAAAACCCGGTCTTCGAGTGGACGTACCGGGACGGGCAGGCCCGCGACGTCGTCTGCGAGACGCGTTTGACGTGCCTGCCCTCGCCGTACGCGTCCCTGCTGCGGGCGAGCATTGTCGACATCGGGGAACGCAAGCGCGTCGAGACGGCGCTGCGCGAATCGGAGGCTAAGTACCTCACGGTGTTCCGGACCTGCCCCGGGTCGCTGTCGATCTCGAACCGCGAAGACGGGCGCTATCTCGAGGTCAACGACGCCTACGAGCGCCTATTTGAATACTCGCGGCAAGAGGTGATCGGGCGCTCCGCCCTGCAGCTCGGCATCTGGGTCGACCCGACAGATCGGCAGAGGCTGCTCGCCGAGCTCGCACGCAGCGGTCGCGTGCACGGATTCGAAGCGAGCTTCCGGCGCAAGGACGGTGCGGTCTGGCTTGGCGAGCTGTCCGCAGAAACGGCTGGGTTCGCCGGCACCCAGTGGCTGGTCGTGGCGCTGCGCGACGTGAGCCGCCAGAGACAGGCGGAGCATGAGATCCGCGTGCTCAATGCCGAGCTCGAGCAGCGCGTGCAGCGGCGCACGGCAGAGCTGGAGGCCGCCAACCACGAGCTGGAATCGTTCAGCTACTCGGTGTCGCACGACCTGCGCACCCCTGTGCGCAGCATCCAGGGCTTCGCCCAGGCGCTGTTGGACGAGTACGGGGCCCAGCTTCCGGAGCCAGGGAAGTGTTACTTGAGGCGCATCCGGGGCGCCACCGAGCGCATGGCCCATTTGATCGACGACCTGCTCAAGCTGGCGCGGGTCGCGCGCCTGGAGCTGGTGGCGCAGCCGGTCGACTTGACGGCGATGGCACGCGAAGTGATCGAGCAGCGGCAGAGCGTAGACCGGCAAAGGCACGTCGAAGCCGAGATCGAGGAGGGGCTGGTCGCACATTGCGACGCGCGCCTGATGCGGGTGGTGCTGGAGAACCTGATCGATAATGCGTGGAAGTTCACGTCACAGACGCCCACGGCGCGCATCGAGTTCGGGCACAAGCCGGGGTCCGGAGACGTGTTCCGCGTGCAGGACAATGGAGCCGGATTCGACGTCAGCCTGGCGCACAAGCTATTCGTCGCCTTCCAGCGTCTGCACGCCGCCGACGATTTCCCCGGCACCGGGATTGGCCTTGCCACGGTGCAGAGAATCATCCATCGTCATGGCGGCCGCATCTGGGCCGAAGGGTCCATCGGCCACGGTGCTTCGTTTCTGTTCACGCTTGGCGCCGAGAAGGACAAGAGATGATCCATGCAACGCTGCTCGAGCATGAGCGCACGGACGGCGGCCAGTGTGCCGTGCGCGGTGGCCGAACCGGCCACATGGCCGCGCTGGCGCCCGCGTTTTCCCGCGAGCTGCGCGAGCGCTGCGGGAGCGCCTCGTCGAGTCCAGGCCCGGCGCGGTTCCCCCAGGGCTTCACCGGCAATTACGTTCGAGAGAGTAGGTCATGAGTCCGCAGCACACCGCCACCGCACCCACTCTTCCGCCCGAACCGAGCGCGCGCGCGCTGAAGGTGCTGATCGTCGACGACTCGCTCGAGGATGCCGAGCTGCTGGCGATGGAGGTGCGCCGCGCGGGATTCCGGCCGCTCTGGCGCCGCGTGGATACGGCTGCAGACATGGTCGCCGCGCTCGACGAGGGAGGCTGGCAGCTGATCCTCTCCGACCACTCCATGCCCGGCTTCTCGAGCACCCGCGCGCTCAAGTTGCTCGGGGAGCGCTCGTTGGACATCCCGTTCATCGTCGTGTCCGGGACGATGGGCGAGGACGCCGCCGTGGCGGCCATGAAGGCGGGCGCCAACGACTTCGTGCTCAAGAACAGCCTGGCGCGGCTGGGCCCGGCGGTCGCCCGCGAGCTGCGCGACGCCGACGCGCGGCGCAACCAGCACGCCGCTGCGGCCGCGCTTAAGGAATCCGAGGAACGCTTCCGGCTGGCGCTGGAAGGCGCGGACTTGAGCTTCTGGGACTGGGACCTTTCCTCCGGCCAGCTGACGGTGAACGACCGCACCTACCGCATGCTGGGCTACCAGCCGGGAGAAATCCCCCCGCGCATCGAGTTCTGGAACGAGATGATGCATCCGGAAGACCGCCGCGAGGCCTGGGACCAACTGGTGAGCGGGTTCAAGGCCCGGCGCGAGACGATCCAGCTGCTGCTGCGCATCCGCCACCGCAATGGCGACTGGCGCTGGGTGCTGGTGCGCGGCAAGGTCCTGGCGTGGGACGCCAACGGTAGAGCGACCCGTGCCGCCGGGACGCAGATGGACATCACCGCGCAGAAGCAGACCGAGGACGAGCTGCGTCTGGCCGCGCGCGTGTTCGAGAGCACCGCCGAAGGCATTGTCATTACCGACGATCAGGAGCGCATCATCGCGGTCAACCGCGCGTTCACCGATGTGACGGGATACGGGCGCGACGAGGTGCTCGGGAAGCGCCCGAACCTGCTCGGCTCCGGGCGTCACGACCGCAAGTACTTCGACGAGATGCACCGCGCGATCAAGGAATACGGACGCTGGCAAGGCGAGATCTGGAACCGCACGCGCTCGGGTGCGATCCAGCCCCATCTGCTCACGATCTCGGCGCTGAAAGACCACCACGGGGCAGTCATCAACTACGTGGCGGTGCTGCGGGACATTTCGGCGATCAAGGAGTCCCAGCAGCAGCTGGAGTACCTCGCCAACTACGATGCGCTCACCGGGCTGCCCAATCGCAACCTGTTCTACGGGCGGCTCAAGGTCGGGATGGAGAAGGCCGCGCGCCACCACCAGCGGGTGGCGGTGATCTTCATCGACCTGGACAACTTCAAGGTCATCAACGACACGCTCGGGCATGACGTGGGCGACTTGCTGCTGGTGGAGGTGGCCCGGCGGCTGAAGAGCTGCATGCGGCAGGAGGACACCGTCTGCCGCCTGGGCGGCGACGAGTTCACCATCTTCGTGGAGGACATCGGGGACCCGGAAGGGCTGACGGGAACGGCCCAGCGCGTGGAGCGGGTGATCTCCGAGGCGTATCACATCAGCGGCCAGGAGATCTTCGTCACCGGCAGCATCGGCATCAGCGTGTACCCGACCGACGGCAAGACCATTTCCGAGCTGGTGAAAAACGCCGACACCGCGATGTACAAGGTCAAGGAGCAGGGCAAGAACAGCTTCCAGTTCTTCCGTGAGGAGATGAACACGCGCGCTTTCGAGCGTCTGTTCTTCGTGTCCGGCTTGCGGCGCGCGCTGGAGCGCGGCGAATTCCGCCTCGTCTATCAGCCTCAGGTCGACCTCACGAACGGCCACATCCAGGGCGCGGAGGCCCTGCTGCGCTGGGAGCGACCGGACGCCGAGCCGATCTCGCCCGACGCCTTTATCCCGGTGGCGGAGGACACGGGCCTGATCGTGCCGATCGGGCAGTGGGTGTTCGAAGAGGTGTGCCGGCAAGTGCAAAGCTGGGGCGACGCGATGCCACCGGACGGAACCGTGTCCGTCAACGTCTCGGCGCGCCAGTTTCGCAGCCCGGACCTCGTGAATATGATCCGGCGCACGGTCGAGAGCTCGGGTGTCAATCCCGCGCGCCTGGCCGTGGAGCTCACGGAAAGCGTGCTGATGGAAGAACCGGACGCCGCAGCCCGTACACTGCATCGTCTCAAGGACATGGGCCTGGCGATTCACATCGACGACTTCGGCACGGGCTACTCCTCGCTCGCCTATCTCAAGCGCTTCCCGATCGACGGGTTGAAGATCGACCGGACGTTCGTGCGCGACATCGCCACCGATCCCGACGACGCGGCGATCGTCACCGCCATCATCACCATGGCGCACAGCCTCAAGCACTCCACCATCGCCGAGGGGGTGGAAACCGAAGAGCAGCTCAACTTCCTTAAGGCGCATGGCTGCGCCAGCGGACAGGGCTACCACTTTAGTGCGCCGCTGGCGAGCGACAAGCTGGTCGAGCTCTTCCGGGCGTGAATTCCACCGCGAGCGCGAGCGGTGATGCCGCTGGCATGGGGCGGCTAGCGGCTGGGAGGGAGGAATTGCGCCGCGAGCACGCAGAACACGCTCGCCCGGGGAGAGAACTCTCCGATCGCGGTCGTCGTCTGTCCCGGCGCGAGGCTGACGAACAGCTCCTGCGTCCCCCGATACGCGGCCGGCGAGCTCGGACAGTGGGCCGCACCCGAGCCCTCCGACCAGCCTAGGGTGACCTCCAACACGCTATAAGGGGAGCGGTTGACGAGCACCAGCTCGCGTACCGCCGGTGCTGCGGCGGGGTAGGGCGTGCGCACCTCGAGCAACTGGATCTGCTCCGATGCCGGCTTCTGGCCGGGGGCCGGAGGCAGTGGCATAGGCCGGCCCGGCGCGACTGCTCCAGGTGCGGGCACCGGCAGCGGCGCCGCCGGCTCGGCGCCGGGAGAGGCGTGCACGGGCTCGCCGCCCGCGGTCGTCGTGTCGCTCGAAGTGCATTGGATGCGTACGCTCGCCGCTTTCGCTGCCTGCGCCACATCGGCCGCCGGTAGGCTTGGGCCGGAAAGCACCGTGTCGTAGCCCACGCGGTGAGCGTCGAGGAAGCGCTTCAGCGACTCGAGCTTGACCGCGAAGTTGACGTTCTGCGGAATGTCCCCAGTGAACCTGGCCACGCTCAGAGCGTCCAGCTTCGCGGTGACAACGCCAATCACGGTCCCACCCTGATCCAACACAGGGCCGCCGCTGTTGCCCGGCTGAACAGGCGCCGTGATCTGAATGTAATTGGGATCGTCGCGCAGGCCCGCGAGTGCGCTCACGTTGCCGGTGGTCAGATTTCCTTCGTGGGAGAGCGAGCTGGCGAGCGGGAACCCGAAGACGATTACGCCTTCGCCGAGGCGCAGCTCGGGGCCGCCGCGCAACGCGAGCATCCCCGGAACCGCAAGCCTGGTGTCGAGCAACGCCAGGTCGGCCTCATGGTCCACCGCGATCACCGTCGCCGGTGCCTGGCGCTTGCCGGCGAATACGCGAAGCTCCCTGCAGTTCTCGACTACATGCGCGTTGGTGACGATCTGGGTCGCGCGCGAGATGGCGAAGCCCGAGCCGCTGCGCACCGTGGCGGTGAGCTCACCTTGCGCCCGAAGGCTGGGAAGTCCAAGCGCGACCGGAGCGCTGAGGGCGAGCACCCGAAGCAGCGCGAAGCTTGCACGGAGAACCTGTCCGGTCATCTGCGCACATTACCGAAAAAACCGGGCCGCGGTGCGGCGTTGGCCCGGCCGACTCTCGGAAAAAAAACCGGGGGCTTCCGCCCCCGGTTTCGATACGGCGGCGAAGGTGTGCTCTAGGCCGTGACGCTCTTCCCGACGTAGCCGTAGAAGGCGTTATTGCGCTCTCCGCCGGCCTCCTCGTAGGCACGCTTCATCTGCGTCAGCTTGTCGTGAGGCAGCTGTTCATAGGCGTCTGCGATCTTGTAGTGGTACAGGCGCGCGGAGTTCTCGCCGAAGATCATGCGCTTCACCGCGCTGTCCGAGCCGCCCAGAGCGGTCTTCCAGCCCTGCTTCTGCATCATGTCGGCGGGGATCTCCAGGCGGCGGAATGCTTCGATCTGCCACTGCGGCGAGCCATACCATACCGAGTCGCTGCCCCAGACCACATGATCGGCGCCCAGTCCGTTGACCAGCGAACCGACGACTGCGGCCGCCATGCGCGGGTTGGCCACCGCACAGGTCGCGAAGGTGGTGCCCAGCTCGCCGTAGACATTCTTCAGGTCGCCCATCTTCGCGAGATCGGTCACCCAGCGGATCTCGCCGGTCTGCTCGAACAGCCCCAGCTCATAGGCCGGGTCTTCCAGGAACGGACGCAGCGCGCCGTGGTAGATGATGAAGTTGAGCTGCGGCCAGTCTGTCGCGGCCTTGCGCAGGTCGTCGACGGTGGCATACTTCCAAACGCCGGGCCAGGACTGCTCGTAGTCCTTCGGCAGCAGGCCCTTGTGGATGCAGATGTTCCTGATGCCGGATTTGACCGCCTTCTCGTAGAACGGATAGACGAGCTTCTCGTCGTCCAACCGCCAGGCCGTGCCCTTGGAGCTGGGCGAGAGCGGGTCGCCGATAGTGTAGCCCTTCCACGAGTCGGGATGGTACTCCGCGATCGCCTTGTCCACCTCGTCCATCCATCCGGCTTGTCCGGGCGTGAACACCGAATGGCTGAACATGCGCTTGGTGCCCGCCACCTTGTTGATTGCGGCGCGCGCATCCCGGATCTGGTAGTTGAACAGCAGCCACCAGCTCGGATCGTCGAACGGCGCGGTGGACAGCAGCGCGACCTTGGTGTCGCTGTCCAGGTAGATCTCCTTCAGATAGTTCTCGAACTTGTAACGCGCCAGGGTCATCGGCGTTTCCGCCATCTTCGGGTTCCAGTGCTCCACGGCATATTTGCCCAGGCCGAGGAGCCCTTCTTTATCGAAATCGTCGCGCACGAAGTGCGTCTGATCGTCGAAGATGAACTGGCCGGAGAGTCTCTTGGCGCGTTCGTTGGCCATATCTTTGTCGGCGGCTTCGGCTTCCGACACGTCCCATACCGGCCCGAACACGTGGTTCATGGCCAGAAACGCAGCGGCAAATCCCGACGCCGACTTGAGGAACGCGCGGCGGTCGATGCCCTGGTGTCTCGAATATTTGTCCGCGTATTCCTTGATCAGCCCCTCGACCTGGCGCTGCTTCTCGGTCTGAGGCAATGGGTTGTATTCGCCGTTGGACACGACTTGCGTGGGCACCGGCGAGCGGAATTTCTCCTGCTCGGCGGGCTCCACCTGTTGCAACTCGCGGTCAGATAACCATCCTGCTGGTCTTTCACTCATCTGTGCAACTCCCCCATTTTTCCGTTCGTCAAGAAGTCCTGATAGGGCGAGCACCTCGCATCGCGATCGAGCGCCCTAATTAGGTCTAGCACCTAAACGGCGGCTGTCAAGACCAAACTTGCCACGCACCGCGCCGTCATCGTCTCACGCATGAGGCTGTGACACAATCCGTTGGCACTCATGCCGACCCTGCCCGATCCTCGCTGCTTTGCAGCACCCGAGTCCGAGCCGCTGGTCCGGCTCGCGATCGAATGCGCCGATGCCGCCGATGCGACGCAGCGCATCCCGCTTGCCGAGCGGCTGGGACGGGAGCTCCGGATCCGGCTCGTCGGCGCGGGCGAGCGCAGCGTACGCGAGCTGATCGAACGCGTCGCGACTCCCGCAGCCGGCCGTTGTCTCTGGGAGGCGCTCGATCGGGTGCTGAGCACGCCGGAACCGCATGCACCGCTGGCGGCGGCCGTATTCGCCATCCCCGTCGTATTCGTCGTGGGCGGTGCCGCGGGCACCGAGGTCCCCGGCGTAGTCGCGCAGCCTTCCCGACTGGCGCGAGTGCTGGAAGATGCCGGGGCCTTGGGCCGCAGCTGGAACTTCGGCATCAACGCAGCCCTTTGCGCCAGGCAATCACTGCTCGGCTTCTCGTTCGCCGATCTCTTCGCTCGCTTGCGCGCCGTGGAGGCCGGCGCGCCGCTCACGCACTGGGAGCTGCCCCCCGCGCCGATTGCACTCGACAGTGCGCAGGAGCAGGTGGAGCTGCGGTTTCTGACCGGCATCGCGGTCACCGGCGCGCAAGCTCCCTCGTTTGCATCCACGGGCGCCGATATCGCGCGTTGGGGGATGCCGCTAGCTCGCGAGCTGATTGCGCAGCTTGGCCGCAGCGGGCTGTCACTGCTGCCGATCCCGCGGCCGCCGCTGGGGTGGCTGGTCGCCCACTACGCCGGCAGCAGCGCGCGCGAGGAGATCGCACTGCAGGCGTTCCTTTCACGGACGGTGCGGCAGTTTCGCTCCACCGAAGCCGATCCTCGAGTGAAGCTCGCCGCACTGCGGCCGAGCGCCATCGGCGTGCGGCTGGAGTCGCAGCTCGACACCGCGCATGCCGTGTCCCACCTGTTTCGGCTGCAGCCGCTGGACCAGTTACCGCAGGTTCTAGCCGGCATGCTCGCGCTGTTTCGGGATTGTCGGCTCGACAGCGTGGAGCTCGTCGAGTCGCTCGGCAGCGAAGCCGAGTTCCAGCGCGGATCGTTCCCACGGCGCGCTTAGTCGGTTCGATGTAACCCGCACGTCCAGGCCCAGGCACCAACCCGGAACGGGCCGATGACGCCCGCCCGACCTGGACTGCGGGCGTGGCATGACCGGCCGGTGGGGCGGATTCCGCCTGGCGCTAGAATGTGGCCATGCCCGATGCCTCGCCGAGCAGTGGTCACCCGTACGATGCATTGACCCCCGATGTCATCCTCGCTGCGGTGGAGCGATGCGGCTACCGCTGCGATGGCCGCCTGTTTCCCTTGAACAGTTTCGAGAACCGCGTCTACCAGGTCGGGATCGAGGAGGCGGGCCCGCTGGTGGTGAAGTTCTACCGACCCGCGCGATGGTCGGCGCAGGCGATCCGCGAGGAACATGCGTTTGCGCTGGAGCTGGCGGCTGCCGAGCTGCCCGTCGTTGCCCCGCTTGTCGACGCCGGCAGCGAGACCTTGCACCAGCACGACGGGTTTCTGTACTCGCTTGCCCCGCGGCAGCGAGGCCGCGCACCGGACCTGGAGCAGGAGTCCACGCTGGAATGGATGGGCCGCTTCATCGGCCGTATCCACGCTGTGGGTGCCCTGCACCCCTTCCGGTACCGGCCCACTCTGGACGTCGCCGGCTTCGGAGACGAACCCTGTGCGTTTCTGCGGGAGCATGGGTTCATCCCTGCGGACCTGGTGCCCGCCTATGAGACGCTCGTGCACCAGGTGCTGGCGCAGGTGCGCGGATGCTTCGAACGGGCAGGCGATATCCGCCTCGTCCGGCTGCACGGCGACTGTCACGCCGGCAATGTGCTGTGGGATGCCGACGGCCCTCACTTCGTCGACCTCGACGACTCCCGCATGGGGCCGGCCGTCCAGGACCTCTGGATGCTGCTCTCTGGCGAGCGTGATTCGATGCAGCAGCAGCTCCGCAGTCTCCTGCGCGGCTACCGCGGCTTCCAGGATTTCGATGCGCGCGAGCTGAATCTGATCGAAGCGCTGCGCACCCTGCGGCTTACTCACTATGCCGCCTGGCTGGCCCGCCGCTGGGACGACCCCGCGTTCCCGGTGAACTTTCCTTGGTTCAACACGCAACGCTACTGGCAGGACCACATCCTCGCGCTACGGGAGCAGGCGGCCGCAATGCAAGAGCCGCCGCTGGCGATCGACTGGGACTGAGGTCGCGACGCGCGGGGCTCAAAGCTTCAGCCCGCATGCCGTAAGTGTGACGTACGCACTTGACGCGTCATCAGTGGGTCTTTACATTTCGTCCGGCCGAGCATGACAATCCGGTGCGAGCGGTGATCCATCCGGACGGTTCAGTGCGCGGGGTTCGGAGCGGCAGCGTCCCCTCCTGGTCCTTGTGTCGCTGGGATGCAGTGCTCCGAGCGGGTGCGTGCTGCGGCACGGAAACTGCTAGATGTGGTGCGATGTCGGCATATTCTGCCGGCGCAGAGTTTTCGGACGAGGTGCGAATGCTCTACGAACTGCACGAGCTGCACAAGAGGATGACGGCGCCGCTGGTGGCCTGGGCCGACACCAACCGGAAGCTGTTCACCAATCCCTACAGCCCCTTCGCCTACCATCCTCTGAGCCGCACCTTCGCCGCCAGCCATGAGCTGCTGGCGCGCGTGATGGGTTCCTACGAGAAGCCGGCCTGGGGCATCGACCACGTACAGGTGGCCGGCGAGCAGGTGCCTGTGAGCATCGAGCCGGTGCTCAAGAAGCCGTTCTGCACCCTCCAGCACTTCCGCAAGGCGATGGACAAGCCGGGCCCGAAGCTGCTGATCTTCGCCCCGCTGTCGGGCCATTACGCGACCCTCCTGCGCGACACGGTCAGGACGACGCTGCAGGACTTCGACGTGTACATCACCGACTGGGTCGACGCGCGCCAGGTGCCGCTGTCTCACGGCCCCTTCCATCTGGACGACTACGTCGACTACTGCATCGAATTCATTCACCTGCTCAGCCCCGGGCTCCACGTGATGTCGGTGTGCCAGCCGACCGTGCCTGTGCTCGCTGCGGTCTCGCTGCTCGCGCGATCGAACGACCCGGCGGTGCCCAAGACGATGGTGATGATGGGCGGCCCCATCGACACGCGCCGCAGCCCGACGGTGGTCAACGAGTTCGCCATGGGGCGCTCGCACTCCTGGTTCGAGGACAAAGTGATCCACCGGGTGCCGTTCACCTATCCCGGCTACATGCGGCGTGTCTACCCGGGCTTCCTGCAGCACCTGGGCTTCGTGGCGATGAACGCCGACCGCCACATCGATGCCCACCGGCAATTCTTCAACCACCTGATCGTCGGCGACGGCGACAGTGCCTCCGCCCACCGGCGCTTCTATGACGAATACAACGCGGTGCTGGATATGCCGGCGGAGTATTACCTGGACACGATCAAGGTCGTGTTTCAGGAGTTCGCGTTGCCCAAGGGGAAGATGACGGTGCGCGATGTGCCGGTGCGTCCCGAGGCAATCAAGTCCGCGGCGCTGTTCACGATCGAAGGGGAGCTGGACGACATCTCCGGCAACGGACAGACCGAGGCCGCACACGTGTTGTGCCGGAGCATTCCCTCGGAGAAGCGCAGGCATCTGCTGGCCCGAGGTGTCGGCCACTACGGCATCTTCAGCGGCCGCAAATTCCGGGAAGGCATCTACCCCCAGCTGCGCGATTTCCTCCGGCGCTGGAACTAACCCCCAACGCGCGCCGCGTTCGGGCCGGCGTTTCGCTGCTCGATCCTCTCGACCTCATCCTGCGTCCCGTTGCCCGCGGCGTTCCACGCTTCTGGCGCTCTGTGACGCCGCTGTTAGAATACGACGCGTCGCCGTTTTCCCCGGCCCGATCCCAAGGCGGCTGAGTCAGGCCCAGCAACTGGACAGTGTCCGCACCTGCGGGCCGCGTGCACGAAGCCTCCCGGATCGGCATGGACCTCAGCCGCGGCATCGAAGCCGGCTGGGGTGCCGACGCCGGGGACCAGATCGTCAGATCGACGCACGTCACCAATCACGAATTGTTCAGGGAGGTAGACATGTCGAATGCAGTGCGTATCCATAAGCATGGTGGACCCGAAGTCCTGACTTACGAGGCGGTTGAGGTGGGTGCGCCGGGCGCTGGCGAGGCGCGGGTGAAGAACCTTGCGATCGGGCTGAACTTTATCGACACCTATCACCGGTCCGGGCTGTACCAACTGCCGATGCCGAGCGGGATCGGGCTCGAAGCGGCGGCGGTGGTCGAAGCCGTTGGGCCCGGCGTTACATGGGTCAAGGCGGGCGACCGCGTGGCGTACGCCGGTGGCCCGCCGGGAGCCTACTCCGAGGTGCGCTTGATCCCCGCCGATCGCCTGGTCAAGGTCCCGGACGGAATTCCGGACCGGCAAGCGGCGGCCATGATGCTCAAGGGGATGACCGTCCAGTATTTGATCCGCCGCACCTACCGCGTCGAGCGCGGCGAGACGGTGCTGTTCCACGCCGCGGCGGGCGGCGTCGGGTTGATCGCCTGCCAGTGGCTCAAGGCGCTGGGTGTCAGCGTGATCGGCACGGTCGGCTCCGATGAGAAGGCCAAGATCGCCAAGGCGCATGGCTGCGACCACACCATCGTCTACACCCGCGAAAACTTCGTCGAACGCGTGAAGGAGATCACCGGCGGCAAGAAGGTCCCCGTAGTCTACGATTCGGTCGGCAAGGACACGTTCACGGGCTCGCTCGATTGCCTGCAGCCCAGAGGCTTGCTGGCCGTCTTCGGAAACGGTTCAGGCCCGGTCGCCGCCTTCGATTTGAACCTGTTGTCCGCGAAGGGCTCGCTGTATGTGACGCGGCCCTCGCTGGTGACCTACACGGCGCGGCGCGAGGACCTGGAGAAGAGCGCCGCCGAACTGTTCGACATCGTCAAGTCCGGGAAGGTAAAGATCGAAATCAACCAGACCTACGCGCTGAAGGACGCGGCGCAAGCGCATCGCGACCTCGAGGGACGCAAGACCACCGGATCCACTGTCTTGCTGCCCTGAACCGAGATCCCCCGCTCTGGCACCGACAGGAGACACGCGGTATCGCGGATCGTACGCCTTGGTCGAGCACGTGGCCCTGTACAGCTGCGGCAGTCGCAGGGCCGCGAGCGCCGGGTGCCGTTGGCGAGCGGGATTGCGGTGCGCAGCGTCTGCACCGATGACGTATGATGCGGCCAGTCCGCTGCGTCTCTGCCGCAACGCGCGGGTGCTCGCAGATCGTGGCTGCGCCGCGACAGCCCATCGCGTGGCAAGAAAAACAGGAGGAGCTTGCGTTGTTCTCGCTTTCGGGCAAGGTCGCGCTCGTCACCGGTGCCTCGCGTGGACTGGGTTGGGCGATGGCGCGGTCGCTGGCGAGCGCCGGTGCCGCGGTCGTCATCAACGGACGCGACGAATCCACCCTCGAACCCCGTGTCGATGAGCTGAGCCGAGCCGGGCTCAAGGGTGAGGTCGCCGCCTTCGACGTGACCGACGAGAAGGCTTGCATTGCCTGCGTGCAGGGCGTCGTGCAGCGGCACGGACGGCTCGACATCCTGGTGGCGAACGCAGGAATCCAACACCGCAGACCGATCACCGAGTTCGAAACCGCCGATTTCCAACGCGTGCTGGCGACCAACCTCACTGCGGTATGGGCGCTGGCGCGCGAGGCGGCGCGCGTCATGATCCCACGCAAGGCCGGACGGATCATCATGACGGGCTCGGTCAGCGCCATCCTGGCGCGCCCGACCATCTCGGGCTACGTGGCGAGCAAGGGCGCAGTGCACGCCATCACCCGCGAGCTCGCCATCGAGCTCGCGCCGCACAACGTCACCGTCAACGCCATCGCACCGGGCTACTTTGCAACCGAGCTCAACACCGCTCTGATCGAGAACAAGGAGTTCAACGACTGGGTGTGCCGACGCACGCCCGCCGGCCGCTGGGGAAGACTGGACGAGATCGGTCCAGCGGCTGTCTTCCTCGCCTCCGACGAGGCTTCGTACGTGACCGGGCACGTGCTGGTCGTCGACGGCGCGTTGTCGGCGTCGATGTGAAGAGTGAAGGAGTAAAGGAGTAAAGGAGTGAAGGAGTGAAGGAGTAAAGGGGTGAAGGAGTGAAGGAGTGAAGGAGTGAACGCGCGACGGGGGGTGGAAGGCGGGAACCAGAGTAGCGCGGGTGTACCGGCGGACAGGTGAGGAATCGGCGCGCAGCGCGCATCTCACATCTGTAACCTCCTTCACTCATTTACTCATTCACTACTCGCCATTCACGAGTCACGAGTCACGAATCACGAACCACGAGTCACGAATGCGCTCCAATCCCGTAAAGACGAAACTCCTCGCCGGACAGCCTGTGTTCGGCGCATTCGGCTGGGAATTCCTGGTGCCGGGCCTCGCGCAGATCGTGAAGTCGGCGGGCGCAGAGTTCCTGTTGATCGACATGGAGCACAGCGGAGCCGGGTACGAAACGCTCAAGGACCAGGTTGCGCAATGCCGCGGGATCGACCTGGTGCCGATGGCGCGAGTACCGACCAACCAATACCAGTACATCTCGCGCGCTCTGGACGTGGGGTGCATGGGAATCATGGCGCCGATGGTAGGGTCTGCCGAGGAGGCGGCGTTCATCGTCTCTTGCACGCGCTATCCGCCCACTGGCCGGCGCGGCGCGGCCTTCGGCTTCGCTCACGACGATTACCTCGGCGGCGACGTGGCCGAGAAGATCCGGCTCGCGAACGAGCGCACGCTGGTCATGTGCCTGATCGAGACCGCGGAGGGCATCGAGAACATCGACAAGATCGCTGCCGTTCCCGGGGTGGACGTGCTGTGGCTGGGGCACTTCGACCTCACGAACTTCCTCGGCATTCCGGCGCAGTTCGATCATCCCAAGTACACGCAGGCGATAGATAAGCTGGTGGTCGCGGCGCGCAAGCACAACAAAGTCCTGGCGTGCATGACTGCGAGCGACGCCTGGAGCCGGGAGTACTGGGCCAAGGGATTCCGGCTGTTCGCCGTGGGGGTCGACGCGCACCTGCTGCAAGGCGCGATCCGGCAGGGCCTCACAACGCTCCACGACCTAGGGGTTTCCGCGCAGCGGAAGCCTTGACTCCCATTCACCATTCACCATTCACGATTCACCATTCGCTGTTCCCGAGTCACGAGTCACGGAGGTCCCATGGCAGACAAATTCCGCGTTGGCGTCACCCGCGACGCCCTGAGTCCAAGCGGCGAGCCGATCTGCGGACGCGAAGCGCTGAAGATCCTCGACGACCCGCGCATCGAGTGGGAGTATCTGCCGGAGAGCGTGTCGGTGTTGACCGCCGAGCACGCCAGCCGCTACGACGCGTTGTGCGTGCTTTCCCCGCGCGTGACGCGAGAGACCGTCGGCCGCTCCGATCGCCGCTTGAAGCTGGTGGCGCGCTGGGGGGTCGGCTACGACTCGGTGGATGTGCCTGCGCTCACGGAGCAGGGGGTTCTGCTCACCATCACACCCGACGGCGTGCGCCGCCCCGTAGCGAGCAGCGTGATGGCTTTCATTCTGGCGCTTGCGCACCGGCTGTTCACCAAGGACAAGCTCACGCGCGAAGGCCGCTGGCGCGAGAAAAGTGATTTCCTGGGCTATGGGCTGATGGGCAAAACGCTGGGCGTGATCGGTGTCGGCAACATCGGCAAGGAGGTGTTCCGGCTTGCCAAGCCATGGAACATGGTGCACCTCGGCTGCGATCCCTATGTGCCTCAGTCTGCGGTGAGCGACCTCGGGGTCAAGATGGTGGATCTGCCGACTCTGCTCAAGACGGCTGACTACATCTCCGTAAACACGCTGCTGAGTGAGGAGACGCGCGGGCTCATCGGCGCGCGCGAGTTCGGGCTGATGAAGCCCACCGCGTTCTTCGTCAACACCGCACGCGGCCCGGTGGTGGACGAGAAGGCGCTCGTGGATACCCTGAAGGCCGGCCGGATTGCCGGCGCCGCCATCGACGTGTTCGAGTCCGAGCCGATCGGCGCGGATCACCCGATCAACCAGCTCGACAACGTCATACTCGCGCCGCACGCCGTGTGCCACACGGACGAATGCATGCGGCTGCTGGGAGAGGGAGCTTTCGGCGCGGCAGTGTCCGTAGCGAACGCACGCAGGCCGCGGCATGTCGTGAACACCGAAGCGCTCGCGCATCCGCAGTGGGCCGGAAAGCTACACGCCTGAGCCGGCCCGGCCGACGTCCAGAGGAGGAGAGCAGCGAATGGCGCAGGACAAATTCCGTGTGGGAATCACGCGCGACAACCTCAAGCCGGATGGCAGTCCGATCTTCGACCAATCCGCCTTGAAGATCCTGACCGACCCGCGCATCGAGTACGAATTCCTCCCCGAGCTGGAGTCCGAGCTCACCCCGGAAACGGCGGCGAAGTTCGACGCGGTGTGCGTGATGCTGGCGAAGGTCACTCGCAAGACCGTGTCGGGTCCAAACCGGCGTCTCAAGCTCATCGCGCGTTTCGGCGTTGGGTACGACACGGTCGACGTTCCCGCGCTGACCGACAACGGCGTGCTGCTGACGATCACGCCCGACGGGGTGCGGCGACCCGTCGCGAGCTCTGCGCTCACGTTCCTGCTGATGCTGGCACACCGTGTTCCCACGAAGGACCGTCTGGTGCGGGAGGGGCGTTGGGCCGAGCGCATTCACTACTTCGGCACCGGCTTGAGCGGCCGCACGCTCGGCTCCATCGGCGTGGGCAACATCGGGAGCGAGCTGTTCCGCCTGGCGATGCCCTTCGCGATGAGGCATCTTGGGTACGATCCGTATATCACCCAGGAGTCGGTTGCGCCGCTGGGTGTGAGGCTCGTCGGCCTGGACGCTTTGCTGCTGGAGTCGGATTTCGTTTGCGTGAACTGCCCGCTCAATGAGCAAACGCGCCATCTGGTCGGCAGCCGCCAGCTCGCCTTGATGAAGCGCACTGCCTACCTGATCAACACGGCGCGCGGCCCCATCGTGGACGAGAAAGCGCTGTACCACGCGCTCAGTGAGAACAAGATCGCCGGCGCCGCGATCGATGTCTTCGAGCAGGAGCCCACGCCCGCGGACAATCCGCTGTTGAAGCTGGACAACATCGTCGTCACACCCCATCACATCTGCCTGACCGACGAGTGCATCAATACCGTCGCTGCCAGCGTATTCAATGCGTGCCGGGATCTCGCGAACGGGCGGGTGCCGAAGAACGTGGTCAACCAGCAGGTGCTCGGCCGGGTACCGTATTTTCACCAGTGAGGCAGTGAATGGTGAATGGTGAATAGTGAAGGCGTGAAGGAGGTGAAGGAGGTGAAGAGGTGAAAAAGTGAAGAGGTGAATGAACCGGTGCGGACCCGCACGGTCCACCTTACCCATTCACCATTCACCATTCACCATTCACCATTCACCATTCACCATTCACCATTCACCATTCACCATTCACCATTCACCATTCACCATTCACCATTCACCATTCACCAT